>JAEXXM010000056.1 GCA_023405815.1 Pseudomonadota bacterium | reverse complement strand
CCGATGACGTGCATTCCGACAGCGGCTGCACGCGACAGTGAATCCGGCTCGACATCCATCAGCGATGGATAACCCTGCCGGCGTTGCAGAGACACCAGCAGCGGAAGGAGGACCAGTGGCAATGCCGCGAGCACCCAGGAAATCGAAAACGCGAGGTTCATGCCGCCCTCCGCTCCGCCGCCCCGAGGTCGGCGCTAAGTTCGACGAGCGCGTCGAGCGGCATCTCCGCCTGCGCATCGGCCACATCGTCGGCGAAGAACGCATACCGCGACGCGAGAAACAGGCGCTCGATGGCCGGCCGCTGCGACTGAAACTCCGGGTGCTCGCCGATGAAGATCGGGACATCATCGGCCAGGACGCGCCGACCTGCCGCGAGATCGAAGGCGCGGTGCAGTCTCAGCAACGCGTCGCGGTAGCCACCGGCGCCGGCGAGGCTGGCGGCGTTGGCCCTGAGATAACGCGCAGCCTCGGTGAAGGGCCGCGACGGCCGCCGGTTGAACGGCCACCAAGCATTGTGCCAGGCCAAGCCTGCCGATCCGATGAGCGCGGCAATACCGGAAATGAGTAGTGCCGTCCTCTCCGCCCCGGTCGAAAGCCTGCGCGCCGGCTTGTCGGCCTGAAGCTCCACCGCGCTCCCCGAGCTCTGGCTGGCAGCGGCAAACAGCTGCCGGATCGGCGACATGATGAATCCGAATTCCGGCACCGCCAGCTCGCCCGCACCTTCGATCTTCACGTTGAAGCCGGGAATTGTCAGCTTGCGCGGATCTAGCGGCGCGTAGAACGTCTGGTAGTCGATATCCAAGGTATGGACGGTATCGTCCCCCTCGCTCGTCTCGTGATGATCGGCATGGGCGATCTCGAGCCAATAGTTGAGCGGGCCCGGGCGCGGCAGCGATGCAGTATCGAGTTTCTGGTTCGGGCCGACCCGGACCGTCACCTTGCGATGGATGACGTCGCCGAGAAAGTAGCCGAAAGCACGCGGATCGCGGACACTCACCGACGGCGTGCTCGCCGCGGACGCCAAATCCGTAACGCTCATCGCCACGACGAGTGCCACAACCAGCCTCATGCAGCGCCACCCATGAGATAGCCGGCAAAGCGCTCCCAGTTGATGCGGTCCTCGATGATGAAAGGCTCGCGCGCATATCGCGACGCCATCGCCTTGAGATCGGCCCGACGGCGCCCGCTCCTCCTTAGCCACGCGTCCCGCAGTCGGGGACGCATGACGACCAGGCGCCGCCGGCCGACCTCTAAATCGGTGAGAGAGAGTATCCCCCACCGAGTTAGCTTCTCGAGTTCCGCACTGTCCGCTAGCAGAATGGGCACGATGTCGTGATGTGCGAGGGCCGCGAAGATGCCCTCCACCTCCTCATTCGGTATGAAGAAATCCGAGATGACGAACACCAGCTTGCGCCGCCCGGCGACTAACGCGGCGGCATCGCGGAGCCCCATCGCGCTGCGCCCTTGAGGAACGAATGAGCGTAGCCTCTTGAGCAACTCCGTCTCACTGCCCCGGGCGCGCGTCGCCAGAAGCGTCAGCTCGGGGCGAACAACCTCGTCGCAGCCGATCAGGCCGAACGCGTCGCCGACACGCCGCGCCGAAGCAGCTAGCGCCGCGCTGAGGTCGGCCGCGAGCCCGAGCTTTTCAGCGCTACCGCGAAAGCCCATCGACGCCGAGACATCCACCAGAACATAGACCGTGACCGCCGCCATCTGCTCGAAGCGGCGCACGTGCAGTCCCTCGAACGGATCTCGCGCGCTGATGCGCAGGTCGATCCGCCGCGGATCCGGGTTCCGAACGAGCGGGACCACGTCCCTGAAATAGCCGCCGGTCCCCTCGATCTTGCTGCGATGGGCGCCGACCCGGGAATGTGCGCTTCTCCACGGCAGCCGGTACGGAAGATCCGTCCCATCCACGTGGTCCGTCATGGCGCCGGAACCCGCTCGAACAATTGCCGGATGAGCTCGCGTACAATCGCGTCGCGCCGCAATTCGTAGATCGGGCTGAGGAAGATGCGGTGCGCCATCGTCTCGAAGAACACCGCGCGCAAGTCCTCGGGCACGACCATGTGGCGCCCGTCGAGCCACGCGGCAACACGCGCTGCGCGAAGCAGGTAACTCATGCCGCGCGGGCTGGCCCCGCCAGCGACGAGACGCTGCATATCGACATCGGCAATCTCGATGCCGGCGCCGGCGGGATCCCGTACCGCCTGCCACAGCTCCAGCGTGTAGCGTTCCAGATCCTGGCTCGTCTCGATCCCTTCCTGGATCGCAGCGGCAAGCGCCGGAAGCTCGCGATGATCCACCATGCCGGCCGGTATGGACTCGATCAGCCTGTCGCTGTCGTGGAAGCGCGGATCGAACGCAAGTTGCCGCCTCACCTCCGGCTCGATCGGCGTCGCGATGGAAATTTCCATAAGGAACCGGTCGCGAGCCGCGGCGGGAAGCTCGAATGTCTCCTCACGCTCGATCCGGTTGCGGTCGGCGAACACGAGAAGATATGGAAAGTGGTATTCGCGGTTGAAGGCGGTGATGCTGCGCTCTGCCATCAGCCGCAGCAGCAGCGAATGCACCTGCGGACGCGCGCGATTGATCTCGTTGAAGAAGAAAACCGTGAGCTCGCTGCCGTAGCGGATCACCGGGCCCGGCTCGACGCGTGGACGCCCGTCTTCCCCGATATACGTGTGGTAGATCATGTCGGCGGGCATCAGGTCGATGGTGCCCTCGACGCGTTCATAGGCCCCCCCGAGCCCCCGGGCGGCAGCCCGCAGCAACGTCGTCTTGCCGACACCGACATCGCCTTCGAGCAGAACGTGCCCGCGCGCGAAGATCGCGGTCGTCAACAACCGTATCACCCGGCGCTGACCGACGACGACCTTGGCGATCTCGCTCTCGAGATCAAGCGCTCTCCGGCGCCAGCCGGAAAGATCGATCGCGTGCGCTTCCCTGATGGCCTGAGCACCCTCGCGCGACAAGCTGAACTCCTGTGCGCAGCGGCAGGCGCTCCGGCCCGCCGCGGCCGACATCGACTATGATCCAAAGACGGTGCGGGGTGCGGCGGGAGCCGCACCCCTATTCCTCGGGAGGAAGCAGGGTCTAGCGTGGCACTGCTCCGAGGAACTTGCCCCGCGCTTAATCAGAGATCTCGTCGACGTCGTAGACCCACGTGCCGGTCTTGATGAAGTGCGCCGTGCGCTTGGCGTTGCGTGCTTCCATCGCGCGCTCGGAGTCGCCCTGCTTGGCAAGCTCCGCGGGGTCGTGCTTGGGATCGTACTTCGAGCCGGCGACCTTCTCCGGGAAGCCCGGCTTGGGTTCCCAGCAGTTGCCCGGCGCCTTGCACTTGGTGCCGTCGTAAGCGAAGGCCGACGTCGCGACGACGAGCGCCGCAGCAGCCGTGCCGATGAAGAGCAGTTTTGACATGACTTGTTTCCTCCTGGCTTAACTCACTTCTCGATTTCGGCGGTGAACCCGCCTTCTTTGCTCGCGCCCCTCCGGAAGCGAACATCTCGTCAATTCGCCATCGGACCACACTTGTCCACTGGCGCCGCCTTGGCCTCTTCAGCCGTTCCGCCGTGCTCACCGCCCTCAGGTTGCTTGTAAGGAGTGAAGCTGGCCTTCTGCTCCTTGGTGAGCCACGAGGCTCCCTCTACAGGGCCGGTATAGAGATGACGGATCCACGCCATGACCAGTAGAAGCTCATTCATCTGCAGGTCGTTGTGCGGGCCCATCATGCCCTGTGCGCCACCGAAGATCGTCTCGAACAGGCCCTTGTCCTTCTTGTTCTTCGGATACGTCCAATAGTTGTCGTTGAGGCCGGGCCCGACCTTCCCCTCGGCAACGTGCCCATGACACCCCGAGCACGACGAGAGGTAGATGTACTCGCCACGCGGGAAGCACTCAGCCACGCCGTTGTACGGGTTCTTTCCCGTCTCCAGGAACTTCTTCACCGCCTCCGTATCGCGCCCCTCTTTCGGCGCTGTGCTGAGGTCAAGGACGTCACCCGTCACCGTATTGCGGAAAGGTTCATCGAGCGCGAGTGCCACGATAGGAAACGCAACGATGGCAGCACCCGCGAGCAGTCTACGTGTAAACTTCTTCATCCAGCACGCCCCTCAGGAGTCTTGGCAATCGCGTCGAGGGGAATGCCTTCTTCCTTCAAGATGGTTTCGATTTCCGGCCGAGCCTTTTCCAGCGCGGCATTCACTTGGTCGAGCAGTTGCTTGTCGTCCTTGCGCACGCCGATCGATTGATCGAAGTGGAAGGGGACATGCTGTCCGTCACCCCGCGTTGCGCTGTCGGGGACGACGACCAGCTTCACCTGATCGCCGCGCTGCTTTGCGTAGCGAGCCACTTCCGGCGCAAACACGATAGCCAAATCGGCCTTGCCCGAAGCGACCTCGTCGACATACCGCTGCGGGTCGACGCGGACGTATTGATTGCGCTTGCTCTTGAAGCCGGTGAGCGACTTCATGTAGTTGAAGTTGGCGTTGAACAAGCCCAGCTTCTCGAGCATCACCTGGGCCGGCGTGTCTTGTGCCACGCCGATCTTGCGCGCCTTGAGCAGGTCGGGACTGTCCCAGCTGGTGATGTCGAGCGGCGAGTCCTTGCGCAGCACGAATACGTACGGCGCGCGGTAGTATGGCTTCGATGTCAGCACGCGCTCGTCGCCCGTATCGAGGCCGATGACCACGTCGCAATCCTTCTTGTCGAGCTGGTCACGAACCAGGTAGATCGCCGGCTTGTTGAGCCAGACCATGGAAAGCTTGCGCCCCATGGCATCGGCGAGAGCTTTCGCGATCTTGTTCTCGAACCCCTCGCCGTCGCGCGAGGAGTAGGGCGCCTCGACCTCCGAGGCGCATACGCGAAGCCTGGAAGGATCCGCTATCTGCGAGGCTTTTTCGTTTGCCAAACTGGGGCCGACGAGGCCCGCTAGCACCACGGCCGACGCGAGCCAGAGCCCCGCCCCGTGATGTGACTCAATTCTGTTGCTCATGTTGACGCTCTGCATTTCTGAAGCAGATCTGCTCCGAACGCCGACCTGACGGCTATGCTCAGCTTTGGGCCGACGCTCACGCTGCGAAGGGCAGCGCTTTGGAGACAGCATCCTTACCGTTGGAGGAGGTGACGGATCGGTCGCTGCGCAGTGGTCGCCCCGCCAGGTCGCGCAAGCGACCTGGCGGGAACGATCAGCTCGCTATCAGAGCTTCGGCATCTCCGGCGGGTACTCGTCGAGGTTGACGTTCTCCGAGTACGGGCTCTTGCCGTCGAGGGAGAAGACCAACATGCCGCCACCCATCTGCGTCCAGTTCTGGAGGTTCTTGAACGCGCCGACCGCGCCGAGACCGGCAGTCGGATCGTTCAGGTCGAACACCAGACCGACGCCCGGCCAGCCGCCGACGCCGTAGTAGATGGCGACGTACTGCGTGCCCTTGTGCTCGTAGGTCATCGGGTAGCCGATGGCGCCGGACGGCATCTTGAACTTCCACAGGAGCTTGCCGGTGTCGCTGTCGCGAGCCTTCAGGTAGCCGTCGAGCGTTCCGTAGAACGTCAGGCCGCCCTTGGTGGCCATCGTGCCGCCCCAAGCTGCGAAGCGCTCCATGATCGCCCACTTGTCCTTGCCGGTGATGACGTTGCGCGCCTTCACTTGGCCGAGGCCAAGGTAGTTCTGACGATCACCCTTCGGACCAGGGTACATCCACAGCGTGGCGCCGACGAAGAACTGACCGGCACGGTAGGGAAGCATGAAGGGCTCCCAGTCCATGCAGATGTGGTTGATCGCCAGGAAGAACACCTCGCGCTCCGGATCGTAGGAGTCGTGGGCCTGATCGTGATAGCCCATGGCCGACGGGCACACGTTGGTGGCCTTGTGGTCCATGCGCGTGCCGTACTCCGGATCGCGAACCGGGATGCCAGTCTTCAAGTCGACGTGCGTCCAGACGTTGACGGTGTCGTCGATCTTGTCAGCCGAAACTAGGCTGCCGTCGGTGCGGTCGAGCGTGTAGATGATGCCGTTGCGGTCAGGATGCGTGACCAGCTTGCGCATCTTGCCCGACTTATCCTTCTGGTTGGACAACATCATCACGTTGACGCCAGCGTAATCCCACTCGTCGTGGGGGGTCTTCTGATAGCCCCACTTGAGCTCGCCGGTGTCGATGTCGCGGGCCATCATCGTCATGGTCCACTTGTTGTCGCCCGGGCGCATGGTCTCGTTCCACGGAGACGGGTTGCCCGATCCGTAGTAGATGAGGTTCAGGTCCGGATCGTACGCATACCAGCCCCAGTTGGTGCCGCCGCCGATCTTCCAGGCGTCGCCTTCCCAGGTCGCGGTGCCGAGGCCCTTCTGACCGTAGTGCGGGTTGGCCTTGTTGAAGTCGTCGCCGATGCCGATCTCCTCGTCGGGACCGGTCGCGTACTTGCGCCACACCTGGGCGCCCGTCTTGACGTTGTAGGCCGTCGCGTAGCCGCGAACGCCGAGCTCGGCACCCGACGAACCGACGATCACCAGGTCCTTGACGACGTACGGAGCGACCGTGAGCGTCGAGCCGACCTTGATGTCGGAGTTCTCAACCTTCCAGTACTCCTCGCCCGTCTCGGCGTTCAACGCCACAACGTGGCCGTCGAGCTGGTTGTTGAAGATGAGCGGCGGCGTCTTTCCGTCGCCGGGCCAGTAGGCAAGGCCGCGGTTGACGAGATCGCAGCAAGCGACCGAACGGGCGGCCGGATCCTGCTTCGGCTTATACTGCCACTTGATCTTGCCCGGGTTCTCCAGATCCAACGCGTAGACGTTGTTGGGGAAGGAGGAGTTGATGTACATCACGCCGTTGACGACGCGCGGCGTGCCTTCGTGACCGTGCAGCAGGCCGGTGGAGAACGACCAGGCAACACGCAGATCCTTGACGTTTTCCTTGTTGATCTGCGTCATCGGGCTGTAGTTGTCGGACGCATAGGTCCGGCCCGTCATGACCCAGTTCTCGTTGCTCTTCGACAGCTCGATGAGCTTGTCGTTGGCGCAAGCGCCGCCGACGAAGCTCACCAGCGCCGCAAATGATGCGGACGCAAGAAAGCCTGACTTGAGGTGTGCTTTCATTAACAAACCCTCGCGTTTTCGCTCCCAGATGAAAGCGGATTGCTCATGCCGCCACCGAGCATCCACAAATCGTGGACGGCGGCGGCACATCCGCTTTCGTTAGCGGCAGCCAATAGCCGTTGCGAATGGCTTGGCTGCGCGGGACAAGAGCCTCTCGTCGGTCATGATCCGCCGAACCGAGAGCTTGCTCATCCGTGTTGGAAGCTAGAACGTCGTACTACGGCCGGTCTGTAGGCCTAGTTCCAAGATCGATACGGAACAGTTGGCAACCATTTGGCATTGCGTTGCCCTCGCTGTGCGTGGCGGTGCGGAGTTAAATCACAATCTTTCTCGCCAACTCAGACAAAGACAGATGCGCACCGCCAGCGGACCGGAACGGGAGGAAGCACCGCATCAGCGCGTGCCGCGCCGAGGCATGCGATCCGCACGCATGCTCGCTGCTGTCATGGTTACTCTCACGATGGCGGCATGCGGCGATCCAGCTCCTCCCGAGCCTGAAGCACCCGCGCCGCAAGCCACCAAGCCCGCAATCCGTGAGATGAAATGGATAAGAGTCACTGACGGCATTGCACCCGAGCTGTGGCTCGCCAGCCGGGAAGCCGGGAACGACCTCGAGCCTGACGATCCCGCCGTTGGCAACATGGCGCGCATCTTAGAGGTCGCTGCATTCCGTTTTCGCGATCACATGCGGATGATCGCCAATCGCGCCGTGCAGCTCGAAGCCATGCTGGCCGAAAAAGGCATTGCCGAGCGC
Organism: Pseudomonadota bacterium; assembly: GCA_023405815.1. Lineage (GTDB taxonomy): Bacteria > Pseudomonadota > Alphaproteobacteria > Rhizobiales > Hyphomicrobiaceae > Hyphomicrobium_A. The sequence goes on along the minus strand of JAEXXM010000056.1, from coordinate 79,495 downwards.
GCACCGAGACTCATCGTGATCCTGTCGCAAGTGCCCGGCCCCCAGCGGTCCGTGGAGAGCTTCGCCTCTCTAACCCAGCAGTATTACAACCTGCGGCTGACGGGCCTCGGCCAGGGGCCGGCCATCGACGCCCTGAGACGGGAGCTGTATCGGACTCCCGGAAACTGATGGGCGCCGGCCACGGTTGATCGGCACCCCCTGCAAGCTCGGCTGCCGCTTTGAGCGCCGTTGCCGGGAAGTTTTGATCAGGCTTGCCATTGGTTCCCTTGCACGAGGGTATGGCGACGCCGTAGACCTAACGTTATTTCGTTGCATGCAGAAGGCCTCACCTATGCCAGGCAGCATGGCGGGCCATGTGCATCCAATGAAGATCGGCGACGAGCGGGAAACGGGCGGGAGACACCGGCAGGGACGGTCATACCCGTCTCAGTTCCGCTGCGCTCGGATGGACGCAACGCGCCGGTTGCCGATCAGCATGCTGTCGAAGGTGCCATCGAATGAAAGTGCTCGTCATCGACGATCATCCGGTCGTCATCCAGGGCTGCCGGCGGCTGCTCGAGGACATGGGCGTCGAGGAGATACTCGTCGCGGCTAGCTTGTCCGAGGGCTTCCGCATCTACCGGCAGAAGCGCCCCGAGATGATCATCGTCGACCTGTCGATGCAGTCTGGAGCCTTGGGTGGCCTTTCCTTCATCCGCCGCCTCAGAATTCACGATGAGACGACTCCCGTGCTCGTCCTCAGCATGCATTCGGACCGCATGATCGTCAGCCGCGCGCTGGAGGTCGGCGCCAACGGCTACCTGTTGAAGGACACGTCCTCGGAGGAGTTCGCCAAAGCCTTCCGGCGCGTGCGCGACGGACAACCCTATTTGAACCACGAACTGGCCTCGGAAATAGCCTTCCGCGAGGCGCGCGGCGACAGCAACCCCTTGAGCCGCATGTCCCTGCGCGAGCTGCAGACACTGTCGCTGATCGCCGAGGGCAAGCCCTACATCGCCATCGCTGAGGAGCTGCACGTCAGCTACAAGACGGTCGTCAACACGAGCGCCCAGCTCAAGGTGAAGCTCGGCGTGCGCACCCTCCCCGAGCTGATGCGCATCGCCATTCAGCATCTACCCGGCAGCGCCAGCAAGCCGAGCCTTTAGGTCTACTTGCCCGACGCCTTGGTTTCCGGCGGACAGTCGGGGCCAATGTACTTGCCGTCGATCGTCACGCCCATGTTCTTGTAGCCCTCGGGCGGATCGAAGCTCATCTTCATGATGCCGTGGTAGCGCGAATTGAAGTCGCCGCCGAACGCGGTGCTCATGATCTGCTTTCCGTGCGGCTTCGTGCAGACGACGTCGACGATGACCTCGCTACCAGCCTCCGTCACTTTCGGCGCCGAGCAATCTCCGCTCTCTGAAGGCGTAGCAAGATTGTCGTCCGCGCCGACGCAGGTATCGATCACCGTCGTTCCCATGCCTGCCGAAACGGTCGTGATCTGCCAGTGGCCGGGCTTGCGCCTAGGCAGCTCCGCCGCCAGCAGGGCAGCCGGTGCCAACAGGATGGTGAAGAAAAAGCTCGCCGCCCGGATCCCCAAGGTCGCCTCCTGAATGCATTGCGTCTAGCGCAAAGCTATCGGTGCTCCCCCGCGAAAAGCGCAATGCGAATGCGGTTTCCTGAAATTCCCAATTAGCGTTGGGAAAACTTCCCTATCACAAGTAGATGCCCTAATCTCAGCGTCACCAGGGCAACATTTCCATGGCAAATTGCCATTGGTGGCAATTTGCCAGTCCCCAGGTGGCGATCTTGGGCATAGGCTGCTCGGAGCCACTCGTGATCCCTTTCGGTGGAGGTGACGGTGTATCGCTTCTTGACGCTTCCTGCTTGCCTCGCGCAGAGCATGTTGAGGCTCTCGTTAGTGGTCTGCATTTTCGGCCTGATGGCTCTGTCGGGCAGATCGAACGCCGACCCGGGCGCAGCTCCCGAGCGTGTTCGCGGGTTCTTCTGCAATGCAAAGGACGACTCTCTGAACTTCCTCCGCGAGCAGGCGTCCGGCGAGAACGAGGAAATGGCGGCCAATGCTGTCAACAAACGGCTCGGGAAATTCTCCTGCGCCTATTACCGCCCAGCCGATGCCATCTACACTGGCGAGCACACCGTCATTCAGGACGGCCTTGTCTATAGGCTGCACAGCTACCTGTTCCTGCCCGAGCAGGTCGAGCGCTGGAGCGGCTCGACGATCGGCTCGCTGCAGCCCTCGCCCAGCGCCAAGCACGACGTCTGATCGCCGTGGATCATCGTCGCGCCGCCCGCGACATGGCGCGGCGATGGTCGCTCGCGCGTTTCACTTTTGCGCGATGAGGCGCGATCGGGAACTAGTCCCTTGTGACGCTGCCGGACCCTCCCTAAGGCAGATGTCAGTCCATCGCGTCATGGGGCCTCAAACATATGCTGCGCACGCCGGTTGCCGTTCTATCCCTAGTCCTACTCTCCTGCTCGAGCATCGCGCCACTCGCGAGCGAGGCTGACCTCCCGCTCCGCAAAGCCGGAAAGTGGTCGCAGAAGACCATGATGGACGAGGCCGGCCAGAAGCGCGAGCAAACGCTGACGATCTGCATCGATGCCGACATGGAGCGGAGCACCGCCATGGCCAGCGCTGCCGAGCACAAGCAACGTTGCTCCAAGTACGACGTGAAGAAGGATGGTTCCGCCGTCGTCGTCGAGGCGACCTGCAATATGAATGGCCGCGATGTCGAGAGCCGCACCGAGATGAGCGGGGACTTTCAGAAGACGTTCAACGTCAAGATCACCTCGACCACCTCCGGCATCCAGGACTCGCAGAGCATCGCCATCGACCGAGTGATCGAGCAACAGGGTACTTACCTCGGGGAATCCTGTGGCGACTTGAAAGCCGGCGAGGCCATGGGCTCGGACGGCACCAGGCTCATGGTGCAATAGCCACGCACTTTTGGCCGCGGAGGCCCGCGCCCGGCCGCCGCAGCCATTATTCGGGCTTGACCGCGATACCCCACGGCAGACGTCCGACCGGCACCGACTTCTCCGCCTTCAGCGTTGCGATATCGATCACCGTCAGATCGTTCGTCAGGCCGTTGGCCGAGTAGAGCTTCGTCCCGTCGCCGGACAGCGCCATGTGCCACGGCCGCTGCCCCGTGAGGACGTAGTTCGTCGTCTCGTATGTCGCCGTGTCGATGACGGCGATGCGGTTGGCGCGGCCGATGGCAACGAACGCCTGCTTGCCGTCCTTCGAGAACACGATGCCCATCGGCTGGATGAGCTCCGGGCGCACGCCGGCGATCTCGAAGTGCAGTTTCTTGACAATCTTGTATGTGCTCACGTCGATGATGGCGACGGTGCCGCCGACCTCGGCCGAAATCCACACGTGCTTTCCGTCATGGGTGAACGTCGCCACCCGCGGACGCGTATCGACGAGAATGTTCGCTAGAACCTCGAAGGTCGACGTGTCGATGATATGCGCCATGCTCGTGGCTTCCGACGTCGCCGTGACGAGCTTGTCGTCTGGGCTCACCGACATGCCCTCCGGCTCGACGCCGACCTCGATCTCCGCCAGCACCTTGCCGTTGGCGCGTTCGAGCACCGTGACGTAGCCGTCGTCCTCGTTGGCGACGTAGACCCGCTCGCCCTTGTGGTCGATGTCGAGCAATTCCGGATCAGGCCCGGTGTCCATGCGGCGCACGACCTCGAGCGTCGCGGTATCGATAACATCGAGCTGGTCGTCGTCGCCGACGCAGACGAGGACTTCCTTGAAGTCGGGCGAGATCGCGATGCCGCGCGGCCGCTTGCCCACGGGGATGGTCTTGATCACCTTCATCGACTTGGAATCGAGCACCGACACGGAGTTGTCCTTCTCGTTGCTGATGAACAGCGTGTCCGCCGAGGCCGGCGAGAAGGCGAGCAGCGACAAGGCTACCTTGGCGAGCAATACGCGCATCACTCATCTCCCCTTGGATGCTTTATTGGAGAGCCGGCATCTGGTCTCCGGCTCGTCGAAGCCGAGCGTGTCGGTGAGATACTTGGGGTGCAGGAACCCCTCCTGCGGCGAGATCGATACCAGCGCCCGCGGTCCGGCTATGAGGATCGGCTGCCTGAGCTGCAGATCCCACAGGCGGAAGTTCATGCCCTGCCCCTTGAAGCCCGCCACCTCGAATTTGCTGGAAAGGATGTAGTCGCGCAGCTTCTGCGGACTATCGCTGCCCGTGCGCGTGACCGCCTCGCCGATGACGCGCACTGCCAGCCACGCTGTGTAGTCGCGCTCTGTCATTATGCGGCCGGCCTTGCGCTCGAACCGGTTCTGCATCTGCGTGCCGGCGTATTCCTCGAAGGCGCGATGCCAGGCGACGGCGACGAGGCCGTGCGTCCCCGCCACCGGACGCGGTTCCGCGGTACGGAACAACAGGTAGTCGCCGAACACGTCGGATTCGTCCGCCACGATGACCACGTCATGCTCGGCCACGCCCTGCGTCAGCATGGGCATTTGCGTTTGGATCTGCTGGTGTCCCGTGTCGGTGCGCCGCGAGCCTGCCTCGAACGAATAGGGTTTTTCCGCCACGATCTTTGCGCCGAACCGCTTCGCTGCGCGCCGAACGGCAGCGGCAAAGCCTTCGTCCGCAGGCGACTTGCCGACGATTAGCACCCAATGGCGCCACTGTTTCCATATCAGGTATTGCGCCAGCGCGTCGGCGCGCATCGCCCAGTTCGGCGCAATGTGGAAGACGTTTGTCCGGCACTGCTCCTGGCGCAGCGCATCGTCGCTGGTGCGCACGTCGAATATCAGCGCGTCATGCGCCTCGGGCAGGTCCGCGACGGCTAAAAGATCCTGCGGCTCGAGATCGGCGACGATCAGCCGGCGACCTTCGCTCAATAGCTGCTTGGCCTTCTCGACCGGGCTGTCGTCGGGACCCAGCAGCGCCTCGAGAAGGTCGTAGTGCTGGCCGAGCAGCCGCCCCGTGCGGTTGTTCTCCTCGAGCGCGATCCGCGCCCCCTGGATGCCCTTGTCCGTCACCACTTTGTCGACCAGCGACAGTGGCGGTGGCTCCTTGTAGTCCTTGGTAAGGTACACGATCGTCGTCGTCAGGGTCGGCGCCGCATCCGGTGTAACACGCTTGGGCTCCGCGTCCGCCGCCCGCGAAGCTAGCAGCAGGGCTATAGACAGTAGAACCCCGATGCCGCGGCATCGGAGCAGGGCGAGTGTCTGATATGCCGTCGAAATGTTATAACTTTGCATTCTTCTTGTAAGGCAGCCCCGAAGAGCATCGTCAAATCACAGGTTCGCGCGCGGCCAACGCTCGATTGGCCGCGCGCCAAGCCCGTCACCAGTTGCGTCTCTCTTTCGGACCCGCATAGACGGTACGGATCCACGCGATGATCTTCCACAGGTCCTGGTCGCTATCGATCAGCTCGCCGAAAGGTGGCATCGGACCGACGACACTTTCGGTGCCCTTGCGCGAATAGCCCGCTTTCTTCAGCTCGTCGCTGCCGAGGGAGACGAGGCGGAAAAGCGTGTCGTCGTCGCTTCCGTAGACCCAAACCGTATTGGTGAGAGGCGGACACATGCCGCCGCCGCCCCCGCCCCCGTGACAACCGTTGCAGCTCTTGCCGAAGTAGAGCTTCTTGCCCTGGGCGATCGCTTCCGCGTCGTCGGTATATGGATTCTTCAAGGTGCCCTTCGGCGCCGAGGCAACGCGCTCGAGCGGCTTCATCGACTTCTTGAGCTCGTCCATCGGCAGCGGTTCCGGGGCCGGACCTTCGGCCTGCTTGGGCGGAATTGGCGGAGCGTTCTGGTCCGCAGCCGAGATCGGATCGACGTATGCAATGACAGCACCGAGCGCGAGTGCGAGCGCTGCCTTGCCGAGTAGTCTGTACATTGAGTGTCCCTGTTCTGTTTCCCCAAGCCTCAGTCGACGACGTCGAAGGCCACACCCCCGAAGTCACAACGCGGTTCTGTCGCCGCTTTGCCTCCGCCATTACGGTCGACATCGATTTGCCTGATGCCGCCTGCGGTAACTAGGTTCGTCTTGCCATCGAGCCAGTACGCGGTCGAATAAAAGACTGGCTCGGTTCCAAACTTTCGAAGTAGGGCACAGGCAAAATACCTGTCGTCGGTCTTCGACCTTCCCACCGGCTGCTCGATATCGACGAACTGCAGCACCCCTGTGCTGCCGCCAATCTCGACTGCAATGGGAATCCGCTTGTCCTTCGCGGCCTTGGCGATTTCGGAATGGATGGCGCCCATCACCTTCCAGGCCGGCATCCCGGCCTCGGCGCTCGCCCGCTTCATCGTCGGTAGCCACCACCACGCCAGCGGCGAACGCGTCGTCGTCATCCAGCCGGCACCGTCGGCCCGTGGCGCCTTGTGCACGCGGATGTCGACCAGCTTCAGGACGTCGCCGTCGGGCTTCAGCCAGAAATCGAGTGTGTATTTCTTTGCCGGTGTACGGCTGTCGTGGAAGGCAACGTTAGGAAACCAGCCGAACGCCGGCAGACCGCGCACGATGCGCACATCTTCGAGCACGAGCGCCAGTTCGTCGCCGGTGCGCTGGTCCGTGAACGAGAATACCCCGTTCTTACTGCGCTCGGAGATGACGGCCTTGAGCGCCGCTGTCACGTCCTCGTCGGAGAACTCTTTCGGCGCGGCGTTAGCAGGCGACAGCCACAACGTCATCGCCGTAGTCTGTGCAGCAACGAGAGCCATCCTTCGACGCGACACTACTGACTGTCCTCGTTCGAGACCTTGCCGATCAGCCGCAGCGCTTTCGCCGCCGCCTCCGCGCCGTTCTGTTCGGCAATTTCGGCGGCCGTCTTTCCCTGCGCCGATCTGAGGTCCGGCTTTGCACCGGCCTGCATCAGTAATCCGATCATCGGCGCTACGTTGCGCGCCGCGGCGATCATCAGCGCCGTGACCCCGGACTTCGATTGCGCATTGACGTCCGCACCCCGCCCGATGAGATCGCGCGCGAGATCGAGCGGGCGCGTGCTCCCCGGCAGGAATATCGCGCCCTCCCCGGGCTTCACCTGGCTGGCCGCGATCATCAGCGGCGTCAGATCGTCAGGGCCCGCGCGCGTGTCGATGTGCGCACCGGATTCGAGCAGCACCTTCGCCACCTCGTATTTCGCCTCGGCGAGAGCCAGCGCCAGCGGCGAGTAGCCGTCGGAGTTCCTGCCTTCGATGTCGGCGCCCCGTTCGAGCAGCGCCTTCACCGTCGGCACGTGATTTCGCATCACCGCGTGCTGCAGCGGTGTCATGCCGTCGCTGTCGGGAGCATTGACATTGGCGCCGAGCTCGGCGAACAGCGCCACAAGCTCAGGATGCCGTTTGCGCGCTGCGGTATGTACGGGCGCGTAGCCTTGCGGGTCGCGGGCGTTGATGTCCGCACCCTTCTTCACCAGCAGCCTGATCCGGTGCTCGTCGCTGGCGAGGACGGCGTTCGAAAGCTCCTGCGTGAGGTCGGCGCCCTCTGCGAGCCACGACTCGAGCCGCTGGTCTGTAACCACCTGGTCGGGGGATGCAGCCTCCGGCTTCGACTTGTACTCGGTCACCGCCGGCTTGATGTATGCGCCGTGCGACGGAAGGTTCCCCTGAATCAGGCAGGTGCTGCATTGGACCAGCGGCACGCCATAATCGGTGAGTATCCTCTCGATCTCCGCCTTCGAATCCTCGAGCGCGATGTCGAGCAGATACTTGAGGCGCGCATCCGTCTTGCGCACGCCGGCGGCCAGCTCGTACTCCATGGGGACGACGTCCTCCCACATGTTGACCGGTTGGATGACGAGCGGCGCACCCTTCATCGTCTCCAGCCAGCCGGCGAACGGGCCCCAGACGGCAGCGACATCGAGCGTGCCGTCGAGCACCTCCTGCACCTGCCGCCACGGCTGGTTTTCCGGCTTGAGGTCGGCGTTGTGGCTGAGCGTCTTCAGCTTGAGGTAGGGCGCGAGCCCCTTCCTCGTCATGACCTGACGTATGCTCGATGTCTGGAACACGCCGATGCGCAGCCCCTTGAGCGCCGGATCATCGAAATTCTTGAACGCTAGGCCGCGATCCTCGCGATAGACGAGCACATAGGTCGACTTGTAGATCGGGATCGTGGTCAGCGCCGGCTCGTAGACCGCCGGCAGATCGAGCAGCACGTCGCACATGTTCGTGTCGAACGTCTCGCGCGTCAGTCCGCGCTCGAGATACGGCCGCCAGAAATACTCGAGGCGCGCCCCGAGCTTGTTCGCCAGAACCTCGGCGATTTTGTTCTGGAACCCGGCTTGGTTGATGTCCGAAAGTGGCATGTTGCCCGGATCGGCGCAGACGATGAGACGACCGAGCGACTTCTCCTCGTACATCTTTTTCGCTGCGCGCTTGGCAGCCGTCTTCTCCGCCGCAGTCAGTTCGTCGAAGGTCTTCTGCATGTCCCGGGCGGCGTTTGCCGGCAGGACGGCGCTGATTAGAAGCACCGCTCCGAGAGCGAGATGAGATAAGCCGCGCATTAGCTGACTACTCTGGCATGAGCGCCCCGGGCGGCGTGCGCATCGGGGCGAGAAGGGACCAAGCGCGAGATGCGCCCGACGATTCCTCGTCGGGCGCACCCTTTGATTAGCGCGTCGGTGTCACTCGTAGACCCTGAAGGTGAACAGCGTGCCAGCCTGCGGAATCTTGTCGAGGTTGGCTGCCTTGGTCATGGCGGTGGCACCGATCGCACCGAACTTGTCGTTGAGATCGAGACCCGCCGTGACCGGCACTCCGATCCAGCCGCCGATGCCGGCGAGGATCGACACGTACTGCTTGCCCTTCACCTTGTAGGAGATCGGGTTGCCGATGATGCCCGAGGCGAGCTTGCGGTGCCACAGCACCTTGCCCGACTTGCGGTCCACCGCGCGGAAGTCGCCGCCGAGCGAGCCGTAGAACACCAGGCCGCCGTCGGTGACCATCGTGCCGCCCCAATTCGGATACGGATCCGGGATCTCCCAGTCGGCCTTGCCGGTCAAGACGTCGAACTTCTTCACCTTGCCCGTCGTGCCAGGTTTCTCGGGGAACATGTACACGTTCGCGAACACGTAGACCGTGCCCTGCTGCGTGTGCGTGCGCTCCTGCGGCTCGAGTTCCATGCACCAGTTGTTGGTGGGGCAGTAGAACTTGTTCGGCTCGGCCGGATCGACGGAGCACGGCTGCTGGTCCTTGCCGCCCATCGCCGACGGGCAGGCAGAGACGTTGCGGCCGACTTCGAGCGGCGAGTGCTCGCGCACCTTGATCGGACGCCCGGTCTTCAGGTCGACCTTCTCCGCCCAGTCCGTCGTCACGTACTTGTTGGCGCGCAGCAGCGTGCCGTCGGCCCGGTCGAGGACGTAGGCGAAGCCGTTGCGGTCGAAGTGCACGAGCGCCTTGCGATCCTTGCCGTCGACATTCATGTCGACGAGGATGTTCTCGTTGACGCCGTCATAGTCCCACTGGTCGAAGGGCGTCATCTGGTATGCCCAGACGGCCTCGCCGGTATCGACCTTGCGGGCGAAGATCGTCATCGACCATTTGTTGTCGAACTGACCGGTGTTGCACTCCTCGTGCGTCTTGTCCGGGCAGCGATACTGCGGGCTCCACAGGCCGGGGTTGCCGGTCGAGTAGTAGACGAGCTTCAGCGCAGGGTCGTAGCTGTACCAGCCCCAGGCCGCGCCGCCGCCGATCTTCCAGTCCTCGTTCGGAAACGTCTTGATGCCCAGGTCCTGCCCGGCCGTTCCATAGTGCGGATTGGCCTTGTTGGTCTCCGGGGTGAAGCACACGTCCTTGTCCGAGCCGGTGGAGTGGCAGTTCCACACCATCTTGCCGTCGGCGAGGCTGTACGCCGTCACGCGGCCGCGCGCGGCAAACTCGTCGCCGCCGAAGCCGATGATGACGAGGTTCTCGGCGATGAGCGGAGCGGACGTTATGGTCTCGCCCTTCTCCGGCCATGCATGCTTGACGACCCATGCCTCTTTGCCGGTCTGGGCATCGAGCGCGATCACGTAGCCATCGAGCGTGCCGTAGACGAGCTTGCCGTCGGCATAGGACGCGCCGCGGTTTACGGTGTCGCAGCAGGCGCGCGGCACGGCCGACTCGTCGCGGTCGTCCTTCTTGACGTAGTTCCACACCTGCTTCGGGTTGTCGGGATCCGACAGATCGAGGCCCTGCGCGATGTTACACTGAGCCATGTTGGGGCAGCCCGAGATGAAGAACATCATCGGCTTGCCGCCCACATCCTCGATGAACAGCGGCTGGCCTTCGTGTCCGCGCAGCGCACCGGTCGACTGCGACCATGCCATCTGCAGCTTGGCGACGTTGTCCGTGTTGATGTCCTTCAGCGGACTATGCCGGGTCAGCTTGTTGTCGCGGCCGGGTGCCGGCCAAGTGTCGGGGTTTTGCGCCCTCTTCTCGATTTCCTCATTGGCCATGCCGGGCCCGGCAAAACCTAGAAGGGCGGCAGCCAATAATCCGCCTGCGAAGCGGATGGCCCCTTTCCTCGTCGTTTGCATTGCGCTTCCTCCGTATCCACGCTTACGCGCTTCCCGATGAGCCGCTTCGGGCAACGGTTTCCCGTGCGGAGCGCTTGCGCTCTCCGGCGATCCCGTCTGCTCTATTCAGCGGCTCCACCCCCAGCCGCATGCCCGTAGGCTGCGGCTTGAAAAAATGCGGCCCGACTTCGCAAGGCATGAAATGCCTGCTTGTCATTCTCCGCTCAGGTAGCGCGGCAGGAGGACATTAGGTGCCTGTTTTGCCCGGAGATAGGGGACGAGTTCCCGCCGATTTCAGCAAAGATTTCCTCATCACAATGTCTTGATGATCTTTGCCGCGCTCGGCGAGAGATTTGGGCTCATCTCGCGGAGGCAAAAAAGTGCGGTCGGGCGCCGGGAAAACCTAAAATGAAGGACGAACGGTTATCTCGGCGCCCGGACCGCAAAGCGTGGCACGTCAGACGGTAAGGACATGCCGAGACCGCCACCAGTGCCAGCGTTCCCGCCGCCAGTGAAACTGATTTCCAAGACCGATTGCCGCTATTTCCCGACGGTCAAAATAGGCCCATTCCATCGCAATAACTGCGCACCGCCACATGCGATCACGATCGCGTCAATTACGACGACGTGAAAACTTAGTGCCGATCGCGGGCGACGCCGAAGATGTCATCGGCGAGCTGATCCAATCCCGCGATGCCGTCGCTGTTGGTCAAGAGCGTGACCGAAATCCACTCACCGTCTTCGCGGGTCCTTTCGATCGCATTGTACGATGTGAACCCGGGCACCGAGCCGGAATGATAGTAGCTGTCTCGGCGATCCTCGTGCCTCACGTACCACCCCATCCCGTAGTAGGTGAGCGGATCGACCCGCGCCGCGTCTGAGAACATCGCGTCGCGACTGGAGACTGAGATGAGCCGCCCCTCCATCAACGCCTTGTCCCACGCGAAGAGATCGACGGCGCTGCTCGCCATGTCGGCACAGCCATCCAGCCAGTGAGGCTGTGTGAACGCAGGGCGGCGACGGTATTGCGGCAGGGCGATCACCGAGTCGGGCGCATAGTCGCCGACGAACCCCGACAGCGCCATTCCGGCCGGGCGCAGCAGCATCTCGCGCACGTACTCGCGCGCGGTTGGGAGCCGACCGCCGCCATCGTCGCGAAGGCTCGCCTCGATGATCTGAGCGATAAGGAAATAGCCGGTATTGCTGTACTCGAATGTATTCGGCCAGCCGCGCGGCACCTCGTTCTTCAACGCTGCGATCAACTGCGGCACCTCGACGGCGCCCCATGGGTCGGCACCCCGAGGGGGCTCGCGCGTGAAGTTCGGAAGGTTCGACGTCATGGTCAGCAGGCTGCGGACGGTCACGGGCGGCTGATCCGCCGCGCCCCAGCGATCGGTGCCCTCGAAGATGTCGCGCAGCGGTGTATCGAGACCGATCGGCTGGCGGGAAAGCGGCGCGCGCACGCCGCTCTCAATGAGCTTCAGCATCGCCGCCGCCGTGAACTGCTTGGTGAGCGATCCGATGTGATAGACGGTCCGCGCCGTGGCGGGGACGCCCGGCCGCGCCTCGCCATACCCTTCGGCGAATACCAGCTTGCCGTCGACGCCGATGGCAACCGACAGCGCACTAGGTGGAGCCACCCCCTCCCGCCGCTGCAGGAAGCGCTGGACCAGTCCCCCGGCCTCGGCAGCATGCCGCTGAGACCAGTCCGCTCGCCCTGCCTCGGGGGCAAGCAGCACAATGATGGCCATCAGGATGGTACCGATGCGGATCATGTCGGAAAGGATAGTACAGCCCTCGCGGGCGGCAATGCCCCAGGGCCCCAAAAACATGTCGAAGAACGCCCGACTCCCCAATATGCAGGCGCCTATGACAACCGACGCCGATTTCGAGATCTTCCTTGTCGCAACTCCGGGCTTGGAAGGCCCGTTATGCGCCGAGGCACGCGCCCGCGGGTTCAAGGCCAAGACCGTGCCCGGTGGCGTAACCATGAAGGGCGGCTGGCCCGAGGTCTGGCGCGCCAACCTCGAGATACGCGGCGCGACCCGCGTCATGGCGCGCATCGATTCTTTCCACGTCCAGCACCTCTCACAGCTCGACAAGCGAGCCCATCGCGTGCCCTGGGCCAAGGTGTTGCGCAAGGACGTGCCGTTCCGTGTCGAAGCCGCCTGCAAGAAGTCTCGGATCTACCACTCCGGCGCCGCGGCCCAGCGGATCGAGCGGGCGATCGTCGACGCACTCGGCGCTCCCGCTTCCGAGCAGGCCGAAGTCTGCATTAAGGCCCGCATCGAGAACGACCTCTGCGTGGTTAGTGTCGATACCTCCGGCGAGCTGCTGCACAAGCGCGGCCACAAGCAGGCCGTCGCCAAGGCCCCCATGCGCGAGACGATGGCATCGTTGTTTCTGCGCCAATGCGGCTTTGACGGCACCGAGCCCGTCCTCGATCCCATGTGCGGGTCAGGAACCTTCGTCATCGAGGCGGCCGAGATCGCGTCAGGTCTCAAGCCCGGCCGCGCGAGGCATTTCGCCTTCGAGCAGCTCGCGACCTTCGATGCCCAGGCTTGGCAGCGCATGCGCGAGACCGAGAGCCGCATCATACCCGCCGTCCGCTTTTACGGCAGCGACCGAGATGCCGGCGCCATTCGCATGAGCCGCGCCAACGCCGAGCGGGCCGGTGTCGCCGACATCACCCAGTTTGATGAGCGCGCGGTCGAGGATCTTATCGCGCCGGAAGGACCACCCGGCATCGTCATCGTCAACCCGCCCTATGGCGACCGCATCGGCGAGAAGACGCGTCTGCGCGCGCTCTACCGGACGCTTGGCGACAGGCTGCTGACCCACTTCTCCGGCTGGCGCGTCGGCATCATCACCAACGACACCTCGCTCGCGCGGGCGACGGGCCTCCCCTTCTCGCTGACCGCCGAGCCTGTATCGCATGGCGGATTGGAGGTGACGCTCTACCGGACGGGCCCCCTGCCCTGAAGCACACCTACTGCTTCGCGCGGTAGCCGAGACCGCGCACCGTCTCGATGCGCTCGCGGCCGATCTTGGCGCGCAGGTTATGGATGTGGACCTCGACGGCGTTGCTGTCGACTTCCTCCTGCCAGCCATAGAGAACGGCCTCGAGCTCCGGCTTTGAATGAATGACACCGGGCCTCTCGACGAGCTTTAGGAGCAGCGCGAACTCCCGCCGCGATAGGTTGATCGGAACGTCTCCGTCGTTGATGGTCCGGCGCTCGGGATCGAGCACCAACCCCTGCCACGAGATCGTCGCTGTCGCCCGGCCCACCGCGCGCCGCCGTAGCGCCCGCAATCGCGCAGCGAGCTCATCGAGATCGAACGGCTTGCCCATGTAGTCATCGGCACCGTCATCCAGGCCTCGCACCCTGTCGCTCACCGCATCGCGCGCCGTGAGCAGAAGCACCGGCACCGGATCGTTGCGCTGTCGCAATTCACGCAGCACGTCGAACCCCGAGCCGTCGGGAAGCATGATGTCGAGCACCACCGCATCGAACTTCGTCGTCGAAAGTGCCGCAAGCGCTTCCGTGCACGTCTCGACGGATTCGGCGGTGAACCCGTGAAGTCCGAGACCGACCGTCAACCCGCTGCGCAAAACGGCATCGTCCTCGACCACCAACAGACGCATCCAGCTTTCCCGTGATTTCGCGGCCCGCCCGATCGGCGCGCGGCGCAAGGCTGCATCAAGCCAAACTGTCGCGGCCTCGGCAAGGCGGCCGATGGCCCCGCTTAAGGTTGCCTTAATGTCGGACGTTACGGTGCCCCGCAGCTCGAGGCGCGTCTGCCTCATTCCACGCTATCGCCGCTTTATCTGGGGGGACCGTCGATGTCGAGGCTGCGCGCAACTGCCGCTGCTCTGCTTATGTCATTTGCTCTGTCGGGATGCGCCTCGACCGATCTCGCGTGGCTCGGGCTTCCCTATGAGGCCACGGAATCGGATCGGCGCAACTATGCGGCACTCAAAGCCGAGCGCTTCCCTCTTGGAGCCGTCGACCTCGGGCGCCTCGACCCGCAATACCGGCGACAGGAGGTGAAGTTCGAGACGGCCGAGGCCGCTGGTACGATCATCGTCGATACGCCCAACCGCTATCTCTATCTCGTCACCGGCAACGGGCGCGCCATTCGCTATGGAATCGAGGTCGGCCGCGAAGGCTTCGGATGGAGCGGCTCGGCGATGATTGCGCGCAAGGCCGAATGGCCAAAGTGGACCCCGCCGGCGGAGATGGTGGCGCGCGATCCGCGGACCGCGCCCTTCGCCAACGGCATGCCGGGCGGGCCTGAGAACCCTCTCGGTGCACGCGCGCTATATCTCTACCAGGGCGGCCGCGACACACTTTACCGCATTCACGGCGGTGGCCGGCCCGCCTCCCTCGGCAAAGCCACGTCCAGCGGCTGCATCCGCCTCCTCGACCACGACGTCATCGACCTGTTCCAGCGCGTGCCGATCGGCACCAAGACGGTCGTGCTTCCCGACCCGCTCCTGAGCCGGGCGCCGGCGCGACCCACCAACGCACCGGTATGAGGTCATTGAAATGGCGGCACAATCGCCCCTTAAGCTCCACTTAAGCTGGAAAGGGTGTGCCGTTCTGCCGGGGCCTGATGTGAGATGCATATGAATTCCATGACCGCGCGCCTCTTCGGGTTGCTCTTGCTGGCAACGGGCATCGTCTGGGTCTGCGGCATGGCGTGGATCTACTCCGGCAGCCGCAAGGAGCTCGAGCGCGTTCTCGATTCGCGCCTCGAGGAGGCGACGCGCATGGTCAACTCGCTGATGAACAGCGCTGACCTCAATATCACAAGCGGCGTCTCCGGCGTCCGTGTGCCGAGCCGCTCGACGGCCCCGGTTTCTCTCGCCACCGATTTCAAGCTCGCCTGTCAGGTATGGTCGATCGACGGACGTCTGGTCGGAAAATCCAGCGAGGCGCCTTCGGTCCAGCTCACCAATGCGAGCAGCGGCTTCTCCAATCAGGAGATCAACGGCACCAAGTGGCGGGTTTACGCCCGGGCGGACTCCGAGCGTGGCATTCGTGTGCTGGTCGGAGACAACATCGCGCACCGCGAGCGCCTCGTGCGCGAGTTGATGTGGGGCCTGACGATCCCGGGCCTCATCGTCTTCGGCGTCTTGAGCGTACTGATCTGGTTCGCTTTGCGCGAAGGCCTCGAGCCGCTGCGCCGGCTGACGGCCGCACTCGCCGGCCGCTCGCCTGACGCGCTCGGCCCGCTCGAGATCGGCCGCAGCCCGAGCGAGATCCGCCCCGTCGTCGACGCCTTGAATGATCTTTTCGAGAAGGTCGTCGCCGCGCGCGAGCACGAGCGCAGTGTCACCGCCTTTGCCGCACATGAGTTGCGCACGCCCCTTGCCGGACTGCGCACCCAAGTGCAGGTCGCTCTCGCCGCGACCGATCCCGGCACGCGCTACAACGCTCTGCGCAGCGCCCTCACCGCTGCCGATCGCACCAACCGCATGGCGACGCAGCTCCTCGCCATGGCCCATGTGGACGCCGCCGAGCTGCGCGCGCCGCAGGAATGGGTGAACGTCGGTGCCAAGCTACGCGCCATCTGCAACGAGCTGCGCGCCTACGACCGCGAGGTAGCGCCGGTGGTCGACGACGCGCTGTTCCGTTGCCGCGCACGCGTCAGCCCCGATGCTTTCCACATGGCTTTGCGCAATCTCACCGAGAACGCCCTGCAGCACACACCAGCCAACGCCCCGCTGCGCTGGTCGCTCGCACCCGGATCGCGTGGCGTGCTGCTGACGCTGGAAGATTCCGGCCCCGGCATCCCCGAGGACGAGATGCCGATGGTGACCCAGCGCTTCTTCCGCGGCCGCAACAAGAGCGCCATCGGCAGCGGCCTCGGCCTCGCTATCGCACAGACGGCCCTGGAGAAGGACGGCTTCTCGCTCCATCTCGCGAACCGCTCGCCCGAGCCCGGACTGCGCGCCCAGATCGTCATCACCTCCGAGCGCGTGGCCGTCGATCGCGACGATGACCGCGCCGCGTCGCACGAGCCGAACCTGGATGCACGTTCCGCAACCGCAGAATCGGCGTTCTAGCCAAGTGCTCGGGGGCACGCGACAGTATGTGGATCGTCCGATATGCGCTGAGCCACCGCCACAGCATCGGCGTGCTCGCCATTCTTCTGCTGCTGCTCGGGGGCCTCAGCGCGCGCAGGATGTCGACCGACATCCTCCCCGCGGTCAACATTCCGGCGATCAACCTCATCTGGACCTACCAGGGCCTCAACCCCCAGGAGATGGCGAGCAAGCTGACCTCGTTCAGCGAGCTCGCCATCATGAACAACGTCGACAACCTGCGCGAGGTCCGCTCCGAGACCATCAACGGCGTCGGCGTCGTGCGCATCGCGTTCCAGCCGGGGACGAACGTCACCGACGCGTTCGCCCAGGTGACATCCGTAAGTCAAACCATCCTGCGCCGCATGCCGACGGGCACCAACCCACCGCTGATCGTGCCCTATGTCCCCTCAAGCGTGCCGATCATCCAGCTCGTGCTGGCCTCCGACACCCTGACGGATGGCGCTCTTTATGATTACGCCCGGCTTGCTCTGCGCGCGCAGATCCAGTCCATCCCCGGCATCCGCCTGACGCTGCCCTATGGGGGGGCCTCGCGTCAGGTGATGATCGATCTGAAGCCCGAGGCGCTGCAGGCATACGGCATCGCGGCAAGCGACATCGCTCGCGCCACCGCCACCCAGAACCTGACGCTCCCCTCCGGAGCACTGCGCGTCGATGCGCGCGAGATCACCATCACCACCAACGCCAGCCCGGAGACGGTCGCCAGCTTCGCCGACCTGCCTCTGCGCTCCGTCGATGGCCGCGTCGTTCGCGTCTCCGACGTCGCCAGCGTTCGCGACGGCCAGGCCGTGCAGACGAATATCGCCCGCCTCGATGGCCAGAACGCGGTGATCGTGCAGATCCTGAAGCTCGGCAATGCCTCGACGCTCGACATCGTGCGCGCAATCAAGGCGCGCCTGCCCGAGCTGCAGGCGTCCGCTCCGCCCGGCATTACCATCGCACCGGTGTTCGATCAGTCCATCTTCGTCGAGCAGGCGATCGACAACGTGATGACGGAAGGCGTCGTCGTCGGACTTCTCGTCGCCTTCGTCGTTCTCGTGTTCCTCGGAAGCTGGCGCTCCTCGCTCATCGTCCTGACGTCAATTCCCTTGGCACTCCTCGCCTCCATCACCGGCCTCGCGCTCACCGGCAACACCTTCAACCTGATGACGCTCGGGGGCCTGATGCTCGCCATCGGCATCCTCGTCGACAATGCCCTGGTCGAGATCGAGAACATCAACCGCAATCTCGAAGCCGGATTAGGGTTGCAGGAAGCTATCCTCAAGAGCGCCAGCGAGGTCGCGTTCCCCGAGTTCGTCTCCACCGTCTCCATCTGCATCGTCTTCTCGCCGCTGTTCCTGCTCACCGGAACGGCCGCCTTCGTCTTCATCCCGCTCGCCTTGGCGGTCGTCTTCGCCATGGCTGCGTCCTACGTCTTGTCGCGAACGCTGGTGCCGACGCTCGCGTCGATGATGCTGTCGCCGGGTGCCCACCACTCCGGCGGCAGCATCATCGATCGTCTCCTCTCGCTGCTCGAGCGCATCGTCGAAGGCATCGCGACCGTGCTGCTGCGCTGGAAGATCCTGCCGATCCTGGGGTTGACCTTCGCCCTCACGCTCGGCGCCTTCTCGGCCGTCCATCTCGGCCGCCAGTTCTTCCCCGAAACCGACGCGGGCATGATGCGCATCTATGTTCGCGCGCCCACAGGGACAAGAATAGAAGGCACGGCGGAGATATTCGCCGACGTTCAGCGGGCGATTCGCGAGGTGATTCCCCCTGAGGAGATCGGCTTCGTCGCCGAGAACATCGGCAGCCCCGAGCCAATCAATCTCGCCTGGGTCGACAGCGGTGTGATCGGCTCGTTCGACGGCGAAATCCTCATTCAGCTCGCTGCCAGTCATGCGCCCACGCCCGTGTACGTCGGCGAAATCCGCCGCCTGCTGCAGCAGAGGTTCCCAGAGCTCGTCTTCTATTTCCGCCCCGCCGACGCGACATCCCAGACCCTCGCCGGCAACTCGCAGACGGCAATCGAGGTCCGCCTCGTCGGCCGCGACATGGCCGGCAACGCCGAGATCGCGCGCGACCTCATGGCGCGCATGCGCGAGGTCTCGGGCGCCGTCGACATCGCCATGCGTCAGGTGCGGGACCTCACGTCCTACTATCTCGAGATCGACCGCGTCCGCGCCCTCCAGATCGGCGTCACACCGCAGGATGCAGCGACCGCATTGCTCGCCGCCCTCGGCGCGTCGGGCACCGTCTCACCGAGCTATTGGGCCGATCCTGCCCAGGGTGCATCCTATACCGTGCAGGTCGTGGCGCCGCCCGTGAACCTCACCTCTCTCGAACAGCTCTTGAACACTCCGGTGCGCCCGTCAGCTGGAGGCGACACGATCCCTCTCCGCGCATTCGCCTCGCTCCAGATCCGCAAGATACCGGCCAACATCGATCGCACCACGCTGCAGCCGACGACGACCCTCCTCGCCAATGTCGAAGGTCGCGACATTGGCGGCATCTACGGCGACATCCTCAAGCTCGTGAACGAGGCGCGCTCGCGCTTGAAGCCCGGCAACCGCATCGAGATCGCCGGCCAGGCGCAGTCGATGGATCAGGCCTACGGCGAGATGCTCGGCGGCCTCGCCCTCGCTTCAGTCTTCGTCTACCTCGTCATGGTCGTGAACTTCCAGTCGTGGATCATGCCGGGCATCGCCATGGGCGGACTTCCCGTGGCCATCTCCGGCGCACTGTTCGCGCTCTTCATCACTGCAACGCCGCTCTCGGTGCCGGCTCTCACCGGCCTCATCATGGTCATCGGCGTCTCCACCGCGAACAGCGTCCTCGTGACGAGCTTTGCACGCGACCGCCTGCTCCACGGCGAAACGCCCCGTCAAGCTGCCATCGACGCCGCGCGCACGCGGCTGCGTCCCGTCCTCATGACGGCGACGGCGATGATCATCGGCATCCTGCCCATGGCGCTCGGCCACGGCGAAGGCGGCGAGCAGAACGCGCCGCTCGGGCGTGCCGTAGTCGGCGGACTCATTTTCGGAACCTGCGCGACTCTCACCTTCGTGCCCTTCCTCTTCTCGGTCTTCGCCGGTCTCGGCAGCCGCAAGCGCGAGCAGCACGAGCCGAACCAAGCCAATCAAGCACCGGTGCCGGCAGAATGACCAAGGAGCTCTCTCAATGACCCGCAAGCTCATCGCTATCGCGACGATTGCGGCTGCATGCGCGGGCGCTGCGTTCTGTGCGACGCAAGCAGATGGGGCAGCAACGCTCGGGAAAATGCTTCAGCTTGCCGGCATGGGTGACAGCCCCATGCCCCTGCCCGTGAAGAAGGACGCCAAGCCTGCACCCCGGACCGTGCGCGTCGTCATGCCCGAAGCCGTCGCAGGCACGGCCTCACTCTCCCTCGCCGGGCGAACAGCGCCCGCCGAGGAGGCTCTTCTCTCATCGCGCGCCAGCGGCATCGTTTCGGAGCGCCGCGTCGACATCGGCGATCAGGTCAAGGCCGGTGACATCCTCATCGTCATCGAAGCCCCCGAGGTGGAGCAGGAGCTGCGGCGTGCGCGTGCCGCCGCCGACCAGGTGCGCGCTCGCCTTCTTCTCGCCGATGCGACGCTCCAGCGCGGCGAAAGCCTCGTCGACAAAGGCCATGTCTCTGTACAGACCGTCGACGAGCGGCGCGCCACTAAGAAGACGGCAGAGGCCGACCTGGCCGCCGCCCTCGCCGAGGTGAAGCGCCTCGAGGAGGTGCAGAGCTTCCAGACCGTGCGCGCACCCTTCGACGGCACGATCATCGCCCGCCACATTGAGCGCGGCGACAAGGTCTCCGGCGACGCAAGCCAGGCCGGCGGCTACCTGTTGCGCATCGCGCGCCTCGATGAGCTGCGGGTACTGATCGACGTGCCCCAGTCCTCGGCCCTGACCGTCAAGCCCGGCGCGCCGGCCAAAGTCGCCTTCGCCGAGCTTCCCGCACCGCTGTCGGCCAAGATCGTCCGCGTATCCGGCCTCATCGATCAGACCTCGAGCACCATGCGCGCCGAGTTGCTGATGCCGAATCCAGCCGGTCGCATCCCCGCGGGCATGAACGGACAGGTCACCATCGAGGTTGCGCAGGATCGATCGCTTGTCACCGTGCCGACCAACACGCTCATCACGCGCAGCGGCCGCCAGATGGTCGGCGTCGTCGATCCCCAAAATCGCTTTCAACTACGCCCGATCGGCGTCGAGCGCGACCTGGGCGAGCGCGTCGTCATCGCAACTGGACTGACGGTCGAGGACCGCGTCATCGTCAGTCCCAACGCCCTGCTTCGCCCCAATGACGAGGTCGAGGTCGTCGCGCCGACGGTAAAGGCCGCGGCGGCCAAGCCCTGAGTAACGTGACCTCTCTGCAGCACGCGGCAGCCTTCCGTCGCAAATTTGATCCACGTCACCGAGCCGAGCCGGGGAATCTGGCCCGCTTTCGAGGCATCTGGAACCTAGTTGAAGGACCCTCGGAAATGGTCATCGAACGCCCGCTGCGCACCACAGTTACTGCCGCCCTCCTCCTCCTTACCGCAGCCCCCGCGCTGGCCGACGAGACCGGGCTTGCAGCCGTTCACACCATGCGCCGAGAAGGCGCACAGCTCTGTTTTCTCGACCACTTCCATTATGGCAGCAGCGCCGGCCAGATCAGCGAGCGGGCAGCCAAAGTGGCCGCCATCAGGTCGTGGGCCGGCTTCGTCGACCTCGAGTACGGCAGCGATTGGGCCCGCTACCAGCGCGCACATTCGAAGTCGCTCAAGTGCGAGCGCTCGACCAGCGGCTGGGGCTGCATGGTCGAAGCTCGGCCCTGCAGGTAGCCATCGACCAGCCTATGGCACCGCTGCGGGAACCGTTCGGAACCCCATGCCGCCGATCACTTGATGACTGACCAGCGTCGTCGATGCCCAGCCCCCAATCGGGGGCTCGGCGCGCCACCAGCGCTGGAACTGGTTCAAAAGATCCAGCGGCAGCCAGCTTCCGTCGCGGTTCTGCAGCGGCGCCGCGTACGACGCGGCGGTGAACTTGTATTCGGCGATATAGGATAGTCGCGGCACCCGCACCTCGACGCCGATCAGGAGCTGAGCTGCAGGCCCCACGTACTGGTACTCGTAGGTGCGCCCGCGCACGCCCTTGAGCTGCACCTCCGTATGCGGCAGCGCCGCGCCCACGCCGAATCCCACGTACGGACTGACAAACGAGCCGAGCGACGGCAGCCGCCACAGAACGTTGAACGTCAGCATGTTGTGCCCGTGTGTGAACTCCAGCTTGTGGAACAGGTCGCCCACCTTCGACCGTGACGGCAGCGATGCGCCGTCACGCGTGCCGGATACATCCACCTCCTGCTCGAGCGGCGCATATGCCTTCGAGTGGGTGAAATCGACCATGCCGCCAAGCCTGCTGCCGGTAAGCCAGCGCGCGACCCGCACGCCGTAGTAGATCGGGTCGTCGAAGGCTTTACCTTCCCAGTCGATGCCGTGCACGGTCATGTCCCGGCCCGGCCCCTCGATGCGCAAATCGCTCGCATAGGTGTAGGGCGAGCCGGTATAGGCGGCGATCAGCGTCTCGCCGCCCTTGTAGCGGACCCGCTCGGCCAGTGCCGCTCGCGCCTGCGCTTCGGCATCCTCCGACGATGCCTCGTTCAGGTTCCCAGGGTCCGGCATCGCCGCAGCCGCAACGATCGCAGCCATCGCCGCGAGCGCAGGGAGCACCTTGATCAATCGAGAGTGGCGATCACCGCTCTGGGAGGCGACTGGCCACGCCAGCGCTTCGATTACCTGCATGATCCCCCGTATCCGTCGCCGGCCCGCGCCGCTGTGTTAGAGCACATTGTGCGTGCCGTCGCAGAACGGCGGATTTCCCGTCTCCTTGCAGCCGCACAGGAGCAGTGTCTCGCTCCTTTCCGCAACGAACGAGAGCGGCCCTATACCGGTTTCCGGATGCGAGCCATCGCAGAACGGCTGCGCGCGGCTTCGCCCGCACTGGCAGAACTGGTAGGTGTGCCCTTCCTCCACCTCGACTTGATAGGGGCTGAGTTGAGCTGCAATCGCCTCGGCGCTCATGGCAAGTCTCCTCCCACCTTTACATCAGCTCGCGCAGGCGGAACGGCAGCCCGCCTTTCGGAATCAGTGTCACGCTTGCGGCAACCGGAGGCGGCACGCTGCCGAGGTATTCAGGCTCGAAGCGCCGCAGAAGCTGGCTCAGCGCGAGCATGGTTTCGACCTGCGAGAGCTGCCCGCCGAGACAGAATCGCTTGCCCGCGCCGAACGGAAGGTAGCTGTACTTCACGCGCTTCTTGGCATTGCTCGCATCGAACCGCTCCGGCCGGAATGCCTCCGGATCGTCCCAGTACTTCGGATCGTGGTGCGCCACATAAGGGCAGAGGACGATCCGGTCCCCGGCGCGAATCTTGTGACCGTCGATCTCGTCATCGCCCACCGCCGTGCGGATGAGCGCCCACGCGGGCGGATAAAGCCTCAACGCCTCCAGCATCACCGAGCGCGTGTACGTCAGTTTCTCGATGTCGGCTGCCGTTGGCTCCCTGTCGCCATAGACCTCCCAGCCTTCGCGACGGATGCGCGCCGCCGCCTCGGGGTGGCGCGAGAGAAGATAGAACGTCCATCCGAGCGTCAGCGCCGTGGTCTCGGTTCCGGCCCACAGGTACTGCTTGATCTCGTCGACAACCTGCTGGTGATCCCAGCCCGGCTTGTCCGGGTCGTTCTCCGCCTCTAGCATCATCTTCAGCAGCGTTTTCTCCCGCCCCTGCCATGGAGCGGCCGAGATCACCGCCTCTGGAAGCGTCAGCCACGCGCTGATCGCCTGCGCCGGCGGCTCCGCCTCGCTCACGTCAGTGAGACCGCCGTTCGCCTTCTTGAGACGAATGGAACGATGGTTGGACGTATCCGTGTAAGCCTTCACGGCGCCGAATACGGCCTGCGGATTGAACGGCACCTCGCGATCGAACAGCGCCCGGCAGATCATGTCTGCCGCCAAGCCCCATGTCTGCTCCAGCATCTCGAACGCGACGCCGCGACGGGAAAGCCCGCGCCACTCGTCGATTTTCCGCCGCAACGCCACCATCAGATACGGGATGTAGTCGGCGTAGACGGCGGGATGGAAGTACGACTGCTGCGGCTGGCGGATCTTCTGCCACAAGGCGCCGTCGACGGTGATCATCGCCTTGCCGAAGATCGGCTTCAGGCCGTCGAAGTATTTCTGGTAGTTATCGACGTTGTCGACCAGGACGTGGCGGAAGTGCTCCACCTCGCTCAAGATGAAGATGCGTTCCGAGCGCAGCGATATCGGAATGCAACCACCATGCTTCCCCGCCAGGCGCATCAGCACGGACATCGGGTCATCGGTGCTGACGAAGGGAGAGATCTTGAACCAGATGCTCTGCTCTTCGCCCAGCGTCTGCGCATAGGCTCGTGCTTCGCTTGTCATGTCAGCCCTCGTTGCATTGAGGCCGGCTCGGCCGACGCCAAGCCCCCGTCGATCTCTGTCAGCTTCCGCAGCATGAAGTCCTTGGCCGGCGAAAGCATATTGGCGACACGCAACAGACCGCCCCGAATGATCCTGGCCGGCATCGTGTTGTCGGTGTAGAGGCGGACGATCGCATTTGTTGCCAGATAGAGCGGCAAGGTGGCACCCCGGTGCTCGCGTGCGTAGCTATCGAGCACCGATGCCTCCCCGATGTCTCCGCCCGCGCTAGCGGCAGCCCTGATCTTGGCCGCCAGCGTCTCAGCCCCGCGCAGACCGAAGTTGAATCCATGCGCCGTCACCGGATGCATGCCGACGGCCGCGTCGCCGATGAGAGCGACACGTTTGCCGCTGAAGCGATGCGCGTAGACCGCGACCAGCGGGTAGGCGTGGCGCTTTCCATCGAGCACCATCCTTCCCCAGCGCCCACCAAGACGGCTTTCGATCTGTGCCGCGAACTCCTCGTTCGTAAGCTCAAGCGTCCGCACGCCGACGCATGCCGGCTGCGTCAGCACGATGGACGAGTTGCACCCGTTGAGCGGCAGCACCGCGAGCGTCTGATCGACGTCGAACCACTCGTATGCCGTGCCATCGTGCGCCTTCTCGTGCTGCAAGCGGCAGACGATGCACAGATGCCCGAAATCGCGCATCTCCGCGCCGATGCCTGCCATCCGTCGCAGCTCGGAAAAGCGGCTGTCGGCGGCGATGACGAGCCGGCCCTGAAGCCGCTCTCCGGAAGCAAGCGTGATGGTGGCCCCGACATCCTCGATCTCGAGTCTTCTCGCTGCCTCGCCCGCACGCAGCGTAATGTTCGACCGCTGCCGGGCTGCACCAAAGATTTCCCGGCGCAGCACATGATTGCTGACGAGATATCCCAGCACTTCGTGCCCCGCCGCTTGCGGAGCGAACGTCAGAAGCTGCGCCTCATCGGCGTTCCTCACCGCCGCGCGGCGTATCGGCGCGACTTCCGCTGGCGCCACCCGGTCCCAGACACCCATCTCACGCAGAATGCGCACCGAGCGATGCGTCAACGCGATGTCGCGCCCGTCGGACGCCGGCTCGGCGAGGTCTCTCTCGCTCTGCCGATCGACGACGGCCACCCTCAATCCGAGATCGGCGACGAGGCATGCGAGGCTGAGGCCCGCCGGTCCCCCGCCCACGATGACCATGTCAAAGCCAACGGCCAATTTTGCGCTCAGCTCCAGCGAATCTGCTTCGAGCTTGGCGCAAGGTCGATCGGCCTGCTTGATGCACCTCAAGCTTGCGCGTCACCAATTGCCGCGCGGTCGGATGATGTCCACGCGATGCAGAGTGCCGCTCATGGCTCAGAAATCCGACTCGCCATCATCGCCGGCGAGCACCGGAAGGCTCCGGCCCGGTAACCATCGCCCGAACCATTCGCCGCATCGAAATTTGATGCATATCAAGTTCACTACCCAGGCGCCCGGCACAGTGCCCCGAAAAGCCGAGTCAATCCGCTGACCCGCACCGTTAAGCGTACCACCCACGCCCTTGATCCAGATCAAGAGTCCCAGCGAAAGGCACCTTCAAAGTGACTTTGATTTCACCTACGGACCGCGGGCAGACGGCGGCCGGCCAACTGCCGAAGATGGATATGCGAGGACGACACTATTGCGAGCGCTGCGCCGTCCGCGAGGCCTCCCTGTGCAGCGAGGTCAGTGAAGCGGCCGCAAGAGAGCTGGCACCCATCGCCCATCATCGCCGGGTACCCGTCGGGCAGGTGATTCAAAGCGACCACCAGGGTCTCGGCTGGCTTGCCATCATCGTCTCCGGCGTCGTCAAGCTGGTCAAGGCGCAGAAGGACGGCCGGCTGCAGATCGTCGGCCTGCAATATCCCGCCGACTTCGTCGGTCATCCTTATATAACCTCGAATGCGCTCATCGCCGAGGCCACCACCCAGCTCGAGCTCTGCTGCTTCTCGCGCAGCGCCTTCGAGACCCTGATGCGCAACCATCCCTCCCTCGAGCAGGCCCTCTATCGCCGGGCCCTTAACGACCTCGAGACTGCTCGCGAGTGGATGTTCCTCCTCGGCCGCAAGACCGCGCGAGAGAAAGTCGCGAGCCTGCTGGTCTCGATCGCGATGCGCATCAACCGCCGTCCTCCCAGCGTAGCGACCGAGCTCCCGGCCCGCTTCGAGCTGCCATTGTCGCGCAACGAGATCGCCGACGCCCTCGGAATGACCATCGAGACCGTGAGCCGCGAGTTCCGCTCCCTTAAGGACGCCGGCGTCATCTCCACCTGCGGGCGCCGCACTGTGAGCGTCTTGAAGCCGAAGCTGCTGCAGTCCCTCGCCTCCTGCGACACCGACTGACGGCAATTCCTCTCACGCGCCTTTGACCGCCCTGTGATCGGCCCGTTGATGTGGATCAAGCGCCAGGGCGCCCATCCGAACACAGTGCCTCCAACGAAAAAATCGATGTGAAATTGGAGGTTCGTCCATGAACGAATTCGTTAGAACATTCGAGACCCTCGAGCAGCCCTGGAGCCGCGAGGATTTCGAGGCCAACATCCGCGCCGTCGGCGACGAGCGCTATCACGATAAGCACGAGTTCCATAAGCTCCTGCACGGCGGCAAGCTGAGCAAGAGCCAGGTCGCCGCTTGGGCGCTCAACCGCTACTGCTATCAGGAGGCGGTGCCGCGCAAGGACGCCGCTCTCATGAGCCGCGTCTACGATCGCGAGTTCCGCCGCGAGTGGATCCATCGCATCCACGACCACGACGGCCTTCTCCCCGAGGAGCACGGCGGCCTCGAGCGCTGGCTGAAGCTCACTGACTGCCTCGGCCTCGACCGCGAGTACGTCACGAGCATGCGCGGCGCGCTTCCCGCCACCCGCTTCGCCGTCGAGGCGTATGTGCGCTTCGTCGTCGAGCAGCCGCTCGTCGTCGCGGTCGCCTCCTCGCTCACCGAGCTGTTCGCGCCCTCGATCCACCGCGAGCGCATCGCCGGCATGCTCGCCAACTACAGCTTCGTCAACGACGACGTCATGGCCTACTTCAAGCGCCGTCTGACGCAAGCCCCGCGCGACGCCACCTTCGCGCTCGAGTTCGTCAAGACCAACGCCCGCACCCGCGACATGCAGGAAGCGTGCGTCGACGCCGTGCGCTTCAAGTGCAACGTGCTGTGGGCGCAGCTCGATGCGCTGCAGCTCGCCTACGTCAACGGCATGATCCCTCCGGGCGCCTATCGTCCCGAGTGAGCAGCCCAGAGTAAGCAGCCATGACCGAGCTGAAGCCGCTCGACGGCATCGAAGCAGCGGCGCCCGCCTGCACGCGGGCGCCCATTGGCCTCCTCGCCGAGCTCACTTACCGCTGCCCGTTGCAGTGCCCCTATTGCTCCAATCCCTTGGCAATGGAGCGCGGCAACGAGCTGACCGGGGATGAGTGGCGCGATGTGTTCCGTCAGGCAGCAGAGCTCGGCGTGTTGCAAATCCACTTATCCGGCGGCGAGCCTACTCTTAGGTTGGATCTCGAGGACATCCTCGAGGGTGCCGTCGCCGCCGGTCTTTACACCAACCTCATCACCTCCGGCGTAACCCTCACGCGCGATCGGCTCGAGGGCCTCGCCAAGATCGGCCTCGATCACGTCCAGCTCTCGATCCAGGACGTCGATCCCGGCAACGCCCAGCGCATCTCGGGCTATAAGGGCGGCTCCGAGAAGAAGCGCGAATGCGCCCGCTGGGTCGGCGAGCTCGGCCTGCCGCTGACGCTCAACGTCGTCGTCCATCGCCAGAACATCGAGAACCTGCCGGCGATGATCGACTATGCCGTCGAGATCGGCGCCGGCCGCATCGAGGTGGCGCATACGCAATATTACGCCTGGGCGCTGAAGAACCGTGCCGCGCTCATCCCCACGCGCGAGCAATTCATGCGCTCGGTCGAGATCACCAACGCCGCCAAGGAGCGGCTGAAGGGCATCCTCGTATTCGACGTCGTCGCCCACGATCACTACGCCGTGCGGCCGAAGCCGTGCATGGGCGGCTGGGGTCGCAACCTCATCGATATCACCCCGACAGGCAAGGTTCTCCCTTGCCACGCCTGCGAGGACATCCCCGGGCTTCAGATCGACAACGTGCGCGACAAGCCCCTGGCCGACATCTGGTTCCACGGCCAGGCCTTCCAGAAGTTCCGCGGCACCGCCTGGATGAAGGAGCCGTGCCGCTCATGCGAGCGGCGCGAGATCGACTGGGGCGGCTGCCGCTGCCAGGCCCTCGCCATGACGGGAGACGCCTGCGCCACCGATCCCGCGTGCGACAAATCTCCCTGGCACGCCGAGTTCGCCGCCATCGCCGAGCGGGAATCGCACGCCCCGCCCCCGCCATTCATCTACCGGCGCATCGCCGGCGCCCCCACAACGTAGCGCTCAGGCACCATTGAGCTTGGCCGGCCCGGAAACGAAGCGGCTGCCGCGCACGAAGAACCGCCATGGCTTGTCGGCGTTGCGCGTAATGCCGATGCGCACGGAGCGGCCTATCCGCGGCGGCTTGCTTCCGTCGTCGGCGAGCCAGATCGCATGTCCGGCGCCATAGATGCTCCCGTCGAGAGCAAAGCCGATGTCGAAGGCCTGCGCGAGACACCCCGGCCCCCGCGCGAGCCGGTGCACATCGTCGACACCCCGCCGCTTGCGCATCACGTCGATGCCGGTGAGCGGCTCGGCCGCGCGAATCAGCACGCCCGCGCCGACGCCCTCCTCCTCGCTGGAGATATTGAGCATCATCGCCGTCCCATACGCCTTGTAGACATAGACATGCCCGTGCGCGAGGAACAGCGACGCATTGCGCATCGTTCGCCCGCTGCGAGCATGGCAGGCATCGTCGCCCGGAGGATAGGCCTCCGTCTCGACGATACGACCGGTCAGCAGGCCGCTCTCGTCCTCGCGCACCAGCACCTTGCCGATGAGGAATTTGGCGAGCGCGATCGTATCGCTCGGCAGCTCACGTCTGCCGAGCGGCCGAAGTTCAGGAGAGGTGACAACGTCGGCGGCGCCAGCGCGCATCCGCAATCCATGGAAAGGTGAGCCGAAGGCGGCAGCTTAGTGCACCGCGCGCTTGCGCGCACCAGGTGCCTTGCGCTTGGTTGCACGCGGCGGCGCGGCCGGCTTCTCCTTGCCGTTGGTGCTCCAGACGGCATCGGGCTTGAATGCGCTTCGCCCCGCCAGCATGAACGGCGTCGGTGCCTTCCCCTTGCCGGCGGCGATCTGCGCCATCGTCCGGCCCGAGGCAACGGACTTGTCCTTCTTCAACACGGCGTCGCCATCGGGCGATGACCATTCGTCCTTGTGCTTGATGAGCAGCCAGTTGTTGCGCTTAGCCCCGTACTTGTCGCCCTTCATGCGCACGAGCACGAAGCTGCCTTTGAGCTTGTCGCCGGCCAGCACGAACTTCAACTCGCCCTTCCTCAGCGCCGCGTCGATGTCTTCGTCGCCCTCGGGCACCCAGAAGCCGCGATCCCACAGCATCACCGTGCCACCGCCGTACTCGCCCGCAGGGATCGTTCCCTCGAAGTCGCCGTAATCGAGCGGGTGGTCCTCCACCTCGACCGCTAGACGCTTGTCCTTCGGATCGAGCGACGGACCCTTGGTCACCGCCCACGACTTGAAGACGCCGTCGTGCTCGAGGCGCAGATCGTAGTGCAGCCGCGTCGCGTCGTGCTTCTGGATCACGAAGCGCGGATACTCTGCCTTGCGGACCTTGGCTGTCCCGCTCGGCTCTCTCGTCTTCTCGAAGTCGCGCTTGGCGCGATATGTTGAGAGCTTGCTCGCCATCACGCGTCACCACGCGACCGAAAACGGCATCCTATCACCTCGTGGCTTAATCATTTGCACGGGGAGATCACTCATGCTGCGTTTGTGAACAAAACGAGAATCAGCCATCAGTGCATGATGGCCCTCGCCCACCTCGAAAAGTTGAACGCCGAGCAGCGGCGCGCCGTAGAGCACGGCGTCGGCCCCGGCGATGCGCGGCCTGCACCCCCGCTGCTCGTCATCGCTGGCGCGGGCTCGGGCAAGACCAACACGCTCGCTCATCGTGTGGCCCATCTCATCCTCAACGGCGCCGACCCGCGGCGCATCCTTCTGATGACGTTCTCCCGCCGCGCCTCGGTCGAGATGACGCGCCGCGTCGAGCGCATTACCCGCAACGTGCTTGGCGGCAAGGGCGCCGCTGCCTCCGGCGCGCTCGCATGGGCCGGCACCTTTCACGGCATCGGCGCCCGCATCCTGCGCGACTACGCCGAGCAAATCGGCCTCGATCCCGCGTTCACCATTCACGATCGCGAGGACAGCGCCGACCTGATGAACCTCGTGCGTCACAGCCTCGGTCTGTCGAAGACCGAAAGCCGCTTTCCCACCAAGGGCACATGCCTCGCCATCTACTCGCGCTGCGTCAACGCGAACGTGCCCATCGAAGATGCGCTCAACACGTCGTTCAAGTGGTGCGCCAACTGGTCGAAGGAGCTGAAGGAGCTGTTCGCCGCCTACGTCGAGGCCAAGCAGCGCCAGAACGTGCTCGACTACGACGATCTCCTCCTCTATTGGGCGCAGATGATGAGCGAGCCGGCGATCGCCGATGACCTCGGCTCGCGCTTCGATCACGTGCTCGTCGACGAGTATCAGGACACCAACAGCCTCCAGGCATCGATTCTGCTCGGCCTGAAGCGCGATGGCCGCGGCCTCACTGTCGTCGGCGACGACGCCCAATCGATCTACTCCTTTCGTGCCGCGACCGTCCGCAACATCCTCGATTTCCCGAGGCACTTCGATCCGCCCGCCGAGATCGTCACCCTCGACCGCAACTACCGCTCGACGCAGCCCGTGCTCGCCGCCGCCAACGCCGTCATCGGCCTTGCTGCCGAGCGCTTCACCAAGAACCTGTGGAGCGACCGCGAGGCCGCCGAGCGCCCGCGCCTTGTCGCCGTCCGCGACGAGGCGGACCAGGCCCGTTACATCGTCGAGCGTGTCCTGGAGAACCGCGAGGCCGGAGCACTCCTGAAGCATCAGGCCGTGCTGTTCCGTACCTCGCACCATTCCGGCCCGCTCGAGGTCGAGCTTGCTCAACGCAACATCCCGTTCGTCAAGTTCGGCGGTTTGAAGTTCCTCGACGCCGCACACGTCAAGGACCTCTTGGCTCTCCTGCGCTTTGCTGAGAACCCGCGCGACCGCGTCGCCGGCTTCCGCGTCTTGCAGCTATTGCCCGGCGTCGGCCCGACCACCGCCCAGCGCGTCCTAGACAGCATGCTGGAGACCGCGACACCGATCGACGTCCTGTCGCGAATGCCGACACCGGCCCGCGTTGTTGACACCGATTGGCGCACCTTCGTCGAGGCGATCGTCGCCGTCCACGCCGGTGGCGCCGGCTGGCCGGCAGAGCTCGCCTGCGCCCGTCACTGGTACGAGCCCCATCTGGAACGCATGCACGAGGATGCAGCGCCCCGCCTCGCCGACCTGCTCCAGCTCGAGCAGATCGCCTCCGGCTACCCATCGCGCGAGCGCTTCCTGACCGAGTTGACGCTCGATCCGCCCGATGCCACCAGCGACGAATCCGGCCCGGCCCTGCAGGACGAGGACTACCTCATCCTCTCGACCATCCACTCCGCCAAGGGCCAGGAGTGGAAGTCGGTCTTCGTCCTCAACGTCGTCGACGGCTGCATCCCTTCTGACCTCGGCACCGGCACCACCGCCGAAATCGAGGAGGAGCGGCGCCTGCTCTACGTCGCCATGACCCGGGCCAAGGACGACCTGCACCTCATGCTGCCGCAGCGCTTCTTCGCCCACGGCCAGGCGAATAATGGCGACCGGCACGTCTACGCCGCACGTACCCGTTTCATCCCCCACGCGATCCTGAAGCATTTCGAGACTGCGGCATGGCCGCCCGCCATGACCGAGGTCAATGCCCGCGGCCGAGCGCCCGGCGTACGCATCAACGTCGGCGCCAAGATGCGCGAGATGTGGCGATAGACGCGTCTCGTCAAAGGGAAACCGGGCGCCGGGCAAATGTTGAGCCGGAGATGATGCATGACCAAGGACTGGATCGAGATGACCCGCAGCCTCAGCGCCGGCTTGCGCGAGATGCGCGGCGGCGCACCGGAGGTCATGAAGGCGTTCTCCGGCATCGCCCAGGCTGCCACCAAGGCCGGCGCGCTCGACACCAAGACAAAAGAGCTGATCGCACTCGCCATCGGCGTCGCCGCGCGTTGCGATGACTGCATCGCCTTCCACGCCAAGGCGGCGTCCGAGCGCGGCGCCACGTCCGAGGAGATCTTAGAGACGCTCGGCATGGCCATCTACATGGGCGCGGGCCCATCGGTCATGTACGCGGCCCACGCGATCGAAGCGTTCAACCAGTTCGCCAAGAGCAAGGCGGAGCAGGCCGCCCCCGCCGCCTGATCACAAACGAAACAAATCCTCTCCGGCGCGCGATGACTCTTAGTCGCGCAGCGGCAAGGGCCCAAGGGGCCCCGCGCCTTAGGCGCGGCCATCAACTCGCGTGACAATAACCGCAAGCAAAGCTTCTCTCGTCTCGTGTCGCACAGTTACTCAAGCGAGCCCCCACCCGGTGACGCTGATCACCTGCCCCGTGACGCCGAGCGAGGCAGGTGAAGCAAGAAACACGACGACGTCGGCGATCTCGTCGCGCTTCGCCCATTTACTTGTGTCCTTGGGCTTCATCATATTGACGTTGGAGGCGGTATCGACCAGCCCCGGCGCCACCGCGTTGACGCGGATGTGGGCATCCTTGCCTTCCAGTGCGAACGTGCGCGTCAGCGCAACGACACCCGCCTTTGCCACGTTGTAGGGAAGCATGTTCGCCTGCGCGTTGCCGGCGCGCGCAAAGTTGATGACGGACCCGCCCCCGGCTTTCGCCAGATGCGGAAAGACCTCGCGGGTCAGCAGGAAGGCGCTCAGCACGTTGTTGTTCACTTCGCGCGTCCACTCGTCCAGCGTCACCTCGGCCGACGGCTTGTATACGGTGAGCCCGCCGGCAAGATTGACCACGATGTCGATGCGCCCGAAGGCTCCCACCGTTTCCGCAACGAGACGCTTAACGTCGCCTTCGTCCGTAAGCGATCCCGCCACGGGAATGACGTTCGCCCCGTCGGCTTTCAACTCTGCCGCACGCGCCACCACATTATCCTTGGTGCGCGCGGCGACCGCGAGCGAGGCCCCTTGCGCGGCAAGCGCTTTGGCAACCGCCTGCCCGACCTGCCCGTCGTGACTTACACCGGTGACAATGGCAACCTTGCCGTGGAGACTTGCAGTCATATCGCTCTCCTATCGTTCGCGCGGGCCGCACGACGTATACCGCCAACAGGAAGGATCGCAAACTTGAGCTGGACGCCGACCGACGACCCCCAGCCGGGTGATGCCCGTGCCTGCGAAGCCATCGAGCAGGTCATCGTCCCGCGGGCACGCGATCTCGGCGGCTTCTCGGTGCGGCGCGCGCTCCCCGCGGCAGGCCGTCAGATGGTCGGCCCCTTCATCTTCTTCGATCAGATGGGGCCCGCCGAGTTCCTCATCGGCACCGGCATCGACGTGCGCCCGCACCCGCACATTGGCCTTGCCACCGTCACCTATCTGTTCGACGGCGAGGTCATGCACCGCGACAGCCTCGGCAGCGCCGTCGCCATTAAGCCCGGCGAGCTGAACCTGATGTCCGCCGGCTCCGGCATCGTGCATTCCGAGCGCACGTCTCCCGACCAGAAGGCGCTCGGTCCGCGCCTGTTCGGCATCCAGGCTTGGGCGGCATTGCCCAAATCCCATGAGGAAAGCACGCCAGCCTTTGCACATTACGACGCGGCAAGACTCCCGCGCATCTCTGGCGAGGGGAAGACCGTGCGCCTGATCATGGGACAGATGTTCGGGCAAGCCTCGCCCGCCGAGTTCCCACATCCGAGCTTCTATGCCGAGGCCGTCCTGGCGCCGGGCGCCGTCCTGCCGCTCGACGCCGACTACGACGAGCGCGCGATCTACATCGCCTCGGGCGAGATCGACATCGCGGGCGATACGTTCGGCGCCGGTCGTCTGCTCGTGTTCAAACCCGGCAATCGCATCTCGATTCTCGCCCTCAGCCAGTCACGCCTCATGCTGCTGGGCGGCGAGCCGATGGACGGCCCGCGTCACATCTGGTGGAATTTCGTTTCATCCTCGAAGGACCGCATCGACGCTGCAAAGTCGGACTGGAAGGCGAAGCGCTTCCCCTTCGTCCCCGGCGATGCCGACGAGTCCATCCCGCTCCCCGACCGCCCTTAACTGGCGGAATTACCCACATATGTCATCCCGGCACTCGTTGCCGGGATCCAGCCCTAAACAAGCTGTGAGTGGGTGGAAGGATGGATCCCGGGGACACGCCCCGGGAGGACAATGGGATGCGGTCCAATGCGTGCATTCATCGCATCTTGTCCTTGGCCTTGTCCTGCGCCTTCTGGAACCAGCCGCCCATCCTGTCGATGAGCGAGTTCACCGCCGAAGTGTCCGCCCGCGACAGGGCATCGACCATGCGCTCGAAGGCCGGCGTGACAGGGGCTGCGGCCGCATTCGCCGCCCGCGAGACCGAGCGCTGAATGTTGTCCGCG
This sequence comes from Pseudomonadota bacterium, assembly GCA_023405815.1. Taxonomy (GTDB): domain Bacteria; phylum Pseudomonadota; class Alphaproteobacteria; order Rhizobiales; family Hyphomicrobiaceae; genus Hyphomicrobium_A. The sequence continues at coordinate 44,835 of JAEXXM010000056.1, read as the reverse complement.
AGGTCGTAGAGATCGGCGCGGGTGACGTTGGGCGTCCACGCATCCCAGCGCGAGGCACGCGGACGCGACCGCGGCGCGACGGCCAGCGCCAGCAAGGCACCCACAGCTGCTGCAGCCGCCATCGCCACCACCGGCTGCCGGCGAATGCCGCGCCGCAGCTCGTCGACTCCCGTCTCCGCCGCATTGACGACAGTCTCGCCCGCAACCTTGGCACGGCGCTCGGCAATTTCGGCCACTTCCTTAGCCAGCGCGGCCACGCGCTCGCGCAGCTCGGCGAGCGTGCTTTCATCGCCCTCCTGCGACTGACGGGGAACTTCCTTCACCGGGCTGGCCATCTCCCTCTACTCCTCTGCGTGCGCTGCGGCTTAGTCATCCAGCTGACCTAGAGCGGACTATTGCATTCCATCTGTGCGCATTTGAACGTTTTGATTGAATGATCGGTTCCTCATCCAAATAGTATACTGGCGAGGCACAAATGCGCGGAACTCGGTCGCCTTTGCCGACGTTTTGCGCATGTCATTGATTTCCGCTTTCTGCGACGCCAGGGCAATAGCCGTCTTCAGGAGGATTACCCCGATGCAGTTCTCATCCACAAACCGTACGTCCGACACGAGCGCGCCGGGCACCCGCTCCGCCGCATCCGACGTCGGTGACAACGTTCAGGCCCTGCGCGAGGACATTGCCAGCCTCGCCGAATCCGTGAAGCGCCTTGCCGCCGAGCAGCTCGGCTCCAGCGTCGAGGACATCCAGGGCAAGGCCAAGGAGAAGGTCGGCGACATCGAATCCGCCATCCGCCGCAACCCGAGCCAGGCCGCCCTCATCGCCGCCGGCATCGGCTTCGTCTTCGGCCTCATCCTTTCCCGCTGACAACAGGGCATCGACATGAGTTCCAACCACACCCCTGGCCGCACGACGGCCGCCTCCCTCGAGCGCGACGCACGGGAGCTTGCGAGCAACGCCCAGGAGCGTCTCAGCGACACGGTCGAGCAGGCCCAGGCCCTCGCCCAGGAGCAATACGACAAGCTCGCCGACAGCATCCGCCGCAATCCGCTGCAGGCGGCCGGCATCGCCGCCGGCATCGGTTTCGTGCTCGCACTTCTCGCCAGACGCTAACCATCGGGAGGGGCGCATGATCGGGGATGCCGTGCTCTATGCGGCCAGCCGCGCGACACACACTGCAATCGAGACCGTGTCGCGCCGGTTGACGTGGGTTGCGATCGCCGCAGTCTTCCTGCTCGCAGCCTTCGTGCTGGCGATCATCGCGCTCTATCTCGTGCTTGAGCCGATGTTCGGATCCCTGAACGCGGTCGGGATCATCGCCGGCGGATGCACGCTGATCGGCATCGGCAGCCTCTCCATGCCGTGGCTCATCGAGCGCATCGAGGCGCGCCGCCGCGATCAGGGCTCGCCGGTCGCCAACGCGGTAGCCACGGTCGACCAGGAAGCAAAGGACGTCGTCGATCACTTCGGCGCCTTGCAGGTCGTCGCCACGGCGTTCCTCTTCGGACTTGGCGCCGCGCGGCGACTGCGGCGCTGACGAGCGCAACGAGCACTACGAACGCTAAATCGCAGTTTTCGCAACTTGCCGCGCCCCAGCGTCGGTCAGCGGAGGTGATGCATGCCCGCTCAACGTACAAGTCCGTCAGCTCTCCACACTGCGGTGCCCGGAGCTGAGCTGCCCGCTTCCGCCTTCGAGATGACCGTCATCGCCTTCCTCATCGTCGTCGTCCTCTACGTCGGACAGGCGGTGCTGGTCCCGCTGGCGCTGGCCGTCATCCTTTCGTTCGTGCTCGCCCCTCCTGTCCGCGTCCTGCGCCGGGCCGGCCTCGGCAACTCCCCGTCGGTGCTGATCATCGTCGCCATCGCCTTCGCCATCATCTTCGCCGTCGGCGCGCTCATTACCCAGCAGGTTGGCAGCCTCGTCGAGCAGCTTCCGAGCTATCAGTCGACGCTGCGCGACAAGGTGAAATCGCTGAAGGAGGTCGCCCAGGGCAGCAGCGGCGCCCTCAAGCAGGCGAGCGAGGCCTTGAAAGATCTCCAGGCCGAGCTCGACAAGCCGGAGGTGCCGAGAACGACGGCCCCGAGCGTCACCATCTCGCCGATGCAGGGCGAGCTGCGGAGCGGCGATCGCCAGCCAATCCCCGTCGTCGTCCGCCCCCCTTCGCCGTCGCCTCTCGATCAGCTTCAGTCCATTATCGGCGTCGTGATCCATCCCTTGGCGACCGCCGCGCTCGTCATCCTCTTCGTATTGTTCCTGCTGCTGCAGCGCGAGGACGTGCGCGACCGCGCCATTCGCCTCCTCGGCTCGCACGACCTCGAAAAATCGACGACCGCCATGGACGACGCCGGCGAGCGTCTCGGCAGCTACTTTCTGACGCTGACGGCGATCAATACCGGCTACGGCATCTTCATCGCGACCGGCCTGTGGCTGATCGGCGTGCCGAGCCCCGTGCTCTGGGGCGTGCTGGCAACGCTGATGCGCTTCGTGCCGTTCATTGGCTCGTTCATCGCCGCAGCGTTCCCGCTCATTCTCGCTGCCGCCGTCGATCCGGGCTGGACCATGTTCCTCTGGACGCTCGCGCTCTATGTCGTGAGCGAGCCAATCATGGGCAACATCATCGAGCCCGTCGTGCAGGGCCAGCGCACCGGCCTCTCTCCGCTCGCCATCATCCTGTCCGCAGCCTTCTGGACGCTGCTGTGGGGCCCGATTGGACTCTTGCTCGCTATCCCTCTCACCGTGGTGCTCGTCGTGCTCGGCCGCCACGTGGAGCGGCTCGAGTTCCTCAACGTCCTGCTCGGCGATACTCCACCCCTGTCCCCTGCCCAGCGCTTCTATCAGCGCATGCTCGCAGGTGACCCCGCCGAGGCCGTCGAGCAGGCCGAGCGCTTCATCAAGGAGCGCTCCCTCGTCGACTACTACGATGATGTCGTCATCGAGGGCTTGCGCCTGGCGCAGACCGACGCCGACCGCGGCACGCTGGAGCCGAGCCGCCTCGCCGACATCCGCGACACGGGCGAGATCGTCATCGAAACCTTGGCCGATTGGGATCTCGCGCCGGACACAGCGCCGGCGAGGACCGCCGGCAAGGAAGCCGACGAGCAAAGCGGCGATGCAGCCGTTGAGGCGGATGCGGACGACGACAAGCTGTCAGAGCTGCGCCTTGCCGACAGTCCCGTCGATCCCGCCTGGCGCATGGAGGGCGCCATCCTTTGCATCGCCGGGCGCACGCCGCTCGACGAGACTGCAGGCATGGCGTTCGCCCAGCTCGTCGAGAAGTGCGGCCTCTCCGTCAAGGTTCTCGATGTCGAGAGTCTCCGCCACGGCGCGCTGTCGGACGAGGACGCGAAGGGCATTCGCCTTTTCTGCATCTCGGCGCTGGACGTGCGCGAGCGCAGCGCGCACGCGCGCTTCCTAGTGCGACGCCTGCGCCGCTCGGCACCGGCCGCCCTCCTTCTCGGCTGCTTCTGGAAGCTCGATCCCGAGCACGAGCGCGACAAGTCGATCCTCGACAGCATTCCCGTCGATGCCACCGCGCACACGTTGCGCCAGGCCGTCGCCTTCACTCTAAGGGCCGCAACCACACCGCCGGACGAGGAGCAGACGGGACCCTCGCGCACGACGGCCCCAGTGCGCGCCGTCTCCTGATCAGCCCTTGAACACCGCGGGAGCGACCGAGCGCGCCGCCGAGCGCGCGGCATTGCCCACCTGCCCAAGCACGCGCCGCACGCTCCACTTCGGCGCAGCATCCTCCATCAGGCGAAGCAGCTGCGCCTGCCGTGCATCCGGAACGCGCGCCGCAATTCGCATCGACAGTTGCTCGACGTTGAACGGCGCAAACCCTGGAGCGAGGCCGACGGGCACGACATCGTTCTTGGGAACGCCAAGCCCCTCTGCCACCTCGCGCACGGTCTCGACGATTGCCGGATCGTCGAGGTCGATCTCTCCATGCGGCCCGGAGCCACGCTTCGTCAGCCTGTCGATGTGGGTCAGCGCGACGATGATCGGTGGCTGGCGCCGATGCGGGCGCTTGGCGAAATGCGAGCGTATCGCGCTTATCGCCGCAAGATCGACACGCGCGTCGTCGCGGTTGGCGGCAAGCGCCCACAGGACGAGGTCGCTGTCATGCGCCCTTTCCGCAAACGCGCGCTGCTCCTTAGCTTCCGCGCCGATGCGCGGACTGTCGATCACCATCGCGCCGGTGAGACCCTCGAGCTCGACCTCGTAGGCCTGAAAGTCGCGCGTGCCGCCCGGCGCATCGACGACCGCCCGCACTTCCCTTGACAATGCATTGACGAGGCTCGACTTGCCCGCGCCCGCTTGGCCGGCGACGAGAATGCGCAGCGGCTCGGCGCGCCCGGTCACCTGGCTCCGATCACGCAGTGTCGTCGCGCTGACGTGGGTTGCCAGCGTCGCCTCGGAGACCCTGAGACGTCCTCCGTAGAGATCGATTGCCGCGCGCCCCACCTCGCGCACATAGGCCCGCGCGAGCTGCTTGGCGAGCTGATCGCGCACGTTGGCATAGAGGTGCTTGGTGATCTGCTCGCGCGCCTCCTGCGCCGCCGCGGTCACCGGATTGACGAGACGTATCAGTCGCCAGATGTCGTAGGCCTTCTCCGCCATCCCGATCGCCGACCGCCAGCCGTAGATCTTCAGCACCTGGCCGACCGTGAGCTGATCGCCGAGCGGAATGTTGTCGATGACGAACGGCTTCAAGTCGCCGCTTACGCGCTCCACCAGCGCCAACGCCTCGGGGATGGTGAACTTCCACAAGGGATTGCGATCCTGCGGGTGGATCTGCCGCGCCACGGCCTCGATCGTCCTGAGACCGAGGTTCAAGAAGCGGTCCCGGTCCGTCAGCTCCGCCGGCCGCACGTCGGCGGCAATCGCTTCGACCGCCGTCCACGCCGCCTGCTCGCGCGCGGTCCAGGATGGATCGGGCGCCACCTGGTCGATCGGCTCGACCGGCTCCGGCACATGCCGCAGCGTTCGACGCAAGGTGATCGCCTGCGCCGCAAACGCCATGACGCTGAGCGTGAACGCACCGGCGACCCAGTAGAGCGCCCAGCCCCGCTCCCACAGCCACAGCCAGCCCAGCGGCAACAGGGAAAGGATGGGCAGCAGCAGCGCCAGGAAGATCATGGCGCCGCGCAGATAGAGATACGCTCTTCCCTTGGCGGCCAAGTTGCCTCTGCTCCGTGAATGACGCGGGCCGCATCAGCCTGCTGACTGCGGTGCCGAAAAGGTAGGCGGAATCTGCCCTGACGGAAATGCCCACCGCACCATGTAGTTCCTCAATTGTCCCGGAACAACGACGCCTGACTCGGGAACGATCCACGCGCGCAGTCGTTGCCCGGACGGCAGCAACTGACCGGGGAGCACCGATCATGGCTTCCAAGACCAACATCGATGACCTGCAGGATTGTAGAGTTCTGGTGGTCGAGGACGAGCCGCTCGAGGCGCTCGACTATTGTGATCGCCTGTCTGAGGCCGGCGCCACGGTGGTGGGACCGTTCGCCTCCGTTACCGACGCGCTCGAGGCTGTAGAGAAGGAGCCCCTTGACGTTGCGCTTCTCGATTATGCCTTGGCCGACCAGAACAGCCGCGAGTTGCAGGTGGCGCTCGAGGAACGCGATATTCCCTTCGTGGTACTTACCGGCTACCCACGCGTCCTCGTCCGCCGCAACGAGCAGCAGCTTGTTCTCTCCAAGCCCGTCTCGCCGGACCTTTTGCGCATGACCCTCAAGGCAGCCGCCTCCGCCGCACCGCGCTGAAAGCCCAAAGCCTTGGAGAACATTAAAAAACGGAAAGACATGCCGTCTGACCGACCCCCGGTCATGACGTGCTAAGCTCGGCCCCCTATAGTCACCGCCGGTCCATTTTCGCCGAGCGCCCAGCTCGGCGGCGCTACGGTGATGTGATGAAGCTCGAGACTGCCCGCCCGGTTCACCTCAAGGACTATCGGCCTCCCGCCTACTTGATCGACCGAGTGAACCTCGACGTTTCCCTGGAGCCGGCGCGCACGCGCGTGCGCGCCAAGTTGTGGGTAAGACCAAACCCCAAGTCGACCGGCCGGAAGGAGCCACTGCGCCTCGACGGCGAGCATCTGGAACTCGCCGAGATCGCCCTCGATGGGCGCCCGCTCGGCAAGAAGGACTATAAGCTCACCGATACCTCGCTCACCCTCGCCAAGACGCCGGCAGCCGCCTTCACGCTCGACATCACGACTTTCGTCAACCCCGAGGCCAACAAGGCCCTACAGGGGATCTATCGCTCCAACAACGTCTACTGCAGCCAGTGCGAGGCGCAGGGCTTCCGCCGCATCACCTATTTCCTCGACCGCCCCGACGTTCTCGCCACCTATACGGTGCGCATCGACGCCGACCCTAGTGTTGCGCCGATCCTGCTCTCCAACGGCAACCTCAAGGAGCGCGGCACCCTCGACGGCGGCAAGCGCCATTACGCCGTCTGGCATGACCCTCACCCCAAGCCCTCCTACCTCTTTGCACTGGTCGGCGGCGATCTCGCCCCGGTCAGCTCCAGCTTCCGCACCAAATCGGGCCGCAAAGTCGATCTCGCCATCTATGTCGAGCACGGCAAGGAAGCCCGCGCAGCCTGGGCCATGGATTCTCTGAAGCGCTCGATGCGGTGGGACGAGGTTCGCTTCGGCCGCGAGTATGATCTCGACGTGTTCAATATCGTCGCCGTCTCCGACTTCAACATGGGGGCGATGGAAAACAAGGGCCTCAACATCTTCAACGACCGCCTCATCCTCGCCTCGCCAGAGACGGCAACCGACGCCATCTTCGAGCACATCGAGAGCGTTGTCGCCCACGAGTACTTCCACAACTGGACCGGCAACCGCATCACCTGCCGCGACTGGTTCCAGCTCTGCCTCAAGGAAGGTCTCACTGTCTATCGCGACCAGGAGTTCTCCGCCGACGAGCGCTCGGCGACGGTGCAGCGCATCGTCGACGTCCGCGGGCTCAAGACGCATCAGTTTGCCGAGGACGCAGGTCCGCTCGCGCACCCGGTACGCCCCGAGAGCTACATCGAGATCAACAACTTCTACACGGCGACGGTCTACGAGAAGGGCGCCGAGGTGGTGCGCATGCTCGCCACCATCCTAGGGCGCGACGGCTTCCGCAAAGGCATGGACCTCTACTTCAAGCGCCATGACGGCGAGGCGGCCACTGTCGATGAGTTCGTCGCCTGCTTCGCCGACGCCAGCGGCCTGGATCTATCCCAATTCAAGCTCTGGTACGCACAGGCGGGCACCCCTGAGATCATCGCCAATCTGCGCTACGACAAGGACAAGAAGACCGCCGATCTGGAGCTCGAGCAGATCGTTCCGCCGACGCCCGGCCAGCCGAGCAAGAAGCCGATGCACATTCCGGTCCGCCTCGGGCTGCTAGGCGCCAACGGCCACGACCTCGAACTGAAACTCGCCGGCGGCGAGGATGTCGAGGACGGCGTCGTCTCTCTCACCAAGCGCCGCCAGAGCTTTCGCTTCGTGGATGTCCCTTCGCGCCCTGTGCCCTCCCTGCTGCGCGGCTTCTCCGCGCCCGTCAATCTGACCGTCGATCTCCCGGACGAGGACGTCGAGTTGCTGATGGCTTCCGACAGCGACCTCTTCAACCGCTGGCAGGCCGCCAACGACTACGCCGCCCGCACGCTCGTTGAGGTCGTATCCGGCCTTGCCTCGGGCAAACGCACGAGCCGCCCGCTGCGCTATGCCCGTGCACTCGGCGCAGCCGTGTCCGGCGACGATCTCGAGCCGGCCTATCGCGCCGAGTTGCTGAAGCTTCCGACGCAGTCGGACGTCGCCCGCATCATCGGCAGGAACGTCGATCCGGCGCTCGTGAATCGCGCCCACCGCCAGCTGGCAAAGCTCATCGGCAAGACGCTCGGACCCCAGCTCGAGCAACTCTACCGCGAGATGGACGGCAAGGGCCCATTCTCTCCCGATGCCGCAAGCGCGGGACGCCGCGCCCTGCGCAACGCCGCCCTGACGCTGCTCACCGCCCGCGGCACGCCCGCCGACCTCCAGCGTCTCGCCAAGCATTACGCCAAGGCGAGCAACATGACCGATCGCGCCCACGCGCTGTACCTGCTCGCCGCTCGCGGCGGCGCCGAAGCCAAGAGCGCCCTCGCCGATTTTTACGACACTTGGCACCGGGACCACGTCGTCATCGACACCTGGTTTGCGGCCCAGGCCCAGTCTCCGCTGGCCGGCACCCTCACGCGCGTCAAGGCGCTAACGAAGCACCCGCTGTTCTCGCTCACGGCGCCCAACAAGGTCCGCGCCCTCGTCGGCACCTTTGCCTCGACCAATCCGCTGCAGTTCAATCGCCCCGACGGCGCCGGCTACGCCTTCCTCGCCGATCAGGTGCTCGCGCTCGACCGCCTCAACCCGCAAATCGCCGCCCGCATGCTCGGCGCTCTGCGCTCTTGGCGGTCTTTGGAGAGCGGCAGGCGTGCCAAGGCGCGCAAGGCGCTGCAGCGCATCGTCCGCACCCGCCCGCTATCCCCCGACGTGCAGGAAATCGCCTCGCGCGTGCTCGAAGCCTGACACCGAAATAAATAATGAAGCCGAGGGGCTTAATCGCCCTCGACAGGCGATTCGCAATGGTGTGAACTGATTGAGGTGATTCGGGGTGGCGGACTCGCTCGGGTCCGCAAGTCAATCAGACAAAAAAATCGAGGGGATAAGAATGGCGTGGACCACGTCCGCCAGCCTGTGCGCGCGGCCGTTTTCGGCGGATCTCTCCAGCGTGCCGAAAAAGGTCCGCTACGTCTGGGCGGTCCTGCGCCGCTCGTCCCTGCATGCTCGTCCCGTGCTCTTCCTCTCCCTCTCGGCCGTAAGCCTCGGCGTCGCTGCCCCGCTTCTCCCCACCACCCTCCTCACCGGCATACTCATCGTCACCGGCATTGCGCTCGCCGTGGTCGGCGCTGGTGCCAATCTCGCCGGGACGATCACCTCGAGCCGATCGATTTCCCACGTGATCGCGGCGCCCGCCATGTCCGAGCGTCCCTCCCGGCCGATACCCCCTGAGCCCGTCCGGCAGGTGACGCGGCCCGCCCAAGCCGTGCGCGCCCAGCACCCCCGGCCAGCCCGCACCAACCGCGACTGGGCCGAGCTCATGTCGCGCATCAACCACGACCTGCGCACTCCACTCAACGCCGTCATCGGTTTCTCCGAGGTGATGTCGCTGGAGATGTTCGGGCCGCTCGGCAACGAGCGCTATCAGGAGTACGTCCGTCACATCAACGACAGCGCCGCCGATCTTCTGAAATCGGCCGAGGACACCCTCGCCCTCACCGCATTGCTCACCGACCCGCGTCCCTCCGAGGCTCCGAGCGTCACCGTCCTCGAGCACGCCATCGCCGACGCATGGACGTTTCTCGAGCGCAAGGCCGTCGCCCGCAACGTGGGCCTCGCCCTTTCCATTTCGCCCGACATCGAGGTGATGAGCGATCAGCGCGCGCTGCGCCAGATTCTCGTCAACATGCTGGCCGAAGGCATCGCGCGCACGGCCCCGGGCACCCATATCTCGCTTCTCGCCGTGGCCGACGGCGAGCTCATCGAGATCGTCCTCACGGTAAGCAGCCCGCAGTCCGGCGCGGTGCCACGCGCCGGCTCCCTGTCTATCTGCCTTGCCCGCACGCTGCTGGAGATGCAGGGAACGTCCCTGCTCGAGATCGAGACCGCGGCTGGCGGATGGAGCGCCGTCACCGTCCTCGACCGCGCCGCTCAACCCGACTTCTTCACCCACGACGCCATGCCGGCCGCGTACCGCTACCAGCCGGCAATGGCGCTCTGATGGGCGCGAGCGCCTATCGGATCGGGCGCCTGCTGTCGAGCCATTCGTGCAATTGAACCCGCTCCTGCGGCGTGAGCTGACGCACGGTATCTCCGAACAACGTCGTCTTGCCGCGAGCCTCGTTGGTTTCCGCCTGCACGACGCCGTCAAGCGCTGCATCGAATTTGGCCTGGTCGAAAGGCTCCGCGCTCAATGCCGCCCGTACCGCCGCACGCGCATCACGCATGCCCCGCCGCAGGCCCTCGAGCTTGGGCTGGGCGTCCGCATCCAATTGACGGATCATGTCGGCGCGCTCGCGCGGCAGCGTCCGCGCGAACCCGATGAGCGGCGATCCCCTGAAGCCCTTGCCGTGCGGTCCATGCGGTCCGCCGAAACGCGCGATGCACAGCGAGCTGACAACCGCGCCGATGATGAGGACATTGAGTGCGAGCGATCCGATCAGCACCCAACGCAGGGTGCGCGGCGAGAATCGCGAGGTCGCGGGAGCATCGCTCATAGGAAATCCTCGTCGCTGGAGCCGAGCAGCTCCTCGCCCTGAGCCAGGTTCGTGCCATCGCCGGTAGTGCTGAGACCAGTGGCGCTCGCCACCTGCTGCATCGTCGTATTGAGCGTACCCGCTGATCCCAGCATCACGCCCAGCACCAGCGAAGCCGCAAGCACTGCCGCCGCCGGCCATTCGCCGAAGCTCATCGCCCATGTCGGCCGACGCAACTGGCCGAGCCACGCCTTCGACGGCGCCGGCTTCCCGCCAGCGACCGCCGTAAGCTTGGGACGCTCGGAGCGCAGCGCAGCCGCGACGATCCGCTCTTTCAAGGCATCGATACCCGCTTCGCTGGCACGCGGCGCACGATCGAGCAACCGGTCGAGAGCCTCGGCCTCCGCCACCATGCGCGCCGCTGCCTCGTCCTCGCTGATGACGCCGGCAAACCTCAGCCGCTCCCGAGCCGGCCACCGCGTACGGTCGGCACCATGGATATCCAGCAGGCGCTCCAGCGCCTCCCGATCCTTTGCCCGTTTGTCAGTGCTCGTCATCGCTTCGTCTCGTCTCTGAAACAGTCGCTTGCCTATCAATCGTGCTGGCTGTCCGCCAGAAGCTCTTGCAGTTCGTCGCGCAACGCGCTCTTGAGGCTTCTTCGGGCGCGGGCGAGCAGAGATTCCACTGCCTCGTCGGAGATGCCCATGATCTGCCCGATCTCGATCTGGCTCAGCCCCTCGTAGTGAAACAGCGTCAGGGCGCTACGCTGCCGGTCGGGGAGGGCCTTCAGCGCAGCATCGACACGCTGGCTCGTATCCTGCGCCTCCATCTCTGACTGTTGCGTTGCCGCCTCCGCCCGTTCAGGCACCTCGTCCACCACGACGAGGCGCTTGCCAGAACGCATACGGTCAACGCACAGATTCGACACGACCCGTCGCAGCCACGGCCGCAGCCCCGGCGCGCCGACGTCCAATCCTTCCGCCGAGCGCCACAGCCGGAGCATCGCCTCCTGCGCCACGTCCTCGGCCTCGGCCTCGTCGCGCAGCATCCTGCGAGCTACCGCGATCACCCCGGAGAGATGGCGATCGACGAGGCTGCGGAACGCCCCGGCATCCCCTGCCGCGGCGGCCGCCACCAGTGCGGCGTCCTCGCTCGCCTCAACCCCCATCGCGCCGCCCCCGTGAAGGTCGGGCCCTATCCGCTTTGCCGCCACTGCCTGCCTCGACATGGCCACGTGACAATCCTTCTCCCAGTCTAGCGCCGGATCGGCCGGTTCTGTGACCCGCCTTGGGCGCGACTTCTGGCATTAGGAACGGAGCCATCATGGTAAATCCGTCGCCCGGGCAAAGCCGCACACAGGGGCCTCGGCCCTCAGACGATGAGCTGGCGGAAAAGCCTGGAAACATTACCCAAATTCGCCTTGAGCTGCACCTCCAGCTCGGCGAAGTTCGCTGCATCCCCGGCCGCCGCCAGCAACTCCTTGAGCCCTGAGGGCGCCGTCGTGGGATCGAACCGGCCCTCGATGCAGAGACGCAGGACCTGCGTCAGATCGTGCAAGAGCCGCGTGGCCGGGATCAGCACCTCCGCATGCTCGGCCGCCAAAAGCCCTGCATCGCGCAGCTTGCGGTAGGCCTCGATGGTGTTCTGGTCGAGGACCTCCGGGTGCTCCGCTGCGTGCACGAGTTGCAGGTGCTGGGCAATGAACTCGACGTCCACCAGGCCACCGCGCACGTGCTTAAGGTCCCAGATGTCCTCGGTGCCCTTCTCCTTGAAGATGCGCTCGCGCATATCGAGGACGTCGGCAGCGATCTTCGCGCGATCACGCTTCCAGACGAGCGAGGCATGCACGGCCGCCTCGACCCTCCCCTGCAACGCTTCCGGCCCGGCAATGGCGCGCGCGCGCGTCAGGGCCATGTGCTCCCATGTCCAGGCTTCGCCGGTCTGGTAGTCGACGAAGGTCTTGAGCTGCGTCGCCACCGGACCCTGCTGCCCCGAGGGCCGCAGCCGCATGTCCACCTCGTACAGCGTCCCCTCGGCCGTCGCCGCGGACAGGGCGCTGATCAACCGCTGCGTCATGCGCGCGTAATACTGCATCGGCGCCAGCGGGCGCTCCCCGTCCGACTGCGCCGCGCCGTCGTCGAAATCGTAGATGAGGATGAGATCGAGGTCGGAGGCGGCCGTCATCTCGCGCCCGCCGAGCTTACCCATGGCGAGGATGGCTGCGCCACCGCCCGGCACGCGTCCGTGCACGCGGATGAGCTCCCGTTCGACCGCACGCATCAGCGCTTCGATCAGCCGCTCGGCCAGCAGTGCGTAGGCGCCGCCGGCCTGGTTGGCCTTGATCGCTCCCGACAGCACCCGCACGCCGATGAGGAATTGCTGCTCGCTGCCGATGACACGCGCTCGGTCGAGCACGTACTGCATGTCGTGCTCGCCATCGCCTATCTCCGCCGCGATGAGCCGATCGAGCTCCTCGGCCGTCGGCAGCGTGCCGAGCGTGCGCGGATCGAGCACCGCATCGAGCAGGCGCCGGCGCCGCGAGAGGATGCGCGATAGGCGCGGCGCGCTGCCCATGATGTCAGCCAGCAGCCGCAGGAGGCCCGGGTTGGCGCGCAGCAGCGAGAAGAGCTGAACCCCCGCCGGCAGCTCGGCGATGAACCGGTCGAAACTCGCAAGCGCGCGGTCGGGATCCGCCGTGTCCGCCAGCGCCTGCACCAGCAGCGGCTGCACCTCCGTCAGGCGCTCCCGCGCCCGCGCGCTACGCACCGACGGATAGCGCCCGTGGTGCCAGCCGCGGATCATCGCCAGCACCTCGGACGGCTGCGAATAGCCCATCTCCTTCAGCGCCGCGACAGTACCGGGATCGTCTTTCTCTCCCGCGAACACCATGTTGACGCCGCCGCTCGTTAGCACCGGCGCGTCCTCGAACAAAGCGGCATAGTGCTTCTGCACCGTCTCGAGCCGCGTGACGAGCTCGCGCGAGAACGTTGCCGTGTCGGTATAGCCGCAGAACTGCGCAAAGGCCTCCAGGCGCGCCGCATCGTCCGGCACCTCGTGCGTCTGCTCGTCGGCGACCATCTGCAGCCGATGCTCGATGCGGCGCAGGAAAAGGTAGGCTTCGCTCATCTCCATGGCGACGCGCGCCTTGATCCATCCCCGCTCGACGAGCCGCGCCATGGCATCGAGCGTGCGCCGCGAGCGCAGCTCCGGTTGCCGGCCGCCGGCGATCAGCTGCTGCGTCTGCACGAAGAACTCGATCTCGCGGATGCCGCCGCGCCCGAGTTTGATGTTGTGGCCCGCGACCGCGATCGTCCCGAACCCCCGGTGCGCGAATATCTGCCGCTTCATCGCGTGCACGTCGGCGATCGCCGCATAGTCGAGATACTTGCGCCACACGAAGGGCGCCAGCTCGTCCAGCAGCTCCTCTCCCGCAGCGACATCGCCCGCGCAGGGACGCGCCTTGATCAGCGCCGCCCGCTCCCAGTTCTGCCCGAAGCTCTCGTAGTAGATCAGCGCCGCGGTGGTCGACAGCGCGAGCTGCGTCGCGCCGGCATCGGGGCGCAGGCGCAGGTCCGTGCGGAACACGTACCCGTCGCCCGTCCGCTCCTCCATGAGCTTCACGAGATCGCGCGTCAGCCGCACGAAGAAGCCCTGCGGCTCGACGTTCGGCGCAGTGCGGATATGGTCGCGATCGTAGAAGACGATCAGGTCGATATCGCTCGAGTAATTGAGCTCACCCGCACCGTGCTTGCCCATCGCCAGCACGATGTAGCCCGATGGAGAGATCCCGCCATCCTCGTCGGCAATCCACTGTCCGCGCGCGACAGCCTCGCGAAAGAGAAATTCGACCGCGCCGGTCAGGGCCGCGTCCGCGCACTCGCTCAGCGCCTGCGTCACCGACAGCACCGGCCAGACGCCGCCGAGATCGGCCAGCGCCGTCAGCAGGGCGACCTCGGCCTTGTAGACGCGCAGCGCCCGCATCGCCTCCGCGCGCGTCGTTGCCATCCCGAGCTGCGCGGCGAGCTCCGACTTGAGCTCCTTGGCCCTCACCTCGGGCGCCGTTTCCAGTATCCGCTGCAGGCGCGCCGGATCGCGCTCGATGAGGCTGGTGAGATAGGTCGAGCCGCTGAACACGCCGGCAAGCAGCTCCAACGCGCGCGGCTGTTCAAGAGTAAGACGCAGGCGGGAGAGGCCGGCATCGGATCGCGCGCGCTCGCTCAGCGCTCCGAGCGCACCGACCGAGCGCGCATCGCCCCGCGCGATCGGCACCTCGCTTATCCGCTCGACGAAGGGCCGCATGCTTTCTTTTTCGTTGGCCATTCTAAGCGCCCGGACCGGATTGGAGCCGAAAGTGCCTTCCTCTTAGCTGTCGGACGAGCGCTTCGGAAGCGTCAGCACCACGCGCAATCCGGGATGATTGTCCTCGAGCCGCACCCCGCCGCCGTGCAGGCGCGCCACGGCCTGCACCAGGCTGAGGCCCAGCCCCGTCCCCGGTTCAGTGCGGCTCTTCTCCAGCCGCACGAAACGCTTCAGCACGCGCTCGCGGTCTTCCGGAGCAATGCCGGGGCCATTGTCGGCCACCGTGATGTCGATGCCGTCGGCGCGCTCGCTAAGGCCGACCGAGATCAGCGCGTCGCTCTTGTTCTCCCGCTTGCCCGAGTACTTGATGGCATTCTCGATCAGGTTGACCACGGCCTGCACGATGAGCTGTTGATTTCCGGTGAACTCCGGACCCGCCCCGACCTTGACCGCGAGCACCATGCCGCGCTCCTCGGCGACCGGCTCGTAGAGCTCGGCGACATCGCGCACCGCGCGGCCGAGGTCGAAGCGCTCCGCGTTGCCCTCCAACGCCCCCGCCTCCAGCCGGGCGACCAGCAGCAGGCTGTTGAACGTCTTGATCAGCTCGTCGGCCTTCTCGATCGTATGCTCGAGGCCTTCCCGATATGCCTCCTCGCCTCTCTCGCGCAGCGCCGCCTCTGCCGAGTTGCGCAGGCGGGTGAGCGGCGTCTTCAGATCGTGCGCGATGTTGTCGGAGACTTCGCGCAACCCGTTCATCAGCGCTTCGATACGGTCGAGCATTGCATTGAGGTTCGTGGCGAGCGCGTCGAACTCATCGCCTGTCCCGCTGACGGCGATGCGCCGCGACATGTCGCCAGCCATGATCGACTGGGCCGCAACGTTGATCGTCTCGATACGTCGCAACGCTACGCGCCCGATCGCGACCCCCGCAACGAGCCCGCCCAGCGTCAGGAAGCCCAGAGCGAGAAAATAGACGGTGCCCATCTCACTGGCGAAGCGCCGCTGATCCTCTACGTCGCGGCCGACGATGAGCTGCAGGCCGTGCCCGACGTTGACCGGTATGGCGGCGGCAAGGTGCTCGCGCGCGCTGGCGATGTCGGGCGAATAGCGGAACACGCCGCCGCTAGCACTTCCGACGATTTCAGGAGGCAGGCGGCTGAGATTGCCGGCTAGCTTGGTACCCGCCGCATCGCCGAGATAGTAGAGCCCGGGCCCGCCCGAGCGGCTGCGCGTTTCGACGGCGCGCACCAACGCCGGCGCACCGCCTGCCTGCACCTCGGTCTTGAGCTGCTGCGCCTCGCCGTCGAGTGTCGCCAGCACCTGGCTCGTCAGCACCCTGTTCGTCTGCCACAGCAGGACACCGACGACGAGTCCCGCAAATGCAAGATATGCCGCGACCGTTACCGCTGCGACGCGGAACGACGTCGTCGAAACGGCGCGGAGGAGGCGTTCAGGCAGAGCCATCGCGGATCGTATATCCCGCCCCGCGCACGGTATGCAGAAGAGGCTTTTCGAAGTTCTTGTCGATCTTGGCCCTGAGCCGCGAGACGTGCACGTCGATGACGTTGGTCTGCGGATCGAAGTGATAGTCCCACACGTGCTCCAGCAGCATGGTACGCGTCACCACCTGCCCCGCGTGCTTCATCAGGTATTCGAGAAGTCGGTACTCGCGCGGCTGCAATTGGATCGGCTCGCCGTCGCGCGTCACCCGGTGTGACAGTCGGTCGAGCACCAACCCGTCGACGACGTAGCGCGTCTCCTGCTCCTCCGGCACGGCGCGGCGCGCCAGGGCTTCGACCCGGGCGAGCAGCTCCGAGTAGGCATAGGGCTTTGTCAGGTAGTCGTCGCCACCGGCCCGCAAGCCTTTGACGCGATCGTCGACCTCGCCCAGCGCCGAGAGGATGAGCACGGGGGTGCGAATGCCCTTGGCCCGTATCTCGCGGATCATGCTGAGGCCGTCGAGACGCGGCAGCATCCGGTCGACGATGAGCACGTCGTAGACGCCCTGCTCGGCCAGCGTCTGGCCCGTCTCGCCGTCCTCCGCGAGATCGGCGGCATGGCCGCTTTCCTTCAGGGCCTTCTGCAGGAATTGCGCGGTTTCCCGGTCGTCCTCGACCACCAGCACGTGCATCGTCTCACCGCTCGAGTTTGCCGATTCGGCATTCTGCCCCGCCATGCCCCGAACGTCGAGGCGGCCCGCACTCTCTCCTGAGGGTGCGGGCCGCCATTCGTTCAAGACTGCCGTCCTGCTCAGCTCTTGTTGAGCGGGATGGCGACGAGGACCGTCTGGTCGCCGCTCTTCTTGATGTGGAACATGACAGCCGGCAGCCCGTCGTCCTGGGCCTTCTTGACTGCCTTGGCCACGTCCTGAGGCGTGTTGACCGTCTCGTTGCCGGCCTTGAGGACGATGTCGCCCTCCTTGATACCCTTGAGTGCGGCGTCGGAGTTCGGATCGACGTCGGAGACGACGACGCCGCCGTCCTTGCCCGGGCCCGACTTCACGCTGAGGCCAAGCTGCTTCAGGTCGACGTTGCCGCCGAGGTCCTTCTGCTCCTCGGGCTGCTCCTCGTTGTTTTCAACCGCCTCGGCATTGGCCGGATAGGTTCCGAGCTTCACCTTGACGGTCTGCTCGCCCTTGTTCCGCCACACCTTGACGTCGACGGTGGCCTTGGCCGGCAGATCGGCGATGGTGCGGGCGAGATCGCGACTATCCTCGATCTTCTTATCGTCGACCTGCAGGATTGCGTCCTCGACCTTGAGGCCGGCGTCGGCCGCAGGGCCGTCCTTCATCACCTCGCTGACGATGGCGCCCTTCGCCTCCTTGAGGCCCAGGCTGCCCGCGAGATCCTTGTCGATGTTCTGGATCTTCACGCCCAACCAGCCGCGGCTCACCTTGCCGCCCTTCTCGAGCTGCTCGACGACACGCTTCACCGTGTCCGCGGGCACTGCGAAGGCGATGCCGACGTTGCCGCCGGTCGGGCTGTAGATCGCGGTGTTCACACCGACGACGTCACCCTCGAGATTGAAGGTCGGGCCGCCGGAGTTGCCGTGGTTCACCGCCGCGTCGATCTGCATGTAGTCGTACGGGCCGCCGATGTTGCGGGCGAGCGCGGAGACGATACCCGCGGTCACGGTGCCGCCGAGACCGAACGGATTGCCGACCGCGAGCACCCAGTCGCCGACGCGCGGGTTCTTCTCCGCGAGCTTGACGACGGTCAAGGGCTTCTTCGGCTCGATCTTGAGCAGCGCCAGGTCTGTGCGCGGATCGGTGCCGACGATCCTCGCGTCGATCTCTTCCTGGTCGTCGAAGCTCACCTTCACCTTGGTGGCGCCGTCGACGACGTGGTTGTTGGTGACGATGTAGCCGTCGGACGAAACGACGAAGCCGGAGCCGGCCGCCTGGCGCGGACGCTGCTGCATCGGATTGTTGCCGGGGCCCTGCGGCATGTTCTTGAAGAACTCGTTCAGCGGGTGGTCTTCGGGAAGGCCGGGGATGCCCTCGAACGAGCGTCCGCCGCCGCGTTTGTCGGCGACCTTCACCTCGTTGGTTGTCGAGATCGAGACCACTGCCGGCTTCACGCGCTCGACGATCTCGGCGAACGAGAGCGTCTCAGCTGGCGTGCCGGGCTTGAACTGCGCGACGGCAGGCGCCGAGTACTCCGACATGCCGAAGCCCACCAGACCGGCACCGACCACCGCAGCGGCGGCCAGGCGGCGCAGATCGCGACCTGTCGTTCTCGTTGGCCCGCTCTTTGCTACGACCTCGGTCGAGCTGGGTTGGGTTGCCATGCGCACGAACCTCCATTCTTGGCGAAGCAGGGGAACCTTCGCATTGAGGCCTAGCGAAACGGGGATTACGGCAGCCTTTCGATTGCCTTAACAGTTCGTAATAAAGGGGCTGTTCATCATGGCCGGACGACCGGGGGCAGGTTGCATGAAGCGCGTAAATTGCTCTTCTGCTGAGGGATTTCGACGTCTCAAAGCCGTACTGGGGCTGGGCGCGGTCGCCGTCCTGATTGCTGCCGCAATCCCTGCCGCCGCGTCCGTTTTCGGCACTGACCAGCGGGGCCCGTTGCCGGAGACGCTGCGCCAAACCGGGACGAAGCTGGGCGTTTTCTTCGATTCCAAGTCCCAGTCCGTCTGCACTGCCTTCTGCGTCGCCCCCGACGTTGTGATGACCGCCGCGCACTGTCTTTACCGTACCAGCGGAGAGCAGCCGCTCCGCCTCTCCGAGCTGGCGTTCAAGCTCCACGGCACGAATCAGAACGTGAAGATCGCCGGCGCCGGAGAAGGCGTGCCGGAGGCGAACGTCACCTCCGGCTCGACGAAGCTCAGCGTGCGCCCGCCGATCGATGCGACGCGCGACTGGGCCATGGTGCGCCTCGCCCAGCCCGCCTGCAGCGCTGGCACTTTGAGGATCAGCGCCAGGCCCGTCGATGAGGTGCTGGCCCTCGCCGACAAGGGACGCGTGTTCAACATCGCCTATCACCGCGACCTGCCCAAGTGGCAGCCGACACTCGCCACCGGATGCAATGTCAAACGCAACTTCACCGACGCCGACTGGCCGACGATCAAGCGCGACTTCTACGACCCCGACCAGCTCCTTCTGCACACCTGCGATACGGGTGCGGCCTCATCGGGATCGCCGCTCCTCGTCGATGGCGTCGACGGCCCGGAAGTCGTTGGCATCAATGTCGGAACCTACGTTCAGTCGAAGGTGATCATGCTCAACGGCGAGGTCCTGCATCGCTTCAAATCCGACGATGTCGCCAACACCGGCGTCAATGCCCAGGCCTTCGCGCCTCGCCTCGCCGCATTCATCAACGCCGACACGCTGACGAGCCGCAAGGATATCCGCCAATTGCAGGAAGCGCTCGCCGCGAGCGCGCTCTATTCCGGCCCCCGTGACGGCCGCTACGGTCCTGCCCTGCAGCTCGCGATCGAGCGCTACCAGCGGGCCGCGCACATGCCGGTAACCGGCTTTGCCACCCTCGCCGTGCTGCAAGCCTTGAAAGGCGAAAGCCAACTCGTCACCGGCAAGATCACCGGCGCGCGCACGACAGCGGCGACCGGCGCGCACTAGCCCGCCGTCGGCGGGTCACCTGAACTATCCGCGAGGATCTTTCGCAACTTGCTCTCCTCGTCCGCAGAGAGCGGCGCGAGGTTTGCGCCCGCTACTGCGGCTTGCGACTGGCGCCTGCGCCAGCCGCGCACGCTCACCCACACTGCGATCAGTAGCGCCACCAAGGGCGCCACCCAGAGCAGCACGGTGCGCCACGACAGTGGCGGCCGCAGCAGCACGAACTCGCCGTAGCGGTCCTCGACGAACTGCATTACCTGGGCATCGCTGTCGCCTGCCTTGAGCCGCTCGCGCACGAGAACGCGAAGGTCGCGCGCCAGGGGTGCATTGCTGTCGTCGATCGACTGGTTCTGGCAGACGAGGCAACGCAGCCCTGAGGAGATGCTCCGCGCGCGCGCCTCGAGTGCGGGATCGGCCAGTATCTCGTCCGGCTCGACCGCCAGCGCCGCCCCCGCTCCTGCAAGGATGCCGATGAGCACGAGAACTGATGAAAAGTGTCTCATTCTGCCGGCGCCGCTACGATGCGGCGTGCGCGGCCCGGAGCCCCGACACGCAGGCGCCGGTCGGAAAGCGAGATGCCGCCGGCGATGAACATGACGACAGCGCCGAGCCAGATGAACCGCACCAGCGGATTGAAGTAGGCGCGCACCGCATACCCGCCGGCGGCCTGCGCATCGCCCAGCACCACGTAGAGATCACCGCGCCAACCGGCGTGAATGCCCGCCTCCGTCGTCGGCTCTGGCGGCATGTCGTAGATGCGTCGCGCCGGCTCGAGGCGCGTAACCGAGCCGCCGGACCGCGCAACGTCGAACACGCCGACTTCCTCGCGATAGTTAGGTCCCGTCGTCGGTGCCACGCCCCGGAACGTGATGTCGTAGCCGTGGATGGCCACTTGCTCGCCCGGCTTCATGACGAGGATCTTCTCCTCGCGATAGGCGCTCGTCGCCACGATGCCGACGACCATCATGCCGACGCCGAAATGCGCCAGCGCCGTGCCGATGGCCGAGCGCGGCAAACCCCAAAGCCGCCGCCACGCCTCCCCGAGCGGCACGCTCCCGAAGCGCGCACGCCATGCGAGATCGGAGATCGACCCCATCATCACGAACGCGCCCAGCGCCAGGCCGAACGGCGCCAGCACCGGACCGCGGTGAATGAACGCCCAGCCCATGGCCATGATGACGACCGCCACCAGCGCCGCGAACATCAGCCGCTGCGCTGCGGCGTAGGCGTCGCCGCGCTTCCAGGCAAGGAATGGACCGAACGGCAGCACCAGCAAGAGCGGCACCATCAGCGGGCCGAACGTCCAGTCGAAATACGGCGGTCCAACCGATATCTTGTCGCCCGTCAGCGATTCCAGCAGCAGCGGATAGAGCGTGCCGACGAACACCGTGGCGCACGCCACCGTCAAAAGGATGTTGTTGAGGACGAGGCCGCCTTCACGGCTGATGGGCGCGAAGATGCCGCCTTGGCGCAGGTCGCGCGCACGCAAAGCGAACAGCGCCAGCGCGCCGCCGGTGAACACCGTCATGATAGCGAGCACGAACACGCCGCGCTTGGGATCGACGGCGAACGCGTGCACCGACGTCAGGATGCCCGAGCGTACGAGAAACGTTCCCATGAGCGACAGCGAGAAGGTGAGGATCGCCAGCAGCACCGTCCATACCTTCAGCGCGTCGCGCTTCTCCATCACCAGCGCCGAATGCAAAAGCGCAGTGCCCGCCAGCCAGGGCATGAACGACGCATTCTCGACCGGGTCCCAGAACCACCAGCCGCCCCAGCCGAGTTCGTAGTACGCCCACCACGAGCCCATGGCGATGCCAAGCGTCAGGAACATCCATGCCGCGAGCGTCCACGGCCGCACCCAGCGCGCCCACGCGGCATCGATGCGCCCGTCGATCAGCGCCGCCATCGCGAACGAGTAGGCGATCGAGAAGCCGACATAGCCCGTGTAGAGGAAGGGCGGATGGAACGCGAGCGCCGGGTCCTGCAGGATCGGATTGAGACCGTTGCCGTCCGCCGGCGGCGGATCGATGCGCAGGAACGGGTTTGACGTCAGCAGGATGAAGAGGATGAACGCCACCGCGATCGATGCCTGCACCGCGAGCACGTTGGCCTTCAGCGACGCCGGAAGGTTGCGCCCGAACGCGGCGACGGCCGCTCCGAACAGTGCAAGGATCAGCACCCACAGCAACATCGAGCCTTCGTGGTTTCCCCACACGCCCGAGATCCGGTAGAGCATCGGCTTCGTCGAGTGCGAGTTCGCCGCGACGTTCGCGACCGAGAAGTCGGACATTACGTACGCCTGCGTCAGCGCCAGGAACGCAACGAGCAGCAGCCCGAGCTGGCACAGCGCCGCCGGCTCGGCGACGGCCATGAGCCGGGGATCACGCACATGCGCGCCGTAGGCCGGCACGACCGTCTGCAAGATCGCGATCAGCAGCGCCAGCACCAGCGCGAAGTGTCCCAGCTCGATGATCACTGTGTCGCCTCTGCCGGATGCGTCGCGCCCTTACCCAGCTTCACGCCCTTTGCCTCGAGCGCCTTCGCCACTTCGGGCGGCATGTAGTTCTCGTCGTGCTTTGCGAGCACGCTGTCGGCGAGGAATGTGCCGTCCTCGGAGAGCTTGCCTTCGGCAACGACGCCCTGGCCTTCCTTGAAGAGGTCGGGCAGCACGCCCTCATAGACGACCGGAACCGTCTTCAACGTGTCGGTGACGACGAACTCGACCTTCGTCCCCTGCCCACGCTTCACCGAATCGGCCGCGACAAGCCCGCCGAGCCGGAACCGTTGCCCGGTCGCGATCGGCTTCTCGGCGAGATCGCTCGGCGTATGGAAGAAGACGATGGAGTCGCGCAGCGCGAAGAGCACCAGGGCGACGGCGACCATGAGCACGCCGACGCCCACACCGATCAGAACGCCGCGCCGCTGCTTCCGCGTCATGCCGTCTCCTTCGCTGCGCTCACGAGCCCAGCCCCAGGCTCTGCGCCAGATCGTTCAGTTGCGCGAGCGATTTGTCGTCGCCCGCAAATTGCCCGCGCGCATTGGAGAGCGCCGTCGCCGCATCGTCCCGCCGCCCTAATACCACGTATGAGCGGACGAGTTTCATCCAACCGTCGAGGTCCTTGCCGTCCTGCTTCAGCCGCGCGGCAAGACCATCGACCATCTGATTGATGAGCTTGTCGCGATCGGCGGGGCGCATCGACGCCCCGATATCCGGCTGATGCGCGTCCGCCGGCTCCTTGCCGGCGATCTTGTCCGTCACCGCCTGCAGCCGCGCCGTCAGCAGTCCCTTCCACGGGTCTTCCGACCCAGGCAACAGCCGCCGGTACTCGGCCTCCGCCCCTTTGAGATCGCCGTCCTGCTCGCGCGCGATGGCGAGCCACGCCTGTGCCTCGATCGATTGCGGCTCGAGCTTCAGAAGTTTCTCGTAGGCGACACGCGCCGGCTCGGTGACAACGCCGTTCTGCTGCAGGATGTTGGCGCGCGCAAACCCGGCGAGCCGCTTCGGCGACTCGCCCAGCAGGCGCATGGCGCGCGCGAAAGCGTCGGCGGACTGCGCAAGATCGCCCATGCGCATGTAGACCGGCGCCAGCACGTCCCAGCCGCGACCGTCCTCGGGATGCTCGCGCAGGTGCGCCTCGACGCGCGCGACGAGATCGGCTGCCGTCGCCTGTTCGATCGGCGTATCGAGCCGCGCCGCATAGGGCCGGCTCGGCAGATCGGGAGAGCCGAGCGAAAGATAGATCGCGATGCCGAGAACCGGCAGCGCAGCAGCCGCATAGATCGCCGCGTGGCGCAGACGACCGCCGGGATTGGCGGCAGCATCAGCCGGGCGCTGCTGATCTTCGGCGCGGCGGATGAGCCGGCGCGCCAGCTCGATGCGTGCGCCTTCGGCCTCGGCTCCACCGAGCAGCCCCTGCGCGCGCTCCGCCTCGATCTCGGCGAGCTGATCGCGATAGACGGCGATCTCGTTATCGTCGGGAGCGGGCGCATCCGGTGCCTGCGCGAGCAGCGGCCGCGTCACCGCCCACACGACGGCAGCCGCCAAGACCGCAAATAAGATCCACAGCACCATGCGCTATCCAAACCCCGCTGCGGGGCTGGAATAGGGCTCAGGAGCGCAACTGACAAGCCCGCCGGCCCGCGGCAAGGTTTCTGCCGCAGCGCAAGATGATGAAAAGGAATTACCGCTGTCGCCCTGACGCCTGATCGCCTAATGACGGCGATCAGGGAAAGTCACGAGCGGCGTCAGCGTTAGCTGACGTTGGACCCCGTCGGCTTAGCTGACATTGGACCATGTGCCGTCGGGATTGCGGCAGGCCGTGCCGCGCATCGTCCGCGGGCGCCCGTCAATGTAAACAGTGTGCGTATAGTCGCGGCAGTCGAGGCTGGCCCGCTTGTATGGGCGCCCGGGCGTGACGTCGCCGTAGCGGCCGTTGTCGGGATTGCGCCAGCGCCTCGGCTTGTCCGACGGGCCCTCCTCGAGCGCGGCATATTCGGCCTGCTCGGCAAGCCGGCGGTCCTGCTCGTCCATGGAGCGGCCGATCTCGCTGCCGACGATGCCGCCGATCATGGCGCCGGCCACGGTCGCCAGCACGTTGCCGGTACCCTTGCCGACCTGGTTGCCGATGATGCCGCCGGCAACGCCGCCGACGATCATGCCGGTGTCGGCCTTGCTCGGACCATCAGGCCCGCACGCCGGCAACAGCGCCGGAATGAGCAGAACGGCAGCAAAGCGCCCGATGCGCATGGTAAGTCTCCCCGAAGGCATTGGCGCTCGGCCAAGCCCTTGTGCTTTTGCACCACAGTGTAGCCGACTAGCCAAACAATGTGCACCGGCCGTGACGGAAACCGGGCCCGATTGCGGCGATTGGCTCCCCTCAAAGCCGCCCATACCGGCCGCCGAGGGCGGCAAGGGCGCATAGCGCCCCGCGCCTTAGGCGCGGCTATCAACTCGCTCAACAATGGCCGCACGCCAAGCCTCTCTCAGCTCGTGTCAGCCAGCCGGCAGGTTCAAATGCACCGCGAGGCCGCCCTGCTTGGCCCGGGCGAGGTCGCAGGTCCCCCCATAGGAGTGCGCCAGTTCCATGACGATCGACAGCCCGAGCCCTGACCCGGGCTTCGTCTCGTCGAGCCGCAGCCCCCGCTTTCCGATCTTCGAGCGCTGATCGTCCGTCAGCCCTGGCCCATCGTCCGCGACCGTGATCGCAATCCGCCGGTTGCGCGCCCGCGACGTCGACGGGGGAATGTCGACGTTGAGATCGACCTCGTGCTTCGCCCACTTGCAGGCGTTGTCCAGAAGGTTGCCGAGCATCTCCTCCAGGTCCTGCTTCTCACCCGAGAATCGTGCCTCCGCCGGGCACTCGACATTGATGACGATGCCTTTCTCCTGGTGGATCCGCTGCAGGGCCCTCACCAGCGACTGTATGACCGGAGCGACCTCCGTCACCCGGCCGATGACGCCGACGCGCGCCGCCATGCGCGCGCGATCGAGGTAGCGCGTCACCGACTCCTTCATGACTTCGGCCTGCTCGATCACCTTCTCGCCGAGGCCGGTCTTGTCGCCTCGCGCCTCGTTGGTGATGACCGCGAGCGGCGTCTTAAGCGCGTGCGCCAGGTTGCCGACCTGCGTACGCGCGCGATCGACGATGGCGTTGTTCGAGCGGATCAGCGCGTTGAGCTCCGACTGCAGCGGCTCGATCTCCGCCGGCAGGTCGCCTTCGAGCGTCGTCGCCGTGCCGTTGCGGATGTTGGAAAGGCCACCCTCGATCTGCCGCAGCGGCAACAGGCCGAAGCGCACCTGGAACAGCGTCACCGCCACGAGGCCGAGACCCGCCAGCGCCAATGCCGTCGTCAGCCGGTAGCGGAAGTTCGCCACGAGATGGTCGAGCCAATCCTGCGGGCCGGCGACGACTATGGAGTAAGTCGGCCTGCCCGGCTCGTGCCCCAGCGAGTCGATCACCTCGACCATCCGCAAGGGCTCGCCCTTGGGACCTTTGACGTTCATCCACCGCGCACCCGTCTCGTCGGGCTTGACCGACTTCGCCGCCGGCGACGGCAGCGACCATGTGGCAAGCGACGGCGAGACGAGCTTGCGCCCGTTGGCCGGCGACAGCGGCGTGATCTGCCAGTACCAGCCCGAGTGCGTCACCTCGAACAACGGCTCGTAGAGGTTCGAGGGGGGCAGCGGCTGCGCGCCCTCCGACGACCCCATGCTGTCGACCGTGATGGCATTGACGAGCTTCAAGAGTTGCCCGTCGAAGCTCGTCTGCACGTCGTCGCGGTAAAGCCGGTAGATGATGAAGCCGGCAATCGGCAGCACCACCAGCGTCCAGGCTGCGGCGGTGGCGAACAGTCGGAAGGCGAGCGAGTTGAATCGCATCCGGTGCTAGTGTCCTGATCGCGAAATTCGTCACCTCGTGCCGCAGATGTCGAACGAATTTCCCGATCTGAAGGACACTAGGTGTAATGTTACTCTAGTGTGATTCAGATCGAGAAGTCCGCTCTTGAACCCAGCCGCGGATGATGTGCGGACGTGTCGATCATCACACTAGGTTTGCGGCGTCTCGCTAAGGCGGTACCCGAGTCCGCGCACCGTCTCAATGACGTCGACGGGAATTTTCTTGCGCAAACGGCCGATGAACACCTCGATCGTATTCGAATCGCGGTCGAAATCCTGCTCGTAGAGGTGCTCGACCAGCTCCGTGCGCGACACGACCCTGCCGTTGTGGTGCATGAGATAGGCGAGCAGCCGGTACTCGTGCGAGGTGAGCTTGATCTGCTGGCCGTTGCAGGTGACGCGCGCCGTCTTGGTGTCGAGCCGCAGCGGCCCGCACTCGATCTCGGCCTTGGCGTGGCCCGATGCGCGCCGCACCTGCGCCCTCACCCGCGCCAGCAGCTCCTCCATGTGGAAGGGCTTGGCCACATAGTCGTCGGCGCCCGCATCCATGCCCGCGACCTTGTCGCTCCAGCGGTCGCGCGCGGTGAGGATGATCACCGGCATCTTGCGGTCGGCGCGCCGCCACTGCTCGAGGATGGAGATGCCGTCCATCTTCGGCAGGCCGATATCGAGGATGACGATGTCGTAGGGTTCGGTGTCACCGAGGAAGTAGCCTTCCTCGCCGTCGAGGGCCGAATCGACCGCATAGCCCGCATCGCCCAGCGCCGCGACGAGCTGCCGGTTCAGATCTTTGTCATCCTCGACGACCAGGACGCGCACGGCTCCCCCGCATTTCTCCCAGAATTCGCCGGACTATAGCGGGGCGCTCACGATTCATCAAAGTGCGCCGGAGCGGGGCTATTTCAGGTCGACCAGCGTCTCGAAGCCGCCGTAGACCATGCGCTTGCCGTCGAAGGGCATGTCTTTGCCCGCCATCATGCTCGAGAGCCTCGGGTCTTCCATGACCTTCTTGTTGATTTTGTCCCGCGCAGCCCGGTTCTTGTAGACGATGTAGGAAAAGACCACGACCTCGCCGGGCTTCAGCTTCACGCTCTGGGGAAACGATGTCAGCTTGCCCGGCTTCACGTCCTCGGCGACGCACTCCTTGAACTCGAGCGCGCCGTGCTCCATCCAGACCTTGCCGGCTTTGAGCGCCATCTTGCGATAGGCATCGAGGTTCTTCTTCGGCACTGGCACTACGAATCCATCGACGTACGGCATCGGCCTTCTCCCTGTTTCGCTTCTGGATCGAGCGTTGAAGCCAGACCTTAGGCGAGAAACCCGAGGTTGCGAACCCCGCCGCGCCCTTCAGCGCCCGAACGGCGTGCGCGCATCGACGCTGAGCGTCGAAAGCCGGCCATGGGCATCGCGTGTGACGATCCTATAGAAGAACGCCCCGTTATCCTCGCACAGCGTCGTCCTGACGATGACGCTGCCGGAGATCTTTTCAGCGGCGATGCGCGACAGCGCCTCGACGGTCGTCAGTTTCTCCTTGTGCACGATCGGCGCTGCAATCGACCAGTCGGCGATGCAGGCGGGCGTGGCGAAGGAGTGCGGAATGTAAATGCCGAGAAGGAGAAAGAAGAAAGCCGCGATCCGAAGCATGTAAGTCATGAGAAAATGAGTGGCATATGCGTCGTGGTTAACGACATGCCGCTGAACCGGGCATGAATGGCAGCGCGCGTCACAGTTTCAGTTGCACGCTGCGCTGAGCGAGCGGCGTGCTCGCGCGCGCCCGGCCATAGATCGTCATCAGCGTGCCGATCAGTCCCCCAACTGCTTGCACGGTCACCACTATATTGTCGCCGAGCTCGCGCACGAGTTCGCCCGTGATATCGATGCCGAGCACCGGGCCGAGCGCCGGCAGCACTGTCGACAGGCCCGTGATGATCGCCCCCCAGATGGTGATCGACTGGCCCCACCACTTGCCCGCCGTCTGCGTTTCGCTCGTCGTGTCGCTCATGTCGCCAGCTCCTTCATCGCTTGCTGAGGCCAAAGTTGTGTCGGCATCTGCGTGCTCGCCGGCGATGGCGAGCGCTCGCGCCAGTGTCTTGTCGACGCGCGCGAGCCACCCGCGCCCGAAGCGCCAGAAGTGCGGCAGCGCGCGGTAGCGCGCGCGCCGCGCATCCGCATACCGCCGCAGGACATCCGCCATGGAAAACCGCGCAATCGCAGCGCGCGTATTGGGTCCGATCTCGCCATCGGGATCGGTTCCGACCGCGCGCTGCAAGAGCCGCATCGCGCCGGTCACCCCGTGATTGACTGCAGCGTCGAAGTGCAGGAATGCCAGCGCTGGCGCCATCTCCGTGCAATGCGCCGGGCGCCAGTAGCGCTGCAAATAGATGTCGCGCACGGCCTCGTCCGAGATGCGCTTCAGCTCCGCCTCGAGGCCCTCGTCAGGTTCAACGCCCTTCCATTCGGCATAGACGCGCAGCGTTATGCCCTTGTTGGTCAACCCGCCGGGATCGTACGGATCATCGCTAATGCCACCTTCCATCTCGAGCACGTGGGCAAGCCCGCGGGCAAAGAGCGCGTCGCTCTGAGGTGCTTGCTGCGCCTTGCGAGCGTCGGCGTTGGATGCGCTCGGCGGCCAACGAAACCCGAGCAGCCGCGCCTTGGGGTAAGCCGCCACGCTCACGGCATCGCCCTGATTGCCGCCGAGCAAAATAAGGTGCGCCTCTATCTCGCCGATGAGGAAGCCGACGTGGCCCGCCGCCGGATCGCTGCCGCGCGAGAGCACGGCGATCGCACCGAAGCGGCCCCCGTCGAGTTTCTCCCCCCAGCGCAGGTAGGAGCGCGCCATCAGCGAGCGCGTCGACGCATGGCCGGCGCGTTCGAGGCACGCTCCGACGAACGCCGCACACCACGCCACTTCGTCATGCAGGCTCGCCGGCTGTCCGACCTCGCGGAAGAAAGACCGGATGCGCGCATTGTCGGCCGAACCACCAACTTCGCGCTGGCCGAGCTCCGTCCACGCCGCCGCCATCCACGCCGGCTGCTGCATTTCTGTGCCTCTGCTCAACGCGTCCAGCTCAGCGTCATCCTCGGGCTTGCCCCGAGGACCCAGCGCCGCACACTCCAGCGTATGGTGAGCACGCAGCAGCGCTAGCCGCTCGCAACCACTTCGGCGACAGAGCAAGCTGATAGTTGTGTCCTCGGGACAAGCCCGAGGATGACACCGGGAAGGCGACCGTTCGCCACTTCGACCGTCAAAGAGTTCTACGCGCTTGCAATAGAATGTCATCCTCGGGCTTGTCCCGAGGATCCACGTCTCAAACACTCAACAGAAGTTCTTTGATGACAGTGGGAGGTTGGCTCCGCTGCCGTCTCACACCGTCGCTTCGCGCGGCGTGCCGCGACCGTAGGCGGCCGAAAGCTGATAGACGCGCACGTCCAGCGATGACTGCGGCGCGCCGAAGTCCTCGCCTTGTTGTGCGCTCGTGTACGTGACGCTCGTCGTCGCCGACGGAAGCGTGCGCTTCACCAGTGTGCCGTCGAGAATATCGACCTCGTAGCTCTCGACATCCTCGCCCAGCGGAACGTCTGGAGCCTCCCAGGCATCCCCGCCGATCCTCGTGCGCCGCAGCCATGAGATCGTAGTGTCGCCCGAGCTGCGCGTCGCGCGGACATGCACAGGCGACAGTGGCTTCAGACCCAGGCCCTGGAACGTGTGCGCGGCCGCGACATATGTCGCATCGCCGATATCGCGTGTCGCCGGCCCCACCCTCCACGAGTACGGCAGCCGCAACTCCGCCGCGGCGAGATCGAGCCGCGCCAGCGCCGTGTTGATCAGCACGAAGCGCGCTCCCGCGGACACCGGCGCCCGCATCGCGCGCTCGGTGCCTCCCTGTCCGCGCAAAAGCCCGGAGAGCTCGTACGTCCCCGGTGAGATCAGAGCCGCATTGGCGAACTGCAGCACCTCCCATTCGCCGTCGGCGTTACGCACGCCGGCCACATTGCGCCCGGAGTAGAGTTGCAGCAGCGTGCATGACGTCAGGGCTTCGCCCTCGACTTTCACCCTCAGTCGCACGCCGTGATCGATCCGCCCCTCGGGCCCGGTCGGCAGGTCATCGAGCGTGACTCCGACTGTCGCCGGCGCGCTCGCCAGGCCCTTGAGCACATAGCCCGTCGTCTCCGGCGATCCGTAGATCGCCACGCTCCCCGGCCATGGCGTCTGCGTCGCCGCGACATACCCCGCGGCGGCAGGCTCATCCCCACGCAGCAGCGGCAGGTCGATGAACTCGACCAGCGGTTGCCCTGTGATCGTCGCCGCTCCGCCGCGTCCCGGTCGCTCCTTGCCCGTCCCCGCAGCATAGATTTCCGGATCGATGCTGCGCGCCTCTATCTCGCGCGCGCCGTGCTCGCCTATCTCCGTCACGCGATAGAGCCGCGCGCCATCCGCGCCGCCGATGCGCACGCTGTCGCCGGGCTCGACCGCCAGCTTGCTCGGCGCCAGCGAGAAGCTCGCGCGCTCGCGTGCGGCCCAGGCCTCGAACAGCCACGTCTCCGCGATCGTCTCGGCTTGCGCACCCTCCAGCACGAGCGGCAGGTCGGCCTGGCTCACCCGGCCGCTTGCACCGGCGATGCGGCGCGCCTCCGACACGGCCTGACCGTAGTCGCCGCTTGATGAGATGAACCGCACCTTCGCCGATGCCGGAAGCTCGGTCTCTTGCCCGCGCGTGAGCGTGAGAAGAGCGCTGTCCGGCCGCGTCTCGACCAGGTCGCCGATGCCGACTTCGATCGCCGGCGGCTCCGCACCGCGATGCCGGAATACGATCTCGCCCCCGCTCTCGAGCGCGTCGAAGAAGTAAGCAACCTCCAGCGGCTCGAGCGCATCGCGTGCGGCCATGACGCGATCGACGACATAGCCCGGCACCGTGCCGTTCAGCGCACCGGTGTCGTGCGCCTGAAAGCCGTAGTCATTGAGGAGCTGCGCTACCGTCTCGGCCAGCGGCGCGCTCGAGAAGCGTCCCGTCAGCCAGTGGCCGAGACGCCAGTTGTCACCGTCACCCCAAACCTCGGTCTCGAACGGAAACGCCGGATAGGGCCGCGCATCCCACGTGTAGACGTGCACGTGGTCGAGATCGACCATGCGGCCGCCGTAGAGCCCCGACACCGGGTTGGCCCCGTCGAGATAGTTGGGCGATGCCGGATCGAGCCCCTCGATGAATGCGCGCAGAAAGCGCCGCTGCATGAAGTCGTCGCGCGTGCCCTTGGAGAAATACGGAAGCGCCGTCTCCGAACTCTTCGGATCGACGAACACGTTCGGCTGGTTGGCCCCCTTGTCGACCGCCGGGCAGCCGATCTCGGTAAGCCAGAACGGCTTCGACTGCGGCACCCAAGCCGTCGGCGTACCGCTCTCGACACCGCCGGGGCGGTCGTAGTGGGCATTGAGCCACCACGACTTGATGTCCTTGTAGCGGAACACCCACGGCTTGCCTGCGCCGTCGGTGATCGGCGACCGCACCTGCGCCGCACGATCCTCGGCCGACGCGTAGTACCAGTCGAAGCCCTCGCCGCCGCGCAGGTTGCCGATGAGGTAAGGCAGCTCGTAGATCGAGCGAACGCCCGCTTGATAGTCGAGATGGTCGCGTCCTTCGCGCCAATCCGCCAGCGGCCAGTAGACGTCGACGCCGATGGCATCGATGGCCGCCGAGGCCCACAGCGGGTCGAGGTGGAAGTAGACGTCGCCCGTCCCGTCTGCGGGCTGATGCCCGAAGTACTCGGACCAGTCCGCTGCGTAGACGATCTTCGCTTCCGGCAGAACTTCGTTCACGTCTGCGGCGAGCGCGATCAGCGCATCGACGAACGGATAGTGCGAGGCGCCATCGCGCACCCAAGTCAAACCCCGCAGCTCGCTGCAGATTAGGAGCGCATCGACGCCGCCGGCCGCTTTCGCCAGATAAGCATGATGCAGAACCATCCGCCGGAACGACCACTCGTCCGGACCGGAGTAGACCACCTCGTCACCGACCAGCGTGAAGTCATCAGGACCTGCGACACCGACAAACGCCGCAATTTGGCTCGCCGCTGCTGCGGTCTTGTCCGGGCTCTCCGGCTGCCCGGCTGCCGGATGCACCGTGATGCGTCCGCGCCAGGGATAGGCCGGCTGGCTTGTGCCGCCGTAAGGGTTCGCAAGCGTGTTTCCCTCCGCCACGTCCATCAGGATGAACGGGTTGAGCGTCACGCCGATGCCGCGATCCTTCAGGTCGCGGATGGCGTCGATCACGCTTTTGTCGCTCGGCGTGCCGCCGTAGGCCGCTCGCCCCTCGCGCTGGCTGACGACATACGCCGACGCGCGCTCCACACCCGCCACCTTCCATGACACCGGATTGGTGATCTTGTCGGCATGCTCCACGCCGGGCTTCAGCTCGCACACGCCCGCGCGCAAGTCGGTGCCGAACCAGCTCACCACCAGCGAAACGTTGCGCGCATTCGGCAGGCTCGCCTCGAGCTGATCGATGGAGACGGTCCAGTCCGTTCCGCCCTGGCGCGTGTGCACGTTCTCCGGCGATGATCCCGCGAGCCCCACCTGCTGCGTCACTGCCGTCGGCGAGTAGCAGAATTCTCCCGATCCCGGGATCAGCACCACGGCGCGGATTTCCGTCGCGAACGCCTCGACCGAGCGATAGACCTCGAACGAGAGCTGCGGCAGCCGGTTGCCGAATTGCGCCAGCGCCAGCCGCTCGAACACCACGTAGCAGACACCGCGATATGCGGGTGCATTCGCCGCGCCCTCGCGCGCGACGATCAGGCCGTCTGCCTCCTGCGTCTCCGACCCGAGATAGACGCGATGCATGATCTGCGACCGGTCGATCTCGACGCCGTCCGCCCAGATGCGCCCGAGCCCGCTGACCTCCCCCTCGCACAACGCCACCGCAAAGTTCGCATAGTAGCGGTATTCGGTCGTCGTCGAGGCGGGCGCGGACGCAATGCCCTTGCCGCTGCCGCCGCTCGACGATGTGACGACATCCTCCTCGAACGGCGTTGCCCATATCACCTGCCCGCCGAGACGAACGCGCCCATAGATGCGCGGCACCGGCGCGCCCTCTGTCGACGCCGTGATGTGCAATTCGGAAAGCCGCGGGCCTTCGCTGTGGCGCGACTTGCCCGCACCGCCGAGCAGCGCCTGATCGATGACCGACCCGGCGATGGCGCCGATCTGCGTACCGATGCTGGCGCCCGTGATCGTCGCACCGAGCAGCGTGAAGCCGGTCGGCAGCACTGCGCCGCCGACCGCAGCGCCGGCAGCGGCAAGAGCAAGCGTAGCCATCAGCGCACCGTCCCGGGGAATGCAAAGGAGCCGGCGATGCGCCGACGCCACCAGCCAGACAGCGGCACCTCGCACGCCGCCGCGCCCTCCATCGCGTGGATCATCGTCGTCTCGCTGGAAAGAATGGCCGCGTGCTTGGCGACCGTCCCCGCGCGCAACCGAAAGATCAGTACGTCACCAGCCTTCGCCTCGGCCGCCGCGATAGGAACGAGGTGCCGAGCCGCGGCGCCGAGCATCGTCTCTTCTCCGCCGGCCTCGGCCCAGTCGCGGCTGTACGGCGGCGGCGTCTCCGCCTCGCAGCCATAAGCTTCGCGCCACACGCCGCGAACCAGCCCCAGGCAATCGGCCCCGACGCCGCGCACGCTTGCCTGATGATGGTACGGCGTGCCGATCCATCCGCGCGCAGCCCGCACGATGCTGTCTCGCGAAATGCCCTCGCAGGCCACTTGCGTCATCATGCGATTACTCGGTCACATCCTATTCACGTCATGGCCGCGCAGGCGGCCATCCACGCAAGTCTCCGCAAGCGCTACGCATCACGTATTTTTGCCAGCAAAGCTCGTCACGAAGTCGTTGCCCGGCATGTGCGCGAAGCCGCGGAAATTGGCGACGTTGCCGAACTTCGCCTGGCACGTCGCAAGGTGCTTGTCGCACCCCGCCGCGATGACGAACGTCTGACCCACCTCGAGCGGCCCGCGTGCCGGCGCCCACAGCTCGATGCTCACCGTATCCCCGCTCTTGCCGTGCGCCCGCACCTCGATTGCCTGCCCGTTCGCCGCACCTGAGGTGAACGTCAGCAGCCCGCGCGAGAACCAGTCGTCCTCGAAAGCATCGAGGCCGCTCACAGTAAACCGCCGCTCGCTTGCGACCGCGACGATCGCGCCATCGCCGCGATAGAGTGGATTAGACAGCAGCACTTTGCACCGCGTATCGCCAAGGTCAGCGTCGCATGTGAATTGATAGAGCCGCCCCTTTGGCTGCTGCAGGTAGTGCGATAGCCCGCGCACCTCGGCGGTGAAGGTCAGCCCGGCGCGCCGCACCTCGCCGAGGCTCCCCGAGCGCATCAGCACCCGCTGCTCCGGCGCCGCCCAATTGACGCGGAAGATCTCCACCCGCGCGTCGTCGTAGACTCCCGCCACCAGGTCGGCTTCGCTCAGCCGCTCCGACGACAGCGCACTCTGCACCTCGAGGTTGTCGACGCTGAGCCCGACCGAGTCGCGCATCTCGCTCGCCGTGAACCCCGCCGCCGCCTCGAACGTCGTCCCGTCGAAGGCGACGTCACGGTCGTGGTCGGTGAAGCCGAGCCGCGTCTCATCGCGCCGCGTCAGCCGCCAGCACCAGCACAGCGTCGTCGCCCCGCTGTCGAGGTGCGCCTGCAGCTCGGGTGAAATCTGCTTCACAGCCGCACCTCGACGATCGGAATGTGAGGAATGGCCCCGTGCCGGAACCCTTGCAGGTTGATCTCCAGCCGGTCGGTGTCGAAGCGCACCGGCACATCGAACGCGAAGCCGGCCGTCACCTCCGCACCGGCACCCGGCACATGCCCCGGCTGGAACAGCACAACGCCCGTCGTCGTATCCACCGTGAAGTCCGTGCCCTCACTCGCCGCGACGCCACCGACCGCGACAACCACACTGCCTTCGACGGGCTTCAGGATCGCACGCGGCCACGGCGCATGCGCGCTGCCGTAGGTCTTCCGCAATTGGAACGCGACGCGCGTTCCGTCGCCAGTGCCGATCGCCTGGTCGAGCGCGGAGACGCTCCCGCTCGGCAGGCACGACTTGCTGTCGGCGTGATCGCGCCAGCGAAAGCCATAGAGCCGCCCGCGCCGTTCCTCGAAGAACTGTATCACCGCGTCGAGATCGTCGATCGACTTGACGCCATACCCTGCGTTGTAGCTGCGGCGCGAGTCCGCCCAGCGCGCGTTGCGTTCCTCATGCCCCGAGCCGAGCACCACCACGTCCGTGCGCCGCTCCGGCCCTCCTTGCGCCCCGCGCGATATGTCGGTCGGAAATCGGATCTCGTGAAAGCTCATGCCGCTACTGCCTACTGCCGACTGCCCACTGCTTCACAAATTTCGTTGCCCCAGCGCGACGGCCCTCGCCACCATCGCCGCCACCTGCGCCTCCGAGCGCCTGAAGCTCTCAGCATCCGGCGTCGTCACGTTGAACGTGACGTTGACGCCACCGCCGGCACCCTGCGCTGCAACACCGAGCCGTCCGTCCGGTCCGCGCGTCAGCGGCATGATCGCCTCCGCACCGCGCTCGCCCGCAAGTCCCACGCGCCCGCCCGCAAGCGGAAACGTCACGGGGCTCGCGATCACGCCGCCCGATGCGAACGGCACTGGCAGCCGCTGCTGGATCACGCCGCCCTTCGCGAACCCCAGCCCCCCGCTCAGCAGGCCCGCCACCGCGCCGCCGATCGAATCCGTCAACGGCCGCAGCGCCGCCTTGAGCACGAGCTGCGACAGGTTCAGCGCCAGCCCCCGCAGCACATCGCCGACGCCGCGGCCCTTGATGGCGATGCCGTCGAACGCCGTGACGAGCTGGTTGCCGAACTGACGCCCCAGCCGCGACGCATCGGCGATCTGCTGCTGGAACTGCGATGTGTCCGCCTGCACCGCCACGGTCAACGTGTCGGCGGGCGCATTCCAATCTGCCATGCTGCCTCGCTAATCGGGGAAACGGCGCATCAGCGCCGCAATGTCTTCTTTGCCGGGTGGTCCCGCGCCCGCAGGCCCGAGGCGCCCGCGCAACGCAGCCGCCAGCTCGCGCGGCGTCATCGCCCAGAACGCCGCCGGCGAAAGCCCGAGCAGGCCGAATCCAGCGGCCATCACGTCGTCCCAGGGAAAGGGCCGCTTGCGGTCTCCTCCGCCGACGCGCGCCGCCCTTCTGCCTCGTCGCCGAACGTCGCGCG
This sequence comes from Pseudomonadota bacterium, assembly GCA_023405815.1. Classification (GTDB taxonomy): domain Bacteria; phylum Pseudomonadota; class Alphaproteobacteria; order Rhizobiales; family Hyphomicrobiaceae; genus Hyphomicrobium_A. The sequence continues at coordinate 8,531 of JAEXXM010000056.1, read as the reverse complement.
CAGCAGACGCGCCACGGCATCGACGTATCCGGCCGCACCGTTCACGGCCCGCATCCCGCGCACGACGTCGTCGCTGATCTCGTATCCCGCGCCCCGCAGCCCGGCGCCGATGATGCGCACGCAGTCGCGCGCCGAAAGCCGCCCGCCGCCGAAGCGCTGCGCCAGCGCCAGCATGTCTTCGTCGCCGAACGCAGCTTCGAGCTCCGCCAGCGCGCCGAGCGTCAGGCATAGGCGAAACGCCTTGCCGTCCAGCACGGCCTCGATCTCGCCGCGATGCGCATTTGCCATTGAAAGCTCCATGTCATTGTCATCCCGGGGCTTGTCCCCGGGATCCATCTATCGGCAGCTGCGGCGCCAAACCCAAGGCTCGATCCCGGCAACAAGTGCCGGGATGACAATGTAGTGGCAGCTCACGGCTTCCCTCTGCGCGTCAAGGCACAAAGGTCGGAAACCATTGCCTATTGCCTATTGCCGACTGCCCAATGCCTATGCGCCGCGCGGGGCGTAGAGAATGATCAGCGCACCGGTGACGCAGATGGCCGCGCCGAGGACGTCCCAGCGGTCCGGCATGCGTCCCTCCACTGCCCATAGCCACCCGAGCGAGGCGGCTATGTAGATGCCGCCATAGACCGCATAGGCGCGACCGGCGAAGTCGACATCCACCCGCGTCAGCAGCCACCCGAACAGGACGAGGCTCGCGACGCCCGGCGCGATCCATAGCCACGACGCGTTGAGCCGCGTCACCGCCCACAGCGCGAAGCAGCCGGCGATCTCGGCAATCGCCGCAGCGACGTAGATAGCGAGTGTGGTCATCGATTCCCCCTGGCGATCACCGCAGCATGCCAGAGGCGCGCCCGTTGTCGAGGGGCGCTAGGTCGCGGCGAAGGTCAGCTCGCCAGCCGACTCCAGCGCGATCTCGAAGGCGACCTCGCCGTCATGCCGCCCGGTCAGCTCGAACGAGCCGATATGGAACGGCCCTTCGACGGTGCCGAAATCGGGGATCACCACCTGCCAGTCGCGGATGGTGCCGTTGAACACGTAGCTGCGGATGATCGCATCCGAGGCGGCATCCTTGAATATCCCCGCACCCGTCAGCCGCGCCGACTTGACACCAGCCCCCGCCAGCAGCTCGCGCCATTGCCCGGCACTCTCCGCGTGCGTGACATCCACAGACTCCGCGTTGAACGCAAGCGTGCGCGTGCGCAGCCCGGCGATCGTCGCGAACGATCCGGCCCCGTCGCTATCGACCTTCAGAAGAAGGTCCTTGCCCTTCTGTGCCGCCATCTCTCACTCACTTTCCTTTGCGTGCCCGCCAACTTCAGTTCTGGTGCGCAACGCCGGCCCGATTGTCATCCTCGGCTTTATGCCGAGGACCCAACACTCCGCTTGCTCCGACGGCCATCGTCGCGCATATGACGCCTCACGTTGGCACCTGAGATCGCTGATGGCTGGGTCCTCGGGACAAGCCCGAGGATGAGGGGCCGAAAGCGCTCCGACTCACACCGGCTCCGTGACCGCACGAAATCGCACGATGCCATGATACGTCTCGCCGTCGGCGTCGCGCCGTACCTCCGCGGATTCGTGCCGCAAGTTCACCAGCCGATGGTCTTCTGGCGTCAGTGCCGCATCGTGCAGCCGCACACGTACGGCCTCCATGATCGCCAGAGCCTCCTTGCGTCCCGCCCCGCGCGACCAGACGTGCAGCACGACGCCGTGCTCAGTGCCAGCATCGCTGCCGGTGCTCCAGTCCCGCTCCGAAGTCGGAGCGAATGTCACGTAGGGGAACATCTTGCGCTCCGGCACATCGTCATAGACGCGCTCACCACCCAGCAGCGCGACAAGCGCGCTATCGCTCGTCAGGCTGGCGTAGATCGCCTGCTGCAGCGCCCAGCTCGCGCTCGCCATCGCTCACCTCGCTTGCCTCAAAACGCGTACGCTCCGCCTCACGCCGGCGCGCCACGAGCTCCCGCGTACGCGCCAAAAGTGCCGCCTCGTTGAGGCGCGTCACCGATACGCCGAGCTTCACAGGTCCCGCTCCTCGGCAAGGCATATGAGCCATTGGCGTCGGCCATCGGCGTCGAATGCCGCGCGGATATCGAAGAGCCGCGCGCCGAGCCGGAACCGCATCGATGGCGTCACATCGCTGCGGTGGCGAATGACAATCTCATGGCTCGCCTTGCCGGCAACGCGGTCGAGCTCGTAGCTCTCGGTGCCCCCGCGCGCAGTCACCTTTGCCCACAGCACGGCGACTTCACCCCAGGTCACCGACGCGCCGCCCCCGCCGTCCGATGTGCGAGCCGGAGCCTCCAGCACCAGCCGCTCGCGCAGCTCGCCGATGTGAATGCCTCCGCTCATAGCCGCGCCACCCGGAACGGCATCAGCAGCTCCGACACCGCAGCAGGAACGGCCGTATCGGCCGCACCGACATCGATCGGATGGCGATGCTCGTGCCAATGCGCAACGAGCAGCAGCAGCGCCTGGCGGATCGTCGCCGGAACGTCGCTCGCCTCGTCGCCATATCCCGCGATGAGATCGATCTCGATTCCGTTCACCGCCGGCCCCGGTGCGGGAAGCGCATTCCGGCGCACCAGCCGCGGTGGCGAGCTACCGACATCGACGAGATATTGGCTCGCCGCGATGACTGTCGCTTCGCCGTCGGCGCCGATGATTCGCACCTCCTCGACCGCCTGCAGCGGCCGCAGCGGCAGCTCGACCTCGCGCGCCTCGGGCCAACGGTCGAGCGACAGGCGCCAGCCTTGCGTGATGAGCGCCAGTCCTAGCGCCGTTTCGATATGCAGCCGCGCCGTCAGGATGAGACTCGCGATCAGCGCATCCTCGGCGGCGCTATCGACACGCAAATGCGCCTTCGCCTCGGCCACCGTCACCGGCTCCAAGGCAGGCGCGCTGGTCATCACCAGGGCCATGCGGTTCCTTTGTTGGTTGATCAGGCAACGGCCGCGAAGCGACCGGCGAGCAAGGCGAGCCGCCGCCAGTGCGGCGCGCCCGCGCAGCTGGCCCGCGCGAACGCGCGGATCAGCCAGCGTGAGCGAAATAAGCTGCGGGACCGCCGCCAGGGGAAAACGGCGGTCCCGCTTCGGCGTCCGTGCGGAGCACGGCACCTTGGCGACGCGGGGGGAGGAACCGCGACGCCAAACAAAAAGGTGTCATCCTCGGGCTTGTCCCGAGGACCCACCCATCAGCGAGCACCGACGCAAGAGAGATTTGTACGTCAGCGCCAAACGGCCATCCCGTGAGCAAGCTGCAAGCTGGGTCCTCGGCCCAAGGCCGAGGATGACAGTTGTCGCTGCTTCAAGGTTCCGCTTCACCGGGGATGACAACTCGCGCGGTTAATCGCCGAACTTCAGGAGCTTGATCGCCTCGAAGTCGGCAACGCCGCCGCCGACCCGCTTCGTCGTGTAGAAGAGCACGTACGGCTTCGCCGAGTAGGGATCGCGCAGCACGCGGATGCCGACGCGGTCGACGATGAGGTAGCCGCGGCGGAAATCGCCGAACGCGACGCTCAGGCTGTCGGCCGCGATGTTCGGCATGTCCTCCGACTCCGCGATCGGATAGCCCATCAGCGTCGGCGCCTCGCCCGGCGCGCCCGAGGGCTGCCAAAGATAGTTGTCGTCGCCGTCCTTCATCTTGCGGATGACCGACTGCGTCGCGCGGTTCATCACGAAGTGCGCGTTGGCGCGATAGCCGGCCTTCAGCGCATAGATGAGGTCGATCAGCTTGTCCGCCGGATCGGCCGCCGGGAATGCGCCGTCGGTGCCCGTGGCGATGAAGCCGAGGTTGCCGTGCGTCCACGAGGCATTGGCGACCGCCGTGTAAGCAAGGAAGCCCTTCGGCTTGTTGGTGCCGTTGCCAGTGACGAACGCAGTGCCCTCCTGCTCGGCAAAGGCGACGCGCACCTCTTCCGCCAACCATTCGTCGATATCGACCGCGGCATCGTCGAGCAGCGACGGCGTCGCCGCCGGCATGGCGTAGAGCTCCGTCGTCGGGAACGATAGTTCATCCAGCGTCGGCGCATTGGTCTGCGGGCGCGACGCCGTCTCTGCCACCCAGCCCGTCGCTGGGCCGGTGATGGAGAACGGCCGCTTGTAGACCGAACCCGACACCTGGCGGATGCCGGCGATGGCGCGGATGGGCGAGATGTCGCGCAGCGCGCGGTTCACCGTGCGCTCGGTCTCCTCCGGCACGAGATAGCCGCCGTCGGGATCGGAGCCGACCGACAGCGCCTTGCGTTCCAGGTCGCGCAGCACGCCAGGCTCGCCCTTGCGCACGTAGATATCGAACGCCGACTTGTGGGCGAGCGACGCGCCGGAGCGCGGACCAGCGCCGCCGATGGCCGGACGCGCGGCCTTCAGCGCCAGGTCGTCGACGACGCGACGATGGTCATCGAGCGCCCGGTCGATACGGGCGAGCTTCTCCTCGATCAAGGGATCGCTCACTGAGCGCCGCTCGAGGCTGTAGAGCCGCTCGTCGTTCGTTTCCTTGAACGCCTCGAAGGCGCGCATGAAGTCCTCGAAGGCGGCACCGACGCTTCCGCCACCCGCCTTCGTTTCCAGTTCCGACATATGTCTCTTCCTTTGTTACGTGTTGCTGGTGAGGGACGCCGCCGCGGCGCGGATGCGCTTCGCCAGCACCGTCTCCTCGGTTTCATGCCGGCCCGCATCCCGCAGGGCCTTGAGGCCTTTGAAGCCCGCGCCCATCAGCGCGCGCGCTTCCGATCGCTTCAGCCCAGCATCCCGCGTGAGCCAGCGTTCGAGTTCCCGCTCGGTCGGCAGCACGCCTGCGAAGGGCGAAGCCTTCATCGCCTGCACGCGCGCCTCCGGCAGCAGCGGAAAGGTGACGACCGAAATCTCCCACAGGTCGATCTTTTCCAGGCGCCTTACCCCGCTCGCGCGGTCGCGCCGCCCCTTGACGGTGCGAAAGCCGATCGAGAGACCATCGAGCGCGCCGGCACGCATCAGCGCGTGCACCTCCCGCGCCTTGGCGACCTCCGCCATCAGGCGTCCCTCGACATAAAGGCCGCGCCCGTCCTCGCGCAGCGCCGTCCACACGCCGATCGGCTGGTTCGCGTCGTGCTGGAACAGCATCTTGATGCCGGTTACGCCGCGCGCTTTCAGACTATCGGCGAAGGCGCCTGGCATGACGACGTCGCCAGCAAGGTCCTCGCGATGAAACATGCTGGCGTAGCCTGCAAAGCTGCCATCCACCTCGACGCCCTTGAGGTTCAGCGCCGTGAACTTCACCTCGTGCGCACGCGCATTTTCGCGCACGCCGCCGCGAGGCTGCGCAGCTGCAGTTGCCAGCATCAATGTCTCCGAATTGTGTGAATACCTGGATCGGGGCTGTACTTGACGAATGGCGCATCATCGCCGCCGAACGATGACACATCATCGACTGGCGCCGACGCGACCTCCCGTGTTGGCTTGCGCTACGCGGACGCCCGAGGAGCGAGAGCTGCTCGACCCACCACCACTGCTTCTACTGCTGCCACCTCCTCCACCGCCGCCGTCGGTCCATTGGCCGCCGTCGGAGTCGCCGGCCGGAACGCGCGGCTGGTTGGGGTCGAAGCCGGCCTTCGCCTCATCAGCGAAGAAGGCGGTGCCCTCGGCGAACCCCGGCACCCGCATTGGCCCGGGCTGCGGCTCGACTTCTTCGCGCGGCGCCGGCTCGTAGCCCACGGCGGCGCGCTTCTCGTCGAGCGTCAGGAACGAGACCTTGTCGATGCGCGCCCACAAGGCCTCGCGCTCGGCGGAGAGTCCCTCCACCTGGTCGAGGTCGGGGCGCAGCTCCACGCCGCCGCCGTAGGCCGGGTAAAGCCACGCCGAGAAGGCTTTCGCCATGCGGGAGACCAGCGGCAGCACAGCACGTCGCCAAAAAGGCGGGCGGTCGCCCTAGCGAGGCAGCGATCAATCATACGTGCCGAGCAGGGTCATGGCGGAGCGATGAGCGTAACCTTGAACGCCGCTCCTATGCCGCGCGGAGCTGCCGCCTCATTTCCGTGAACAATGCTACGAGATTCTTCACGTCAGGAATGAAGACGTCGGCGCCAGAGCTGTTGGTCGCGAACGATGAGAACGGCTACGCCGTAGGTGTCCCGAAGATATGGCTCGGAATATTTGGAAGGCGCGAAGGCCTCTTTTTCTGTCTTAGAGTCAAATTCCAGTTCTGACCACATAAAGCGCTTGAGACTCTCAACGAGCTCTCGCGCGCTCGAAGCGGCGCCACCCTTGGCGGGATCGATATAGAGGTGGAAGTGAAAATCAGGCGTTTGGAATACGTTGCCACCGGTGAGAATGGTGTCACTGCGGTCACCTGCGACTTCACCTGGCATGATCCACACTCCAACGATGATAACCAGCCCCAGAAACCCGAGACCGGTCAACAAGAGCAGAGCTCTATTTGTCGACCCCATGATGACGCTCGATGTTCTCCCGCATGCGCTAACGGTCCCCTCGGGTTAGCTACGCCATGGCCTTGCTAAGCTGCCGCTGGATTTCGGTGAGAAACTCGATCATCTTCCCTTCTTCGATCCCGTAATTTGGGTGACAAGATTCCCAAATGGCATCCAACTCTGCCTCCCCCAGATCAGCGCTCAGAAGGCTGTCAACATAGGCCTTTGCGCCGGGGACATCAGTCGAGTCCAGCAATTGGACTGCCAACGACACAAACTCCGACAGGGTTCGGGCCTCTTCATCACTGTCTTGCAGGAACAGGCGGGCAAGCTTCTTGAACTCAACTGGCACAGACATCCACGTATCCCTACTCCGGATCCTCGTTGAACGGAAATGCTGTCCGGACAGAGTATCCTTTCCTTGATCTTGGATCATGGCGGATTTCCACTCCGACGCTGTATGTCTTCCTGATCACGATATTGTCGATCTTTCCAACGCGCTCTGCTTCTCGCCCAGTGACATATCCAAAACGTTTCGATAGCCACCTGCGTGGCTGGGCCCCGCTCGCAACGAGATCGACAGCATCTTTGCTTTCTTCAAGCACCCTGTTCACAAAGTCAGATGCCGATTCAATCGAGTCGAACGTGCTGTTGATCTTCTTGTAGTACGTATGGGTAAGGGTCCGAAGTGTTCGGGCTTCGAGTTTCTCCCGCGCCGCGATGTCGTTCCCAGCAATGTGGTATCTAAGTGTATGGGCGCCCCGCGCCTCTTCCTCCTCAAGATCCACCAGATATTTAGTAGCGTCGTCTTCGGCGGCCTGCGCCAGTCGAATGAGTTGCTCACCTTCACCGGCTTCACTGGGCGCGTTAGTTCCAGAACCACCGCCTCCGCCGTCGGTCCACTGGCCGCCGTCCGAGTTGCCGGCAGCGACGCGCGGCTAGTCGGGGCTGTATTTGACGAATGGCGCAACCTCGCCGCCGAACGACGACGCCGCATCAGACTGCGTCGGCGCTTCCTCACGCGGTGCCGGGGCATAACCGACAGCCACCTGAGACTCAGCCCATCGGTAGATGCCTCAGCTACACCCCCAGATTGTTACGCATCAGCGTCAGAAACTGGCGCAGCTCAGCCTCGTTTGGAATAAGGAAGTCGGGATCTGACGATTCCCAGATGCGCCGCAAATCTGCGTTGCTGACGTCACCGGAGAGAACATCGTCCAAGAAACCGCGAACGACCTCCTTTTGGGTCTCGCCCAGGAACTCGACCGCCGCCGCTATCCATTCTTGTTCACTGGCGATTCCTTCCAAGCTGTCCTGATGGAAGCAACCAACGAGATATCGGAACTCTGAGGGGATATTGATCACGGCCACCTACTAATCTAATTCGCCGGGCAATGGATTGAAGGGAAATGCTGTCAGAAGACGATAGCCAGTTGGCGATCGATCGTCCCTTTCTATCACCACTTTGACACTGTACGTCGGACGAATGTAGGGATCTGCAAAGGCGTCGGGCCGAAACGCCTCCTTGCCCGTCACCGATCCAAAGCGCTTCATCAGAGCCACTCTTGGCCGGACGCCATGAAGGAACGTCTCAACCTCGCTAGAAAGATCGTCGAGTGTACGGTTCACCAGATCATTCGCCATCTCCTCGGACGCAAATGATCCTAGTCTCGGGCGTGCGATCGTAACCGAAAAGGTATCGAGACGGTCTCTCTTTAGCGCTTCGAGAAGTTCGGCGTCCTTCTTGCCTACGTGATGCCTTATCGTGTGGCCACCGTACTTCTCATCGTGCTCTCTGACGCTGATCGGCTGCCTGCGCTCACCCGCCTGAGCGACCCGAACGTGTTGCGTGTTGCTCTCATTGCGACTACCTCCGCCACCACCCCCATCCGTCCACTGCCCGCCGTCGGAGTTGCCGGACGGAACTCGCGGCTGCTCGGGGCTGTATTTGACGAATGGCGCAACATCGCCGCCGAACGACGACGCCGCATCAGACTGCGTCGACGCTTCCTCGCGTGGCGCGGGGCCATAGCCGACCGCCGCGCGTTTCTCGTCCAGCGTCAGGAAGCTCGCCCGCTCGATGCGCGCCCACAGCGCTTCGCGCTCGCCCGATAAACCTTCAACC
>JAEXXM010000042.1 GCA_023405815.1 Pseudomonadota bacterium | reverse complement strand
GCGTTGACGTTGAGCTCATTTGCCTCGTCGACGATGACGACACGCCAGCCGTCCCCGGCAGCGCGGTGGCCGAGGAAGGTACGCAGCCGGCGCACCTCGTCGATGGGGATGGAAGCTGAGAAGCGCTTCGCCTTGACGTCATACGGACGGCGAATGACGAGCAATCCAGGATGGGAAAGCGCGCGCACCTGGCGTGTTGCTGTCGTCGCTTCGCCGATGTCCAAGTTTGACGGATTGCGCTCCGACGGCTCGGCGAGTGCCGCGCGCGCAAAACGATACGCGAGCGTCGCCTTCCCGATCCCCTTGGGGCCGGCGATCAGCCATGCGTGATGCATGCGACCGCCAGCGAGAGCGTCGGCAAGATTGCGCTCGGCATCGGCGTGCCCGAAGAGCCGCGACGTGTGCCTCGGATGCGGGAAATTCTCGAGGCGATCCGCCTCGGGCAGCTCCTCGATCTCGGCGATGGCAGGAGCGCGTGCCATCAGCGGACCGGTGCGAGAAGACGCATCTGCACCGCGCGCCATACGTGCGTGAAGACGGCGCGCTCGTCCTGCGCCGCGTCGATCAAGACGCAGCGCTCCGGCTCCTGGCGGGCGATATCGCGGAATGCATCGCGCAGCTTCCAATGGAAGCCGAGATCGCGTTTTTCGTAGGCGTCGGCCTCGGTGTCGGGGTTGACCTTGTCGAGCCGGCGGCTGTGCGCGCGCCCGAGGCCCAGCTCGGCGGGAATGTCGAGGATGATCGTCAGGTCAGGGAACGTGGGGCTGACCACCATGTGGTTGAGGACGTCGATGACCTCGCCCGGCAGCCCGCCGGCGACACCCTGATAGACGCGCGTTGAATCGATGAAGCGGTCGCAGATGACCCACAGGCCGGCGTTGAGCGCCGGTCGCACGGTGTTGTCGAGATGGTCGGCGCGCGCGGAGTAGAACAACAGCGCCTCGGACAGGGCGGAGTGCTGCGGCATGCCGGGGTCGAGGATGACCTTGCGCAGCGCCTCGGCGAATGGGGAGCCGCCGGGCTCGCGGGTGATGAAGGTGTGCACGCCGACGCGCCAGAGCTGCTCGGACAGGAGCCGCGCCTGGGTCGACTTGCCGGACCCCTCCCCGCCTTCGAAGGTGATGAACTTGCCGAGCACGCCCGATCGTTCCTAGCGCGAAAATGCCGTGTGGCGTCGGTAACACGCCCGCGGCTGCTGCGCTACAGGGGCACCCAGCTCAGGGCGAGATGGGCGAGGGAATCGAGCCCGCGGCGCATGAGGCCGCCCGGCTCGACGTCCTCGGCGGCATAGAGCGGCACCTCGTTGACGGAGTTCGTCTGCGTGGTGACGCGCAGCTTGGCGACCTTGTCGCCCTTCTTGATCGGGGGCTTCAAGGGACCGTCATAGATGATCTCGGCCTTGAGGCGCGGGTTCTCCGGCACGCGCGGCAAGATCACGTTGATGGGTCCATTGCCGGTCAGCGGCACGTAGAACCGCTCGCCGCCCCACACGCGGGCGCTGCCGACGGTCTCGCCGGCGTTGAAGAGCTTGAAGGGCGCGAAGCTGCGATAACCCCAGTCGAGCAGCTTCTTGGCTTCGGAGGTGCGATCGGACTCGGTGGGTAGGCCCATGACGACGACGATCAGCCGCTTTCCTCCCTGCACCGTCGAGCCGACGAGGTTATAGCCCGACTCCTTGACGTAGCCGGTCTTCAGGCCGTCGGCGCCGATGTCGAGCGGCAGCAGCGGGTTGCGGTTGTAGAACTTGTGCTTGCGATACTCGAACAAGCGCTGGGAGAAGATCGGGTAGTACTCGGGGTATTCCTTGATGATGTAGTGCGCGAGCATGGCGATCTCGCGCGCGGTCATCAGCTGGCCCGGATCATAGAGCCCGCTCGGGTTGGCGAAGGTCGACTTCGTGAGCCCGATGCGCCGCGCCTCGACGGTCATGCGCTTGGCAAACTGCTCCTCGGTGCCGCCCAACCCTTCGGCGAGGCAAATGGCAGCATCGTTGCCAGATTGGACGATCAGGCCCTTCAACAGGTCATCGATCGTCGCCGGGGTGTTGATGGGCACGAACATGGCCGAGGTGCGCGAGGGTGCGCCGCCCGTGCGCCAGGCGTGCTCGCTCATCGTGAACTCGTCGGTGAGCTTGATGCGCCCCTCCTTCAGGGCGCGGAACACAACCGCGGCGGTCATCAGCTTGGAGACCGAAGCCGGGGGCAGCAGCTCGTCGGCGTTGTTCTGGTAGAGGATGGCGCCGGTATCGGCGTCGAGCAGCACCGCAGACTTGGCGCGCGTCGTAAATCCGCCGCTCTGCGCGGAGGCTTGTTGCGGCACTACCGTCAGCGTCATTGCAGCGAGCAGCAACAGGGCCAGCAGCAGCGGGCTCTTGGCGCACAATTTGATGGAAGACAGCATTGCGGCTTTTGCACCTTGCGGTATTGGCCGGACAGCAGCGGGATAATCCGACTATCAAGTCAGTACGCAGCCGATGTCAACGTCCGGAGGCCGGGCTATCTGCTGACATTTTCGATGCTTGCGTCGGGGTCGAAGCCGGCGGCGGCGATTCGCGCCATGGCTGCGGCGGCGCCGGCATCATCGTAAGGGCCAAGGCGCAGCCGGTATGCAGGCTCGCCCGCGGTGCGGGAGGGCTCAATCGCACTTGGATCGGCGCCGGCCAGCATGAAACGCAGCCGCTGCGCCTCTGCCTCTGACCCGAACGGCCCGACGCGCAAATAGGTTGCCGCCGATCGCGCGCCCAACGCTGATGCCGGCGCGGCAGGCTGACGCCCTTCGCGGATCTCCTGCCGGTACTTCGTCACTGACCATGAAGGGGCGGCTTGCTGCTGCGCCGCGGTGCCGGAGCCGAGCGAGGCCGTCGTGATCGGCGCATCAGCCGTCTGCGCGTACTTGGACCCCGACCAGCCCTGCGCCGCGAGGAAGCGACGCTCGGCGCGGTCATCGCCGTTCATCGGTGCGCGTCCGGCATAACGCACGCGCACACGCGCCAGCCCGTGATTATGGAATCCGAGCGTGCGGGCCGTCTGATAGGACAGATCGATCATGCGGTCCTTAGCGTAGGGACCGCGGTCGTTGATGCGCACCAGCACGGTGCGGCCGTTCTGCAAATTGGTGACGTAGGCGTAGGACGGCAGGGGCAGTGTCGGGTGCCCCGCCGTCAGTGCGTACATATCGTAGATTTCGCCGTTGGCGGTGCGACGGCCGTGGAAGGCCGTGCCATACCACGACGCAGTGCCGACGCGGTCGTAGCTCGGGTCCTCGTGGGGGTGGTACCAGCGTCCAGCGACGCGATAGGGGCGCCCGACCTTGTAAACGCCCCCACCCTTGGGGATTGTCCCGCCTCCGGCCACCCTGGGGCTGGAGCTGACGCCGAGACCGCTATCGAAGGATCCGCCGCCGGAGCAGCCGGCGAGTGCCGCGGCAATAAGTAGGGCGACAATGGCGGCAAGCAGCAGCGAGGAAGGGCAGCGCAGCTCGGGACGCAACACCGCTTTCGTCATGGTCCCACGCGCACACATCAACGCACTTGCGGCCGCACGCTCCATATCCTTTCCGGCAGTGGCATGCCGCAGCGGTCGGGCGCTCCCGCGCAAGGTGACAAAACAGGCTTGAGATTGGGTAAAGGCGAGGGTCAGCCTGGTTCGCCGCGGTTCCGGTGCCCCGGGGTTGCACCTTGAGGCAGATTGCGGCGACGTGCCTCGCCTGCGAGTCTACAATTGGTGAAATAGTTGCTTCAGCAATTGATCGTATCATTCATGTTTGATTGATGCGGGTGGTTGGGATGTTCCGCGTCCTCGCATGTTTAGCCACTGAACACGACTATTGGCTCCTCTGCCTCGCCGTGCTGGTCTGCGTCGCCACAGCGCTCACTTCCTTCCTCATGTACTCGATTGCCGATGCTTACAGCGGGCGCCGCAGGCTCCTATGGGCAGCGCTGACCGGCGTCAGCGCAGGGTCGGGCATCTGGGCGACGCACTTCGTCGCCATGCTGGCTTACAAGGGTGCGATGCCGACGCACTATGAGCCCGTCGCCACGATAGGCTCGCTGTTGATCGCCATCGGCATCGCCTCGGCCGGCTTCGCCGTGTCGACCGGTGGGCGGCGATTGTGGATTGGACTGGGCGGCATTCTCATCGGCTTCGCGATCGGCGGCATGCACTTCACCGGCATGGCTGCTTTGGTCATCCCTGGGACGATTGTATGGGATGCGGCTCTCGTGGCGGCAGCATGGGTGCTCGGCTGCGCCCTCGCCGGTGCGGCCATGCTGGCGTTCTACGCTGCCGCCAGCGGCCTCGGTGCAATTTTGCGCGCGGGCAGCCTGCTCGCGCTGGCCATTTGCGTATTGCATTTCACCGCCATGGGCGCGGTCCAGATCGAGCCGGATCCAACGGTTGCCTTTTTCGGCCAAGGCATGAATCGCTTTCACCTGGCGCTAGCCATTGCTGGCGTCACGAGCATCGTGCTGCTGTCCGCCTTTTCGGCCGCCGTCGTGCAGCGCGCCAACATCCGCTGCGAAGCTGCATTGCGCGAGCAGAACTCATTGTTCGAGGCTGCTGTTCGCCACTTGCCGGTGGGGCTGTCGATGTTCGACGGCGAAAAGCGACTCATCATGTGCAATCCGGCATACCGAAATCTCTATTGTCTGTCCGATGACATGACGCACGCCGGGGCGAGCTTCGCGGAGATCGTCTCGAATGTTAGGCAACAAGAGGGCCGCGACGGCACGGTGCGTTCGATTGCGCGGCATTTTTCCAAGCTCGGGCACGGCCGGGCGTTCACTGAGACCGTGCAGCTGCACGACGGCCGCACGATCTTCAAGAAGGTCGCACCGATTGCCGGAGGCGGCTGGGTGGACGTGCAGGAGGACGTCACCGAGCGCATGGAGCAGGCGGCGAAGATCGCCTACATGGCGGAGCACGACATGCTGACGGGCCTCGCGAACCGCGTCCAATTCCTCGAGCAGCTAGAAGCAGCTCTCAACGGGCGCCGGCACGACGAAAGGATCGCCGTGCTGTTCATCGATCTCGACCGATTCAAGCCCATCAACGACACGCTGGGACATCTCGTCGGCGACGTCCTGCTGCGCGAGGTCGCCACCCGACTGCGCGCCACCGTGCGCGCACCGGACCTCGTCGCGCGCCTGGGCGGTGATGAGTTCGTCATCCTGCAAATCACCGCTCGGCCCGAGCAGGAGGCCGGGGAACTCGCCTCGCGCATCATCGCGACACTGAGCGCGCCCTACGAAGTGCACGGGCGCATGCTGGAGATCGCTGCCAGCGTCGGCATCGCGGTGGCGCACCACCAAGGCGAGGACAGTGAGGCATTGCTGGCGCGGGCCGACAGCGCTCTCTATCGCTCGAAGGCGGCCGGAGGAGCCGGCTATCGGTTCTTCGACGAGGAGCGGGTGCGCGAGGCGCTGCGGCACAGCGCGCTCGTGAAGCTGTCGATGGCGGGTTAGAATGCCTGCAGCCCCAGATGGTTGCGCGCTGCGCGGCGAGATCCCCACCGAGGCAGGGCGTGCGCGGCGATCGCTTGTCAGGCCCGCGCGACGCCTATAGGGTCCGCTGCCCGTTGCGGGTCAATCGGAAGGGTGGTCGAGTGGTTTAAGGCTCCGGTCTTGAAAACCGGCGTGCTCGCAAGGGCACCGTGGGTTCGAATCCCACCCCTTCCGCCAGCAGACTCCTGCTCACGAGTGCTCATCACATCGCAAACCGGCGCCAGACGCTCGCGCTAGTGGATGCTTGTTCAGAGCCCAGCTCCAGCAAAGCGAGCGGCGCCTCGCTCTCGCTGCTGCGCATCCCGGTGGGGTGTGACGCCGATAATCATCGCATTGACAACGTCACGCTGTCTTTATCTTGAAGATCGCTCAGAATTCTCTTGCCGACTTTTGTGGGTTTGGCTGAATCCTTGCTAGTCCGCCTGCCAAGCCGAGCATGGCAAGGCCGTTCACAAGGTTGTCCGGGACCTTGCCCCCCGTGAACAGTACGTAGAGTGAAGTCGCGCAGACGCCCATCACGACGATTGCAACGGGAAAGCTACCTGGATCAGGCTTCGTGGGGTTCTGCGAATAGATAAAGATGGACCCGGCCGTGATAAACACGCCCACCAGAGTCAGTGTTGTTCCCAGAAAGGACGCTAGGTTGTCCAAACTTGGAGAGCGCAATCCCAGTCGGTCAGCGAGCAATTCGTAGGCGATCAGTATCGCGCCTCCACCACCGAGGAGCGCCGTGACTATGATGAGCCTAAAGAGATACCACTCGACGAAATACCGTAGGTAGCTCAGCATGAGAGTATTCCTTGAGCAGGCCTATTTTCCTTCCTATCGGTAGGTCCCGCTCCACATCGTGTGCAGGATCTGAGTCGACTGTCTACGCGGTGCGCTGGGCGACGCCTTCGATGAAGGCATCGATCGAGGCATCGAAGGCGGCGTCGGGATCAAGCGACTTGAAGGCCGGGATGAGCGCGCGCGTCGCCGGATAGCCGAGCGGGTCGAGCGCAGAGAGCTCGGCCTCGACGTCGCAATCGATGGGGCGCAGCAGGCCCTCGGCCTCCGACACCGCAAAACCCAGAACGAACGCGTAGTAGGCGAGCCCCATGCCGGCGGCCTCCTCGTCGGGCAGCCCTGCCCGCCGCATGGCGCGATAGACGACCTCGCTCGAGGCGTGATCGATGGGACCTGTCGCATGAAAGCGGAAGTGCAGGCGGAACACGCGCGGGTGCTTGCGGGCGAGATCGCGGTAGGCGCGGGCGATGGCCTTCAAGTCGAAGCGCCAGTCCTCCGTCGGAAGCGGCTGGGCGACGGTCGCGAGCGCGTGGTCGGCGATCTCGCGCAGCAGCTCCTCGCGCGAGCGAAAGTGATGCAGCACGGTCATCGGGTCGACGCCGACGCTCATGCCGAGCTTGCGCAGCGAGAAGCCGTCATCGCCCTCGCGGGCAAAAAGCTCGAAGGCGGCTCTCAGTATCTCGGAGCGATCGACGCGTCCGCGCGTGCCCGTCCGGGCGTTGGTCGCGCTCTTCCTTCTGGCCGGTCCTGTGCTCGCCCTTGACAATTCTACACCGTAGCCCATAAGGTCTGCACTGTAGCCTTACCCGCGCAACGAGCCCGCTGCAAGCGATGATTTCCGCCGTTGCGGATCGCTGTCGCCCCACGGCTGCGCGCTTAAGGACTTGCTCGAGGTGAGGTAGGGACGTGACCGGTCATAACCAGACGAAGCACTGGCAGGAGCTCGACGCGCTCCATCATCTCCACCCCTTCACGGACCACCGTTCGCTGAGAACCGGCGGCGCACGCGTCATCGTCCGTGCCGAAGGCCCGTACATCTGGGACAGCGAAGGCCACCGCATCCTCGACGGCATGGCAGGGCTCTGGACCGCCGCGATCGGGCATGGCCGGCGCGAGCTCGCCGAGGCCGCATACGCGCAGATGCTCGAGCTGCCGTTCTACAATACGTTCTTCCGCACGACGCACCCCCCGGTCGTCGAGCTGTCGCGCAAGCTGGCGGAGATCGCGCCGGAGGGCCTCAACCAGGTCTTCTACGGCTCGTCGGGCTCGGAGGCGAACGACACCGCCATCCGTCTCATCCGGCACTACTGGGTGCTGAAGGGCGAGCCCAGCCGGCGCATCATCATCTCGCGCAAGAACGCTTATCACGGCTCGACCATCGCTGCGGGCTCGATGGGCGGCATGAGCCATGTGCACCAGCACAGCTATCCGCGCTATGAGGGCTTCCGCCACGTCATGGACCCCTACTGGTACGGGGAAGGCCGGGACGGCGAGGACCTGCAGGCGTTCGGGTTGCGCGCGGCACGTGCGATCGAGGATGAGATTCTCGCGGTCGGGCCGGAGAACGTTGCCGCCGTCGCGGCCGAGCCTGTGCAGGGCGCGGGCGGCGTGAAGATTCCGCCCGAGAGCTACTGGCCCGAAGTGCAGCGCATCATCGACAAGTACGGCGTGCTGCTATTGGCGGACGAGGTCATTACCGGCTTCGGGCGGCTCGGGACCTGGTTCGCGTCCGAGTACTACGGCATCAGGCCCGACATCATCACCTTCGCCAAGGCGATCACCTCGGGGTACATCCCGCTGTCGGGCATCATCGTGCACGACAAGATCACCGACGCCTTGATGAGCCACGACGACGACTTCCACCACGGCTACACGTTCTCAGGACATCCGGTTGCGTGTGCCGTCGCGCTGAAGAACATCGAGATCATCGAGCGGGAGAAGCTTATCCCGCGGGTCAACGAGTACACGGCTCCGGCGCTTGCGCGCGTACTGGCCAAGTTCAAGGACCACCCGCTGGTCGGCGAGGTGCGCTCGGTCGGCCTGCTCGGTGCCATCGAGCTCGTCGCCGACAGGCGCACGCGCCGCCGCTTCGAGCAGCCGGGGCGCGTCGGCCTCATCTGCCGCGATCACTTCTTCCGCGAAGGCTTCATCATGCGCGCCGTGTTCGACACCATGGTCTGCGCGCCGCCGCTCATCTGGGGCGAGGAGCAGTTCGCAGAAGCCGAGCGCGTGATCGGCCGCTGTCTCGATCTTACGCTCAAGGACGTCGCCGGAGAGGTTGCCGCGTGATGCAGTTCTTACGCGAATATTCAGTCCCGTCTCGGCGCTGCGCTCGAGCCGCGCGACATGGCTCCAAAGGGTTTTGATCGATGACGAGCGGCAGGCTCACCGAAGATGAGGCACGCGCGTTCCTGGACGCCAATCCGACGGTCGATTGGATCGACATCTTCATCTACGACCTGAACGGGATAGCGCGTGGCAAGCGCCTCCGGCGCGGTGACCTTCTTGGGATCGCGAAGAACGGGCTGATGATGCCGGGCTCGGTGTTCATCATGGACCCGCTCGGCAACTGCGTCGAGGAGACAGGGCGGCTGTGGGAGACGGGCGATCCCGATCTGCACTGCCGCATCCTTTCGGGCACCCTCGTTCCGGTCCCTGTCGGCGACGGCCGGCACGCGCAGGCGGTGATGGCGGTCGAGGAGGCGGACGATCTCGATCCGCGCACCGTTCTCGAAAAGCAGGTGGCACGCCTCGGCCGTTCGGGTCTCAAGCCGGTTGCCGCGGTGGAGCTTGAATTCTACGTGACGAAGCAGGGCGCGGACGGCGCGTTCACGCTCAACATGCCGGACGGCGTGTGCGACGATCCGAACCGTCCCATGACGTTCGGCTTCGAGGACATGGACGAGCTCGGGCCGCTGATCGACGACATCTACAAGATCGCAGCGGCGCAGGGGTTGCCCGTCGATGCCGTGATGCAGGAGACGGGTCCAGGGCAGTTCGAGATCAACCTCAAGCACCGAGAGGATGTCGTCGCCGCGGCGCTCGATGGTCTGCTGCTGAAGCGGGCGGTGAAGGCGGCGGCCAAGGCGCGTCGTCTCGACGCCACCTTCATGGCAAAGCCGCACCACGATTGGGCCGGCTCGGGCATGCACGTGCACGTCAGTCTGTGCGATGAGAGCGGCCGAAACGTCTTTGCCGGGGAGCCGATCTCAGACCTCTTCCGCAATGCGCTCGGGGGCTTGCGCGAGACGATGCCCGACCTGATGGCGATATGGGCGCAGACCGCCAACGCTTATCGGCGCTACGTGCCACGCGCCTATGTCTCGCTCGCGGCCCACTGGGGCTACAACAACCGCACGGTGGCGCTGCGCATTCCGCGCTGCAGCGGGCAGGCGATGCGCGTCGAGCACCGCGTCGCCGGGGCCTGTGCCAATCCGTACCTCGTGCTTGCCGGCATCCTTGCCGGTGTCGAGCACGGGATCGCGAACAGGATCGATCCGGGTCCTGCCGCGGAAGGCAACGCCGAGGAGCTCGCCGCGCCGTCGCTTCCGACGAGCTGGAACAGCGCGCTGGAGCTATTCGAGAAATCGCCGTTCGTCAGCCAGGCGTTCGGCACCGACTTCCAGGACGTCTTTGCGCGCCTGAAGCACACGGAGCGGCGGAACTTCGAGCGAATCGTGACGCCGCTCGATCATCTTTGGTACGCGCGCGTCGCGTGAGGAGCCCATGACCTCGCTGCAGCATTTCGAGAAGGTCGCGGGCAGCATCGAGCTGCCCGGTCTCGCGATCATCGACGGCAAGAAGCGCCAGAGCGTTTCCGGCAAGACGTTCGCCAACGTGACGCCGCGCGATGGCACGGTGCTCAACCAAGTCTCCGCGTGTGAGGCGGAGGATATCGACGCCGCAGTTCGCTCGGCGCGCGCGGCGTTCGAGGACGGCCGCTGGCGCAACCTGCACTACCGCGAGAAGAAGCGCATCCTGTTCAAGCTCGCCGATCTCATGGAGCGGGACGCAGAGACGCTGGCTGTGCTCGAAAGCCTCGACGTCGGCAAACCGATCCGCGACGCGCTCGCTGGCGACGTGCCCAATTCGATCCGCACGCTGCGCTACTACGCGGAGGCGCTGGACAAGGTCTATGGCGAGGTCGGTCCGCAGGCGCCCGATCGGTTCTCGTACGTCGTACACGAGCCGCTGGGCGTCATCGGCGCCATCGTGCCGTGGAACTTCCCGTTGATGATGGCGATCTGGAAGGTCGCGCCGGCGCTCGCCATGGGCAACTCCATGGTGCTGAAGCCGGCCGAGCAGTCGCCGATGACGGCGTTGAAGCTCGGCGAGCTGGCGCTCGAAGCTGGGCTTCCGCCGGGCGTGCTGAATGTGGTCCCGGGTTTCGGCGAGACGGCCGGGAAGGCGCTGGCGCTGCACATGGACGTCGACATGATCGCGTTCACGGGCTCCGGCTCTGTCGGCCGGCTGCTGATGCAGTACTCGGGGCAAAGCAACCTCAAGCGCGTGAGCCTGGAGCTCGGCGGCAAATCTCCGCAGATCGTGTTCGCGGACTGCCCTGCCCTCGATGTCGCCGCGACGCACGCGGCATGGGGCATCTTCTACAATCAGGGCGAGGTGTGCACGGCGGCCTCGAGGCTGCTGGTCGAGGACAGCATCAAGGATGCTTTCCTCGACGAGGTTCTGAGGCGCGCGCGGGAGATCGTTCCCGGCGACCCCTTGGAGCCGAAGACCAACTTCGGCGCGGTCGTCTCCGAAGAGCAGATGAAGACGGTGCTGCGCTACATCGACAGCGCGGGGCAGGACGGAGCCGAGCTACGGCTGGGCGGAAAGCGGGCGCGCGCCGACAGCGGCGGTTTCTACGTCGAACCGACAGTGTTCGACAGCGTCTCGCCGGAAGCGAAGATCGCGCGCGAGGAAGTGTTCGGCCCGGTGCTGGCGATCACGGAGTTCGCCGGTGCCGATGAGGCTTTCAAGCTTGCCAACTCCACCGTCTACGGTCTTGCCGCCGGCTTGTGGACGCGCGACGTTACCCTCGCACATCGCGCTGCGCGCGACATCAAGGCCGGGCTCGTGTGGGTCAACGGCTGGGACGCCTGCGACATCACCATGCCGTTCGGCGGCTTCAAGCAGTCCGGGTTCGGGCGCGACCGCTCGCTGCACGCGCTGCACAAGTACGCCGACCTCAAAGCCGTATCGATCACGTTCCGCTGACGGCGGACTATCGCACCCAGGCAGGTTCCGACATGACCACCTCATCCGAGTTGCATGAACGTCGCGCGCAGGCCGTAGCCCGCGGTGTTTCCAACGCGACCACGATCTATGCGAAGCGCGCCAAGAATGCCGAACTCTGGGACGAGGACGGGCGTCGCTACGTTGACTTCGCCGCGGGCATTGCGGTGGTCAACACGGGCCACCAGCATCCGAAGGTGATCGCCGCGGTCGAGGAGCAGCTGAAAGCGTTCTCGCACGTCTGCTTCCAGGTGACGCCATACGAGACCTACGTTCGGTTGGCTGAGCGCCTCAACGCCATCGCGCCGGTAACGAAGCCGGCGAAGACGCTGTTTCTGTCGACGGGCGCGGAGGCGGTCGAGAATGCGGTGAAGGTGGCGCGCGCCTACACGGGGCGCCCTGGGATCGTCTCGTTCAGCGGCGGCTTCCACGGGCGCACGCTCATGGGCATGGCGCTGACGGGAAAGGTGGTGCCCTACAAGAAAGGGTTCGGGCCGTTCCCGTCCGACGTCTACAACATCGCGTTTCCCAACACCTATCATGGCGTCAGCAGCGAGGAGAGCCTCGGTGCGCTGCGGGCGCTGTTCAAGTATACGGCGGACCCGTCGAGCATCGCGGCGATCATCATCGAGCCGGTGCAAGGCGAAGGCGGCTTCTACCGCGCGCCCGTGGAGTTCCTGCGCGCGCTGCGTTCGATATGCGATCAGCACGGCATTCTACTCATCGCTGACGAGATCCAGACCGGGTTTGCGCGCACCGGAAGAATGTTCGCACTCGACCATACGGACATCAGGGCCGACGTCGTGACGTTGGCAAAGGGCCTTGCGGGAGGCTTTCCGCTTTCGGCCATCGTCGGTCGCGCCGACGTGATGGATGCCTCGCCGCCCGGCGGCCTCGGCGGCACCTATGCGGGAAGCCCGGTCGCGTGCGCGGCGGCGCATGCGGTGCTCGACGTGATCGAAGACGAAGGCCTGTGCGAGCGGGCCAACGCCATCGGTCGCATCATTCTCGATCGCTGCAGCGAGCTGAAGGAAAAATCCAACTTCAAGTGCATCGGCGACGTGCGTGGGCTCGGCGCGATGTGCGCGATCGAGCTCGTCAAAGACGGGGACCCGCACCAGCCGGACGCGGAGCTGACGCAGCGGCTGATGAAGACCGCCAATGCCAACGGGCTGATCCTGCTCGCCTGCGGCACCTACGGCAATGTCATTCGGTTCCTGGCTCCGCTCACCGCGAGCGAGGAGATCGTACGCGAGGGCATGGACCTGTTCGCCAAGAGCCTCGCCGAGGCCGTGGCTTAGGCACCGTCGCTCGCCCACACGGTACATTGTCATCCCGGCATTTATTGCCGGGATCCAGCCAGAAACTTGGCTCCGAGCTTCGGCAGGATGGATCCCGGGGACAAGCCCCGGGATGACAAGATTGCCTCGGGTGGATTGCGCTAGAGCAGATCGCGCATGCGGTAGTAGAGCATGCCGAGGGCGAGGAGCTGGTTGCCGGCCCATTCGCCGATAGGCAGACGCACGTGGCGGATGCGGGAGAAGAGATCGAACTTCTCGGTCGTACCGCACACGGCATCGGAGATGATCTCGGCGACGACGTGCGATGTGGCGACGCCCTGCCCGACGAAGCCTTCCATGTAGTAGACGTTCGGCTCCAACGTGCCGATCGCGGGTGCGCGGTTGATGGTGAGACCGAGCCGGCCGCCCCAGGCGAAGTCGATGCGCACGTCCTTGAGGCGCGGATAAACCTTCGCGAGGCGCGGGCGCATGGTGGCGACGAGATCCTGCGGATCGCGGTTGGAATAGTTGCAGCGGCCGCCGAACAGCACGCGATGGTCGGCCGACATGCGGTAGTAGTCGACGACGATGTTGCTGTCGGCGATGGCGTAGTCGTGCGGGTTGATCTTGGCGGCGAGCCCGGGCTCGAGTGGCTCGGTGGCGATGATGTAGCTGCCGATGGGCAGCTGGACGCCGAGTAGCGGGCCGCGGTCGAACTTGTGATCGGTGTTTCCGGCCAGCACGACGCTGTCGGCCTCGACGCTTCCTGATGCGGTGAGCACGCGCGGGCGCGCGCCTCCAGTCAACTCGAGCGCGCACGAGTCTTCGAAGATGCGGGCGCCGAGACCCGCGGCGGCGCGGGCCTCGCCCAGCACGAGGTTGAGCGGGTGCAGGTGTCCGCTGCGCCGGTCAATGAAACCACCGCAGTAGATGTCGGTGCCGACGATGCTTTCGCATTCATCGGCGCCGAAGAGGGAGAGATGGTCGCCCTCGCCGAGTGCGACGCGGTCCTCGTAGTAGGCGGTCAGCGCCTTCATGTGGCTCGGCCGCACGGCCGCCTCGACCCAGCCGTGCTTCAGGTCACAGGCGATCGAGTACTTGCGGACGCGCTCCTCGATGATCTCGATGCCGCGATAGCGGATGTCTTCCAGCAGACGAGCGCCCGCTGCGCCGAGCTGGCGCTTGACGGTCCCCTCGCCGCTGATGCCGGCGATCATCTGGCCGCCGTTGCGACCCGAGGCGGCGTTGCCGAGGCGTCCTGATTCAAGCAGGACGACCGATCGGCCGCGCTCGGCGAGGGTCAGCGCCGTCGCGACGCCGGAGAAGCCGCCGCCGATGATGCATACGTCGGCACGCACGGGGCCGACGAGCTTTGGGTAGCGCGTCGGATCGTTGGCCGTTGCCGAGTAATAGGTCTCGGCCTTGTCGGGGGACATGCTGGGCTCCTGCAGCCTCGAGCCCGCGCCTGGGTATGCGGGCAGTCGAGGCACTGGTTGTTGTTCTTCTTCAGGCCACAGCCGCGCGACGCTCACGCTCCTCGCGCGTCGCCTGCCGGCGGGAGGTGTAAGAGGCGACGAGGACGCCGACCGTGACGATCCCGATGAGGATGGTCGAGATCGCGTTGATTTCCGGTGTCACGCCGAGGCGAACCTGGCTGTAGATCTTCATCGGCAATGTGGTGGCGCCAGGGCCGGTCGTAAAGCTCGAGATGACGAGGTCGTCGAGCGAGAGCGTGAACGACAGCAGCCAGGCAGAGACCACCGACGGGGCGATGATCGGCAGCGTAACCTGGAAGAAGGTGCGAACCGGCGTTGCACCGAGGTCCATCGCCGCTTCCTCGACCGATTTGTCGAAATCGAAGAGGCGCGCCTGGACGACGACGGCCGCGTAGCACATGGAGAACGTGATGTGCGCGATGGTGATGGTCCAGAAACCGCGGTCGAAGCCGATGGCCACGAACAAGAGCAGAAGCGAAAGACCGGTAATCACCTCCGGCATCACGAGCGGCGCGAAGATCATGCCGGAGAACAGCGTGCGGCCGCGGAAGACGCCCATGCGCACCAGCACGATGGCCGCCATGGTCCCGAGGATGGTGGCGAAGGTCGCCGAGAGTACGGCGACGCGGAGCGTGACCCATGCGGCGTTGAGAAGGCCCTCGTTGGTCAAGAGGTGGGCGTACCACTTCGTCGACCAGCCGCCCCACACGGTGACGAGCTTCGATTCATTGAAGCTGTAGATGACGAGGAGCAGGATCGGGATATAGAGGAATGCGAAGCCGAGCCCGATCGACGTCGCGTTGAAGTACGAGAAGCGCCCCTTCATACCCCCTTCTCCCTCTGCAGCTGCTGATTGCGCTGGAACAGCACGATGGGGATGACGAGCACGAGC
This sequence comes from Pseudomonadota bacterium, assembly GCA_023405815.1. Classification (GTDB taxonomy): domain Bacteria; phylum Pseudomonadota; class Alphaproteobacteria; order Rhizobiales; family Hyphomicrobiaceae; genus Hyphomicrobium_A. The sequence goes on along the minus strand of JAEXXM010000042.1, from coordinate 52,473 downwards.
AGCAACACCACGGCGACCGCCGACGACACCGGCCAATCGCGGTTGGCGAAGAATTCACTCCACAGGGTCTTGCCGATCATCAGCGTCTCGGAGCCACCCAGCAAGTCGGGGATGACGAACTCACCCATCGCGGGAATGAAGACGAGGAAGCAGCCGGCGATGATGCCGGGGAGCGAGAGCGGGAAGGTCACCTGCCAGAACGATCGTATCGGCGGCGAGCCGAGGTCGGCCGCCGCCTCGAGCAGAGCGGGGTTGATCTTCTCGAGGCTCGCATAGAGCGGCAGGATCATGAACGGCAGGTACGAATAGACGATGCCGATGTAGACGGCGGTCGTCGTATTCATGATGGTCAGCGGCTCGCTGATGAGCCCCAGGTTCATCAAGGCGAGATTGAGCAAGCCCTCCTTCTTGAGGATGCCGATCCAGGCGTAGACGCGGATCAAGAAGGAGGTCCAGAAGGGCAGGATCACCAGCATCACCAGCGTCGGCTGCCACTCCTTGGGCGCACGCGCCATGCCGTAGGCGATGGGGTAGGCGACGAGCAGGGTGAGGAAGGTCGAGATGGATGCAATCTTGAGGCTCGATATGTACGCGTTGACGTACAGCGCATCGCCGAAGATGAAGCGATAGTTGTCGAAGCTGAGGTGCGAGAGGAAGTCCTGCACGCCTTCCCATCCGCGCGAGATGTCGAACAGGGGCGTGTAGGGCGGGATCGCCAACGCGGTCTGCGAGAAGGATATCTTGAAGACGATCAGGAACGGGATGAGGAAGAACACGAGCAGCCAGATGTAGGGAACTGCGATCAGGTACCAGCGGCGCATCGAGCTTCTCTTTCAGCAGACAATCGGCCGGACATGTCCGGCCCGCAACATCAGCGCGTCAAAACGATCCCGGCATCGGACGGCCATTCGAGCCACACGTCGTCATCCCAGTTGACGGTGCGTTCGACAGCATGGGCGGCGTTGGCGCGCAGCGCCGTCACCTTCTGTCCCGAGGCAAGGCGCACATGGTAGTGCGTGATCGATCCGAGGTAGCCGATGTCGATCACCTTGCCGGCGATGACGTTGCCCGCATGGGCGGGCTTATCGAGCGAGACGCGAATCTTCTCCGGGCGCAGGGCCAGCCATACCTGCTGGTCCTTGGCCAGATTCTCCGATGTCCGCGCCTTGAAGGTCGAGCCGTCCGCGGCCCAGGCGATGTCGACGACGCCGGCTCCGACGCTCTGCACCTTGCCTTCGAGCAGGTTCACCTCGCCGATGAACTCGGCGACGTAGCGCGACTGGGGTGCCTCGTAGATCTCGCCCGGCGTCGACACCTGCACCAGCTTGCCGTGGTCCATGACGGCGATGCGGCTCGCGACCGTCATCGCCTCCTCCTGGTCGTGGGTGACGATGATGAATGTCGTGCCCGTGCTCTCCTGGATGCGCATCAGCTCGAACTGAGCCTGGTTGCGCAGCTTCTTGTCGAGGGCGCCGAGCGGCTCGTCGAGCAGCATGATGCGCGGCTTCTTGGCGATGGCGCGGGCGAGTGCGACGCGCTGCTGCTGGCCGCCTGAAAGCTGGTGCGGTTTGCGCTTGGCGAACTTGCCGAGCTCGACCATCGCCATCGCCTCGGCGACGCGGGCCTCGATCTCGTCCTTCGGCATCCCTTCCTGCCGCAGTCCGAAGCCGATGTTGCGCTCGACCGTCATGTGCGGGAAGAGCGCGTAGGACTGGAACATCATGTTGACGCCCTTACGCTCGTAGGGCGCCATGCCTGTGGTGTCCTTGCCGTTGACGATGATGCGCCCCTCGGTCGGCTTCTCGAAGCCGGCGAGCATGCGCAGGAGCGTCGTCTTTCCGCAGCCCGAGGGGCCGAGAAGTGCGAAGAACTCGCGCTCGTAGATGTCGAGGGAGATGTTGTCGACGGCGGTGTAGCTGCCGAACCGCTTGGTCACGTTCTCGAAGCGCACGATCGGCGGCTTGGCCTTGTCCTTCCAAGGGGCGAACCCTGATTGCGGCGCCGGCGTGCTGACGGTGCCAACCCCGACAGCCTGCGCCCCATTCCCTGCAGCATCGAGCATGCACCAATTCCCCAACTAGCAACCAGAACTCAGCTCCAAAAAGGAGCCGCATAGCATCAGGGCCGCCCGTTTCCGGGCGGCCCTGCATTTGTACTTACTGGCCGGTCACGACCTTGGTCCAGATCCGCGTCACCGCGCGTTGCGTCTTGGCGTCGTATGGATCCTTGACGAACAGGCGCTTCAGCGTCTCCTCGTCGGGGAAGATGGAGGTGTCCTCCAGGATCTCCTTGTTGATGAACTGCTGCGAGGCAAGGTTGCCGTTGGCATAGTTCACGTAGTTCGAAGCCTTTGCGATCGCCTCCGGCTTCAGGATGTAGTTGATGAAGGCGTGCGCCTCCTCGACGTTCTTGGCGTCGGCCGGGATCGCCATCTGGTCGAACCACATCTGCGCGCCTTCCTTCGGGATCTTGTAGCCGACCTTCACACCGTTCTTGGCCTCGTCGGCACGGGTGCGGGCCTGCAGGATGTCGCCCGAGTAGCCGACGGCGATGCAGATGTCGCCGTTGGCAAGCGCATTGATGAACTCGGAGGAGTGGAACTTCTGGATGTTGGGCCGGATCTTCTGCAGAAGCTCGCCCGCCTTTTCGAGGTCGGCCGGATCCTTGCTGTTCGGATTGAGGCCGAGATAGAGCAGCGCGATGGGGATGATGTCGTCCGGCGCATCGAGCAGGAAGATGCCGCAATCCTTGAACTTGGAGACGGTCTCCGGCTTGAAGATCAGATCCCAGGAGTTGACCGGGGCATCCGCCATCCGCTCCTTGATCTTGTCCTCGTTGTAGCCGATGCCGGTCGTGCCCCACATGTAGTTGATGGAGTAGTCGTTGCCTGGATCATAGAGCGCGGTCCGCTCCTGGATCAGCGGCCATGCATTCTTGAGGTTCGGCAGCTTCGACTTGTCGAGTTTCTGGAACACGCCAGCGGAGATCTGACGCGACAGGAAGGGACCCGTCGGCACGACGATGTCATAGCCGGAGCCGCCGGCCAGCAGCTTGGTCTCGACGACCTCGTTGCTGTCGAAGACGTCGTAGACGACCTTGATGCCGGTTTCCTTGGTGAACTCGGTCAGCACCTCTGGATCGATGTAGTCCGACCAGTTGTAGACCCGGACCTCACGTTCGGCCGCGATGGCGGCCGGAACGACCGCAAACGCTGCTGCCAGCAAGCAGGCGGCCAATGCCTGACCGACCCGTCCAACTCTCAACATTCGACCTGCTCCCTCATATCGTCCCCGAGGACGTCCACGCTCAATGACCCCATTGTGATCACAGAATTTGCATCATACAACCCTGTAGTAGGGGTGAGCGCCCCAAAAAGAGGGCGCAACCAGGAGTTCGGGGTGCAAGTTGTGACTGATCGCGCACTCATTGGTCATGGCGGCGACGCCGGAAGCACCGCCCACGAGACGGTCTATCGCCGCTTGCGCGAGCGCATATTCTTCGGTGGGTTCTTGCCCGGGCGGTCGGTGACCTTGCGCGGGCTGGCGGAAGAGCTCGGGGTCAGCCCGATGCCAGTGCGGGAGGCGGTCCGGCGCCTGATCGCCGAGCGGGCCCTCGCGATGCAGGGCAACGGCCGGGTCGTCGTGCCGCTGATGACGCGGGACAAGTTCGAGCAGGTGCTCTTCGCACGGTCGGCGCTGGAGCCGGAGCTGGCGGCGCGGGCTCTCTCGCGGTTGTCCCCGACGGACATAGAGGCGGTGGCCCTGATCGACCAGGAAATCGACCAAACCCTCCTCAATGGCGATGCCGAGGGCTACATGCGGGGCAATTTCCGCTTCCACTTCACGATTTACAGTCATGCGGGTGCCGGCACCCTGCTCGCCCTGGTCGAAAGCATTTGGCTGCAGTTCGGCCCCTTCATGCGCATGGCTTACGGACGCATTGGGACCAAGTGCCTGGAAGACCATCACCAGGCGGCACTCGAAGCCATGCGCCGGGGGGATGAGGCGGCCTTACGCGCGGCAATTCGTGCCGATATCGGGCAGGGCATGGGTTTCATTGGGGACGGCGCGCTCGATCCCCTGCAATAGGGCTTTGCGGCTTTCGGCTGCCTTGAGTTCGTCCTGCCTTTGTGATCACAATGGCCACAAATTGCACGTGAGGTCGCCTCTCGAGACTCCCGCCACAGCCGCATGGCATTCAGCCCGCAGGCGGCGCTGGCCGACCTCCCGGATCGGCGCTGCAGTAGCACCCGTCCGGCTCGATTACAGCATTCTATCTAGGTGACATATGACTGCCGATGCAGGAGCTAACTTCGACGCCGATCATGCGGGCGCGACACGAGAGACGTTGCGCGCATGGCTCGCGCGGCACCGCATTGCCGAGGTCGATTGCGCCGTTCCCGACATCGCCGGCGTGGCGCGCGGCAAGACCATGCCGGCCGAGAAGTTCGTGAAGCTCGACCCGGTGCATCTGCCGATCTCGATCTTCCACCAGACGATCACCGGCGACTACGTGGGCTTTGAGGAAGATTCCCAGAAGCTCTACGCCGAGAACGATCTGATGATGGTGCCGGACCTCTCGACCATCCGCCCGGCGCCTTGGGCCAGCAGCCCGACGGCGCAGGTGATCCACGATGCGCTGCAGCAGAACGGCGAGCCGACCGAGATTGCGCCGCGCAATGTCTTAAAGCGCGTGCTGCAGCTCTACGCCGAGCAGGGCTGGAGGCCGGTGGTCGCGCCGGAACTCGAATTCTACCTCACCAAGACCAACCCCGATCCCGACTATCCGCTCGAGCCGCCGATCGGCCGCTCGGGGCGCCCGGGTGCGGGACGCCAAGCCTACAGCCTCGGCGCGGTCGACGAATACGAGAAGGTCGTCAACGACATCTACGAGTTCGCCGAGCGCCAGTACCTCAAGATCGACACGATCATCCAGGAAGGCGGCGCCGCGCAGCTCGAGATCAACCTGTTGCACGGGGATCCGATCGACCTCGCGGACCAGATCTTCCTCTTCAAGCGGACGATCCGCGAGGCGGCGTTCCGGCACAACTGCTATGCCACGTTCATGGCGAAGCCGCTCGAGAACGAGCCTGGCAGCGCCATGCACATTCACCAGAGCATCGTCGACGTAACGACGGGCATCAACCTGTTCACCGGCGAGAACGGGGCGCCGACGCCGCTGTTCTATAACTTCCTCGCCGGGCAGCAGGAGTACTTGCCGGCCGCAACCTGCCTGCTCGCGCCCTACGTCAACTCCTACCGGAGGCTGGTCCCTGGCGGGGCGTCGCCGATCAATGTCGAGTGGGGCGAGGACAACCGCTCGGCGGGATTGCGCGTGCCCATCTCGCCGGTTTCAGCGCGGCGCGTCGAGAACCGGCTCGCGGGCGCAGATTCCAACCCCTATCTCGCGATCGCGGCAAGCCTCGCCTGCGGGTACCTCGGGATGATGAACAAGCTCGAGCCGCGGCCGTCGGTGACCGGCAACGCCTATCGCAATCAACACCAGTTGCCGCGAGGCCTACTGGAGGCGCTGACCGAGTTCGAGGAGAGCTCGGGCCTGCACGAGGTGCTCAGCAAGCGCTTCTGCCACGTCTACCTCGAGCTGAAACGCTCGGAGTTCGAAGAGTTCATGCGCGTGATCAGCCCGTGGGAGCGCGAGCACCTTCTCCTCAGCGTGTAACGTTCCTGTCGGCTAGAGGCGGCGGACCATGTAACGGGCGGCCTCGTCGTAGCTCTTGAGCTTCTTGTCGAGCTGAGGATCGGATACGGTCTCGAAGCCGTGACGGCTCCAGAAGCCTTCCGATCCTTTGATCGCAACAAGCGAGACGTTGCTCATGCCGCTCGCCGTGGCGTGGTCAACAATGGCGCGAACGGCCGCGGAGCCGGCGCGGGCGCCGCGGGCTTCGGGGAGCATGGCGACGTCGTGGACGTAGTAGGTCGAGGGGGCGTCGGGCAGCGCACCCAAGGCGACGTTGAGTGCGGGCGGCTGCAGATAGTGCCAGGGATGGGTCAGCGCGTAGCCCATGGGTTCGCCGTCCATCTCGAGAATAAGACAGCCGGCTGGGTAGAGCCGCTGGCGCTCGGCAAGGACGGCCTCGTCCTCTGGGTAGTCGACATGCACACGATCGGCGATGGCGTTGACCACCGGGATGTCCGCAACCGTCATCGCGCGCCAGCTTGCAGTCATGGCGACTAAATCCCCCTGAAATACGACAGGGCCCGCCGGCTATATTTCACCGACGGGCCGACATACCGAAATACAGCGAAGTATTTCACCTAATCTAGTTGTATGACGCACCCTTCTCGTTGGCGTCAGTCTTCGTTGCAACTGGATAGAGGATAGCCTCTATCCTCTCGATTGCGACCTCAATAGCGTGGAACATTTTATTCTCCCGAACGTGTGTTCTGTTGCGTGTCTTCTAGCCCGGCGCGCTGGGGGAAGACAAACGCCTTTGCTTGACAGCAGATGTAACTTTTAATTACACGTTAAGCGTGCGCCACCTCCCTCCCCTCAACGCTCTCAGAGCCTTCGAATGCGCGGCGCGGCACGCCAGCTTCTCGCTGGCCGGGCTCGAGTTGAACGTGAGTCACGCCGCCATCAGCCGCCATGTCCGGGACCTCGAAGCCTGGCTCGGGACTACGCTGTTCAAACGGACCGGGCGCGGGGTCGAGCTGACCGAATCCGGTCAGTTGCTCGCCCGCGAGCTGACGCGCTCGCTCGACATCATGGCGGCTGCCATCGACCGGTTCGCGCCGCCGCGCAACCGCCGCCAGCTCGTCATCAGCGCCGAGGTGTCGTTCGCGGCGCTCTGGCTCGTTCCGCGCCTCGGCAGCTTCACGTCGGCCCACCCGGAGGTTGACCTCGTTCTCGATCCCACCAATCGGGTCGTCGACTTCGCGAAGGATGCCGTCGACATCGGGCTGCGCTACGGCGACGGCAAGTGGGAGGACGTCACCATGGTGAAGCTGCTCGACTCGGTCTCGACCCCGGTCTGCAGCCCTGGCCTGCTCAAGAAATCCAAGGTGCGCACGCCCAAGGACCTGGCGCGAGTGACCCTCCTGCAGGAGGACCCCAAGCAGCATTGGCAAGATTGGCTCGAGGCTGCCGGCATCGATGAGGAGGTGCGGGTCACCGGTCCCACCCTCAAAGGACATCTTGCCATTGCGGCGGCGGAGGCCGGCCAAGGCTTCGCCATCGCAGATGCCATCCAGGCGGCCGACGCACTGCTGGAGAAGCGCCTCGTCAGCCCGTTCGAGATCGCAGTGCGCCACCACGCTTATTACCTCGTCCGCAATCCGGTGAAGAAGGCGACGAAGGCGGCGAGCGCGTTTCACGCATGGCTCGCCGGCGAGATCAAGCGCACCATCGCCGATCTTAAGGCGGCGGGGCTCGGTCACCTCGCCGCTGAATAGGCTGCGAAAGTCGGGGCATCCGCCAGCACTCGACCGGCGCATGCCAAGGATATCGTGTCAGGGCATTCTCGGAGAACGACCGGACCGAGGATCTGCAATCACGCGTTAAGCGATCATGCTTCAGGTTGCTTGGCGCGATCGCGACGCTCGCGGACCACGTCCTGAAGCTGGCGACGTGCAGCGGCAAAGGCATCCGCGATCGCCACGTTGATATCCTCGTGCGCGCCGTTTTCCGCGGGATTGCGACTGACCACGACGTCGGGCGAGCCGGGGACAGTGATGTGGATGCGCGCGTGATAGACGTCGCCCTTGTTGTGCCGGTGCTGGGCCTTGCCGACGACGACGCGCATAGCCGTGATGCGATCGTAGAATTTCTCAAGCTCGGCGGCCTCCTGGCGAATGCGCGCCTCGATGGCATTGGACTGCTCGAGCTGCTCGAAGGCGATCTGAAGAGGCACTTGCATGCTTCACTCCCTGCAACGGCTGCGATCAGACGCGTTGACTGGCATTCTTCCAGTTACGCGATGCGGCGCCGATTTGATCGCCTTTTACGCGTTTTGCCTGAATCGCCAGGCGATCAAGATGTATTGTCGGCCGTACGGTCCGCGGTGCATTGATCAGCATCATGGACGCGCAAGACGGGCAGCGGTGCAAACTGCCGGTACATCAGAGGAGTTGATCCAATGACGGTCCCCGCCCCCATCGCCCACACGGTTCAGCAAACTCAGGTATGGCTGAAGGAGTTGCGCGACAACTCCGATCTCGCCGACGAGGCAACGGCCCTCAGCATGCTGCGCGCGGTCTTGCATCAGTTGCGCGACCGGCTTTCGGTTGAAGAGGCTGTCGATCTCTCCGCGCAGCTTCCGCTATTGGTGCGCGGAATCTACTTCGAGGGCTGGCAGCCGGCGCAAGTGCCGCAGAAGGTGCACTCGAAAGCGGAGTTCCTCGACCGCGTCGCCTACAAGCTGCTGCCACACCGCATGCCGCCCGAGCGCGCGGTGCGCGACGTGCTGGCGCTGCTCGCACACCACTGCGATCCCGGCGAGATCAGCGACGTCATCGCGCAGATGCCGACCGAACTGCGTCAGCTCTGGCCAGAGACGGCGCAGACATACAAGCAGCGGGCGAGCTGAAGGCTCAAAGAGGCTGATCTGCGATGTAGCGTCCGTAGCTGTGACGCTCGGTCGGAGAGAAGAGGATCACGTCGAAGGGCACGGGCGTGCCGCCCATTCCCGGCGAGCCGGCCGGCATGTCGGGCACGGCAAGACCGGTTGCGGTCGGCGTCTCGAGCAATAGACGCTGGATGGCGCTTGCCGGGACGTGCCCCTCGATGACGTAGGCGCCGACCTGCGCGGTGTGGCAGGAGGCGAGATCATCGGGGACGCCGAGCCGCGCCTTGATCGGCTTCAGATCGGTCGAGGTGACTACGGTGACGGGAAATCCGGCCTGCTTGAGGTGATCGACCCAGCCCGCGCAGCAGCTGCAGTTCGGGTCCTTGGTCACGGAGATCGTTGGCAGCCCTGCGGCGGACAATGCCCCCTGCGGAAAGATCGCGGTCGCGCCGAGCGCGACAAGAGTCTGGCGTCGAGATACACGCATTGGCTCACTCCTGCCGATCCCTTCGTGACAGTTTTGCGCGACTGTGGCTGTGGAACGAGGCGAAAGCAAGTGCGGGGACACAAGAATACCCCAGCGGCGAGCCGCTGGGGCATTCTTGCTTTCAAGGCATATCAGAACCCGAGATAGATTCCGAAGCCCGGGCGCCGGTAGTAGCGGCGGTGTCCATAGTAATGATGGTGCCGGTAATAGTGGCGATGACGCCAATGACGGTGTCCGCGACGATAGTGGACATTTTCGACGTTGCTCTGAACGGCCTGCTTGGCGTCGCCGACTTGTGGCGCCGCGCTTGCGCCCTGCGGCGCGAAGCAGAATGCGGCTGCGGCAGCAGCGACGGCGGCGAGAGTGACTTTCATTCCCATTTTTCTGTCCTCCTTTTCGGATGGGGCAACACCTCTCCCCGCGCAAAGGTTCCATCGCTCGGTATGTTGGAAAAACGCATGGCGGAGGATATTGCGGATTGTCACGCCACCTTGAAATCTGAGCGCGCGCTCTATGTGCACGCTGAACAGAGCATAGCGATCGGAGCGCATCCATGACGACGGCCAATGCAGCAAAGTCGGGAATATTCAAGATCGGCGGCGACCTTCCCGTGCATCGCCTCGGCTTCGGCGCCATGCGCGTCGTCGGCAAGGGCGTGTGGGGCGAGCCCGAGGACCGCGACGAAGCGCTGCGCACGTTGCGGCGCGTGCCTGAGCTCGGCATCAACCTGATCGACACGGCCGACAGCTACGGACCGGAGATCAGCGAGCGCCTGATCCGCGAGGCGCTCCATCCCTACAAGGGTCTTGTCATCGCTACGAAAGGCGGTCTGCTGCGGCCTGGGCCCGACGCGTGGATCCCGAATGGTGATCCGCAGTACCTGCGCCAGCAGGTGTTCATCAGCCTGAGGCGGCTCGGGGTTGAGCGCATCGATCTGTGGCAACTGCATCGCGTCGACCCGAAGGTGCCGCAGGACGAGCAGTTCTCGGCCATCGCCGCGCTGCAGAAGGATGGCTTCATCCGCCACGTCGGGCTGAGCGAGGTGAGCGTCGACGATATCACCGCCGCGCAAAAGCATTTCAAGGTCGCGAGCGTACAGAACCTCTACAATCTCACCAACCGTTCGAGCGAGCCGGTGCTCGATCATTGCGAGAAGCACGGCATCGGCTTCATCCCGTGGTTCCCGCTGGCCGCCGGCAACCTGGCGCGGCCCGGCTCGCCGCTCGATGCGATTGCGCACCGCCACAAGGCGAGCCCGGGGCAGATCGCGCTCGCCTGGCTGCTGCGGCGGAGCCCGGTGATGCTTCCGATTCCGGGCACCGGCAAGGTGAAGCACCTCGAGGAGAACGTGGCTGCCGTCGACATTGCGCTGTCGGACGAGGATTTCGCCGTGTTGAGCGGCCTCGCCTGACGCTAACCCTGCAGCGGTTTGCTCTGGCGTCGGCAGACGCTTTCGGCCACAAGGGCTTCCGCAAAAATCACCGCTGCGGCGGTTCTTACTGGGGAAAGCGGATGCTCGCTCGTCTGAGGCTTTGGATTGTCTTGCTCGCGCTGGCTGTCGCCGGCGTGGCGCCTGCCTGGGCCAAGGACCGGCCCATGGACCGGGACTGGCAGACAGGGGTCATGGTGGCGCCCGGCGCGCAGACGTGGACGGCGGACAATGTCGGAAACAAACAGAACCTGATCCGTGACGTTGCCGGGTCGGAGGGCAAGACCTGCCTCGACCACTTCGCCTTCCTCGGCTGGAGCATCGGACACGGCGGCCCAGGCCCCATCATGCAAGCGACGCGCGAGAACTACGAAAGGGCCGGCTACACGGTCGAGCAGAAGCCGGGCAGCCTCGCGACCGACATCATCTGGCATGTGCGCAACGATGCACGCTCGGTCGTGATCCTCTGGGGCGCCGTCGAAGGCTCGACCATCTACCTGTCGTGCCTGACGTCGGGCTCGCCCGCAGCCAACCCGGATGAGACCCTTTACCTCGGCATCCTGCTGGCGATCGGCCTCGGCGGCTTGCTTGGGTGGTGGCTGTATCGCAGCGTTCGTCGCGCTGGACGCGGCTCGCTACGACCCTAACAAGCTACTGTCCGGGCGCGGGTCGCAGATTGGGTGCGAAGGCAAATCGCTCGATCGTGACGGGCGCCGGCAGGCGCGCACCGGCGGCCTGGGCACTGATCGGAAGGCTCGGCACCGCGTTGGCGGCGCTGAAGGCCGCCGGCCACTGGCCCACGAACATGCCAACGACGAGTGCTGCCACCAAGGATAGCTGACGCAACAGCTTGCGGCGGGTGTCGCGCTCGATGGTCTCGATGATGTAGACTTGGAGCGGAAGTGCGAAGTCTTCTCGCACGGGGCTCGACGCGTGCGCCGGCACATAGGCCGACAGCGCCTTCTGGCACTCGGTCACGATACACTCTCCAGAAGCGACAAATTCCAGATGCCCTCTGGGAGACACTTTACGCGGCATTTTGGCGACCGCGTGACGAGAAGGTTAATTGCGCGACTTTATTCGCGGGCCAACAGGATTGGCAGGTCGACCAAAATCTCCTCGCCTCATTTCCGCCCCGCGGGGTGATGGTTGCCGGCGAGGCAAGAACGGCTGGCGAACAGAGGTGGAAGTCCCCACATTGGGGGCGTCTCCCGAGAGGTCCGAATGGGCGCGGCCGGCGTCGACAAATGGCTCTATCCGACTGACCGCGGGCTCTATTGCGAGCCCGGCGATTTTTTCGTCGACCCGTCGCGGGCGGTCGATCGCGCCATCATCACGCATGGTCATAGCGACCATGCGCGGTCGGGGCATGGCGCCGTCATGGCGACGGCCGAAACCATTGAGATCATGAAGGTGCGCATGGGGCCGGAGTGCGCCGACGCGTTCGACGCACTGCCCTACGGGGTGACGCGCACGATCAATGGCGTCAGTGCTCGGCTCGCGCCGGCCGGACACATCCTCGGCGCAGCGCAAGTCGTGATCGAATGGCAGGGCCAGCGCGCCGTCATCTCGGGCGACTACAAGCGCGCCTTCGACCCGACGTGCGCCTCGTTCGAGCTGGTACCGTGCGACGTGTTCGTCACCGAGGCGACGTTCGCGCTTCCCGTTTTCCGCCACGAGCCCGCCGAAGCGGAGGTGTCACGCCTCCTGGCGTCCATGGCGCGGCAACCCGAGCGCGCGCATCTCGTTGGCGCCTATGGCCTCGGCAAAACGCAACGGGTGATCAAGCTGGCGCGCGCGGCCGGGTATGACAAGCCGATCTATCTCCACGGGGCGCTCGTCGAATTGTGCGCTCTCTATCAGAGGCTCGGCGTAGACCTCGGCGAGCTACGGCCGGCGACGAGCGACAAGCACGAAGACTTTGCCGGCGCGCTGGTGCTGTGTCCGCCGTCGTCGACCGACGATCGCTGGTCGCGCCGCTTCCCCGATCCCGTCACCGCATTCGCCTCGGGCTGGATGCGCATAAAGGGGCGCATCCGCCAGTCCGGCGTCGAATTGCCTCTCGTCATCTCCGATCACGCGGACTGGCCGGAGCTGCTCGACACCATCGTCGAGACAGGCGCGGAGGACGTGTGGGTGACGCACGGGCGCGACGATGCGCTCGTCTATCAGCTCGGCCTGATGGGGCGGAAGGCGCGGGCGCTTTCGCTGGTCGGCTTCGAGGACGAGGACGACTAGCTTGCAGAAGTTCGCCAACCTGATGGACTGCTTGACGACGACGCCGTCGCGCAACGGCAAGCTCGCGCTGCTCGTCGAGTATTTCCGCTCGGCGCCCGACCCGGATCGCGGCTATGCGCTCGCGGCGCTGACCGATGGCCTTTTCCCGCGCCTGCCGTTGCGGCGCGCGATCGACGAACTGATGACGGGCCGCATAGATCCTGTGCTCTACCAGATGTCGCGCGACTACGTCGGCGACACGGCCGAGACGGTGTCGCTGCTGTGGCCGAACGACAAACGCGTATCGCGCCCCTCCCCGAGTCTTGCCGAGGTCGTCGCGGCGTTCGAGCTGGTGCCAGGCAACGCGGTCGCACCGGTGCTCGGCGATTTCCTCGACCGCTTGGACGTGCGCGGTCGCTGGGCGCTGTTGAAGCTCGTTGGCGGCGCGCCGCGCGTCGGCGTCTCGGCGCGCCTCGCGCGCACGGCGCTCGCTCACGTGAGCGGGCACGATCTCTCCGACATCGAGGAGATCTGGCACGCGCTGCGGCCGCCCTACAGCGACCTGCTCGCGTGGCTCGAGCGGCGCGGGCCGCGTCCCGAAGTGGCAGGCAAGCCTATATTCAGGCCGCTGATGCTGGCGCATCCGATCGAGGAGGGCGACTGGGCTAACCTCTCACCGAGTGACATCGTCGCCGAATGGAAATGGGACGGGGTGCGAGTTCAGATTGCGGCCGGTGCCAGCGAGGTGCGCGTCTTCTCCCGCTCCGGAGACGACATATCGGGAAGCTTTCCGGAGATCGTCGCCGCGTTCCAGCCCTACAACGTCGTCCTCGACGGCGAGTTGCTTGTCGTGCGTGAAGGGGTCGTGGCGCCGTTCAACGATCTGCAGCAGCGGCTCAACCGCAAGACCGTGACGACGAAGATGCTGCGCGAATACCCGGCGTTCGTACGCCTCTACGACATCCTCATCGACGACGGCGAGGACGTGCGTGCCCTCGCCTTCGCCGAGCGACGGGCGAGGCTCGAGCAATGGTACACGCGGCATCATCCGCGATTCAGCGATGTCAGCGCGATCGTGCACTTTGAGGATTTCAAGGCGCTCGACGAGCTTTGGAGCGGCACGCGCGAGGCTGGCATCGAAGGATTGATGCTGAAGCGCAAGGACAGCCCCTACCTTTCCGGACGCCCCAAGGGGCACTGGTGGAAGTGGAAGCGCGCCGCGCTCACCGTCGATTGCGTGCTGATGTATGCGCAGCGGGGCTCGGGGAAGCGCTCGTCCTATTATTCCGACTACACGTTCGGTGTCTGGCGGGAGGCGCGGGGCGAGGACGGCGAGGTTGTCCGTGAGCTGGTGCCCGTGGGCAAGGCCTATTCCGGCTTCACCGACGAGGAACTGCTGCGCCTCGACCGCTTCATCCGCAATCACACCGTGGAGCAGTTCGGGCCGGTGCGTGCCGTAGAGCAGACGATGGTCTTGGAAATCGCCTTCGACGCGGTGTTTCCTTCAACGCGGCATAAGTCCGGGCTCGCAATGCGCTTTCCGCGTGTGCATCGCATCCGCTGGGACAAGCCCGCCGCAGAAGCCGATACCCTCGAGACCGTGCAGAGGCTCGTCGTCGCGCCCGGAGATGCGGTCCCGGGCGATTTGCGGGTGCCGCGCTAACCTCGCCGTCCGGTGGCGAGGAACCCTGTTGCGGCGCCAGGGTTATGCTTACATGTCAAAGATCAGGCCGGCCGGTGCGAGGGGCATGCGCATTGGAGGCTACTGTGCCCAGTCAGCATCCGATGCAGTGATCGGAGGCTGGAGCCATGAACCCGAAAGTTCGCTCTTTCGAGCGTCCTTCGCGGCCGAGCGAGCACCCCAGCGTGCTCGGTGGGCCTCAATACATACGTGGGCTGCCGCACGACAAGCAGAGCCCGGTCGATGAAGCGCGTGCGCATCCAGAGCAGGCAAAAGCATGCAAGAGCGTGCTCGACGGTCCGTCCTGCATTCTCGGATTGCCGCACTAGCGGGCGCGCGGCCGCAACCCCGATAGGCTCGTGCCGGGGGTCATGACGTGTCGGTCTGGGGCCTCGCGCGGGTTCCGCGCAGCAGGAAGCCGGCAATGAGCGCGGCGAGGATGGCGCAGGCGGCAGAAACCGCAGCCGTAACCTCGAAGGCGTAGGTATATGCCTCGTGTGCGGCTGCCAATAGCTGCTCGGCTTCTGCGGCGGGCAGCGCGCGCGACGCATCGACCGTGCCGCTGAGCGTCTCCAAAGCTCCCTTGCGCACCGGCCCGGGGATGATTGGCAATGACGCAGCCTCCATCGTCTTGCGATAGACGACAGTGAGGATGCTGCCGAGCACGGCAATCCCCAAGGCGCCGCCGAACTCGAAACTCGTCTCCGAGATCGCCGAAGCAGCTCCGGCGCGGGCGGGTGGAGCGGCACTCATGACGAGATCGGTGGTGATGGCGCCGACCGGCGCCATCCCGGTGCAAAAAATCAGCATGCCTAGGAACAGCAGCGACAACGACGTCGCCGACGAAAGCTGGGTGAGCATCATGAACCCGACCGCGGAGATCAGGAGCATGCATGCGACCACGCGTCCTGGGCGGAAATGGCGTACCAGCACCGGAGCCGCAAGCGAGCCGAGCGCGAAGACGAGACCGGCCGGGGCAGTAAAAAGTCCGGCATCGAGCGGCGACATACCCTGGATAAGTTGCAGGTACTGGGCGACGAACAGGAACATGCCCATGATCATGAACAGTCCGAGGACGTTGGTCGTCAGCGCGGCGCTGAATGCCGGCACCGCGAAAAGCCGTACGTCGATCAGCGGGTCATCGAGGCGCTTCTGGCGGCGGAAGAACATCGCGCCCACGGCCACGCCGGCGGCAATGGCCGCCACCGCCAGCAGGCTCGGGCCGCTCTCGGCGATGCTCTTCATGCCATAGACGACAGCAAGCACGGCGATGATGGACTGCGCGGCACTGAGGATGTCCATGCGGCCCGCATCGGGATCATGGAACTCCGGCAGCAGCATCGGGCCGATGACGAGCAAGAGGCCCATGATCGGCACGTTGATGAGGAACACCGCGTGCCAGTTGAAGTGGTTGAGCAGCAGTCCGCCGAACAACGGCCCGATCACGGCGCCGGCCGAGAAGCTCGCCACCCAGATGCCGATGGCGAACGTGCGCTCACGATCATCGAGGAACATGTTGCGGATGAGCGAGAGCGTCGAAGGCGCAAGGCACGCGGCCGAGAGGCCTTGCAGCGCGCGGGCGAAGATAAGGAACTCGGCGCTCGGCGCAGCTGCTGCCAACGCCGAGGCAGCACCGAAGGCCGCAGCTCCATAAAGCAGCACCTTGCGGCGCCCGATGCGGTCTCCCAGCGTTCCCATGGTCACCAGCGCGCCAGCGACCATGAAGCCGTAGATGTCGACGATCCAGAGAAGCTGGGCAGCGCTCGGCCTGAACTCAGCGCTGATCTGCGGGACGGCTAGATGCAGCACCGTCAGGTCCATGGAATAGATCAGGCATGGAATGGCGATGACCGCGAGGCCGATCCAGTCGCGGCGCGAGGCCTTGTGCGGCGCTTGTTGTTGAAGTGTGTACTGCATGGGGCGCCCCTCATAGCCGAGCCAGCGTCCTTCGGCCAGTCGCAAACTTTGCGTTGACCTTTCTGCAATGGAAATGGTGCCGGCGCGTAGGTTCGGGCGTTGCTAAGATATGACCAGGCATCCTCACATGAATCCCGCGCCCGCATCAGGGGCTCCCGGCCACGGGCCGAAGACGCTCGCTGAGCTCAACGCCTTGATTGCGGGGGCGCGGCCTTTCGTCGAAGGCGGAACGCGTGCGGTGCTGGGCGAAGGTCCGCTCGAGCCGCAACTCGCGTTCGTCGGCGAGCAGCCCGGCGACCAGGAGGACAAAGAGGGGCGCCCGTTCGTCGGTCCGGCGGGTCTTTTGCTCGACAAGGCCATGCGCGACGCCGGAATCGACCGTACGAAGTGCTTCCTCACCAACGCGGTGAAGCACTTCAAGTACGTCGAGCGCGGCAAGCGCCGGCTGCACCAGAAGCCGACCGCCGGCGAGGTGCGCCATTATCGCTGGTGGCTGCAAAAGGAGATGGATCTCGTCGATCCCAGGCTCATCGTCGCGCTGGGGACGACAGCGGTGCTGGCCCTCTCGGGCAAGGCGCTACCGATCTCGCGCAATCGCGGACCGGCGGAGTTCGACGGACACGCCGGCTATATCACCGTGCACCCGTCGTATCTTTTACGCATTCCGGAGCCGATCGCGAAACGCGAGGCCTATGCCGAGTTCGTCGCCGACTTGAAGCGGGCGCGCAAGCTCGCCGGCTCGCTCCGCGCCGCCTAATCCCGCTTGGTATTGGACGCGGACTGCCAGTCGGCACTGTACATCGGCAGAGTGCGCTCGTTGAAGGCGCGCGCATCGTAGAAGAGCAGCGACCGGTCGAACTTCACGGTCGGCTTGGCATTGCCCTCCGCCACGTCGAAGGTCAGCTCAAAGCTGTACGGTCCGACCGTCTCGATGAGCTGATTGGGCTTCTGATCGTCGCCGCGCGTATAGAACAGCACTTGCTCCGTGCGGCTCGAGCGGCCGGCCAGCGACAGCGGCGCGAACGGCTCGTAGGCGCCGCTGCGTGTGCGCTCCATCGTCCAGCGGCCGAAGTCGGCCGCGTAGAAATGCTTGGTCTGCTTGGTGCGCGGATCGCTGACGGCGAGCTGCATCGACAGGATCGTCGCCGTGCGCGCCCCCTCGTTGGTCAGCGTCACCGGCACGGCGATCATCTCGAAGTTCGAGTTCTGGTAGGGCGCCGCATACTGGATGACCGGAGGTACGAAGATCTGCACGTCGGCCTGCTTCAGCGACGTTTCCCACAGGCTGTAGCCCGACATCAGCAGCGCCACGAGCGACAGCACCGCAGCAAGCTTGCCGCCATCGAAGGCCGCCACTCCGTGGGCTGCGATCTCCGCGGGATCACCACCCTGCACCCTGTCCGCGAGCCTGCCCATGCGTTCTACTCCCTCACCCGTGACGCCACGCGCCAGCCATTGGCAGGCGATAAGGGCTGGCTTGTGGCGGAGCACCGCGTGCCGTCAGCGGTCGCGCACGTAGCGGAATGGCCGCCCCTGCAGCTCACTGATCGGCGTATCCGTGTACGTCATCTCGAGCGCGTCGGCGGTGAACTTCGCGCGCGTGCCGGCGAACCTCTTCTTGCCGAGGTCGCCGGGCTCGAACTCGAACACATAACCTTTGTCGGCGCCGGTGTGGGCCGCGACGTCGATGCTCTGCGGGGCGAGCCCGAACATGGAAAGGCCGAGCGTCACCGCGGTCGGCGCCTTGGTGCACGCCACGGCGAACCCATACTGCTGCGTGATGCCAGAGCCGGCCGTCTTGCCATCGCAGGCGACGCTCACCTCGATGCCGGGCAAGGGCTGGCCGCTCTTGCTCTCGACGAGGACGTCATAGCCGCCGCTGGCGCCCGGCTGCAGGCGCTTGAACACGAAGCCCGGGCGCTTGTCGTAGGCCGGGCTGTCGAGCACGACGTCGCTTCCGTCGATGCGCCACGTGCCCTCCGAGGTCTCGTCATAGGCGCCGTAGGACAGGAAGTACTCGTACTTGCCGTCGGGGGAGAGGCGCATGCAGGAGCCCACCTCGTGCACGCCCTGCAGGCAGTAGGTGCCGACCACAGTGCTGGCGTCGCCAGCGATGGCGGCCGAGCCCCACGCTGCAACGGCGAGGAGGCAGGCCAGCATCCGCTGGCCGCCATGTCCGTGCGTTTGTGAGACCTCTGCGCCCATGGTGCCCCTGCCCCACCAGCCTGCCCGACATTGCGCCGGCCAGCAAGGGGCAGGCGGCTCAGGCGCGCTCGAAGCGCTTGAACTTGATGCGGTGCGGCTCGACGGCGGCATCGCCCAGACGGCGCTTCTTGTCCTCCTCGTAGTCGGCGAAGTTGCCCTCGAACCATTCGACGTGGCTGTCGCCCTCGAAGGCCAAGATGTGCGTTGCCAGCCGGTCGAGGAAGAAGCGATCGTGGCTGATAACCACGGCGCAGCCGGGGAAATCCTCGAGCGCAGCTTCGAGCGCACCCAGCGTCTCGGTGTCGAGGTCGTTGGTCGGCTCGTCGAGCAGCAGGAGGTTGCCGCCTTCCTTCAGCATCTTGGCGAGGTGCACGCGGTTGCGCTCACCGCCCGAGAGGAGCCCGACCTTCTTCTGCTGGTCGGGGCCCTTGAAGTTGAACCAGCCGCAATAGGCGCGCGATGACATCTCGCGCTTGTCGCCGAACTTCATGATGTCGAGGCCGCCGGAGATTTCTTCCCAGACGGTCTTCTTGTCGTCGAGGTGGTCGCGGCTCTGGTCCACGTAGGCGAGCTTCACCGTCGGGCCCAGCTTGATATCGCCGCCGTCGGGCTTCTCCTTGCCGGTGAGCATCTTGAACAGCGTCGTCTTGCCGGCGCCGTTGGGGCCGATGACGCCGACGATGCCGCCGGGCGGCAGCTTGAATGACAGGCCGTCGATCAAGAGGCGGTCGCCGAATGCCTTCTTGAGGCCGTCTACCTCGACGACCATGTCGCCGAGGCGTGGACCCGTGGCGATGGAGAACGATGCTTTGCCTACCTCGTCACGCCCGGCCTGCTCCACGAGCTTATCGAACGCCGCGACGCGCGCCTTGGACTTCGCCTGTCGCGCTTTGGGCGAAGAGCGAATCCATTCCAGCTCGCGGTTGATCTGCTTCTGACGCCCTTCCTCGGCCGACTTTTCGACCTCGGCGCGCTTGGCCTTCTGCTCGAGCCAGCTCGAGTAGTTGCCCTTGTATGGGACGCCCTGACCGCGGTCGAGCTCGAGCGTCCATTCGGTGATGTTGTCGAGGAAGTAGCGGTCGTGCGTCACGAGGATGACGCAGCCGGTGTACTCCTTGAGGAAGCGCTCCAGCCACGCGACGCTCTCGGCGTCGAGGTGATTGGTCGGCTCGTCGAGGAGAAGGATGTCCGGCTTCGAAAGCAGCAACCGCGTCAGCGCCACGCGCCGCTTCTCGCCGCCCGACAGCTTGGTAACGTCCGCGTCGCCCGGCGGGCAGCGCAGCGCGTCGAGCGCCTGCTCCACCTGGGTGTCGAGGTCCCACAGGTTTTGCGCGTCGATCTGGTCCTGCAGTGCCGTCATCTCGTCGGCGGTCTCTTCGGAATAGTTCGCCGCGATCTCGTTGTAGCGGTCGAGGATGGCCTTCTTCTCCGCCACGCCGTCCATGGCGTTGCCGAGGACGTCCTTTGTGGGATCGAGTTGCGGCTCCTGTGCGAGGTAGCCCACCTTGATGCCGTCGGCGGCCTTTGCCTCGCCGAGGAAGTCGTCGACCACGCCGGCCATGATCTTGAGCAGCGTCGACTTACCCGCGCCGTTGAGGCCGACGACGCCGATCTTGGCGCCGGGCAGGAACGACAGCGAGATATCCTTAAGGACCTGC
The DNA here is from genome assembly GCA_023405815.1 of Pseudomonadota bacterium. GTDB lineage: Bacteria > Pseudomonadota > Alphaproteobacteria > Rhizobiales > Hyphomicrobiaceae > Hyphomicrobium_A. The sequence continues at coordinate 32,355 of JAEXXM010000042.1, read as the reverse complement.
TTGCCCCCCGGATAGGCCTTGGAGAGCTTGTGCATGTGGTAGACGTACTGCGGGTTCGCCACGGGGGCGGCCTCCTCAAATCGCGGGTATCGGGATTGGCTCAGCGGCCTTCTAGCCGATCAGGCTGTGCGCCTCAACGCGACCCCCATGCGGCGCGATGGCAACCACTGGATGGGGGCGCTGGACGGGTGCGAAGCCACCTCGCGCCGCAGGGATATAGTGCATTGTTCGGCAATGAAAAAGGCACACGCGCCAAACGACGCGTGCGCCCAATTCCCCCCAGTCGCCAATATCAGGCGAGGGCCGGCTCCAGTGACCGCACAGGCTGCTCCGGGTACGAGAGCTGCTCGCGGGCACGCCACTCGTTGGTCACGTAGTTGATGACGAGCGATTTGCGCACGCCGTTGATCTTGCGCGGCTCGAAGCCGTGATAGCTGATGTTTGAGGGCACGAAGATCATCGCCGAGTTCGAGGCGAAGGGCGAGCGCCCGACCCACTTCTTGTCGGTGTCGTAGATGTCTGTGCCGAGATCGGAATGCGTCGGGTCCTTCGACAGGTAGAGGAGATAGGTGAAGGCCTTGACGCCGATGTCGGTGTGCGGCTCCAGCCAGAACCCATCGACGTCCTGGGCGAACTCGATGCGCAGATAGGTGCCATCGAGCTTCACGCCGAACTTCCTTTCGATCTCGGCCGTGAGGCGCGGATCTTGGAGCGCGGCGGCAACCGATTCGGCGCACGAGTACTGCGAGCGATTGGGAACGTCGAAATAGTGGCGGGTCGCGTTGTGCAATTCGCGCTTGCCCGATACGCCACCCAGATCGGCGGCCGATATGGGAAGCGCGAGAATCTCGTCCACCGTCGACTGCGGCAGGCAATCTTTCAGGAACCAGTGGCGATACGGGCTACGCGCTTCGATGGAATTGCGGAAGCTTTTGAGCAACGTCGCGGCGACTTCGTTTGCGGATGCGGACATCTTTGCTGCACTCCCCTCGTTCGCTGCAATTGTTAAAAAAAGTTGCTGCCAATTAGCTCCCTAAAAGTCCCATCACCAACTGGGTATTTCCGGTTATGCACGATCTTCACTGCCGCCATAAATGGTTGTGGACGGCGAATCGGTGATTCGCGCTGCTACCGATTTGCACCATGTGTACGTGCGTAGCGGGCAGCGATCTCGCTGGCGATCGCTGCCGCCGAATTGAGCGGCACATAGGACCAAGGCTCGATCCCCGCGAAGTCATCGGGGAACGGCCGCGTTGCGCCGTAGCGGCTCAGCGCCTGATGAAAGCGCGCAAACTTCGGCGAGCCGCCGTCGGCGTGAAAGACATAGACGGGCTTTCCCGTCGCGCACGGCTCGCCCGTCATGTTGATGCTGTCGGCGGGCGCGAGGAATGCGTCTGCGCAGGCGAGAAAATGCGGATAAGGGTTCTCGCCCGTCATGTCCCAGAAGATGTGTGGGAACGCGGCGCTGGCCTTGCGCGCGCGCTCGACGATGGCGCTTTCGGTGCGTCGCGACGGCGTGATCATGAGCGTGGCGCCGCTCTTGCCCAAAGCGAGAATTGCCCGCTCCAACCGGTCGAGCGCCGCGGGCGTATACGAGTAATCGCCGTTCGATCCGCCGAGCATGATGGCTACGCGCGGGTGCTTCAGTCCGGCGTAGAGGGCGGGCAAGCTCTGCCGCAAAGCTGCGAGGCGCTGCTCGCTGAAGCCGTGCGGGGCCGTGAGCGAGGTGATGACGTTCGGCCCTCGCAGCTTGTCGTGCTCGGGGACCCAGAACAGGTCCGCCGTGCGCAATGACACCTTCGGGTTTTGCAGAACGATTGTGAACGTCGCATCGCCGGCGCGACGCTTCAGCTCGCGAATGTACGGCGTGGTGAGACGTCCGATGGACATGGCGACGTCCGGCCATGGCGGTGCGAACGTGCTGCTAGGCTCGCCGAACCGCTCCGAGCGCGCGACGCCGATCCAGGGTGACAGGAGCTTGTGAATGCCGGCCGGCGCCACCCGCTTCACGGTGACGGAGAGCCCCAGTGCGTTGGCGATGCCCTGAGTCTGCACGTCGTTGCCGGCCTTGCCGTCGCTGATGATCCAGCAAGTGCGACCCTTCAGTGCCTCGTTCCGGATCGTCATCGGAAAGTCCGCCCCATTGCGCAGCGCTCTCGTCCGCAGCCGAGATTCCATGTCCAGCACGGTACTACCACGATGGGGCGCGCCGACGACATCTGCACCGGGTGCCTAGCGCCAAGTGAGAATGCCGACGCCGGTAAAGAAGTAGCGGCCAAGGCCGACGGTAAAGACAAGCCAACCCCAGAGCGTGTGCTCGATGAAGACGGCCCAGTACGAGCGCGTCACCGCGTAGCGCCAGGCGAAGAGCATGCCGGTCGCCATTGTGCCGTAGACGGCGAGCGGCGTGCCAATAACGAGGTGGCCGATGCCGAACAGGATGCCGTTGATGACGATTGCCAGCCACCATTGACGCCCGAAAAGCACGCCGTAGCGGTGGAAATAGAAGGTTCGGTAGACAAGCTCCTGGGAGAGGACCGACATCGCCGGATAGAGCAGCATGATGCGCAGGTAGGTCTCGGGGCGATTGCGGGGAAACTCGAGGAACAGGGCGGGGTGGTACTCCGACACGTACGTCGCGACGATGCCCGCGCCGACGGCGTACACCAGCAGCATCGAGAAGAGCTGCGTGAGGCTGAATCCGCGCGTCAACTCACGGCGCAGCGAGAAGGTTCGATCGAAGGCAAGGACCGTGAGGATGATCGCGAGCACAGGCAGCAGCGCGATGAACACGGGCATGCCGCGATCGTGGACGGCGACATCGACGGCGAACGGCGCCACAAGATAGAGGAGCGCCATCTCCGTCACGCGCCAGGCGCGGGCGGCGTGGCTGAGCTGCGGCACCTGGAGCGTGCCGCCTGCGCACAGGACATTCTCGTCCTGCGCAACCGCCTTCTGCATCATGGGTGCACTCGCTTGCAGGCCAACCACCGGCGTTCGATCTCGCGCGCGATGATATCGGCCGAATGCAGCGGCTCGTAGGTCCAGTCGGGAATTTCTGCAACGCGTTCGGGCAGCGGCCGGGTCGCACCGTAGGCCTCGAGGGCGGCGTGGAAGCGGCGAAACTTGGCAGATCCACCGGACGGATAGAACACGAGCACGGGCCGGCCGGTGGCGGCCGCCTCGCCCGTCATGTTGACGCTGTCGGCCGTTACGAGGAACGCATCGGCGTGAGCGAGGAAGTCGGGATAAGGATTGGCCCCCTCGCCGTTCCATAGGATTCTTGGAAAGGGGCGCGAGGCCGCCTCCACCACCTCGACGAGGTGTGGCTGCGTGCGGCGCGAGGGGGTGACCAAGAAGCTGACGCCGAGAGTCCCGAGCGAGCGCAGCGCGGCAGCCAACCGCTCCTCATCGTACGGCCGGAACGTATAGACGCCGTTGCTGCCGCCAATGACGACGGCCACGCGCGGCGCAGGCAGCGCCTCGATCTCTGGCGGCATGCGCTGACGCAGCTTGGCGATGCGGGCGGCGGTGAAGCTGTGCGGTGCGGTGAGCGAGACGATTACGTTGTCGCCGCGCAAACGGTCGTGCTGGGGCACCCAGATCGCGTCCGCGACGCCGCTGCCGGCTCTCGTGTCGAGCATCATGATCGTGAACGTCGAGGGCGATATCCGGCGCAGCGCGCGCAGATAGGCCACGCTGGTGCGTCCCAGCGCGATCGCCACATCGGGCCATGGCGGTGCAAAGGTGCTGCCGGGCGCCCCGAAGCGCTCATTGGGCGAGACCGGCGCCCATGGCGCGAGAACCTTGTAGAGGCCTCTGGGAGCAATCGGCTTCATCTCGTAGGAGAGACCGAGGGCGTCGGCGAGGCCGCGCGTCTGCGTATCCATCCCCGCCGCACCGTTGGTGAGGAGCCAGGCGCGAAGCCCAGCAAGAGGACGGAACTGGTCGGCTGTCGCGTGCATGCAGGCCTAGCTTGTCGCCATTGGCGCCAAGTCTGTCCATCCCTCATGGCGCCACAACGTAAAAGGCGCGGCCTAGCCAAAGCCGGCGGGTTGGTGCAACGTCGCACGCCGGCGCGCCGGTACCGGCGATATGGCATTCCCAGGAGCATTGATCCCGATGGCCGTGCGCCTTGACCCTCTCGACTGGCGCATCCTCAAGGAGCTGCAGGCGGACGGCAGCCTAACCAACGTCGCCCTTGCCTCGCGCGTCGGACTATCGGCACCGCCGTGCCTCAGGCGCGTGCGCGCGCTGGAGCAGGCGGGGCTGATCGCCGGCTATACGGTGCTGCTGGACGAGGCGGCACTGGGCTTCGATCTGACTGCCTTCGCCATGGTTGGGCTGCACAATCAGGCCGAAACCGAATTGCGCGCCTTCGAGAACCGCGTGCTCGGCTGGCCCATCGTGCGCGAGGCGTTCATGCTGTCGGGCGAGAGCGACTACATGCTGAAGTGCGTCGCCAAGGACCTGCCGGCGTTCCAAGAATTCGTGCTCGAGGAGCTGACGGCCGCACCGAACGTCGCCAGCGTGAAGACGTTCCTCACCATCCGACGCGCCAAGCGCGAGCCGGGCGTGCCGATCAGCGTGCCGGAGAAGTAGCTTCTCCCTCTCCCCGCAAGCTTAGCTCCTGCGGCTGCCCCCCACCCTCTCCCCATGAAGAATGGGAGAGGGAACCGGGGGAGCTATTTCCATTCGATCTTCAGCACCTCGTAGGAGCGCGGCCCCTTGGGCGTCGTCACCTCGGCGGTGTCGCCCTTCGACTTGCCGATGAGCGCGCGAGCAATGGGAGAAGAGATGGAGATCTTGCCGTCCTTCACGCTCGCCTCGAAGTCGCCGACGATCTTGTATTTGACCTTCTCGTCGGTGTCCTCGTCGACCAAGGTCACTGTGGCACCGAACTTGATCGTGTCGCCGGAGAGCTTGGACGTATCGACGACGTCGGCACGGCCAAGGCGATCCTCGAGGTCGGCGACGCGCGCCTCGTTCAGGCCCTGCTGCTCCTTGGCGGCGTGATACTCGGCATTCTCGGAGAGGTCGCCATGCGAACGCGCCTCGGCGATAGCTTGGATGATGCGGGGACGCTCCTCCGATTTGAGGCGCTGCAGCTCCGCTTCCAAAGTGCGGAAGCCCTCTACAGTCATCGGAACCCGTTCCATCGACATTCCTAACATCTCCCTTAGGCCTGGCAGAGCTGCCAGGTCCGCCGAACACTCGTTGCTGCCAACGTGTGGATTGGGCCGCCCTAGTAACCGGCCCGACGGATTAGGATGGGCGCGTCACGAAACTTTGCAAAGGGGCAACACGCAATGTGCCTGCTTTGAGGGCGCGAATGGCCCTGGTGACTGCAACCGCACCAGCTATAGTTGTATAATACGGAATATGGTGAAGCAAGGCCGTGCGGCGGATGTCCTTGCTGTCTGCCAATGCCTTAGAACCTGCCGTGGTATTGAACACGAGGTGCACGTCGCCGTTCTTCATGGCATCGACGATGTGCGGACGTCCTTCCAATACCTTGTTGATAGCTTCGCAGACGATGCCGTTCGCCTCGAGGTGGCGTTTGGTGCCGCGCGTGGCGATGATCTTGAAGCCCATGCTCTCCAATTCGCGCACCGGCGCTACGACGCGATCCTTGTCGGAATCCTTGACCGAGATGAACACCGTGCCCTGCATGGGCAGCACCTGGCTCGAGCCGAGCTGGCTCTTCAAGAAGGCCATGGAGAAGTCGCTGTCGATGCCCATGACCTCGCCCGTGGAGCGCATCTCGGGGCCAAGGATTGGATCAACGCCCGGGAAGCGCGCAAACGGGAACACGGCCTCCTTCACGGCGACATGCTTCAACTGAGGCGACGCAAGACCGAATGCGGCGAGTGGCTTGCCGGACATCACCTCGGCCGCGATCGCCGCGATCGGCATGCCGATCACCTTGGCTACGAAAGGCACCGTGCGGGATGCGCGCGGGTTCACCTCGAGGATGTAGACGACACCATCCTTGATGGCGAACTGCACGTTCATGAGCCCAACGACGTTCAACGCGAGGGCGAGCTCTCGCGTCTGGCGGTCGAGCTCCGCCAGCGTTGCGGCGCCGAGCGAATACGGAGGCAGCGAGCAGGCGCTGTCGCCCGAATGGATTCCCGCTTCCTCGATGTGCTCCATGATGCCGGCGACGAAGGTATCGCGGCCGTCGGCGAGGCAGTCGACGTCCACCTCGACAGCGTCACTCAGGTAGCGGTCGATGAGGAGCGGGCGCTTATCGGAGACCACGAGCTCAGAAGGGCGGTCGAGTGTCGCCGACAGCCGCGCCACGTAACGGTCGACCTCGGAGCCGTCGTGGACGATCTCCATGGCACGGCCGCCGAGCACGTAGGACGGGCGAATGACGACGGGATAGCCGATCCCATCGGCGACGGCGCGTGCCTCGCCGGGCGAGCGGGCGATGCCGCTCTTGGGCTGCTGCAGGCCGAGCTTGTCGATCAGCTCCTTGAAGCGGTCGCGATCCTCGGCGAGGTCGATCGCATCGGGCGAGGTGCCGAGGATCGGCACGCCGGCCTCCTCGAGCGCGGCAGCGAGCTTCAGCGGTGTCTGGCCGCCGAACTGCACGATGACGCCCTTCAAGCTGCCCTTCGACTGCTCCTTGGCGACGATCTCCAGCACATCCTCGGCGGTGAGCGGCTCGAAGTAGAGCCGGTCCGAGGTGTCGTAGTCGGTCGACACCGTCTCCGGGTTGCAGTTGATCATGATCGTCTCGTAGCCGGCGGCGGTCAGCGCGAAGCAGGCGTGGCAGCAGCAGTAGTCGAACTCGATGCCCTGACCGATACGGTTGGGGCCGCCGCCCAGGATGATGATCTTCTGCTTGTCGGACGGGCGCGCCTCGCATTCCGGCTTGTCGGTGAGGCCGGTCTCGTAGGTCGAATACATGTAGGCGGTCGGCGCCGCGAACTCGGCGGCGCAGGTATCGATACGCTTGTAGACAGGGTGCACGTCGAGGGCGGCGCGGTGGGCGCGCACATCCTTCTCGGTGATGCCGGCGAGCGCTGCGAGGCGCGCGTCGGAGAAGCCCATTGCCTTGAGGGCGCGAAGCTGTCCGGCGGTCTTCGGCAGGCCGTGCGCTTTGACGCGCGCTTCCTGGTCGATGATGTCCTTGATCTGGTTGAGGAACCAGGGATCGACGCGGCATGAGTTGTAAATCTGCTCGACGTCAAAGCCGAGGCGCAGCGCCTGCGCGATCTTGAGGATGCGATCCGGCGTCGGCTTGGAGACGGCAGCGCGCATGACGTTCTTGTCGTCGCCCTGGCCGAGACCCTCGAGCGCGATGTCGTCGAAGCCGGAAAGCCCCGTCTCCATCGAGCGCAACGCCTTCTGCACGCTTTCGGCAAAGGTCCGGCCGATGGCCATGACCTCGCCAACCGACTTCATGGCGGTGGTCAGCGTCGGATCGGAGCCCTGGAACTTCTCGAAGGCGAAGCGCGGGATCTTGGTGACGACGTAGTCGATGGTCGGCTCGAAGGAGGCCGGGGTCGCGCCGTCGGTGATGTCGTTCTCGAGCTCGTCGAGCGTGTAGCCGACGGCGAGCTTGGCGGCGACCTTGGCGATGGGGAAGCCGGTCGCCTTCGAGGCCAGCGCCGAGGAGCGCGAGACGCGCGGGTTCATCTCGATGACGACGAGGCGTCCGTCGGCGGGATTGACGGCAAACTGCACGTTGGAACCGCCGGTCTCGACGCCGATCTCGCGCAGCACCGCGATCGAGGCGTTGCGCATGATCTGGTATTCTTTGTCGGTCAGCGTCAGCGCCGGCGCGACGGTGATGCTGTCTCCCGTGTGCACGCCCATCGGATCGAAGTTCTCGATCGAGCAGATGATGATGCAGTTGTCCGCCTTGTCGCGGACCACCTCCATCTCGTACTCCTTCCAGCCAAGCAGGCTCTCGTCGATGAGGATCTGGCCGACAGGAGAAGCATCGATGCCGGAGCGAACGATCTGCTCGAACTCTTCCCGATTGTAGGCAACGCCGCCGCCGGTGCCCCCGAGGGTGAAGGCGGGACGAATGATCGCCGGCAGGCCGATGGTGTCGAGCACGCGCATCGCCTCTGCGACGCCGGTCGCCGTGTCGTAGCCGACGATATGGCCCTCGGCATTGCGGATCGGGGGCGAGGAAGCGATCGCAGCGCGCGGACTCTCGAGGCCGATGCGGTCCATCGCCTCGCGGAACAGCTTGCGGTCCTCGGCCTTGTCGATGGCCTCGGCCCTGGCGCCGATCATCTCGACGCCGAATTTTGCCAAGACCCCCTGCCGCTCCAGCGCAAGAGCGGTATTGAGCGCGGTCTGGCCGCCCATGGTCGGCAGAAGCGCGTCGGGGCGCTCCTTCTCGATGATCTTGGCGACGATCTCGGGGGTGATCGGCTCGATGTAGGTGGCGTCGGCCAGCTCCGGATCCGTCATGATCGTGGCCGGATTGGAGTTGACGAGGATGATGCGATAGCCCTCCTCCTTCAACGCCTTGCACGCCTGCGTGCCGGAATAGTCGAACTCGCAGGCCTGGCCGATGACGATCGGTCCCGCCCCGATGATGAGGATGGACTTAATATCCGTGCGTTTGGGCATGAGGCGGCCTTTTATTCGTGATCGGCGGCTTTGGCTATAGCCCAAATCGCGCAAGCGCAACTGAGAGTGTCTCTGTGTGACACGAGCTGAGAGAAGCTTTGCACGCGGCGATCGTCGGGCGAACTGATAGCCGGCGCTCGCGCCGGGGCCCCTTGGGCCCCTGCCGCCTGTGGCGGCCAAGAGACTGTACGGTGTCTGACCCTGAGGGCCTGACACCGTTATTCCAGGTTCAAGCGTGGCCGCGTGAAGCTATTTCTTCTCGGCAGGCTTGTCGGCCGGGGCGCCCGGGAACTGCGGCGTCTCGACCTTGATGTCGGCCGGGTAGGAGTAGGTCGCCTCGAAGATCGGCTTGTCGAGCTTGTTGGCGCGCGCGTAGATCGACCGCATCGGCAGGCCGGTGATCGGATCGACGTAGATCACGCGCACGCCGCGATCGGGCGCCTTCGGCTTGTCGGCGGCGCCGGGGCTGAGGTTCTTCGGACCTTCCTCAGGATTTTCACCCTGGTAGGCGAGGAGCTGCTGCTCGCCAACGGGCTGCTTACCGAGGCATTCGAACTCGCCCATCTTGGTGCCTTCCTGGTCGTCGCCGAGCGTCTCCTGCATCTGCGCGGCCATCGCGTCGGCGACCTGCGGGTGTAGTGGGCGCCACTGCTCGCCTTCCATGCGCGTCCAGCCGTCGCGGCCGATGACGATGGTTTCCACCGGCTTGGGCTCGACCGTCGAGGTGATCACCTGGCGCATGCGGTTGGGCAGAACATAGTCCACCGTCATATCGACCAGACCCTGCTCGGAGAGCATCTTGGTCTTCATGCGGAAGCCGCTGGTATGGCGCTGACGCTCCAGCGCGGAGGTGACCTCCTCCTTGCAGCCGGCGTGAGCTGCGCTGGCGGCGGCGATCATAAGACTGAATGCCGTCAGCATCCGGCACATCGACTGCTTCATCATCTTCCGTTTCCTCGACACAAACCTAGGCGCATTGACGCGCTTATCTCATTTTTACCAGGGGTGCATCCGGGTGGTCCTCGATCTCGAGGTGCTCCGGATAATCGTAGACGGCCTTGAAGACCACCTCGCCGTTCGGCTCCTCGCCGGAGACGATATTGGCGGCTGGCAGCCCGCTCTTTTGATCAACGTAGATCGTCCGGTGCAGGACCGGTGCCCCGGTCGCGGCCCCCGCATCGGCCTGCTTCTCGACACTGCGATAAGCGAGATACTCCTTGCCGTCGAGGTTGGTCGCGCCGAGGCAATCGAAATTACCGACCTCTTTTGGAGGGTCGATGACCGCAGCGCGCACCTGGGCGATGATCGTCTGGGCAACGGCCGGCATGAGCTCCTCCCAGGCGCCGCCCTGGCGGCTATAGGCGCGCGTGCCGTAAAGGACGGTTTCGAGCGGCTCCTGGTTCGGGGCGACGATGGTCTGGTGCATGCGGTCGGGCGGCTGGTAGGCGACCTTGATCTGTACCGGTCCGGCCGCGCTCTTCATCTCTGACGCCATGGTGAAGGCGCGCGAGGAACGCTGCTTGTTGAAGGCGTCGGCGACCGCCGCGCGGCATTTCTCGTCGGCCGTGGCCGTTCCGGCGAGCATGAAGGTGATTGCGCAGAACACGGCGCAACGCTGCATGAAACTCCTCCCTACCTGGCGCCGTTGGGCTTTTCGGCCGTCAGCGCCGCTTGCTTACTGTGCCTCGGGAACTTTTTCCACGTCGGCGTCCCATTATTCCCGAGGACGATACACTATAACGGCGGCACGCCCAGCCGGGAGCCCCGCCAGAATTAATGTTTTGTAGGGTTGTCGGGGCGCGCTTAGGCCTTGCGGCGGCGCATCAATTCGACGAAGCGGTCGAAAAGGTAGTGGCTGTCCTGCGGCCCGGGGGACGCCTCGGGGTGGTACTGGACCGAGAACACCGGCTTGTCTTTCACCTGGATTCCGCAGTTGGTGCCGTCGAACAGCGACACGTGCGTCTCCTCGACGCCCTTGGGGAGGGTCGTGCGATCGACGGTGAAGCCGTGGTTCATGGAGGTGATCTCCACCTTCTCGGTGGTGAAGTCCTTCACGGGATGGTTCGCGCCGTGATGGCCCTGGGGCATCTTGTGCGTCTTAGCGCCGAGCGCGAGGGCAAGCATCTGATGCCCGAGGCAGATGCCAAATACCGGCAGACCGGACGAGACGATCTTCTTGATCTCGGGAACCGCGTACTTGCCGGTTGCTGCCGGGTCGCCGGGGCCATTGGACAGGAACACGCCGTCGGGCTTGCGCTCGAGGATGTCCTCGGCGCTCGTCGTTGCCGGGACCACCGTCACCTTGCAGCCGGCGCTGGCGAGGCAACGCAGGATGTTGCGCTTCAGGCCGTAATCGACGGCGACCACATGAAACGGCGCGTTCTCGTTGCGGCCGTAGCCGTTGCCCCAGACCCAGCGCGTCTCGTCCCAGGAATAGCTCTGGCCGCTCGTCACCTCGGGAACGAGGTCCATGCCGTCGAGACCGGGCCATGCTGCCGCCTCGGCCTTCAACTTGTCGATGTCGAACTTGCCCGACGGCTCGTGGGCGATGACGCCGTTGGGCATGCCGAGCTCGCGGATGCGCGCGGTCAGCGCCCGCGTGTCGATACCGGAGATGGCGATGATGCCACGCGCCTTCAGCCAGCGGTCGAGGTGCTCGGCCGAGCGATAGTTAGACGGGGCCGTAATATCGGCTCGCAGGACGCAGCCCCGGACGCCGGAGCGCGCCGCGAGGTTGGAGGTCTCTGTGTCCTCGTTGTTGGCGCCAACGTTGCCGATGTGGGGGAAGGTGAAGGTGATGATCTGGCCGGCATAGGAGGGATCAGTGAGGATCTCCTGGTAGCCGGTCATTGCGGTGTTGAAGCAGACCTCGCCCACGGCGGAGCCGGTAGCACCGAGGCCGGTGCCGGAAATGACCGTCCCGTCCGCCAACACGAGGCGGGCTGTCGATGGCGCGTCGGCCCAGGGCAGCGGCGGATCGATATGCGGGGTCGTCAATGGCGGCTCCGGCGTTCGCGCTAGGCGCGGCGCAGCGGCCAGCCACTTGAGGCGCCGTGCACACGCGGTGGCAGTTGGGCGGAATGCGGGCGGAACCTATGAGAAGCGTTCCCCGCGGTCAACACTCCACGCAGCGTCTCAGCCAATGTCCGCAGCTAGGTGACAATATATGGCTATAGAAGCGTCAAACCAGCAAAAGGACTTCGATCATGCGCAGGCTCCACATCGCACTCGCCGCGCTTCTGGCTTCGGTGGGCGTGCTTGTCGCACCGGCTGCAGCCCAGGAAAGCGGCAAGGAGGCGGAGATCGTCACCATCCGGCCGCAGGCGACGACCGGTTCCAAACAGGGGCTGCCGATCTTTCAGGGCATCTCCGGCCAGAACGCGGGGGCCAAGCACATCTCGATGAACAAGGTGATCATTCCCCCCGGAGGCTCTGCCAAGGCGCACGTCCACAAGGGGGTACGAGTCGGCCATCTACCTCATCAAGGGCCGCGTGAAGACGCTCTACGGCGAGGGCCTCAAGAAGGAGGTGATCAACGAGGCGGGCGACTTCCTCTACATTCCCGCCGACCTGCCGCACAAGCCGATCAACCTCAGCACCACCGAGGCGGCCGAGGCCATCGTCGCCCGCACGGACCCCAATGAGCAGGAGAGCGTGCAGCACGTGGCCGAGCCCGACGCGGGCGATGACAAGCCCTGAGGCAGGAGGGTCGTTTGCAGGCGCGCCTTGCGCGGGCGGCGCGAGGTGCCTAAACACGGCGACCAACGATGGAGGCGACGATGCGCGACAAGATCAACGACGACCTCAAGACGGCGATGAAAGCCGGCGACAAGGATCGCGTCGGCACGCTGCGCCTCATCAATGCTGCCATCAAGTCGGCCGATATCGAGGCGCGGCCGTCCGGCAAGGACAAGATCTCCGACACCGACATCCTCTCGGTGCTCGCTAAGATGGTGAAGCAGCGGCGGGATTCGATCGAGCAGTACGTGTCTGGCGGCCGACAGGATCTCGCCGACAAGGAGCAGTCCGAGATCAACGTCATCGAGGGCTATCTGCCGAAGCAGATGAGCGATGACGAGGCCAAGGCGGCGATTGCCGCGATCATCAAGGAGACGGGCGCGGCAGGCCCCAAGGATATGGGCAAGGTAATGGGCGCGCTCAAAGCCAAGTACGCCGGGCAGATGGATTTCGGCAAAGCCAGCGCGCTCACGAAAGAGTTGCTGAAGTAGGTTCCGGCATCTGTCATCCCGGCACTTGTTGCCGGGATCCATGCTGCGGGCTCGCGAGGAGCGAGCGGATCGCTGTATCCCGGAGACAAACCCAGAGATGACACGAAACCGGCAGGTACGAACCGGGAGCCTGTGGATTGTGCACATAACCGATTGAAAATGATCGGGAGCCGGCCGCGGCATACGCGAATCGCGTAGGTCAGGGATATCTGAATTATCCGTGCGAGCCCGATGCGCTATCCGCCAAACTTCCTGGAAGAGATAAAGGCGCGGATGAGCGTCAGCTCGGTCGTCGGGCGCAAGGTCGCGCTAAAGCGCGCCGGGCGCGAGTACAAGGGCCTTTCACCGTTCAAGGTGGAGAAGACGCCCTCCTTCTTCGTCAACGACCAGAAGGGCTCGTGGTTCGATTTCTCGTCCGGCCAGAACGGTGACATCTTCAAGTTCCTGATGCTGACCGAAGGGCTGTCGTTCCCCGAGGCGGTCGAGCGGCTCGCCGCGGATGCCGGCGTGCCGATGCCGAAGGTATCCGCACGGGATGAGGCGCGCGAGGACGAGCGCGAGCGGCTTTACAAAATTGTCGAGATGTCGGTCACGTTCTTCGAGAACGCGCTGAAAGGCAGCGCGGGAGCCGAGGCGCGACGCTACCTTGAGAAGCGCGGCCTGAAACGCGAAACGATCGCCAGCTTCCGCATCGGCTATGCGCCCAACGACAAGTCGGCGCTGCGCAATCACCTCGCCGCCGCCGGGTTCAAGGTCGAGGAGATGATCGCGTCGGGCATGCTGATCGGCGGGCCTGACATTCCCGTCGCCTACGACCGCTTCCGCAACCGCGTGACGTTCCCGATCGCCGATCTGCGCGGGCGCATCATCGCCTTCGGCGGCCGCGCGCTCGATCCCGACCAGCCGGCGAAATACCTCAACTCGCCGGAGACGCCGCTCTTTCACAAGGGGCACATCCTGTTCAACGCGCAGCGGGCGCGCGGACCGGCGCACGACAAGGGGCGCGTCATCGTCGTCGAAGGCTACATGGATGTCATCTCGCTCGCCGAAGCCGGGTTCGGCGAGGCGGTGGCGCCGCTCGGCACGGCGCTGACCGAGGAGCAGGCCAAGCTGCTCTGGCGGATGGCGGACGAGCCGGTCCTATGCTTCGACGGCGACGCAGCCGGACGCAAAGCCGCATTTCGTGCCGTGGAGACGGTGCTGCCGCTGCTCAGCCCGGGGCGCAGCGTGCGCTTTTCCTTCCTGCCCGGCGGCCTCGACCCCGACGATCTCGTGCGCCAGAGCGGCCCGCAGGCGTTCGCCGACGAGATGGGCAAGACGCGGGCGCTATTCGACGTCCTCTGGGAGCGCGAGTCGCAAGACCAGGACCTGTCGACGCCGGAGCAGCGGGCGGCGTTCGAGACGCGGCTCAAGGCCATGGTCGACAAGATCGGCGACAGCTCGGTGCGGGCGCAGTACGAACGGGAGCTGCGCGAGACTCTATTCGCCCTTAATCGCACCGTGGTGCGCGAGATCGCCCGCGGCCAGGGGCCGCGCAAGAGCGCCGCGGGCGCTAGCCGGCGCAACAATGCCGCACCGGACTGGCGGCTGCGGGAGCGCGCGCGGCTGGGGACGACGGCCTTTCCCATCGCCGCTCCCCGCCGGCAGAATGCCAGCCCGGAGCTTGCCGCACGCGCTGAATTGGCGCCGCCGCGCGAGGCGCTGTTATTGAAAACGCTGCTCAATCATCCCTGGCTCATCGACGAGCACGCGGAGGAGATCGCCGCCGTCGCCTTGGCCTCGCCGGCACTGGCCCGACTACGGGATTTGATCCTCGCCAGCCAAGCTGTGGAGAATGAGCTTGACAGCGCCCGTCTACGCTCCCAATTGAGCGATGCGGGCCTCGGCAAGGTCGTAAACCTTGTGGAGCGTTCCGTTACGCATAGAAGCGATCGTTTCGCAGAGCCTGATGCCCCGCGGGCCGAGGTGGAGGTTGGCTGGCGCCACACCCTCGCGCTGCATGAGAGGCAGGTCGGCTTGCAGAAGTCGCTCGAAGCAGCCGTCCAGGCTTACCACCGGGACGGCTCCGAGGACGCGCTGGCGCGCATCTGCGAGATCCAGGGCCTGCTTGCCCGGGCAAGCGAACCCATCTCTGCAGATTAACCGGGCTTATTGGCGTGCTCCTTGCGTGCGACGGCTGAGCTATGAGGCCCGCGCGTGCGGCGCGGGAGGTAAAGGGGAACGGGTGGACGCCCACGGCACGCGCTAGCCCTGGTGCGTAAGATACTAGTCAAACCTGCGACGGATTGTCGCATGCCGAGATGGCACGGATAGAGCGGGATACGAGCCCTTGAAAGCACAGGCCCTGAAATCGAAAGCCTCCACCGGGCGCACCCAGGTCGCGCCGGCTGCCAAGAACGATGACCAGGACAAACAGGCCGCGGATGCCCCGGAGCGGGACAGCCCCCTCCTCGACCTTTCCGATCAGGCGGTCAAGAAGCTTCTGAAGACGGCTAAGGCCCGCGGCTACGTCACCTACGATGAGCTGAACTCGGTGCTGCCTTCCGAGGAAGTGTCCTCCGAGCAGATCGAGGACACGATGGCGATGCTGTCCGACATGGGCATCAACGTCGTCGACACTGAGGAAGGCGAGGAAGCCCAGGAAGCCGCCGGCGCCGACGAGCCGGACGAGGACGAGGGCGGCGGGCGTGCGCTCGCCACGCAGTCTGCGCTCGCCACCACGAGCACGCGCTCGGAGCCGACGGAGCGCACCGACGATCCGGTGCGCATGTACCTGCGCGAGATGGGCTCGGTCGAGCTCTTGTCGCGCGAGGGCGAAATCGCCATCGCCAAGCGCATCGAGGCTGGCCGCGAGGCGATGATCGCGGGCCTATGCGAGAGCCCCCTCACCTTCCAGGCCATTATCATCTGGCGCGACGAGCTGAACGAGGGGAAGATCCTTCTCCGCGACATCATCGATCTGGAAGCAACCTACGAGGGGCCCGAGGCAAAGCAGCCGCCGCCGGCCCTGGGCGAGGGCGAGGACGGCGAGCAGGTCGACGGCGACGGCTCTGGCGAGAAGCCGGCCGAGGGCGAGATCGAGGACGAGGAAGACTACGAGAACGCACTGTCGCTCGCCGCGATGGAGGCCGAGCTGAAGCCGAAGGTTCTGGAAACCTTCGATCGCATCGCCTCGACCTACAAGAAACTCAGAAAGCAGCAGGACAAGAAGCTCGAGCAGCAGGTCGCGGGCGAGCAGGGCTCCAAGAAGGAGCAGAAGGCCTACGACAAGCATCGCGACGAGATCATCGCGGACGTCAAGAGCCTGTCGCTCAACAACAACCGCATCGAGAGCCTCGTCGAGCAGCTCTACGGCATCAACAAGAAGCTCGTCGGCCACGAGGGGCAGCTGATGCGCCTCGCCGAGAGCTGCGGCGTGCCGCGCCAGGCGTTCATCGACGAGTACTTCGGCAACGAGCTCGACCAGACCTGGCTGGAGCGCGTCAGCGGGCTCGGCCGCAAGTGGCAGACGTTCGTCAAGAACGAGAAGACACGCATCGAGAAGCTGCGCGGCGACATCCACACGCTCGCCTCGGAGACGGGCCTCGAGATCCCCGAGTTCCGCCGCATCGTCAAGGCGGTGCAGAAGGGCGAGCGCGAGGCACGCCAGGCGAAGAAGGAAATGGTCGAGGCCAACCTGCGCCTCGTCATCTCCATCGCCAAGAAGTACACCAACCGCGGCCTGCAGTTCCTTGACCTCATCCAGGAAGGCAACATCGGCCTGATGAAGGCAGTCGACAAGTTCGAGTACCGCCGCGGCTACAAGTTCTCGACCTACGCGACGTGGTGGATCAGGCAGGCGATCACGCGCTCGATCGCCGACCAGGCGCGCACCATCCGCATTCCGGTGCACATGATCGAGACGATCAACAAGATCGTGCGCACGAGCCGGCAGATGCTGCACGAGATCGGCCGCGAGCCGACGCCGGAGGAGCTGGCGGAAAAGCTCGCCATGCCGCTGGAGAAGGTGCGCAAGGTTCTCAAGATCGCCAAGGAGCCGATCTCGCTCGAGACGCCCATCGGCGATGAAGAGGATTCGCACCTCGGCGACTTCATCGAGGACCGCAACGCGGTGCTGCCGATCGATGCCGCCATTCAGTCGAACCTGCGCGAGACGACGACGCGCGTGCTCGCCTCGCTGACGCCGCGCGAGGAGCGCGTTTTGCGCATGCGCTTCGGCATCGGCATGAACACGGACCACACGCTGGAAGAGGTCGGCCAGCAGTTCTCGGTGACGCGCGAGCGCATCCGTCAGATCGAGGCCAAGGCGCTGCGCAAGCTGAAGCACCCGTCGCGGAGCCGCAAGCTGCGCTCGTTCCTCGACAACTGATCGAGATCAGATTCCCGACGAGCCCCCGGAGAGAAATCTTCGGGGGCTTTAATTTTATCGGCTTTCTCCACGGGCTCGTAGAACGATTGCTGCATGCTTCGCCACGTGTCGGCGAGGATCGGTCATGACTGCCAGAACCTTTTCTTACATTGCCGGGACCATCTTCATACTCATGGCCCTGCTGCAGCTTACGCGAGCACTCGCGGGATGGGATGTCGTGATAGCTTCGACATCGGTGCCCGTTTGGGTGAGCTGGGTGATCGGCGTGATAGCCACGACGCTCGGATGGCTTGGCCTGACGGCCCGCCCGTGAGCAGGAGCATCGTCGCTTCGCGGTCCATCGCCAACGCGGTTGCAGGATCGCGGGGCCGAATTTTTGGCACAGTAAGCGCTCATCCTGCGCCGGTCCGCCAGCTTCCTGAGCGAGCATCGCTTGCACGACGATACGACGACGGCGCGCAGCGGCGCGTCAGCCTGGCCCATACTGCGCCACTTCATCGACGCGGAGGCGCGCATCGGCGCGCACATGAGCCGGCGCCCCGCGTCGGCCGCGATCTATGAGTTCCTCCGCTTCGGCATGAAGCAGGCGTGGGCCTGCCTGTTCGGCGGAATGATGATCTTCCTGCTGATCGCGACGCACCTCTTCTACCCGCAAGAGGCGGCGCTGGCGCGCTACGACTTCTTGTTCCTCGCGGCGCTGTTCCTGCAGGTGTCGCTGCTGGGGTTTGGCCTGGAGACGATCGAGGAAGCAAAAGTCATCGCCGCCTATCACGTGGTCGGCACGGTGATGGAGATCTTCAAAACCTCGGTCGGATCCTGGGTCTATCCCGAGGAGTGCTTCTTCCGCATCGCCGGCGTGCCGCTGTTCTCCGGGTTCATGTACTCGTGCATCGGCAGCTATCTGTGCCGCGCGTGGACGCTTTTCCACTTCGAGTTCAAGGCGCACCCGCCGACGGCGTGGCTCGTCGCCTTGAGCGTGGCGATCTACGTCAATTTCTTCGCGCATCATTATCTGCCCGACATGCGCTGGGCCCTGTTCATTGCAGCGGCCATTCTTTTCGCACGCACGCGGGTCTACTTCGTCAACTGGCGCGCGCACCGATGGATGCCGCTCCTGCTGGGCCTCGTGCTCGTCACAGCCTTCATCTGGGTGGCGGAGAACGTCGGCACGTTCACCAAGACCTGGCTCTATCCCAGCCAGCGTACCGGCTGGTCGCTCGTCAGCGCGGGCAAGTTCGGCTCCTGGTTCCTCTTGCTCATCATCAGCTATACGCTGGTCGCGCTGATCAAGAAGCCGATGGAGCGGGCCGTCCCTGCGCAAGCTCCGGGCCCAGATGCCGGCGCGACCGAGACGCCTCAAGCCGCCAATGCCTGACATAGCAAGCGACATGCTCCCTCGGCCGCGCATCTATCTCGCCGGGCCGGAGGTGTTCTTTCCGGATGCCACCGAGCAAGGGGAGACGAAGAAGCGGCTCTGCGCCGAGTATGGCTTTCAGGGTATCTATCCGCTCGACAACGTCATCGAAGGCGCCGAGCACCTGTCGGCGCAGGAGATCGCGCGCCGCATCAGCCACGCCAACGAGCGCCTGATGCGCTCCTGCGATCTCCTCATCGCCAACTGCACGCCCTTCCGCGGCGTATCGATGGACGTCGGCACCGCGTTCGAGATCGGCTTCATGCAGGCGCTGGGGCGACCGGTGCTCGGCTACTCGAACACGCCCGTGGATTATGCGACCCGCGTCCGGCAGGCGACAGAGGTTGCGCGCGCGTCCTGGGACCAAGAGAGCAACGTTGCCGCCATCGAGGATTTCGGCCTCGCCGAGAACCTGATGATCGCGGTGGCGATCGAGGATGCCGGCGGCGAGTTCGTCACCGAGGAGGTGCCGCCCGAGCGCATGCTCTCCGACCTCGGCGCATTCCGCCGCTGCCTTGATCTCGCGCGCAGCCTGACGCTCCCCGCTCACAAGTGAGTTGGCAGCCCTATGACATCATTGGGCTTTGCCGCCCGCGGCAGATTCCTTGCGAGGCACCACTAGCTCAGTACGCGGGTTATTGTGGCAATTGGCGCGGGAAGGCATAATCGACGCGCATAAAAGAACGAGGGAATCGCCGCATGCGCCGCTCTCAACGGATGCTCGCCCTGGTCGCCGCCGTGGGGTTTGCCTTTATGGGCACGAACGCGGCTCTCGCCGGCAGGGCGTGGGACGAGATCCAGGCGGGCGTGTTCGCCGGGCGCACCATCCAGCCGGCCGGCGACATCGTGCAGCTCACGGCACCCTTCCGCCCGCTCGACCAGCGCGCCGTACCGATCGACGTCGAGGCCCGCTTCGCCGACGGACGCAGCGTGCGCGGCATCACCCTCATTGTCGACGAGAACCCCTCCCCTGTCGCCGCCCGGTTCGACTTCGGCGGGGCGCGCGAGCACGTGCATCTTTCCACCAAGCTGCGGCTCAATGCGGCAACCGACGTGCGCGCCGTCATCGAGGCCTCCGACGGCCAGCTCTACATGGCGGAGAGGTTCGTGCGCTTCGCCGGCGGCCAGGCGGCGTGCTCGGCGCCGCCGTCGGGCAGCCCGGAGGAGATCGCGGCCAACATGGGCAAGATGAGCCTCGAGCCGCTGTCGAAGAAGCAGGCGGCGGCAACCGAGATCGAGCCGCGGGCGCGGCTCAAGATCATGCACCCCAACCACACCGGCATGGTGCTCGACCAGCTGACGCTGCTCTACGTGCCGCTGCGCATCATCACCGACCTCGAGGTGAAGCAGGGCGAAGAGCGCGTGTTCGCGATGACGGGGTCGATGACCATGGCGCAGGACCCTGTCATCGAGTTCGACTACCGCACCAACGGCGCGACCGCGTTGCGCATTGAGGCGCGCGACAGTGACGGCGCGAGCTGGGCGCGCGACTTCCCCGTCGGGCAGGGGAGCTGACCTTCCCTTGCTTCTGTCATCCTCGGGCATGTCCCGAGGACCCAGGGCTCAGCAGGCTCCGTGCGGCGAATGTTGCATCGAACCTTGATGCCCGGAGCAGGCGGAGACATGGATCCTCGGCATAAAGCCGAGGATGACCAGTAGGCACTTACGTGATCGCGGTGATTTCGGCTTCGGAGCCGGCGACGGTGATGGTGTCGCCGACGGACTTGCCGGCGAGCTGACGCGCCAGCGGCGAGACGTAGGAAATCGAGCCCTTACCGGGGTCGGCCTCGTCCTCGCCGACGATGCGATACGTCTGCTTGCGCCCGTCCTCGCGCTCGATGGTGACGGTCGAGCCGAAGTGCACCTGGGCGTTGTCGGCCGGGGGCGGCACCAGCTCGGCGCTCGCCAGGCGCGCGCTCCAGTAGCGCAAATCGCGCGCCGTCGTCGCCATGCCCTCCCGATCACCGGCGATCTGCGCCGCGGCGTGCGCCGCATCGAAGCGCGCGAGCTCGGCCTCGATCTGCGCAAGCCCCTCCTTCGTGACGAGGTTCGGGTGCTCGGAGATCAGGCGCTCGGGCAGCTCGTCGATGCTTTCCTGCTCTTTGACGAAGGCGCGGCTCATAATTCGGCTTCAAAGCTCCTTACTGGCTGTACCGGCTGCGGGCCGGCACGAGTTGAGTATAGCCCCACAGTCAACATCGGCATAACGCGCGAAGTTGCATTGTTGGCAGCCCCGGGACGGCCTAAATTTCGGGGTGCGGACGCGAGGAGAACGGCCATCGACATTAGCCTGTCCAGCTTCGAGAAACGGCACCAGAGAGTGGCGACGCGCATCGTGTTCGCCGAGCGCATGGCGCGCGCCATCGGGCTCGCGCTCGTGCTTATCCTGCCGAGCCTCGTTCTCGGCATCGCCGGGTACATGTACTTCGAGGGCATGTCGCTCACGGACGCGTTCCTCAACGCCTCGATGATCCTGTCCAGCATGGGCCCCGCGGCGGAGCTGCATACGCAGGGCGGCAAGATCTTCGCCGGCTTCTATGCGCTGTACTCCGGGCTCGTGGTCGTGATCGCCACCGGCTTCGTGCTGGCGCCGATCTTCCATCGCGTGCTGCACAAGTTCCACGTCGAGACCTCGCGAGGCGACGGCTAATGCCCGTGCTTCCCGATCTTCCAGCCGCCGAGGCGGCGATCGTCGAGATGACGAATGCCTTCCGCGCCGAGCATAGGCTATCGCCGGTGCGGCAGAATCCGCAGCTCGCGGCGGCAGCGCGCGCCTATGCCAGGAAGCTCACGGGCTACGAGGGTCTGTCGCATACGGCTGACGGGACGACGCCGGCACAGCGTATCAGGGGCGCCGGCTACCGCTACTGTCAGGTGGGCGAGAACCTCGCGTCGATCCTCGATACGCGGGGGTTCACGGCGGACGAGTATGCCAAGCGCGCGGTGGAGGGGTGGGAGAACTCACCCGGGCACCGCAAGAACATGCTGCTGCCGTTCGTGACCGAAACGGGCGTGGCGGTGGTGCGGGCCGCGCCGCACGAGCCGAAGTACATCGCAGTGCAGCTTTTCGCGCGGCCGGAGGCGACGAAGTACAGCTTCAAGGTGAGGAACGAGGCGCCGACTGCCATCGCCTACCAGTTCAATGGAGAGGCCAACACCGTATCGCCGCGCGAGATCATCACGCACACGGCGTGCATTCCGGGCATGATCGTATTCGACACCAGCCCGAAGTCCAATGCTGGGGCACGCTATGAGACGCGCGGAGGTCAGGTCTTTTCGCTGAAGGCGACAGCGGCGGGCGTGACCGTCGAGATCGGCGACACCAAGCCGGGCAATTAGGCAGCCGCCGCGGCGCGGCGATGCATCAACTCCCTGAAACGCATGCGTGCCGAAGGCATGTCTTCCCCGCGCGGAATCAGCACGCGGGTTTCGAGGAAATGTCCGGTGAGCTCCAGGCCGTCGATGACGTCGGCGAGCGTCGCCGCGCCTTGGCGACCCTTGGTGAGAAACTGCGGCAGGCGCAGCAGACGGTCCTTATAGTCGGCGCCGGCGGATGCGGAGACGGCGCGGCCAGACTTCGGCGAGACATAGATGAGGTTATCGTTGGCGCCCGTCGCGGCACACGCAGAAAGGTCGAGGCCGAAACCCAGGTCGTCGAGCAGCGTCAGCTCCCAGCGCACCATGAGCGCCGGCCATACGTCCGGCTCATCAAGGTAGCCGAGCACAAACAGCGCCACCTCGAACAGCGAAGGATGGGGATCGCGCTCCGGCAACAGGCGGGCGAGGGCGCACAGCGAGGCGAGGCCGGCGAGGGCGAGCGGGTCGTCCATCGCCTGTGCGGCATAGCCCTTGCGCAGCTCGACGACGACATGCCCGAGGTGCTCGGCAAGGCGTGCCTTCCAGGTTGCGTCGACGTGGTTGCCGGTCTGCAGCACGGGCCGCAGCTTGCGCGAGCGGCCGCCGTGGACGAGGCCGAGGTGACGGCCGTGCGCGCGCGTGAAGATCTCCACCACGGCGGCGGTCTCGCCGTGCGGCTTCACGGACAGGATGATGCCCTCGTCGGTCCACTGCATCGTGGCTCGCTATTTTGGCCCGTTCCAGCGCCAGCGCCCGTAGCGCCACGGCGAGAGAGCATGGCTCTCGCCGCGCAGATCGGGCACCGGGTCATAGCCCCGCGTACCCCACGGGTGGCAGCGCGACAAGCGCGAGATGGTGAGCCAAAGGCCGCGCCAGGCTCCGTTCCTGTCGATCGCTTCCAGGGCATACTCGGAGCACGTCGGCGTATGGCGGCAGCTCCAGCCGACGTAGGGCTTCAGGGTCCAGCGGTAGAGGTGGATCGGGGCTTTGAGGATCGTGCCGGGGAGGCTCATTCGTACGGCTCGCCGGACTTGCGCACGAAGCTGCGGCGCCCACCGCGCTTGATGAAGCGGAGGTCGACATCCGGATAGGTCGCCTCGTCCTCCGATGCCCGTGTGCCGATCTCCAGATAGGTGACCGGGGCGGCGGAGCGATTGACGAGCTGATGCGCGTTCGGCTCGCCGGCAGGGAATGTCGCTGCCATGCCGGGGCCGAGCAGCTCCTCGCCGGCATCGGTGATAAGCGTCGCCTCCCCCTCAAGGATAAAGACGAACTCGTCCTCGCTCGCGTGCCAGTGGCGAAGCGCGGAGACCGCGCCGGGCTCGAGCGTCGTCATGTTGACGCCGAACTGGGTCAAGCCGCCGGCATCGCCGAGCGCGCGCTTGATGCGCTTGTCGAAGCCCGAGGCATATTCGGCAGGGTAGATGGTGCTGCGCCGGCCGGGGAGCTTCAGGGGATCGCGGATCACTGCCATGTGCGACCTGCTCTTCTAGGCGGTGGCGGCACCGGCCGGCATGGCGGAGCGCTTTGCCTCGATCTCGGCAATCGCCCGCTCCAGCGCGTCGAACACCAGGAGGACGGAGCCATGCCGGGCCTTATAGTGGCGCACCGGCTCCAGGATGGCGAGGTCTGCAAAGCGCCCGGTGGGGGGCGGGCCGTTCTCCTTCAGCATCCGGCGCATGGCGGCGGACACGGCGTGAATCTCAGCGGTGGTCGCGCCGACGACATTGGCGCCGACGACGGAACAAGCCGCCTGGCCGAGGAGGCACGCCTTCACGGTCTGGCCGTAGCCCGTCACCACGTCGTCCTCCAGGTTGAGGTCGATGGTCACGGTCGATCCACACAGCTTGGAGTGCGCCGTCACCGTGGCGTCGGGCTCGGGGAGGCGCGTGGAATGGGGGATATGAGCCGCCAGCTCCAGGAGCTTCGAGTTGTAGATCTCGTCAAGATCGGCCATGTGTCGCCCAGGTTGCAGGGATACTATGCGGGGCCGCCGGCCTTCCCAGCGGCGGCGCGAGCCCCGATAATATAGGATGCACTGTGCCCTAGCACAGCCCGGACGGGCCGTCGCGGCCATGGCCCCTCACAGCCACGCAAGGAGATTCCGTTGACCAAGGCCCCAGGCGCCAAGCTCGAAAGCGTTTTGCCGGCGCGTCCCTCCCGCGAGCAGGCGGAAGAGGCCGTGCGCACGCTGCTCGCCTGGGCCGGCGACGATCCGGCGCGTCCAGGGCTTGCCAACACTCCAAAGCGCGTGGTCGAGGCTTACGAGGAACGCTTCAGCGGCTATCGCGAGGACCCGGCCGCCGAGCTTGCGCGCACCTTCGAGGACGTGTCCGGCTACTCCGACATGATCCTGTTGCGCGATGTCCGTCTCGAGAGCCATTGCGAGCACCATATCGCGCCGTTCACAGGGATCGCGCACGTCGCCTATCTACCGAACCGGCGCGTCGTCGGGTTGTCGAAGCTGGCGCGCATCGTCGACATCTTCGCGCGGCGGCTGCAGGTGCAGGAGTCCCTCACGGCGCAGATCGGCGAGACGATCCAGGAGGTGCTGCAGCCGCAGGGCGTCGCGGTCATGATCCGCGCAACGCACCAGTGCATGACGTTGCGGGTCACCAACCAGCCCGAAGCAATCATGGAGACAACGCACTTCACGGGAGTTTTCCGCCACGACGTCAGCTGGCGGGATCGTTTTCTTGATGCCGTGCGTCCGAGTGCCGGCGTTTAACTCCGGGTTCCCATTCCGAGGTTTTCCATGTCGTCCACGAAGACACCCGCGTTCGCCGAGCGCGGCAGCAAAGCGGAGCTGGAATCCGGCCTCGTCTTCGCGCCGAAGTTCGATAGCGACGGCCTGATCCCGGCGATCGTTACTGACGCGGGCACGGGCGAGGTGCTTATGTTCGCATTCATGAATGCCGAGGCGCTCACGCTCACCATCGAGAGCGGCATCGCTCACTTCTGGAGCCGCTCGCGCTCCAGCCTGTGGAAGAAGGGCGCCGAAAGCGGCAACATGCTTAACGTTGTCGAAATGCGCACCGATTGCGACCAGGACGTCATCTGGGTGCGGGCGACCATGAGCGGCGATAAACACGCGTGCCACACGGGGCGACGGAGCTGCTTTTATCGCGTGCTGCCGGTGAGAAACCCCGAAGGCGCCGCGGGCCGCCTCGTCTTTGCGGCCGACGCCGAAAGTTAAGCTCGCCGACGCGAGAAGCCCCTTGCTGCACTGCGTTCTCGCCTGCCGCAGTGCGAGACGAGGTGCGTCATAGTGCAAGGTTAATCTTGGACGCCTATATCTAAGGCGTATCCTGATGTTCGCGCTTTCTTGTTCGAGTCGGCGCCGTCGGGGAAACCAAGCGCATTGAACGCTGGGCAAGGCGCAGTCACTTGGGGTCGGACAGGCAGACGATAGCAGGTGAGCATATGGCCAAGGCGAAGATCGGTCTGGCACTGGGGGGCGGCGCGGCGCGAGGCTGGGCGCACATCGGAGTCCTCAAGGCGCTCGTTGCAGCAGGCATCAAGCCCGACATCATCGCTGGAACCTCGATCGGCGCCGTCGTGGGCGCGTGCCACGCTGCAGGACATCTCGACGAACTAGAAGATTTTGCGCGCGAGCTGACGCGCCGGCGCGTGTTCGGCTATCTCGATTTCAACTTCGCCGGTACCGCCCTCATCAACGGCCAGCGGCTGTGCGATCGGCTCGAGCATCAGCTGGGCGAGCTAAACATCGAGGAACTCGACCCGCACTTCACGGCGGTTGCGACGGAGCTCGGAACAGGGCACGAAATCTGGCTGTCGCGTGGCCGTCTATCCGACGCCGTACGCGCCTCTTATGCTCTGCCGGGCATCTTCCGCCCGGTGAAGATCAACGGGCGGTGGCTGTTCGACGGCGCTCTCGTCAATCCAATCCCCGTCTCGGTCGCGCGTGCGCACGGCGCGCGCTACGTGATCGCGGTCAATCTCAATTTCGACATCTGCGGCCGCGGCACGGTCGTGCCTCATCTGGAGCCGGATGTGGTTGCGGAAGCCGAACCGCAACCGGCGAACGGCAGCAACGGAAAGGCCATGCGTGGCCTGCTGAAGCGCCAGGTGCTGGGGAGGAGCGAGGCGACGCCCGGCATCTCGAAGGTCATGGTCGAGGCGTTCAACATCGTGCAGGACCGCATCGCCCGCTCGCGTCTTGCCGGCGATCCGCCCGACGCAATGATCAACCTGCGCCTTTCGGACATAGGGCTCTTCGACTTCCATCGGGCGGACGAGCTGATCCTGCGCGGTGAGGAGGCCGCCAAGCGGCACCTCGCGGAGATGCAGCGCGAGATCGATGCGCGGCGGCATTCCCCAGGTGCGCACACGGGAATCGAGACGATCATCTGAGGGGACGGTGCGCGGCCCTCGGGGGCGAGGGATCGGCGCGCAGAAACGATAGGTGAATGGCGAGCTGGATTGCTCGCCATTTCCTTTTTCAGCCGGTGACGAAGTAGCCGCGCATCGCGGTCACTTCCATTTCGACCTCGGCGATGTGGTTCTTCACGATGTCCCCGATCGAGACGATTCCAACCAGGGCACCGTCCTCTATGACCGGCACGTGGCGGAAGCGGCCCTGCGTCATGATCTCCATGAGCTCATCGAGGGTGCTGGTCTCCTGACAGGAGATGACGTTGGCGGTCATGCTCTGCGAAACGGGCTCGTCGAGCACCGCCGGTCCGCGCTCGCCGAGCTTGCGGATAATATCGCGCTCCGAGACAATGCCGACCACATCGCCTTTGTCCCCGACAATGACGATGGCGCCGATCTTCTTCTGCGCCAGCTTGCCGGCGATCTCCAGAAGCGGCGTATCGGGGCGTGCCGTCGCGACGGCTCGGCCCTTTGCCTTCAGTATTTGTCCAATATTCATGCATCTCCTCCCACTGCGCTCTGACAGTCGAAGTCCGGAACGCGAGAACCGCGGATGCAGATCCAGCACCTCGATCCGGCAGTCGACGCAAAGTCGTCTGCTTTTATGGGCCGCCACCTAACGGCGGCATTGGATCATCGTGCTTTAATCACGTCATTGATGCAAGATGCTCAGTGCAGAATGATGCGCCCGGATGAATCGTCTGTTTGCGGTGCATCAAAGAAGCCAAAGAATAAAATCCCGGCGAAATAGCCACCGATGTGCGCCTCCCAGGCGATGCCGCTCAGCCCAACGGTTCCAATGCCGAGCACGGCGAGGATGTTGGCGGCGAGGAAGACGACGGTGACCAGCACCACTCTGCGGTCGGTGAACGCGGTGGCGAGCGGCATCAGCGGCACCGAGCGAGGTTCCTCCCGCAGTGCAGTAAGACCACCGCTGTCGATGGCCGTGAACAGAAACCTCATGGTAGCGCCCATGAGACCGGAGATGGCGCCCGACGCGCCGACCATCGGCGCCATCAGTCCCGGGTTGAACGCCAGGAAGGTCGCCGCGCCGCAGATGGCGCAGAAGGCAAACAGCAGCAGGAAGCGGACTGTGCCGACGCGATTGGCGACCGCGCCTCCGAACGCGACCAGCCACGCCGCGTTGAGCCCAAGGTGCGTCCAGTCGCCGTGCACGAGGGTGTGGGTGAGGAATGACGTCACCTCGGCGATCTCACCGCCGGGGAGCTGGTCGGCGAAACCGGAGTAGCGCGCCGGAATGAAGGCGAGCGCCAATGTGAGCCAGGTGTCCCAATCCTCCGGCAGGCCGAGGCGCAACACTTGGATGGCCGCCATGAGGGCCAGCAGCGCCAGCACGCTGCCGGGGACGTTGAACATCGGCTCGTGTCGGTTCACCTGCGTCGCCTCACCTGCTGTGCCGCCCAAGCGCGGGGCGGGCAGAGTTAACGTCAGCTCGATTGCCCGACAACCATGAAATCGCCGGCCGGGCCCATCCGGGACGCTGGCACGCTTGCTGCTCCTTAGAGCCTAGGCCTCGGGATTGTGGAAGAAGTGTCCCAATCTGGTACGGCCGTTTACGGGGCCTTCGTACGGGGGTTGTTGGTGCAGGCCAGTTCGCTCATGCAGTTGAAGCACAAGACCAGCGAGACGCTTTTCGCCTATTGGGACAAGGTTCGCGGCAACCGCGCGACCCCGCGGCGCTTCGAGATCGATCCAGGTCGGATCGCGGCCATCCTGCCGTCGACGTTCATCCTCGAGCGTCTCGATGCGGAGCACTTCCGATTCCGGCTGGCGGGCACGAAGGTCTGCGACATGTTCGGCACCGAGTTGCGTGGGACGAACTTCCTCGCCGGCTGGGCAGCAGCCGACCGGGCTTCGCTGGTTCGCCACCTCGCAGTGCTGACGAAACAGGGTGCGGTCGAAACCATCCACATGGAGGCAGCGCCGGTTGCGCGCCCGTCGACCCCGTTCGAGATGATCCTGCTGCCGCTCCGGCATAGCGGGGAGTCGATCGACCGGGTCCTCGGTGCATTCTCCCCGCTCGAGCCGCCGCAATGGCTCGGCGAGCTGCCGCTGACTTGTAAGCGCATCATCTCGCAGGAACTCATCTGGCCCTCCGGATTGCGTCAGGGCGCGGCGGGCGAGGAGAGCGGCGACAGCATACCGGTGATGCTGCCAGCCGAGCATGCGCGGATTGTGCGCTCGGAGCGGCGCCAGTTCCGCGTCTTCGAGGGCGGGCTCGGGCGCCTCGACAACGACAAGCCCTGACGACTTGCGCCTGCACGATCCGGATTTCCAGGCCTTCCCGCCAACTCGATACAGAAATGAAGCGCCAATTAGGCGTTCGTTAAGCCGCATCCCCGCATAGTCCCCTCGAGGAACAGAGCCGAAGGCGTACGCGTTTCGACGAGGCTCGCGTGAAACGGGAACGCCGTTCGGCGTTCCGATCACAGGGACGGCTATGTCGACGAGTGCGCATGAATATCGACCGATAGCCCAGGTCGATGCCCCATATGGGGGCGAGGACAAGCGCCGCTACCCGCGATACGCCCTGAGCCTGCCTGGGCGCTTCATGCGCTCCGACAAGCTCGATTATCCCTGCCGCCTCATAGATATCTCGGTCGAAAGCGCGGCGATGACAACATCCGTCCCGCTGCGCGTGGGCGAGAAGCTCATCGTCTACCTCATGCATCTCGGCGGGCTCGAGGGGACTGTGGTCCGGCTCTTTCCGGGCAGCTTCGCCATGACCATCAGCGGCACGCAGCGCAAACGCGACAAGCTCGCACTGCAGATCCCGCGCCTCGCCGCACAGACCGAGATCGCCGAGAGCGAAGAGCGGCAATTCCCGCGCGTCTCCGCCGATGAATCCGCGCTCCTCGTCCTTCCTGACGGGAGCACAATGGTGTGCCCTCTGCACGACGTGTCGCTGTCGGGCGCGGCGATCGTCACGCCGGCGCGCCCCGCACTCGGTGCCGAAGTGATGGTCGACAAGCGGCGCGCGGTCGTCGTGCGCCACCACGAGCGCGGCATCGCGGTCGAGTTTGTTAACGAGGGCTTCACGACCCATTCCAGCTTCGGTGCCGGCTTAAGGTTTCCGCCATCTAGGTGAAGGAAGTGCAGGTTTATCGCCTCAAATCCTGGGGTGAGGCTTCAGCGTAATTCGAGTTCTGTCGCGTAGCTTGGAGAGGAAGAGTAACGGGGTTCAGTCATGCAGCGGGTTCACGTCAGCGCCATCGTCCTCATCGGCAGCATGTTTGCCGCTACAGCCGCATGCGCGCAGGGCGTTTCCAACATCCAGAAGCCCGACAAGGCTGAGAGCGCGGGAGGACGCGGCTCGCAGTTCATGCGCATCTTCGGCCCTGCACAGCCTCCGCATGGCTTCGTCCGCTTCTGCGAGGCAAGCCCGGAAGAGTGCACTCCGGACCACGGGCAGGAGAGCCGCTTCGATGCCACGGCAGAGCGGCTCAAGGAGCTCGACGACATCAACCGGACCGTCAACCGCGAGATCGCTCCTGCCACCGACCTCGAGGTCTACGGGGTGAACGAATACTGGACGCTGCCGCGCACACGGGGCGATTGCGAGGACTACGCGCTGCTGAAGAGGAAGACGCTGATCAGCAAGGGGTGGCCCGTCAGTGCCCTCTTGATGACGGTGGTGCGCGACGAGAAGGGTGAGGGCCATGCCGTGCTGACGGCGCGGACGGTGCAGGGCGATTTCGTCCTCGACAACAAGATCGAGGACGTTCGCGCCTGGAACAAGACGCCCTATCAGTACGTGATGCGCCAGTCGTACCTCAACCCGAAGGTCTGGGTGGCGCTGGATACGCGCCAGGGACCGCTGGCCACGGCGCTTTCGGGCTCTGACGGCCGGACCTCTGAGTAGAAGTCCGAACAGGAGTGCCGCAGGCTGATCACACCTGCGGCTTCATCCCGGCCGAGAACCGCTTCCAGTTCGTGACGTAACGTCCGGCGGCGGCGCCGAAGCGCGCCACGTCTTCACTAGTGAGCTGGCGGATGATCTTGCCGGGCGAGCCCAGCACCATTGAACGCGGCGGGATCTCCTTGCCCTCGGGGATCAGCGTGTTGGCGCCGATGAGGCATTCCTCGCCGATCTTGGTGCCGTTGAGGATAATCGAGCCGATGCCGACCAGGCTGCCGCGCCCAATGGTGCAGCCGTGCAGCATGACCATGTGGCCGACGGTGCAGTCCTCGCCGATCGACAGCGGGAAGCCCGGGTCGGTGTGGAGGACGCAACCCTCCTGGATGTTGGAGCGCGCGCCGACGCGGATGGGCTCGTTGTCGCCGCGCAAGACGCTGCCGAACCAGACGCTCGCGTCCTCCTCGAGGATCACCTTGCCGATGAGGGTGGCCGTCGGAGCGACCCAGTAGCGTCCCTCGCCCGGCGTCTCGACGCGCACGCCATAGAGCTCATAAAGCGGCATCCGCGATCAAACCCCTTCGAGATCGACGTCGAGGATGGCCATCTGGAACTGATAGGAAACCTCGCCCTCTTCCTCCTCGCGGAAGAGCACGGCGATGAACTCGCCGTTGACGAACACCTCGGCGGAGTCCTTCTTCTTCGGACGGGCGCGCACCTCCAGCGAGGGCGTGCCGAAGGTCTTGCGCAGGTAAGCCTGCAGGCGTGCGACTTCTTTCGGATCCACGTAGTCTTCTCCCTTGGGACCGCCTTAGGGCCGTCACCGTTCAACGTTTGCTGGCTCAGTCAGAGGCCGCCGAAGTCGTCGACCCAAGTCTGCTCCATCTCGAGTGCGGGCTCGGCGCAACCGGCCGAGCCGACAATCTTGGCCGGCACGCCCGCCACCGTCACATGCGGCGGCACGGGGCTCAGCACGACGCTGCCAGCGGCGACGCGCGAGCCGTCACCCACGGTGATGTTGCCGAGCACCTTGGCGCCGGCGCCGATGAGGACGCCCTCGCCGATCTTAGGATGGCGGTCTCCCGTCTCCTTGCCGCTGCCGCCGAGCGTCACCGCGTGCAGGAACGAGCAGTTGTTGCCAACGACGGCCGTCTCGCCCACGACGATACCGGTGGCGTGGTCGATCATGATGCCCTGGCCGAAACGCGCGGCGGGATGGATGTCGACGCCGAACGTGCGTGAAGACTGACTCTGCAGGAACAATGCGAAGTCGCGCCTCCCCTCCTCCCACAGCGCATGCGCAAAGCGATGCGTCGCGAGGGCATGGAAGCCTTTGAAGTAGAGCAGCGGCTCGATGTATCGGTTGCAGGCAGGGTCGCGGTCGAACACGGCCGCGAGATCGGCGCGGAAGATGCTGCCGAGCTCCTGGTGTCCGTCGAGCACCGACTGGAAGGTCTGGTTGATGAGAACGGCCTCGACCTCCGAATGGTCGAGCCGCTGGGCCAGGCGGTGGCAGATCGCGTCCTCGAGCCGGTCGTGGCTGAGCAGCGTCGCGAAAATGAAGCTTCCGAGCGCCGGCTCGGCGGTCATGGCGCTCGCCGCCTCGCGGCGGATCTCCGACCAGATCGGATCGTATGACTGGACCTTGCCTTCGGCCGCCGAACGCGTCTTGGCTGCCATGTGGGAACTCCCCGCGCACCTGCGCGTGCCGCTGTCGCCGGACCGCATCCCGGCTCAGATGGGCGTACAAACATGCCGCCGCGGCGTCAACGCCTTAGAGCGGAACAACCTTTTCCAGAAGAGGGGGCCGTCGGGATACGATGCTGCTTGAGACCTCGTGACCGCTTGCGGCTGAAGGTCGTTCGCTGCTGTATAAGCCGCGAGGGCAGAGAGGGAATCCCATGAACGACAAGACGTCCGAGGGCCCGGAGTTGCGCTTGCAGCGCGACGGCGACATCGGTTTCATCATCGCCAGCAATCCGGCCCGCATGAACGCCTTCACGGCCGCCATGTGGGAACTCCCCGCGCACCTGCGCGTGCCGCTGTCGCCGGACCGCATCCCGGCTCAGATGGGCGTACAAACATGCCGCCGCGGCGTCAACGCCTTAGAGCG
>JAEXXM010000006.1 GCA_023405815.1 Pseudomonadota bacterium | reverse complement strand
GTCCTCGGCAGCGTCACCGTGGCGGCGACCGGCAGGCTTCTGCAGGGCGCCGGCTCGGCATTCGCCTTTGTTGGGGCCGTTTACCTCGCGACACAGGGTCTTCCGGCACGCTATCTCGCAACGGCCATTGGCCTTACGCAGATGGCCGGGATGCTCGGTGGTTCCGCCGGTCAATTTGCCGTTGCACCCCTGCTGCGCGGTCCCATCTCTTGGCAACAATTTTGGATTTACGCTGGCGTTGGCATGCTTGTCGTCGGGGTGCTGCTCTCCTTGGCGACGCCAAGCGGCACACGTTGGAGCAACCCGCAAGGTGCTTCGCTCCGCTCGCTCTTTGCACCCTACAGAGTAGTTCTGAGCAATCCGCAGTCCTACCTCTGTGGCTTCACGGCTGGGCTCCTGTTCCTGCCGACGATCGTTGGTGACATGATCTGGGGGCTCTCCTTTCTTCACAGCAGCTGGGAGTTGAGCCATACGGAGGCCGGGATCATGGCGTCGACGGTACCCCTAGGCTGGATCATCGGGGCGCCCGTGCTCGGCTATCTCGCCGATCGCTTTGGCCGCCGGAAGCCGCTTCTCATTGGCGGGGCCGTTCTGATGCTGGCGATGGTGATCACGATCTTCTTTCTGCGATCGATCATGCTCTCACCCCACCTCGAAGGCTTGCTCCTGGGACTTGGCTCCGGTGCGGCGATGCTTCCTTACACGATCGCCAAGGAGGCCAATCCGGACGAGGTCAAAGGAAGCGTGACCGGCGCCATAAACTTTCTTGTCTGGGTGTTCAGCGCACTCTTTGCGCCCTTCTATGGTTGGGTTCTGGGCCATCTATCGGAGCAAGGCCGGCTGACGCTCATGGATTTCCAAATGAGCGCTTGGATCTGGATAGCGGCCATCGCCGCGGCAATAGTCCTCACCAGTTTCATTAAAGAGACCGGGGCCGCACGACAGCGGAAGTCATCGCGGGCGTGAGATTGCCCGATGTCCTCAATGCCGATTCTACCGAGCGCGGCTATGGATGTCGTGTCGCCGTCTCCCTCGGATTACGTCGCCCACCTTGAGCAAGAATGCGCTCAACGACGCCTCGACCGTCACGCTCGGGATGACCTCCACGCGAACTGAACCATTTGAGGGGAGACGCATAGTGAGAAAGGCGCTTGATAGAGGTCAATGCGCTGGCGCTTTGATTCCTTCCCAGTTGAGCTCAGCCTGCAACTACATAAAGTCAATCGGCCGCATCGCGAGGCTGCTGGCATGAGAGACCTACAAGAGAGCGCGACACCGCCAAATCGGCGTTGCATCTGGCTCGGTATCGCTGCGGCACTCACCTTGATGATTGGCGCCAATGGCGCGGCCATAGCCCAGGATTCCAGGCATGGGCTTGGGCCGAACCTGCCCTCAGAGCCTACGGCAACGGTGCCCGACGAAGCTCAAGAGGGAATGGAGATGCCGGGCTTCATCGACGAGCCGATTCCAGAAGCGGGTGTTCCCCGCGCCAGCGAGACCAAAGGCGGACAGCCGCTGGCCTATGATATGGTTGACGGGGTGAAGGTCTTTCGCCTGACCGCCCGTCCGGTGAAGTGGCAGATTCTCCCGAAGTTCAAGTCGCTCCCGGAAATCTGGGTAACCGCGTGGTCCTATAACGGGCAAATTCCGGGGCCCATGATCCGCGTGAGGGAAGGAGACCGCATCCGCGTGATCTTGACGAACGAGCTGCCGGACCCAACCAGCATACATTGGCATGGGCTGCGCGTCCCCAACAGTATGGATGGCGTGGCGGAGCCAGCCATCACCCAGCAGCCGGTGAAGCCAGGAGAGAGCTTTACCTATGAGTTCACCGTCAAGGACGCGGGCACATTCTTCTACCACTCCCACGTCGAGACCGATCGGCAGATTCCGGCGGGGCTCTCTGGCCCATTCATTGTCGACCCGAAGCAGCCGCAAGGACGCGTCGACCTGGATTATACGGTGATGCTTCAAGAATGGCGCGTAAATCCTCGGACGGGCACGACTTGGCCGGCGATGCCCGCCATGTCAGAACCCAACTTCTTTACGATCAACGGCAAGGCATTCCCGGCGACGGAAACCCTGCAGGTGAAGAAGGGGCAGAAGGTGCGCATTCGATTTATCGGCGCCGGGCAGTTCACGCACCCAATGCACTTGCACGGATTCCCATTCAAGCTCGTGGCCATCGACGGGCAACCCGTCCCCGAGCAGTCGCAGCTGACCAAAGACACCGTCCCCGTGGCGCCCGGCGAACGCTACGATGTCGAGTTTATCGCCGAAGAGGAAGGTACCTGGATCTTCCACTGCCACATCCTGCACCACGTCACCAACGACGACCTGGAGCCCGGCGGTTTGCTCTTCGCAGTGAAGGTGACGGCGTGAGAGCCAAGGCACAGCTGTCGCTCGGCACTCGCCAGCCATGGCCTCAGAAGTCAAAGCCGACCGTAAGTGTTGCCGTGTGCCGCTCGAAGTTCTCAAGGTCGAGGGAATCGGGGATTCCGCTGGCGCGGCCCGCGACCTGAGTGCTCCAGCCCGCGATGACCCATAGATCCTTGGGATGCCAGCATAGGTTTGGTCCGACAAAGGTCGCCTGACCGGCGAGGCTGTCAAAGCCAAGCCCTTCATAAGCCCGCAGGTGTTGTGCTCCAACACCAAGGAACAGGTTCGGAATCACCTGCGCCAGAACCGCGCCCGTAATTTCGAGACCTGATTCTTTCTCCCATTCTCCCGTAACGCGGGAACGGGTCGCTTCCGGCTCGTAAACGATATTGATGACCGATACCACCAGCTCCTTCACGAGCTCCTTATCGGCCAGAACGGCAAAGGCAGCGCCATAGCTATCGGCAGGCTCGCCGCTCACCTCGTCGATCGCAGCCCAGCCGGTCTCGACCTGCATGGCAAGCCCGAAAGGGGAACGCGCGCGGTCCATCAGCCGGTATCGCGCCTCGAACGAAAGCTCGCCAAAGGAGGCCCGCTCGCGATCATCGAGCTCCGGCACGCCGGCAATATCGAAGTAGGCAAGCGAACCGCCCGCGAACACATGCAAGTTTTTCAGCGGGACGTAGCCAACCTCGATTTCCTGTGAGTAGGCTGTATAAGTGTCGCCACGCTTGCCAAAGCGGCCGCTCGCTTCGCTCTCCAGCTCTTTTGTGCCTACTGCCGGAATGTCCGTGCCTTGGGAAAAGGCGAACAGATGGTCGGTGTCGATTTCGTCGCCGTAGGCAGCGACCGTCGGCGCGGTCAGAGATGCGGCGAGAGCCACGATTGTGCAGAACCGCATGTGCGGACCATCCCCCGAGAGCTGGCGTCCACGGAATCAAGCTATCCGATTTTCGGCCCGGGCCATAGCGCCACGCCCTGATGACCCGCGACTCCTGCAAACGGAGCGGCCCGCTCGGGATTGTGCGACCCTTGAAGATCACCGACGGGCCGCTCGCAGCAGCAGCGGAAGCGCGTCGATCCCGCGGCCCGGAACGACCACTTAGGCCGATTGTTGCGACACCCGCGTCAGTAGCTCGCGAAACGGCT
This sequence comes from Pseudomonadota bacterium, assembly GCA_023405815.1. Lineage (GTDB taxonomy): Bacteria > Pseudomonadota > Alphaproteobacteria > Rhizobiales > Hyphomicrobiaceae > Hyphomicrobium_A. Next base: position 4,976 of record JAEXXM010000006.1, on the reverse strand, counting down.
TCTCATCGACACCGCCCGTATATTCTAGATTGCCGTTCACGACGATCCCAGGTGCCGACATGATCCTGTACTTCTGAAGGATTTCAGGGTGCTCTGTCGCATCGAGATACGTCACCCGCATATCCGGGAAGTCCGCCTTGACCTTCTCGATCACCGTCTTGGTCTTAGCGCACTGCGCGCATCCGGGGACGGTAATGAACTGGACGTCGATCATTTTCCGATTTCCTCCATCCGGTATCCCAATCCCTCGATGGCCTTATTCATGGTCTGGAGGTTAGCCAGCGCCCGATCATACTCGATGTCCACCGTCTTTGTGTCGAAGTCGGCGCGCGCCGAGGTGACACCCTGCACGGTCCGCAGGATGATCCCGAGCGAAACGGCACAGCAGCCGCAGTGAAGTCCTTCGACCGCGAGCTTTGTCTTGGTGAGGGTCATCGGCCGAAAACTCCAACCAATCACATCGGCTTAATTCCAACCGGGATCAAGCTGGCGTCCCAGAGCAGCAATAGGATGAACACACCGACCACTTCCTTGGTCAGATTTCTCCCGCCCCTCCACCAGAACCATGCGACAACGCCGAGCGTCAGCACGAAGTTCGCCAAGTAGCCATACTCGACAAATGGCACTCTCTCTTCGATCGCCTCGATCGGGATCTCGGCTTCCGCAACGCGTTCACCTCCGAGCCAGGCGGCGAGCATGTTGGATCCTTCGTGGAAAACGCCTCCCTCATACCAAAGGTGGCCGAACACGCCATTGAGGATGATGAAGGCGCCGAGGCCGACCAAAGACCAGCCGACGATCTTATCGACGGCAACTTTCTGCTTGAGCAAGCCGGGCAATGCATTGACGCCTAGCATCGCCAGCACCGACAAGAACACCAGCGGCACGACGCGGCCGATACCGTTCACGCCCATGATCCAGGCGCCGTCCCAAACGTCGCCGGTCCCCGCGATGTAGATGAGCAGGACGTATGTCGTAGGGTTGGGACATCCGATTCCGGCGTTGCCAAGGAACAGCCCGAGAAAGAACACCTTGAGATAATCCGAGCGCTCTTCGATGAACTTCGGCGTCCTGCTGTAGGCCGGGAGCTCGAAGGTGATGAGGTTCAGCTCGGTGAGTCCAAAAATGAAGGCGGCAAGGCCCGCAACCGCGTACATAATACGCGTGGCCCTATCCAAGCCCACATATTTGCCGATCTCGGCGACGGCCGCGCCGTACACCGCCAAGGTGATGATAAGACCGAGACCGAACAGAAGGGACATGATGAAGCCCTTCTTGTAGTCATGCGCCATGCTCAGCGGAACGATGATGAAGGCGAGCGGCAGCGTGCAGGGCAGAAAGATGTTCGACACGCCGCCTGCGAAGGACAGCGTCGCAGTGACCGCGGTGCTCGTGCCCGTTGCGAGGTAAACCAGAGCAAGGACGATGATCGAGAGGAGCACGAACGCCGTGCTGACAAGCGTGATGCGCGTCAGCCTTTCCGATTCGCTCAGTGCATGCGCTTCCTGACGTGTCTCTGTCATTGAAGGCTCCGCGTAACGGCGTCGGCTTCCCTAATCTCAGGCACCGACCCTCTGGAGCGAGCCACACATACGCCCGATGGCTCCAATGGGAATTGACGCGGATCAATTCCGTTGCTGGGCATCCATTGCAAAAGGCTTGTCGTTTAATTACGGCAGTCTAACCGTGACCGTTCTCCATCGCAGCAAGACCGTCATCATCGGCTCGGGTCCGGCGGGCTACACGGCCGCGATTTATACCGCGCGCGCCGATCTCAAACCCATTCTTATCGCCGGACCTGACCCAGGAGGCCAGCTCGCCCTCACGACCGATGTCGAGAACTACCCGGGATTCGCCGAGGCGATCCAGGGACCCTGGCTCATGGAGCACATGAGGCTGCAGGCGGAGCACTTCGGCACCAACGTTCTTACGGATGTGATTGTTGAGGTCGATCTCACCCACCGGCCGTTCCGGACTGTCGGCGAAAGTGGCGATAGTTACATTGGCGAAACTGTCATCGTCAGCACCGGAGCGCAGGCGCGTTGGCTCGGCATCCCCGGTGAACAGACCTTCCGCGGCCGCGGTGTGTCCGCGTGCGCCACCTGCGATGGCTTCTTCTATCGCGATAAGGCAGTCGCCATCATTGGAGGCGGGAATGAGGCCGTGACGGAGGCGCTCCTGTTGGCCAAAGTCGCCCGGCAGGTAACGCTCATTCACCGTCGTGACAAGCTGCGTGCAGAGAAAATCCTCCAGGATCGGCTATTCAAGAACCCCAAGATCGCCACACTATGGAATCAGGCGGCTGATGAGATCATCGGTGCCGGCGAGCCGAAGGCGGTGACTGCGATCCGCCTCCGCCACGTCAAGACTGGCAATACAACCACGCTTCCCGTTGATGGCGTTTTTGTCGCCATCGGTCACGAGCCGGCCACGGCGATCTTCAAGGGCCAGATCGCCATGGACAACGAGGGTTACATCTTGACTGCTCCCGACAGCACCGCGACGAGTATCCCTGGCGTGTTCGCGGCAGGGGACGTCAGGGATCGAACGTACCGTCAAGCTGTGACTGCCGCCGGAATGGGCTGCATGGCGGCGCTCGAAGCCGAACGCTTTCTCAGTGAGCAGGCGAACGTTGAAATCGCACCCGCCGAGCCCCTTCGTCATCTGCTCGCTGAGGTGCCCAACTAAGCACCACCGGAGGACCTGCGTCAGAAGCTGCACAATGGGCGTGGCAAGCGCACGGCAGATCACGGCGCGGCGCATCCACGCATTGCTATCATTCGCTCAAGCCCCAGCGGCGGTGTAGCCAATTGTAAATCGGACAGTACACCAAGCCGACATAGACGCCGTATAGGAAGCTCTCCACCAGTCCCAGCAGAAAACCCCACCAGGTGAGCCACTTGAACGCGGGCAGCACCATTTCAAGAAATTCGCTCATGCGTAAGCTCTGTGGCGTCACAAGGCCATATATTACGCAGACCAGGAAAGTGACGGCGGTAAAGAGGCCCAGTGCCCAGGTGACCAGCTTCGTGTTCAGCATTGCGCTTCTCCAGTCAATTGCAGTTGAGACTCTTATCGTGTCAGTTTCGCTTTTCGCATCAGTTTATGCGGGCGATGGCGAATTCGATGCTGAGTGATCAATGGCATGTGAGGCGACATTGATTACTTGGGAACCCGCGCAGCGATCAATTTAGTCCAAAGAGTTCGCCACGGGGGGTTGTTACCGGCCGTTACAAAATTGGTGTCTCGGCAGGCCGGCGGTTGTGACTTAAATCAAGTCGGCGGGGCTAGCCTGCCTGCGGAGTCGAGGTCGAACAGATCCCGTTGAAACCAGGCAAAGCTGGCCGCGCAGGTCCCGTCGAGTGAGGCGCGACATGCTCCTCGGTAGCGTCGCACGCGTTGCTGCTATTCCCCCTGCGCTTCGGCTGAACCGACGCCGGGATCCATGGCTTTATCGCAAGCCTGGCGTACGGCTTTTACGCCGCGATCGTCTTTGGCGTTAATTCTGTTGGCGCTGCCGCGGGGTCCGATCAAGGACTCTTATGCGGGTTGGGACCGGTACATCGCTTAACCACTGCCGACCTCCACTTAGGAGCGACCGCCATGACACCAGAACGAGGCATCGTCCTGATCACTGGTAGCAACGGGCGGATTGGCAGCGCGGTGATGCGGCGGCTGACCGGGCGCTTCAGCGACGTGGTTGGGTTCGATCTCAAGGCGCCCACGCCGCCACCGCCTGGCTGTGTGCGCATCCCCGTCGACATCACTTCTGATGCGAGCTTAGAGGCTGGACTGAGCGCTCTGCGTGAGCACCACGGGACGCATCTGGTTGCGGTGATCCACCTGGCTGCCTACTACGATTTCCTCGGCAAGCCGAGCCCAAAATACGACGAGATCACGGTCAACGGCACGCAACGGCTGCTGCGCGAGCTGCGCGAGAACTTTGAAGTCGAGCAGTTCATCTTCTCCAGCACCATGCTGGTGCACCGGCCGGGCGAGCCGGGGCAGTTCATCACCGAGGATTGGCCGCTAGGGCCGACCTGGGCCTATCCGGAATCGAAGGTCCGCACCGAGGCGCTGATCCGGACGCAACGCGGCAACATCCCCACCGTGGTCCTGCGCCTCGCCGGCGTCTACGACGATGTCTGCCACTCGCCGCCGCTCGCGCATCAGATCCAGCGTATCTACGAGCGACAGCTGGCCGGCCACCTCTATTCCGGCGAGACCGCCCACGGGCAGGCCTTCGTCCATCTGGAGGATGTGGTGGATGCGATCGAGCGGACGATAGAGCGGCGCGCCAAGCTGCCGGTGGAGGTGGCGGTCCTGATCGGCGAGCCCGAGACCTTGAGCTACGACGAACTGCAGCACACGTTCATGCGGCTGATCCACGGCAAGTCGGGGGAGACGTACAGTGTCCCGGGCATGATCGCGAAGGTCGGCGCCTGGGCGCAGGACCACATGCCCGGCGAGGATCAGTTCATCAAGCCGTGGATGATCGACCGCGCCAACGACCACTACGCGCTCGACATCACGCGGGCGCGGACGCTGCTCGATTGGCAGCCCAAGCGCTCGCTGCGCCAGACGATGCCAAAGATGGTGGCGGCATTGAAGGCGGATCCGCTGGGCTGGTACCGGGAACACGGCCTCGTGCCGCCCGCCTCGCTGATAACGAAGCTAAAGCGCGCCGCGGCGCAGGCGCCAGAGCAGCCCGCCGCGCGAGGCGCCGAAGCTGGGCCTGTGCCCTTATGCCTGATGCATGCCTGCCCGATGCACCCGGAAGTCTGCCAGTCCTCGCCGGGCAACTGTCCGCGCTGCAGCACCCCGCTCGAAGCCGTCACGGTCCCGCAGGTGGTCGAATATACCTGCCCGATGCATCCGGAAGTCGTGGCCCATGAGCCCGGCCGCTGCCCCAAATGCGGCATGCCGCTCGAACTGCGTACCGTCCCGCCCCCGGCTCACGCCACACACGAAGACAG
>JAEXXM010000074.1 GCA_023405815.1 Pseudomonadota bacterium | reverse complement strand
AAGCTCTGCCCGGCGGTGCCGGTGAGCGTGAGCCAGATGGTGTCCTCGGGCAGGCCCTGGTGGCCGTAGCGAGCGGCGACCTCGCCCGACAGCATGGCGCCAGCGCTGCGGTCCACGTTGACGATCGGCACCTCGGCCTTCACCGGCTTCTTCGCCGTGAGGGCCGGCTGGGCGAGGGCGATGAGCTTGTTGTCGAGCACCTTCTCGAGGCCGTGATCCTGGACCTCGCAGTGGTAGATGGCGACCGACTTGGGCATGCGCGGCTTGTAGAAGACCTTCGAGAAATCGAGGCCGCGCGCCTTCCAGTGCTCGATGGCGCGATCCTTGTCGAGCACGTCAGTCTGACCGATCATCTCGTCGAACTTGCGGTAGCCGAGCGCGGCCATGTACTCGCGCACCTCTTCGGCGACGAAGAAGAAGTAGTTGATGACGTGCTCGGGCTTGCCCTGGAACTTGGCGCGCAGCACCGGGTCCTGGGTGGCGACGCCGACCGGGCAGGTGTTGAGGTGGCACTTTCGCATCATGATGCAGCCGGCGGCGATGAGCGGGGCGGTGGCGAAACCGAACTCGTCGGCGCCGAGCAGCGCACCGACGATGACGTCGCGGCCGGTGCGGACGCCGCCATCGACCTGCACGGCGATGCGGCCGCGCAAGCGGTTCAAGACCAGCGTCTGATGCGTCTCGGCGAGCCCGATCTCCCATGGCGATCCGGCGTGCTTGATGGAGGTGAGTGGCGAGGCGCCGGTGCCGCCTTCGAAGCCGGAGATGGTCACGTGGTCTGCGCGCGCTTTGGCGACGCCGGCGGCGACGGTACCAACGCCGACCTCGGATACGAGCTTCACGGAGACCTGGGAGCGCGGATTGACGTTCTTCAGGTCGAAGATGAGCTGGGCCAGATCCTCGATGGAGTAGATGTCATGGTGCGGCGGCGGCGAGATGAGGCCGACGCCGGGGGTCGAGTGGCGGACCTTGGCGATGACGGCATCGACCTTGTGGCCGGGGAGCTGGCCGCCCTCACCGGGCTTGGCCCCTTGCGCCATCTTGATCTGGATCATGTCGGAGTTGGCGAGATACTCCGTCGTGACGCCGAAGCGGCCGGAGGCGACCTGCTTGATCGCAGAGCGCATCGAGTCACCGTTGGGCAGCGGCTTGAAGCGGTCGGTCTCCTCGCCGCCCTCGCCGGTGTTCGACTTGCCGCCGATACGGTTCATGGCGATGGCGAGCGTGGTGTGTGCCTCGCGGCTGATGGAGCCGAAGGACATGGCACCGGTGGCGAAGCGCTTGACGATCTCGGCGGCGGGCTCGACCTCCTCCAGCGGCACAGGCTTGCGGCCGAGGGATTCCGCGGAGCGGATGCGGAACATTCCGCGCATCGTCATGAGCTGCTCGGACTGCTCGTTCACTTGCTTGGCGAAGGAGCGGTACTTGTCCGGGAGGTTGCCGCGCACGGCATGCTGCAGGTCGGCGACGACAGAAGCGCGCCAGACGTGCGACTCGCCGCGCACGCGGTAGGCGTACTCGCCGCCAACGTCGAGAGCGTTCTCGAGCACCGGCACGTTGCCGAACGCGGCTGCGTGACGATCAACCGTCTCTTGCGCGATCTCGCGCAGGCCGACGCCTTCGATCTGCGTGTGGGTGCCGGTGAAGTACTTCTTCACGAAGGACGAGCGCAGGCCCACGGCGTCGAAAATCTGCGCGCCGCAGTACGACTGGTAGGTGGAGATGCCCATCTTGGCCATCACCTTGAGGATGGCCTTGCCGATGGCCTTGATGTAGCGCTTCTTGACCTCTTCGGCGCTGATCTCCTCGTCGATCTCGGGCAGCATCGCCTCAAGCGTCTCGAAGGCGAGGTACGGGTTGATCGCCTCGGCGCCATAGCCGGCGAGGGTGCAGAACTGATGCACCTCGTTCGCCTCCCCGGTCTCGACGACGAGACCGACCGAGGTCCTGAGGCCCTGCTTGATCAGGTGGTGGTGCACTGCCGACGTCGCCAGCAGTGACGGAATGGGAATGCGGTCCGGGCCGACGTTGCGGTCGGACAGAATGATGATGTTGTATTCCTTCGAGCGTACCGCCTCCTCGGCCTCGGCGCACACGCAGTCGAGCGCCGGAGCCATTCCGGCGGCGCCCTTGTCGGCAAGGTAGGTGATGTCGATCGTGATGGACGAGAACTCGTTGTCCTTCACCTCGCCGATCTGGCGGATGCGCTCCAGGTCCTCGTTGGTGAGGATGGGCTGGTAGACCTCGAGCCGCTTCTGGCGCGAAGTGCCCTCAAGATCGAGAAGGTTCGGGCGCGGGCCGATGAACGATACGAGGCTCATGACGAGCTCCTCGCGGATCGAGTCGATCGGCGGGTTCGTCACCTGGGCGAAGTTCTGCTTGAAGTAGGTGTGCAGCAGCTTGGACTTCGACGACAGCACCGAGATGGGGGTGTCGGTGCCCATCGAGCCGACGGCTTCCTGGCCGCTCTGGGCCATCGGCATCATGAGCAGCTTGATCGATTCCTGCGTGTAGCCGAACGCCTGCTGCAGGTCCAAGAGCGAGACGTTGGACTTCTTCACGGCCGAGCGGTTCTTCGGCAGCGGCAGGTCAGAGACGAGAATCTGCGTGCGCTTCAGCCATGTCTCGTATGGGTTCGAGGCCGCGATCTCGGCTTTCAGCTCCTCGTCGGAAACGATGCGGCCCTTCTCGAGGTCGATGAGCAGCATCTTGCCCGGCTGCAGGCGCCACTTCTGGACGATCTTCTCCTCGGGAATGGGCAGCACGCCCGATTCGGAGGACATGACGACGAGGCCGTCCTTGGTAACGAGATAGCGGGCGGGGCGCAGGCCATTGCGGTCGAGGGTGGCACCGATCTGGCGACCGTCCGAGAAGCACATGGCGGCCGGGCCGTCCCACGGCTCCATGAGACAGGCGTGGTACTCGTAGAAAGCGCGGCGCTTGCGGTCCATGAGCGGGTTGCCCGCCCAGGCCTCGGGAATGAGCATCATCGCGGCATGGGTCAGCGAGTAGCCGCCCATGACGAGGAACTCGAGCGCGTTGTCGAAGCAGGCGGTGTCCGACTGTCCCTCATAGGAAATCGGCCAAAGCTTGGAGATGTCGTTTCCGTAGAGGGGCGAGGAAACCGACGCCTGGCGGGCAGCCATCCAGTTGACGTTGCCGCGCAGCGTGTTGATCTCGCCGTTGTGGGCGACCATGCGATAGGGGTGGGCCAGCTTCCACGACGGGAAGGTGTTGGTCGAGAAGCGCTGGTGCACGAGCGCCATCGCCGACACGCAGCGCGGGTCGGAAAGGTCCTTGTAGTAGGCCTTCACCTGGTAGGACATGAACATGCCCTTGTAGACCAGAGTGCGCGAGGACAGCGACACGGTGTAGTGGCCGATGTCGCGGTTCTTGTAGGCCTGCTGGATCGAATTGGAGACGATCTTGCGCGTCAGGTAGAGGCTGCGCTCGAAGTCTTCCTGATCGAGGATGGTCGACGGGCGTCCGATGAACACCTGGCGGTGCTCTGGCTCGGTTGCCTTGACCATCTCCGACAGAGACGAGTTGTCGACCGGAACGGAGCGCCAGCCGAGCAGCTCGAGCCCCTCTTCCTTGAGGATGCGCGTCCACACGCGCTCGCAATGGGCGCGAAGGCGCCCATCGCGCGGCATGAAGATGTGGCCGACGGCATAACGGCCAGGCGGGGGCAGCGTGAAGCCGAGCTTCTTGCACTCCTCCTTGAGGAAGTCGTGCGGGATCTGGATGAGGATGCCGGCACCGTCACCCGCGAGCGGGTCGGCGCCAACGGCACCGCGGTGCTCGAGGTTAGCAAGGATCTGAAGCGCGTCGGAGACGATCTGGTGCGACTTGCGTCCCTTGAGGTCGGCGATGAAGCCGACGCCGCAGGCATCGCGCTCATGTGCAGGGTCATAGAGGCCCTGCGCCGGCGGCGTCGCAAACTCGGTCATCTCGGCTTCGAATTCGCTCATCTCTTGGGTCTTCGTCATTACTGCGACCTCGATGCGGGGGCGCTGCAGCTTGCACTACTCAAAAGCGGACAGATCGGTGAGCCGCGAAAGCTCGATTGATCGACCTCAGGCGGCGTTAGTCAAGAACGTCAGAACGAAGCGGAACGGTATTGCGGGGGATGCTGCCCCGGCGCCGCATCCGGCCTGCTGCACGCTCGGCAGGGGCCCGACGGGCTGCACTTCTCGAACACCTCGCTCGCTCCTGGCCATCTATGGCAACGACCGCCGAGGCCCCCCGGCCCATCCGCTGTCGCAATCCATAAAGGACAGGAGTACTGACCTTTCAGGCGAGCTTCGCAGATTTCTGCTGCGGGCACAATAGCAGCGAGCGCTTCTCCGGCCGGCCTGGGGCACACGGAAAAGGCGGCCGCCGCGTGCTGCGGCGACCGCCTCGCAGATGGTTTACCGAAAATCGGCGTTTACGCAGTCGCCTCGATCTGCTTCTGGCCGGTTGCGCCAATCGAGATGATGCGTGGCTTCATCCGCTCGGGCAGGTTGCGGACGAGGTCGATGTGCAGGAGGCCATCCTGGAAGTCGGCGCCCTCGACCTCGACATGGTCGGCGAGCTGGAAGCGGCGCTCGAAGGCGCGGGCGGCGATGCCGCGGTGCAGGAACACGCGCTCCTTCTCCTCCGGCTTCTTGTGACCGGAAACGACCAAGGTCTGTTCTTTGACCTCGATCTTGAACTCGTCCTGGGTGAAACCGGCGACCGCCATGGTGATGCGGTACTTGTTCTCGCCCAGGCGCTCGATGTTGTAGGGCGGGTACGCGTCGCTATCGATGCCGCCGACACTGTCGAGCAGCTGAGCGAGACGATCGAAGCCGACCGTCGAACGGTAGAGGGGGGCAAAATCGAACTGTCGCATGACATATCCTCCAAGATTGAGCGACATGATGTGCGCCTGCCAGAAACGGCCAGGCGACCAGTGTGATGCGCACCCCCGAGGGGCGTGCGCAGAAGTCTATTTAGGTGGGCTTCGGGGGTGTTCAAGGCGGACGGCGCGGAAGGGCAGGCGAGCGAACCGCGTTCGCAAGTTGCTTTCATGCAACGATAAACCGGGCCTCCTTCAGGTCCGGTTCATGTGGCGAGGCTCACCCTCGCAGCGCTTTGGGAAGCAGCCGCAACAAATCCCGTTCCAAGGAGTTTCACATGCCAGCGTATGCCCGTCTCGCCGCGGCTTCTGCGCTTGCCGTGTCCATTTTCCTGTCCGCGCTCCCCGCCGTCGCCGCCGACCTCTACGAGCCTCCCTACGACACCTACGGCGAAGGCCCTCCGCCGTTGCGCGACCGCTACGCCGACGTGCCGGACGACTTCGAGCCGCCTTATCCTCCGCGCTATGCCGAACGCGGGTGCATTCCGCGCGAAGAGGCGCGCGACCGTCTGCGCGACGCGGGCTGGTATGATTTCCACGCGCTCGAGCCGCGCGAGGATGTCGTGCTGGTCAAGGCGCGGCGCGGTCGGGGGCGGCTGTTCGATCTCACGATCGACCGCTGCACGGGTGAGATCGTCGACGCCAAGCCGCTCCACGCGCGTCGCTGGGGCCCCTATGCGCTCGGGCCGCGCCGCCACTGGGCGCCGTATTGACCTGATCTGAACCCGCAAAGCGCCATCGTGGCCGCCGCTCTTCGCCGTCTGTATGATGGCGAAGAGTCGGCCAGGCCCAGGGAGGCGCGATTGCAGCTCATAGCGCTCGCAAAGAATCCAGTTCCGAGCGGGGGGACTGTCGGATCGTTCAGCGGCTATGACGGGGCGGAACTGCGCTTTGCGCGCTGGGACGCTACGCGGCTGCCGCGTCGCGGCACCGTGTGCCTGCTGCAGGGGCGTGCCGAATTCATCGAGAAGTACTTCGAGGTCATCGCCGATCTGCGCCGCCGCGGCTTTGCCGTCGCCACGATGGACTGGCGCGGGCAAGGCGGCTCGCAGCGCATGCTGGCGAACCCGCGCAAAGGGCACGTGCGCGGGTTCTGGGAGTACGACCGCGACCTGATCCGGTTCATGAAGGACATCGTGCTGCCGGACTGTCCGCCGCCGTTCATCGGGCTGGGGCATTCCATGGGCGGCAACATCCTCCTGCGCAACGCCACCATGCCCGGGCTATGGTTCGAGCGCCTCGTCCTCACGGCGCCGATGATTGGCGTCTCGGAGGTGGCCCTGGGGACAACTGCCCCGCGCGCGAGGGTCTATGCCGAGGTGGCCTCCCTGCTCGGCATGTCGACATCCTATGTCGTCGGCGGGTCGGACGAGCTCTATGCGATGCGGAAGTTCGAGGGCAACGTGCTGACCTCGGACCAGGAGCGCTGGCAGCGCACCAAGTCGGTTCTGGAGCTGGCGCCGTCGCTGGGCATCGCCTCGCCGACGATCGGCTGGCTGAGGAGCGCTCTGAGGTCGTGCAGCACAATCGGCACGGCGGATTTCCCGTCGCGGATCAATATTCCGCTCTTGATGTTCGCAGCCGGCACCGACAGCGTCGTGTCGACGCGCGCCGTGGAGGACTTTGCCGTGCGCGCGAAGGTGTCGTCCTGCATCCTGATGCCGGGCTCACAGCATGAGATCCTGCAAGAGAACGACGCCGTGCGCACGCGCTTCTGGGCCGCGTTCGATGCCTATCTGGGCGTCGAGATGAAGGTCGCTTGAGTCGGTTCGACGTTCAGCCGGCGAGGATCTTCAGCGCTTCCTCGTGCAGTCGGGGATCACCGGCGGCGACGATGCGGCCGCCCTCCGTCGCCGGCTTGCCTTCCCAGGTCGTGATGCGTCCGCCGGCCTTCTCGATGATCGGTATCAGGGCGACCACGTCGTAGGGTTTGAGGCCAGACTCGACGATGAGATCGCCGAAACCCGCAGCCAGGAGGCAGTAGCCGTAGCAGTCGCCGCCGTAGCGCGTCATGCGCACCCTCGCCTTGAGGCGGGCGAAGGCATCGGTCTCGCCGACGGTGCCGAAGAGGTCGGGGTGTGTCGTCGAGAGGACCGCGTCGGCGAGCGAGGGGCACGGGCGCGTCTTGATCCGCACCGGCTCGGCGCTTTGGGCCGCGCGCATATAGGCCGCATCCTTGCCGGACCAGAACCGCTCGCGGGTGAAGGGCTGGTCCATGAGGCCGAGGACCGGTTTGCCGCGGTCGAGCAATCCGATGAGCGTGCCCCACATCGGCCAGCCCATGATGAAAGCACGGGTGCCATCGATGGGGTCCACAACCCAGCGGAGCCGGGCGTCGGGCAGCGTTGCTCCGTGCTCCTCGCCGACGAAGCCGTGATCGGGCCAGCGTGCAGCGACGGCGGCGGCGATGACGCGCTCGGCGCCCTCGTCAGCGGCTGTCACGGGGTCGAAGCCCTGGTTGCCGTCCTTGTTGTTGACCTCGATCGGGGCCCGGAAATAGGGCCGGATGGCTTCCCCCGAGGCGTCGGCGAGCGTATGGGCGAAATCTATGAGGTCCTGCAGGTTTGGTTGCGTCTGTTGTGCCACAGTATTTCATCCGCCCGGACAAGGTTAACTTTGAGTACAACTGCCGCAACGACGGCGATTTGTTTTGTGCGTTGTAGTGCGCATCTTTCACGAATGTGGCAAGCATTCAATAAGTGTTGCCTACCAGCGACATCATACCCGCAATGCGAGGCCAACTGACGCTGGTTGGTTGATAGCAGGCACGAACAGGGTCATATCTCGAATTGCGCGGTGGCGCTGGTCGCTCCAGCTCATCGTTAGCCCACTTGGGCGTTTCCTCCCTAGACTTGGGCCGTTCGACCTCGAACGGCCTTTTTTCGTGTTTGGGCTGGAATTGCATGAGCCCCTGATTTCGGCAGGGCAGCTCTGCAAAAAATGCATTTGATTATGCTGCGTCGCACCAGTAACTTTTGCGATGCGACATCACGAGCCCGGCTCGTTTGTCGTAGCCCTCCTTGGGCGTTTCCTCCCTAGACTTGGGCCGTTCGAGACCCGGACGGCCCTTTTTTCTTGCCTGCGCTCCAATCAGCCCCATTTCCCAGGCTCGACAAGAGTGAGCGCGCTACCGTCGACTCCCATCCGGATTTTGCACGGCGCCTCCTCGTGGCGGCATCGGAGGTGGTGTCCGCGGCTTGCGGACGTCCTCTGCGCGAAGAATTGTGCGCCGCAGCATGATTGTTTTGCATAGCTTAGCAGCGCTGCGACTGCGGGCCCTATCACTCGGCGGCTGCACGGTGCTCCAGCAGTGCCGGCAGGTCGTTGAACAACGGGGCGGCCAAGCCGACGAGATCGCGCTGCAGCTCGGCGAAGCCCGCCGTGGGCCTCAGCGCCACCTCGTCGAGATAGAGCCCCCGGTTCAATTCGATCTGCACGGCGTGGACGTCGCGCGCGGGGCGGCCGTAGTGCTCGGTGATGTAGCCGCCGGCGTAGGGGCGGTTCATATGCACCTCGTAGTCGAGCGCCGAAAGCGCGTCCTTGAGGTACCGGGTGATCCGGCTGTCGGCCGAGGCGCCGAAGCGATCGCCGAGCACGATGTCGGGGCGCGGACCGCCGGATGGCGCCATCGATGCCGACGGCATCGAATGGCAATCGATGAGGATGGCGTAGCCGAAGCGGCGGCGCGTCATCTCGATGAGATCGCGCAGCGCGGCGTGGAAGGGGACGTAGAGATGCTGGACTCGCGCGAGGCCGGCGGCGAGCGGCAGCTTGCCACGGTAGATCTCCTCGCCGTCCGCAACGATGCGAGCGATGGTGCCGAGACCGCCGGCAACGCGCACCGACTGGGTGTTGGCGAAGTCTGGGAGCGGCTCTTGGAACAACTCGGGGTCGAGCTCGTAGGGCTCGCGGTTCACATCGAGGAAGGCGCGGGGAAATCGCGCGGCGATGAGCGGCACGCCGATTGCGGCGACCGGCGCAAACAGATCGTCGACGAAGCAGTCTTCCGACTTGCGCAATGAGAGCGGGCTCAGGCGCGACAGCTCGACGAAGCTCTCAGGATAGGTGCGTCCGGAGTGGGGCGAGCAAAGGACGAACGGTGCTACCGGAGCCACGGGAGCGCTCACAACGTAGGGCGGTAGCAGCTCCGCTGGGATAAAGGGGCCGTCGAGGGCAGGCATGCTTCTTGCGGTGTCCCTCTTTGCTTGTTGGCAGAGGCTCGCTTCAGCTGACGCTGACGGCGGTTTCGACGCCTAAAGATCGCACCACCGGGACAATGCGTCTCAAACGATGTCATCGTCCTTGCTCACTGTGCCAACGTCGTCTCAATATGTCCACCAGGGGACGCTAATGCTCCAAGTCACGTCAGAGGGGGGCGCAAGATCGCCGGCTTAGCCGTCGCAAGCTTCACCTCCCGTTTACCATAGTCGAACCACAGTCGAGCCGAGCGCGGCGCCCGGCCGACGCGTCGAACGGACAGTTCCAGAGTAGCCATGACCGCAAAGCCATCCAGCGTTACGCTCTCCCGCATCCTCCTCGCCGAAGACGATGATTCGATGCGCGGTTTCTTGGTTCGGGCGTTGAAGAAGGCCGGCCATGACGTCATTGCCTTCCCGAACGGCGAGGAAGCCTTCGAACGGCTGAAATCGGAGCCGTTCACCCTGCTTCTGACCGATATCGTCATGCCGAAGATGGACGGAATCGAGCTGGCGCGCCGCGCCAGCGAGCTCGATCCGGACCTCAAGATCATGTTCATCACGGGTTTTGCGGCCGTCGTCCTCAATAACGATGCGGCGGCGCCCCGGGATGCGCGGGTGCTGTCGAAGCCGTTCCACCTCAAGGATTTGGTGCGCGAGGTCGACCGGCTGCTGGCCGCCTAGCGCAAGAGATAGCCGCACCCATCAATCAGCTGTTGACCTTGGCGGGGGCGAACGCATAGAACCGCGCCTCTGGGGCGCGTAGCTCAGCGGTAGAGCACTACCTTGACATGGTAGGGGTCACAGGTTCGATCCCTGTCGCGCCCACCATCATTTGCCATCGGTGTTGAGATGAAAGTCCGGAATTCGCTGAAATCGCTGCGCGGCCGTCACCGCGCCAACCGCCTCGTCCGTCGCAAGGGCAAGGTGTACATCATCAACAAGGTGCAGAAGCGCTTCAAGGCGCGGCAGGGCTAGTGTCGTATCTCTGGCGGCGCATCTTCGCCGCCTTTTGACGCCTATGCTGCCGCGTCCTATGTTTTGAGGATGCGCAGCCTCATGCCTCGACTCGCCGCCACCCTTGGCCTAGCCGGAGCCGTTGCCCTCGCGGGCGTCGCCATAGCGGCGGCCCAGGGTCTTCCCGGCGCAGAGCAGCTCAAGCCTCTTCCCGCCCCGCACAACGATCTGCCACCCGTGCCGGCGCCGCCGGGCGCGGTTTTCCCCGGCGCGAAGCAGAAGCAGACAGAGACGCCGGTTCCGGAGGATCGCGACTCGCTGCTCGCGGAGCTCTACACGCATCTCGCGCAGGCGCAGGACGCCACGCAGGCCGCTCCCATCGCCGAGGCGATCGAGGGGCTCTGGCAGCAATCGGGAAGCGATACGATCGGCCTTCTGATGAGCCGCTCGGCCAAGGCCATCGAAGACAAGAACAACGACCTCGCGCTGCAGTTCCTCGACGCCGTCACGGAGCTGGCACCCGACTACGCCGAGGGCTGGAACCGGCGCGCCTACGTGCAGTTCCTGCAAGACAACTACGAAGGCGCCGTGGGCGACCTGCGCCGCGCGCTGGCGCTCGATCCCAATCACTTCAAGGCGCTCGAGGGGCTCGCCCGCATTCTGCGCGAGACGGGCCAGAAGAAGTCCGCGCTGCAGGCCTACAAAGAGATCCTGAAGATCAACCCGTACCAGTCAGGCGCCAAGGAAGCCGTCGACGAACTCTCGGTCGAGGTCGAAGGCCAGGGGATTTAGAGCGACACGAGCTGCGAGAAGCTTTGCGTGCGGCTTATTTGCCGCTTCAAGCAAGGTTCCGCACCAATCGTCATCCCGGGGCTCGTCCCCAGGATCAATCTATCCGCGGCCGCAGTCGCCAGCTGTGGGCTGGATCCCGGCAACAAGTGCCGGGATGACAAACGGGCGGCGGTGTGAGGAGCGTCAGCGGACCTCGGTCGAGGGGGCGCCGTGCTCGTCGACGAAGGCGATGCGGATCATGTTGGTCGCGCCGGGCGAGCCGAAGGGCACGCCGGCGGTGATGAGGATGCCGCCGTGCGGGGGCACGAAGCCCTCGTCGAAGGCGATGCGGCAGGCCTTCGAGACCATGTCGGTCAGCGTCGCGGGATCGCCGGTCATCACCGAGTGCAGGCCCCAAACCAGCGACAGCCGGCGGGCGGTCGATTCGACCGGCGTCAGACCCATGATCGGAAGGTTGGGCCGCTCGCGCGTCACGCGTAGCGCGGTGGAGCCGGTCGCCGTGTAGCAGACGATGGCCGACAGCTTCACCGTGTCGGCGATGGCGTGCGCGGCGGTGGCTATGGCGTCGGCGCCGGTCGGCTGCGGAGCCGTCTGCGTCGCGTGGATGATGGCGTCGTAGCCTGGGTCCGCCTCTACCTCGATGGCGATGCGGTCCATCATCTGGATGGCCTCGATCGGGAACTGACCGACGGCGGATTCGGCCGACAGCATCACGGCGTCGGCGCCGTCGAACACGGCGGTGGCGACGTCCGACACCTCGGCCCTGGTGGGCACCGGTGAGGAGATCATGCTTTCGAGCATCTGCGTGGCGACGACCACGGGCTTGCCGGCGGTGCGGGCCTTGCGCGTGATCTGCTTCTGCAGGCCGGGGACGCGCTCGACGGGCAATTCGACGCCGAGATCGCCGCGCGCCACCATGATCCCGTCGGCAGCGGCAAGGATGGCGTCGAGATCGAGAACCGCCGACGGCTTCTCGATCTTGGCGAGAATGGCTGCGCGATCGCCGACGAGCTTGCGCACTTCCTCGATGTCCTCGCCACGCTGCACGAACGACAGCGCGATCCAATCGACGCCGATCTTGAGGCAATGCGCGAGGTCGGCGCGGTCCTTTTCGGTGAGCGGGCCAACGGGCAGCAGGGTGTCAGGAAGGCTGATGCCCTTGCGGCTCGACAATGCACCGCCAACCAGCACCTCGGCGGCGATGGTGTTGTTCTTCTTCTCGATGACGCGCATACGCAGCTTGCCGTCGTCGAGCAGCAGCATGTGGCCCGGCTCGATGGCAGCGAAAATTTGCGGGTGCGGCAGGTAGACAGATTCCGAGTTGCCGGGCTTCTCGGTGCGCTCGAAGCGGAAGATGGCGCCGTCGTTGACGAAGACGCGGCCGCCGGCGAACTCGCCGACGCGGAACTTGGGTCCCTGCAGGTCGGCGAGGATGCCGATGGGATGGCGGTGCCGCTTGGCGACCCAGCGGATGGAGTTATGCAGCGCACGCGCGGTATCGTGCGAGGAGTGGCTCATATTTATGCGGAAGACATCGACGCCGGCCAGGAACAGGCGCTCGATCATCTCTGTCGCCGAGGAGGCAGGACCCAAGGTCGCGACGACCTTGACCCTTCTTTTGCGTCTCATTTTTCACTCGCCTCGGGGTCGGTGAGGCGGATGGTCCACTCCTGCGACTCGCCCGTATCCACTTCGAAGAAACCGGTGCGCTTATAGCCGCGCTTCTGACAATCCTGAACCCCGCGGATGGCAAACGACTTGTCGGCGGTGCACATATAGTTCGTGCCGACCCATTCGCCACCGCGGTCGTAATCTAGGGCGTGAACGTAAATAAACCGGCTGGGAACCGCCCCCTTGAGGAGCGTCTCGCAGGTCTGGGATGCGATGTTCCACCAGCCCTCGGTGGCCCATCCGGTCGCGTCCTGGTAGCCGACCGCGACGCCGACGCGGCTCGAGGTCGAATTGCAGAGCTTCAGGTCGGCGTGCGCCTCCGCGGGGAAGGCCAGCACGGGCAGCAGCAGGCAGGCGGCATGCCTGTGCAACCAACGCCACTTCTGATGTCCTCGTGAAGCCAACACGGGTATCTGCTCCGCCCGTCTATGCAATCAGGCCCATCGACGGGGAGCCAGTGGAGCGCTCTCCGCCGCCGAGCACGCGGCATGGACGAACACGAAAGTTGATCGTTGGGGCGGGCCGGGGCGGCTCGTCCCGAAGGGATAGGTGCAACGTTTGTTTTACAGGAACTTGGCGGCATTGCGATTGGGCAGTGCCGGCCTGGGAGACATTTGCGGGTCGGTGGGCACCCCGCCCGCAGCCTTCGATCCCGGATCGAGATGCCGACATCCCGGTTGCGGTCATTGCATTCCCTGTCCCTGCCCCGGGCGCTGGTTTGCGCAATCGTCTTCCGCCCGTCAAGCGGCGCTCCGACGCGGGTGGTTTGCGGGGAGGCGCGGCAAAGCTATATTTCGGACATGCCTCACTCCGATGGCGGCGACCTGACGCTCGCCGACCCCCTCGTTACCGACAGCTTCGAAGTGCTTCCCGGCCGGCTCGATGCCGGCCTGCTGCTGCTTTGCGACCATGCCCAAAACACGCTGCCGAGCGAGTACGGCACGCTCGGCCTGCCGGCCACCGAGTTGGAGCGCCATATCGCCTACGACATCGGTGCGGCGGCCGTGACCCGGCAGGTCGCGCAGGCTCTCGGCGTGCCCGCCATTCTGACGCGCTTCTCGCGGCTGCTGATCGATCCGAACCGCGGGCTCGACGATCCGACCCTCATCATGCGCATCTCGGATGGAGCGGTCGTGCCCGGCAATCGCCATCTCGACGCCGACGAGCGCCTCAGCCGCGTGCGGCGGTACTATGAACCCTACCACAATCGCGTCGACGGCCTGATCGAGGACTGCGTTGCTGCCGGGGTGCCCCCGGCGCTGCTTTCCATCCACAGCTTCACCGACAACTGGAAAGGCGTGCCGCGTCCGTGGCACGCGGCGATCCTGTGGGACCGCGACTATCGCTTCGCGGTGCCGCTGCTCGATGCGCTGCGCAGCGAGGCGGGGATCATTGTCGGCGAGAACGAGCCCTACGACGGGAAGCTCGCGGGCGACAGCATGTGGCAGCACGGAACGCGGCGTGGCTTGGCACACACGATCGTCGAGATCCGACAGGATCTCATCCGCACGCCGGAGGGCCAGCTTGAATGGGCTGGGCGCCTGGTGGAGGCGGTAAAGGCGGTGTTTGCTCGCAACGACATTCGCGAGGCGATGCATCGGGTGCAGTATTTCGGCTCGCATACCGACAGCGAGGGGGCGCCGCCCTACTCGAGCCCCGCACAAAGGAGCGCCACATGAGCGAGATCGATCCAAAGACGACGACGGAGCTCGAGGCGGCCGCATTCCGCAGGCTCGTCGCGCACCTGCGTCAGCGCACGGACGTGCAGAACATCGATCTGATGAATCTCGCCGGCTTCTGCCGCAACTGCCTGTCCAACTGGTACCAGGAGGCCGCTGCCGAGCGTGGCATCGACCTCAGCAAGGACGATGCGCGGGCGCTGATCTACGGCATGCCGTACAAGGAATGGCAGCAGCGCTATCAGAAAGCGGCCTCGCCGGAGGCACTCGCCAAGTTCGCTCAGTCGAGCACTGATGGCCACAAGTAGCCGGTGAGCATCGATGTCATCCCAGCACTTGTTGCCGGGATCCAGCTCCAAGCCGGACCTGAGCTTGCGGATGGATGGATCCCGGGGACGAGCCCCGGGATGACAACCTGGACGTCAATCCATCAGCGGCGGCGTCAAGTGTGACACACAGGCCGCAGGGGCAATTCAAGATTCCTCTGGATGGCTCGCCCGCTCGCCTTGAAGCGGCAAGGCGGCACGAATAGCGTTTTCGCCTATCAGCATGCGGGGAGTAGAGGCATGACGACGCTACAGGTTTCGGCGCAAAAGCAGCTGCGTCAGCTCGTCGAGCAGATCGAGCGGCTCGAGGAAGAAAAGAAGGCACTCGCCGGCGACATTCGCGACAAGTTCCTCGAGGCCAAGGGGCTGGGGTTCGACGTCAAGGTGCTGCGCCAGGTGGTGCGGCTGCGCAAGAAGAGCGCGACCGAGCGCCAGGAAGAGGATGCCGTGCTCGAAGTCTACCTGCACGCGCTCGGCATGCTCGGACAGCCGGACGGCGCCTCTCATGACGCCGCCGTCGAGGCGATGATCGCCGCGGAATAATCAGTCGTGTTGCCGCAGCGTCAGGCGCGCTGCGGCAATTGGGCGAGCTCGCGCACGGCTGGTTGAAGCCGGCTTTCGGCTTCGATGATGAACCGGGCGGTGATCTTCACCGCCTCGTCCAGGACACGCGCGCAGCTCTCGGCGGTGATCCACTCGGTCGATTCCTCGTCGAAGACGAGGCGCATGTCCTCGGCGACGCTCCAGGTGCCGACATGCTGGCGCGAGGTCGCTCCGGTCCTGGTGTGGGCGACGAGAATCTCGTCGCCCTTGGAGATGAAGAACCAGGATGGGAGCGGCTCGGCATTGAGGCGTTGCGCCAATGCCTGCAGCACGGTCCTGCCCACCTCGCGCCTTGTGGCAGCTTCCTCCGCTTCTCTGCGGCTTCTTTCGCGCTCGCTGGCGAGCGCCTCGGCCAGAGTCATGGTTTCCCCCACTAGTTGGTACTGTCCAACGATTGATCGGATGCGGAAAAGCGGCCGGCATCGCCGTTGCCGCGGTTACGCTCGAGCACTTCGGGATCGAGGATGGGCATCAGCTCGGCGGTGTCCTTGGTAAGCTTGATGCGACCGTCGAACTCGGCGCCCTCGGCGATGGAGAGCTTCTGGTGAGTGATGTCGCCTTCAACCTGCGCGGTGGCCTGCAGCTTCACGGTCACGGCGCGGATCGAGCCGCGCACGCCGCCACGAACCTCGATGGCCTCGGCGCAAACGGATCCGATAACCGAGCCCTCCTCGGTGATGACGACCTGCTTGCCATGCACGTTGCCGCGAACATCGCCATCGACCTGCAACTTGTTGGCGGAGATGATAGTGATGCGGTCGCCAAGGATGGTGAGATCGGTGCCAATCACCGATGTTCCGGACGGCGCGGATGCGGCTTTCTCGAACGGAGAGGGACCCGGCCGCGGCGCCTGTGCTGCCGCTCCAAGGGGGGACGGACCAAGCTTGGGCTGCGGCAAACCGTTGTTGCTGTCGGTATTGAACACGAGGTCACCTCCTGCGCTCATCGCGCACTGCAAATGGACTGAATTGGTGCATTCCCCGCTGACGTGATTGGCACACACATCCGCGGCGGATTTTTGTCGATATGGAGTCAGAAGGCGGAACACACGCCTCACAAACGCCGTGCGGTGCGTCGAGCGTGTGAGGCAGACACCCAAGGGATCGCGTTCATGGAACAGCACGAGCTCGTCGATCAGACGCTCGCCACCATCCAGCGCACGGCGATGAAAATCGCGGCGCTGCCTCAACATGCGCGGGAGGAGGCGCTCGACGTGGCGCATCACGCCTATGCCAGTGCCATGCACGACGCGGGACAGGACAATGTCGCAGCCGGGCGATGGGTGGAGACGGTGATGACTGCCGTGCGAGCGCTGATAGCGGAGATTGATCGCAACGGCGGTGTTGGGGCCGGGCGCTAAATACGATCAGATTTGCGTGAGTTGCGCGGGGTGGCGCGAAGGTACGCGTTGATCGCGCGCGCAGTTGGGGACACAATCGCTTCCCCGGCGTGAGTTGAGGCGATGCGTCCGCAGCGAAGACAAGCGTTCCGCACCGATGCGGCATCCAGGCTCGACAACCTGGAGCTGGTCACGGCGCTGCTTGAGCGCGATGTGACGAACGCCGGAGCCATATGCTCGGAGCGCGGCGCACTGGTGCGGCCCCTGCGGCGGCGGCGCAGGCACCCCAATCTGCGCCGGCTCGCGAAGGTTTCGGCGGCGAGCGCCGCGAAGACGCGGCGCGCCGGTGCCCTGGCGAAACATCTGGCGCTGCACCCACGGCTATTCTCAGGCGCGCGCGCAACCCTAGATTTCGGCATCGATCTTATGATCGTGCTGTCGACGATGACTGCAGCGGTGGCAGTGCTGACGGTCGCGTACATGCTCGGGGCGCCGCCCGTCTAGGGCGCAGGCTAGCCGGGCTGACCGCCGTAGACCGCGGCGCAGATGCGGTCATCCTCGAGCTTCCTGGCGAGATCGGTGGCCCCGCCGGGAGCCTTGCCGGCCTGATGGTCGATGTGGCGCTGCTCGCACCACTGCCAGCGCGGGTCCTGCTTGGAGGTGACGGGCGTCGCCTGCTTGTTGATGGAGCCCGTCTCGACATCGGAGGGCGCCTCCTTGCGTGCCACGGACGTGTCGGACTTGGCGCGTCGATAGTGCTTCGTGACCTGGCCCGACCTGATCGCGTCGGCCGCGCAGCCTCCCAGGAACGCCGCGCCTGCAACGCCGAGCATCAACCAGCCCATCCGGATTGTCGGCAACATGGCCCGCCCTCCAAGACTGCGCCCGGGCGAAAGTGGCACCGCAAGCGCTCTCATTCGGGCTATCTGATTTGCGACCGAGCCAACAGGACGAGGGCCTCGGTCGGGACCCAAGTCGGCAAATTTGCTGTGTAAATCCTGCCGGTGGCGGTCGTCGCCGCGGCCATATCGCAATTGCGAAGCTGAATGCGCCAGCTGCAGCATTTCTGCTGGCGCTGGGGCGGGCAAATCAGAGATGCTCAAACCTCGCGTACACGGAAGATGGTGCGTGTTGATGGGCGCTACGGGGAGACGCCATGTCACGCAAACGTACCCAGGCTCTCGAAAGCCTGAACCACAGCGCGATCACCTGGTTCTTCGTCGGGCTTCTGTTGATCGCGGGAATTGCCGGGCTGCTCGGCCAGATCGCCATAAGCTGAGCGCCGGATCGCAAAAGGGCGCCTTCGGGGTGCCCTCGCAAGACGAGCTTGAATGCGATCAGCAACCGTTCTGCTATAGGCAGCGGTAAAAGCATCCGCGTGCCCCGGCCCAACGTTTCGCGCAGCAGTAGCTCCAGCGGGCGACAGCCGCCGCGAAAAGCGCGGTGCAGCGCATGGGCTTCCTGCGTGAATTGTTCGACCGAGGGATGCGGCGTAACCCTTCGTTTCTTACATTTGTATCGGTGCCGATGAAGCAAGGCGAAGCAATCGCGCCAAGCCGCGGATTTGGCAGCTCGTCGCCGTGCATCTTGACGAAATGGATAAAAGTCGAGGCTAGGCTGGCGCCGAGCTTTGCCCATCCAGCCACGGGCAGCCAATCACAATCGCCAACAGCGGAGAGCGACATGAGCCAGGACCCCTTTGCCGAAACCAGGAGCAAGCTCGACGACCTCGAGCAGCGCATACTTGCGGCGAAGTCCTCGCTTGGTGCGCGGGGCGAGCTCAGCGACGAGGCGGAGAGCGACTGGAAGAAGATGGTCGAGATGCATCGAGACATCCGCCGCAAGCTCGACGCGCGGGCCGATCATCCCGTCGGAGTCGTCGAGGGCCTGCACTTCGACGTCGATATCCTGCGTACTTCGTTCGAGAAGTGGGTGGCGAAGGTCGAGGGGAAGTTCGAGAAGTAGTTCGCGTTTGGCGCCTGAGCATGGCGGCTTCGCCTGCCATCACTGCCGAGCCGAGGGGACAAAAAAATACGGCGGCCGAAATCTCGACCGCCGTATCGATACCGCAGAAAATCGACAGCGTTAGATGATGTCGATCTCGGCCGGCATATAGGAAGTGACCTCGAGGCCGACTTCCTGCTCGCGCACCTGCGGCTTGTTCCAGATCTTCATTGGTAGTTTCCTCCTTGAGCGGAGGACGAAAGCGGCTCGTCCCCCCGCATGCGGTATAAGTTGCCGCACCCAGGGCCGCAACCGGATTCTTGCGCTTTTGGTTATGGATATACGTCTTCGCTCGAATGCGGAGCGGGCATTGCGGCGCAACAGAAAAAGTGGCAACGCGAATTACTGACCTTCAGCGTCGTCGCTCGCGTTCCATTTCTTGATCGCCGTCAGAATCGACGGGCGGCAAGGTCCGAGCGGGCCTTCCACCATAGAGGCTTCCTCGCCGCGCATTCCGGCGTCCCTATAGTGCTTATCGCAGTACTCGGCCTGCTGTTTCTCGAGCTCGGCCTTCGACTTCTGCTTGGCCGCGTCGGGGTCGTTAATGTCAGCGATCTGGGCCGGGGCGGCGGGTGCCTCGCCAGGGGCCGGGAGCCGGTCGAGGGTCGGCGGGACGACAAGGGGAGCGCGCTCGGCGACCTTGGGAATGGCCGAACTGCTCTTACCATTGTCGGACAGGCCGACCGCATCGAAGATGCCGCCGTTGAACTGGATATCGTCGGAGCCGCAGCCGGTCAGAGCCAGCGCTGCAATCAGCGGCAATGCGGAGCTGACACGACGGAATTTGGCTGGCATTCAATCCCCCCGTGGTGCCTTGCGGCACCCGTCCTCCGCTTAAGCGGCTATAGCGCTTGGCGCTAATGCACTGCGCTATAACGACTTTGCGGCGTCTTTGCGACTCGCCAACAGGGAGTCATATAGCAGGCCGGCAACACCTGCCACAATGGCCACATCGGCGATGTTGAAGACGTACCAGTAGAAGCCGAAGGCGTGCAGGGAGAAGAAGTCGGCCACCCCGCCGAGGACCAGCCTGTCGATGGCATTGCCGATGGCGCCGCCCATGATCAGGCCCAATGAGACGGCCAGCAGCCGCCCGGACGCGCCGCGGGCGAGCCAGATCCACAGCGCGAGGGTCGCCAGAGCCCCGAAGCTCGCGAGCATGATCTGCCCGGCATAGCTCTCCTGATCGAACATCGAGTAGCTGATGCCGATGTTCTTCACGTAGACGAGGTCAAGGAACGGGGTGACGGCGACGCGCCCCTTATCGGCGATCCCGTAGACATTCAGCATCCACCACTTGTGGGCCTGGTCGAGCGCCAGCGTGATGAGGAACACGGTTAGGCCGAGGCCGGACCAGGGGCCCCAGAGCCAGCCGCGGGCGGTGGAGCTGTCGGTGGTCATGCATCACCTTTGGTGCGGGCGTCGAACTCCCGCACCGCCTCGGCGTCGCGCGGCGACAGGTCGGGGTATTCAGGGTCGGCGCCGACGTCGGGCAGGATGCGCCAGGAACGGGCGCACTTTCTGCCTTCGGCGCGCTTGGGCACCACGCCCACGCCAGGGACGTCGGGAAGGGTGAAGGCGCCCTCAGGCGGGGCCTTGGCGATGAGGCGTGCCCCACTGGTGATCGACACCTCGGCGAGATCGACGCCTTCGAGGGCGCGCAGCAGCTCCTTGTCGGCGACGTAGACCTCGGGCGCCGCCTCGAGGCTGGAGCCGATGCGCTTGGCGGCGCGTTCGAGCTCCAGCGCGCCGGTCACCACGCGGCGCACGTCGCGCACGCTTTCCCATTTCTTGGCGAGCTCGTCATCGCGCCAGGCCTTGTCGAGCTCGGGGAAGGTCTCAAGGTGCACCGAGCCTTCGCGGCCCGGCACGCGGGCGAGCCATGCTTCCTCGGCGGTGAACGAGAGGATGGGGGCGAGCCAGGCGACGAGCACGGTGAAGATCTCGTCGATGACGGTCAGGGCCGCGCGCCGCTTCATGCTGGAGTAGGGCTCGCAATAAAGCGCGTCCTTGCGGATGTCGAAGTAGAACGCCGACAGCTCGGTGTTCATGAATTGCGAGAGCACGGCGACGATCTTGCGATAGTCATAAGAGAGGTATGCGGAGCGCACCTCCTCGTCGAGCTCGGTCAGGCGGTGCAGCATCAGCCGCTCCAACTCGAACTCGCGCATGTCCTTGAACTTGACGCGCTCGTCCTCGTCGAGGTGCGCGAGGGCGCCGAGCATCCAGCGCAGCGTGTTGCGCAGCTTGCGGTAGGTCTCGACGAAGGTCTTCAAGATCTCCGGGCCGATGCGCAGGTCATCGGAATAGTCGGAGGCGGCGACCCACAGGCGCAGGATGTCGGCGCCGGACTTACTCATCACGTCCTGTGGGGCGACGACGTTGCCCAATGACTTCGACATCTTCTGCCCCTTCTCGTCGAGCACGAAGCCGTGCGTCAGGACGATGTCGAAGGGGGCGCGCCCACGCGTGCCGCACGATTCGAGGAGCGAGGACTGGAACCAGCCGCGGTGCTGATCGGAGCCCTCGAGGTACATCACGCGGTCCTTACCGCCGTCGCGCACGCGCTTGACCCCGGCGAGGGTCGGGAAGTGCTGCGGGTCCTCGAGCGTGAAGGCGTGCGTCGATCCTGAATCGAACCATACATCGAGAATGTCGCGCACCTGCTCCCACTGCGAGGGATCATCGACGAGGCCGTCGAGGAAGAGGTCTTTCGCGCCGTCCTCAAACCAGACGTCGGCGCCCTTATCGGCAAACGCCTGCGTGACGCGGGAGATCAGCTCCTTCGACTTTCCAAACTTCTGCGAGGGGATGACGTCGCCCGTCTCCTTGTTGCGGAATACGGTGATGGGTACGCCCCAGGCGCGCTGGCGCGAGACGACCCAATCGGGGCGTCCTTCGACCATACCGCGGATGCGGTTCTCGCCCGTGCCCGGCACCCACTCGGTCTCCTCGATCGCCTTCACGGCAAGCTGGCGCAGGGTCTGGTTGTTGCCCTTGGGTACGCCCTTCACGGGGCGGTCCATGGCGATGAACCACTGCGGCGTGTTGCGGAAGATGACCGGCTTCTTGGAGCGCCAGGAGTGCGGATACTGATGCTTCAGGCGGCCGCGGGCGATGATGTTTCCGGCTTCGGCCAGCGCCTTGATGACGGCGTCGTTGGCATCGCCCTTGTCGCCCTTTTCGTTCAAGACGCGCTTCCCTTCAAAGCCGGGCGCGTCCTTGGTGAGGACACCGTCGGCATCGACGGTGAAGGGGATGGTCACGTCGATGCCGCGCTCGCGGAGCGCCTTCTGGCTCGCGATCCAGATGTTGTAGTCGTCGGCGCCGTGGCCCGGCGCGGTGTGAACGAAGCCGGTGCCGGTGTCGTCGGTCACGTGATCGCCGTCGAGCAGCGGTACGTCGAATGCGTAGCCGAGCGCGCGCAGCGGATGCTCGACCACGAGGGCGGCTAGCTGGTCGGCCGCGACGGTGCCGACCTGCTTGTAGCCCTCAACTTTGGCAGCCTTCATGACGTCGGCAGCGAGCTTGTCGGCGAGGATGAGCTTGTCGCCAACCTTGGCCCAGTTGTTCTCGGGCGCTGCGGTGACCTCGTAGAGGCCATAGGCGACCTTGGAAGAGAAGGAGACGGCGCGGTTGCCGGGGATCGTCCAGGGAGTCGTCGTCCAGATGACAACTGATGCTCCCGACAGCGCACTGTCGGCTGTTGAGACGGGGAACTTCACCCAGATCATGTCGGACTGATAGTCCTGGTACTCGACCTCGGCCTCGGCGAGCGCCGTCTTCTCGACGACCGACCACATCACGGGCTTCGACCCGCGATAGAGCGTGCCGTTCATGGCGAACTTCATGATCTCGCCGGCGATGATCGACTCGGCGGGATAATCCATCGTCTTGTAAGGGTGAGCCCAATCGCCGACGACGCCGAGGCGCTTGAACTCCTCGCGCTGCACGTCGATCCAGTGGGCGGCGAACTCGCGGCACTCGGAGCGGAACTCGTTGATCGGCACCGCGTCCTTGTTGCGGCCCTTGGCGCGATAGGTCTCCTCGATCTTCCATTCGATGGGGAGGCCGTGGCAGTCCCAGCCCGGCACGTAGTTCGAATCGTGCCCGAGCATGCCCTGCGACTTGACGACGAGATCCTTGAGGATCTTGTTCAGCGCGTGGCCGATGTGGATGTTGCCATTGGCGTAGGGCGGCCCGTCGTGCAGCAGGAACTTCGGCCGGTTGCGGCCCTTCTCGCGCAGGCGATCGTAAAGGCCGATCTCGGACCAGCGGGCGAGCAGGCGCGGCTCGAGCTCTGGGAGCCCGGCCTTCATGGGAAAGTCGGTCTTGGGCAGGAACAGCGTCGTGCCCCAGTCGCGGCCCTCGGCGCCGGTTGCCTCTTCAGCAGCGGCTGGCGCCTGCTTCTTGCTGCCCTTGGCGGCGCCGTCGCCGCCGTTGTCCTTCGCCATCGTCATTTCTTTCCGGTTAGCCTTCCCGGCTGCTGGCCGGGGTTCTAGCAACATGCCGCCGGCATATCCAGGCACCCTGGGTGTCATCCTCGGGCTTGTCCCGAGGACCCACGTTTCCCTCAACTCCGAGGGAGTTTGGTGTGCTCCGAGCGATGTGCGGCAAGACCGGCTAGATTCGGGAGCGAGAGTAGGGCTGGGTCCTCGGGACAAGCCCGAGGATGACAGTTAGCCGACGGCTAGCCGTCGGCGGCGAGAATGTCGCGGGCGCGGGCCACATCGCGGTTCATCTGCTCGACGAGTGCCTCGCTCGAATCGAACTTGCGGTCGGGCCGGATGAAATCGACGAACTCGACGGCGATGGTCTTGGCGTAGAGATCGCCGTCGAAGTCGAACAGGAACACCTCCAGCACCGGCATGCCGTTGTCGTAGGTGGGCCGCGTGCCGAGGTAGGCCGCGCCGTCGTGCCTCTCGCCATCGACATTGACGCGCACTGCGTAGATGCCGTGGCCGAGCGCGGTGCCGCGCGAGAGGGGAATGTTGGCGGTGGGAAAGCCGAGGCCGGTGCCGCGCTTCGCCCCGCCGACAACCTTCCCTTCGACGTCCCATGTGCGCCCGAGCAAGCGCGCCGCGCCTTTAACGTCGCCCTGGGCGAGGTGCAGGCGAATGGCGCTGGAGGAGAACACCTCTCCGTCCTCGGCGACAGGGGGAATGACGGTGATGCCGAACCCCTGTTCGACCGCCGCGGCGCGCATCGTCTCGGGGGTGCCCCCGCGATTGCGCCCGAAGAAGAAGTCGTGGCCGATGATGACGTGGCGCGCCCCGAGGCTGTCGACGACCACGCGCTTCACGAAGTCATCGGCGGAAAGAGCGGCGAGGGCGGCATCGAAGGGGAGGACCACCGCGACGTCGAGCCCCGCACGCTCGAACAGCTTCAGCTTCTGCGGCAGCGGCGTCAGGTGGAAGTGCGGCTCCTCAGGGTGGAAGAACTCGCGCGGGTGCGGCTCGAATATAAGTGCGCCCGCCGGCGCCTTCAGCTCGCGGCCGATGGCAACGGCAGAACGCAGGAGCGCCTGGTGCCCGCGATGGACGCCGTCGAAATTGCCGATGGCGAGCACGGCGCCGCGCGCCTCAGCCGGGACGTTCTTATAACCGTGAACGATGAGCATTGTGCCTCCGCGGGGGCCGGACGGGCTCAAATGCGACGGTCGCGCCGCTCAGGCAGGGCGCGAGGGTACCATCAGCAGCGCTTCGCCCTGGACCACCGGCTTGCCGTCGACGGAGCAAACGCAATCAAAGCGCGCCCGCTTCTTCTCGGGAATGAGCTCGGCAACCTTCACGGTCGCCACAAGGACGTCCCCGATCTTGACCGGCGCCTTGAAGTTCAGGGTCTGCGAAATGTAGATGGCGCCGGGTCCCGGAAGCTGCATGCCGAATATTGCCGAGATGTAGGCGGCGGAGAGCATTCCGTGGGCGATGCGTTCCTTGAAGATGGTCTTGGCGGCATAGTCGGCGTCGACGTGAACGGGATTCTGGTCCCCGGACACATCGGCGAAGGCGCGGATGACGTCAGCCGTCACGGTATTGCTCGAGCTTGCTTCCTGCCCGATGCTAAGGTCTTCGAAATAAACGCTCTTCGGCGTCTCGCCCATTCTTAAGCCCTTCCCGATCTCATGCCGCCCCGGCGGCCGGCGGCGACACTATCCGCGCCGCTTCTTACGAGCAACACGAGTGCAAGAACAGGGCCTCAACCAAGGTGCGACGGGTTGGGTTGCCGCGAGGGCCCTCAAGGTCTATAAGGCGCCCATTCCCCAGTTGCCCCAAAATACTTGGCCCTGCGGACCGACGCAGGAAGCCGGAGGTTAAGCCCCCATGAGCGATCGCAGACCCCTGATGCCCAAGGCGACGGCCGTATGGCTCGTCGAAAACACTTCGCTGACGTTCGATCAGATCGCCGAATTCTGCGGCTTGCACGTGCTAGAGGTGAAAGGAATCGCCGACGGGGACGTGGCGCAGGGGATCAAGGGCCTCGACCCGGTCACCTCCGGGCAGCTCACGCGCGAGGAAATCGAAGATTCCGAGCGCGATCCGACGCGCCCGCTGCGCCTCGCCGAGCCGAAAGTCGTCGTTCCGGAGACGCCGACGCGCAAGGGCCCGCGCTACACGCCAGTGTCGCGCCGCCAGGATCGTCCCAACGCCGTGCTGTGGCTGCTCCGCAATCATCCGGAGCTGAAGGACAGCCAGATCATGCGCCTCGTCGGCACCACCAAGCCGACCATTCAGCAGATCCGCGACCGTAGCCACTGGAACGCTCCGAACCTGACGCCGCAGGACCCCGTCACGCTCGGTCTTTGCTCGCAAATCGACCTCGACGCGGAGGTGAAGAAGGCAGCGCGCCGGGTGGAGCGCGAGCGCAAGGATCTGCCCGATGTCGAGAAGGCGGGCACCCTGCTGCCGACCGAGGAGACGACGTCGGCGGAGCGGCGCGTGGAGATCATGCAGCCGCGCCACGAGGAAGAGCGCGAGGAGACCGAGCAGGAAGAGCAGGCGCGCGTCTTCGCCAAGCTCAAGGAACTCTCCGGCGGCGAGCGCCGCGACGAGGAAGACCAGGAGTAACGCTGAGCGCCGGCTCCCCCCCGCGGGGAGCCGCACGGCCGGCACACGACTAGGCACACACCCGTCGCACGCGTGGCGTGACGCGATCTCGATACTGAGCGCTATTCGAGTGCCAGCGGCACTACGACGATGAGCAGCATCAGCAAGATCCACAATGCGATCGACTGCTGCTTAAGCTCGCTCATGGCCATCTCCCAATAAGCAGACCATGCGATGGGGAACAGACTAGCCCCATATTTTCCGTTGCAACAGACGGGTCAGTGAAGATTCCAGAGGATTGGAGCAACATAACCGCACTGCATTTGTGCAGGCAGATCGGCATTGCCCGTGCCGGTTGCTTTCGCTAGCGTTTTTGCGACATTGCGGATATTCCGCAGCAGTCCTTCAGCGAGCGCCGGCCTGCCATGCCCTCCAACCCGTTCAACGATAATCTCGACAAAAACCCTGCCAACTACCTGCCGCTGACGCCTCTCCAGTTCCTGCAGCGGGCGGCGCTCGTCTACCCGAACCACCTAGCGATCATCCACGGCAAGCAGCGCTTCACCTATGCCGAGTTCTATGCCCGCTGCCGTCGCCTTGCCTCGGCTTTGGCCAAAGCCGGGATCGGCGAGGGCGATACCGTCTCGGTGATGCTGGCGAATACCCCGGCGATGCTCGAGGCGCACTACGCCGTGCCGATGCTGGGGGCGGTCCTGCATACCATCAACACCCGCCTCGATGCGCCGATCGTCGCCTTCCAGCTCGATCACGCCGAGGCGAAATTCTACATCACCGACCGAGAGTTCGCGCCACTCTCGAAGGCGGCGCTGGAGCTTGCAAACGTGAAGCCTCCGGTGGTCGACTACGACGACCCGGAGTTCCCGCAGACGGGCGAGCGGCTGTCGGGCGTCGAGTACGAGGATTTCATCGCCGCGGGCGATCCCGAGTTCGAATGGACGTGGCCCTCGGACGAGTGGAACGCGATCTCGCTGAACTACACGTCGGGCACGACCGGCAACCCCAAGGGCGTCGTCTACCATCATCGCGGCGCAGCGCTGATGTGCTACGCCAACAACCTCGAAGCCGGCATGGGGCAGCACCCGGTCTATCTGTGGACGCTGCCGATGTTCCACTGCAACGGCTGGTGCTTCCCGTGGTCGCTGTCGGCGGTGGCGGGTACGCACGTGTGCCTGCGCTGGGTGCGCGCCAAGGCGATGTACGACGCCATCGTCGAGCACCGCGTGACGCACATTTCCGGCGCGCCGATCGTGATGGCGACGCTGCTCAATGCCACCGACGAGGAGAAGCGGCCGATCACGCATCTCGTCTCGTTCAACCACGCGGCCGCTCCGCCTCCGCAGGCGGTCATGGATGCGATGGCGGCGGCTGGGTTCCATCTCACGCACCTCTACGGGCTGACCGAGACCTACGGTCCGGCGGTGGTCAACGAGTGGAACGTCGACTGGAATGATCTCGACGAAGCCGGACGGGCGTTCCAGCGCACGCGCCAGGGCGTTCGCTACCTGGCGCTCGAGGATCTCACGGTGATGGACCCGGTGACGATGCAGCGGGTGCCGGCGGACGGGCAGACCCTCGGCGAGGTCATGTTCCGCGGCAATATCGTGATGAAAGGCTACCTCAAGAATGCCACTGCAACGGCCGAGGCATTCGAAGGCGGCTGGTTCCACTCGGGCGATCTCGGGGTGCTCTACCCGGACGGCTATATCCAGCTCAAAGACCGGTCGAAGGACGTCATCATCTCGGGCGGCGAGAACATCTCATCGATCGAGGTCGAGGACGTGCTCTACAAGCATCCGGCCGTCGCCTATTGCGCGGTCGTCGCCAAGCCGGACGACAAGTGGGGCGAGACGCCGTGCGCGTTCGTCGAATTGCGCCCCGGCATGGAAGCGACGACCGACGAGCTGATGACGTGGTGCCGTGACCGGCTCGCCAGGTACAAGTGCCCGCGCCACATCGTGTTCGCGGAGGTGCCGCGGACGTCTACGGGCAAGATCCAGAAGTTCAAGCTGCGCGAGATGGCGAAAGAGGCGTGAGCCCAATCGCACTCGCTGCGGCCGAATGCATTCAGCGCGCGTAAACGCGTTGGGGAGTGGGCGAGCGTCGGCCGCTCGCCTGATCGCCAAGGGGTTAGACTAGTGCCGTGTCTCGCCGTCGCTGAGACGAGCGATCTCGTCCTTGAGCTTCAGCTTTTCCAGTTTCAATCGGTGGATTTCCAGGTCATCCGAACCGGGGCGGCAGACCTCTTCTTCAATCTTTCGCTCGAGAAGCCGGTGCTTCTCCGCAAGCTCTGCAATGTGAGCCGCAAGCGCCATCATGGACCTCCATGGATATTGAAGAGACGTCTCAGCGTGCCAGATGATTGTGGCGTTGTCCAACCTGAGAAGGGTTCATTTGGCGCGTAATTTTTGATGAAAATGGGAGCTCCCGCCGTAGCGAAGCTTATCTTCGGGCAGCCAGCGACAAAGTCGTCATAAGCACAGCATCAAGCGTGCCAAGCGCTTGCTATCTTGCGGGAACAGGACGATAGTCCGGCCGCTCGCGCGGTGTTGAAGAGGGGCATTGACCGGCCGGCCAATGAAACGCATCGACGAGAGAGAGCTTCGGGAAGAACTCGTCAGGCTCAGGGCGGAGCACCGTGAGCTCGACGACCAGATCATATTGCTCGAAGAGTCTGCATCCGCCGACCAGTTGCTGGTCAAACGCCTGAAAAAGAGGAAGCTCGCCATCAAGGACCGGATGATGGCGATCGAGGATCAGCTCCTCCCCGACATCATCGCCTGATCGGCGCAAGCCCGGCGACCGCGACCCCAGGCAGTCCAGCCCGCAGGCGCCGTTAACCCGCTCGTTTCGGCTTCCCGACAAACCGCTTGTCTTGGCGCCCCGGCTCCTGTAAGCCCGCGCTTTCTTTCGGCCGGACGCAGCAAAAATGAGCACCGGGAAGGCCCAAGTCGGCATCATCATGGGCAGCCAGTCCGACTGGCCGACGCTCAGGAAGGCCGCCGAAATCCTCGATGAGTTGAAGGTTCCCTACGAGGCGCGGATCGTCTCCGCGCACCGCACGCCGGAACGCATGTACGAATATGCGAAGTCGGCCAAGTCGCGCGGGCTCAAGGTGATCATCGCCGGGGCTGGCGGGGCGGCCCACTTGCCGGGCATGACGGCTTCGCTGACGCCGCTGCCGGTGCTCGGCGTACCGATCTCCGTCACGGCGCTCGACGGACAGGATGCGCTCTACTCGATCGTGCAGATGCCGGCCGGCGTTCCCGTCGGCACGCTGGCAATCGGCGAGGCAGGGGCCGCCAACGCGGGCATCCTCGCGGCGCAGATCCTCGCGATAAGCGATGCCGAGCTGTTGAAACGCGTCGAGGCGCATCGCGCGGCGCGCACAGCGAGCGTTGCCGAGACCCCGAAGAATGGGTGAGGGGCACCGGTGACGCAGCCTCTTTCTCCCGGCTCAACCATCGGCATCCTCGGTGCCGGACAGCTCGGCCGCATGCTCGCGGTCGCCGCCGCGCAGCTCGGCTTCAAGTGCCGCATCTACAGCGACGTTCCGGGACCCGCTTCCGACGTCGCCGTGTCGACGACCATCGGCCCCTATGAGGACTTGGAGAACATCGCCAGGTTCGCCGCCGAGACGGACGTCGTCACCTACGAGTTCGAGAACGTTCCCGTTGAAGCAGCCGCTGCGGTAGAACGCGTGCGCCCGGTGCGCCCCGGCCTCAAGGCGCTGGAGGTGGCGCAGGACCGCTTCAGGGAAAAGAGCTTCATCGCCTCGCTCGGACTGCCGCTGCCGCGCTTTGCGCCGGTCGAGAGCGCTGACGACTTTGCCGCCGCGATCGAGACGGTCGGCGTGCCGTCGATCCTCAAGACCCGGCGGCTCGGCTACGACGGCAAGGGACAGGCGCGGCTTACCGCCGCCGGGGACATCGGCGCGGCGTTCGAGGCCATCGGCCGGGCGCCGGCGACGCTGGAAGCCATGGTGCCGTTCAAGTTCGAGGTCTCGGTCATCCTGGTGCGCAGCCTCACGGGAGAAATCCGCTTCTACGACATCCCGCAGAACCACCACGAGGGCGGCATCCTCAGAACCTCCACGGTGCCGAGTGCGCTGCCCGCGGAACATCAGGCCCTCGCCCGCGAGATCGCCGGAAAGCTTGCCGCCGCACTGGGATACGTTGGCGTCATTGGCGTCGAGATGTTCTATGTCGGGGAGGGGGAGCAGCCGTTGCTTCTCAATGAGTTTGCCCCGCGGGTGCACAACTCGGGGCACTGGACCATGGACGGCTGCGCCATCGGCCAGTTCGAGAACCACATCCGGGCGGTAGCCGGCTGGCCCCTGGGTGCGACCGATCGGCATTCCGACTGCCAGATGACCAACCTGATCGGCGACGACGTGGCGGCCTGGCCGCAACTTGTGGCGGAGCCGGGGACCTGCGTTCACCTTTACGGCAAGCACCAGGCCCGCCCGGGCCGGAAAATGGGGCACGTCAACCGGCTCTCGCCGCTATCCAAAGGCGCCTGAACTGTCCTCCCCACGTCGCGGATGGACAATTTAACCGCCTTTTGCTAGTGAAGCGCCCATCCTCAACGGCAGAGTGGATGCCGGTGGCCTCGCCGCCGCTCCAGTGCCGCATTTTTCATTGGTCAAAAGGTCAGGCAAAGGAAGCACCCGCTTGCAGGTTCTCGTCCGCGACAACAACGTCGATCAGGCTCTCAAGGCGCTCAAGAAGAAGATGCAGCGCGAGGGCATTTTCCGTGAGATGAAGCTCCGCAACTATTTCGAGAAGCCCTCCGAGCGCAAGGCGCGCGAGAAGGCCGAGGCTGTCCGCCGCGCCCGCAAGCTGGCGCGCAAGCGTGCGCAGCGCGAGGGGCTGCTTCCGGGCAAGCCGGCTGCCGCTCCCGCTGCCGGTCCGCGCCGCTAATCACTGCCAAGACGGATTTCCGAATGCGCCCTGAGCAAACGCTCGCGGGTGCATTTGTCGTTGGGAGTGCTTTCGCAACTACTGCGCGGCGCCCTCGATGCGCTGGTCGTTCTCGCGCATGTGCCCCTTCACCACCGCATCGATCCAGCGGAACAGTTCGTCGTATGAGCCATAGACGTGGTGGTCGGAATGGCCGGCGCGCGGGAAGGTGACGATCTCCTTGGGCGCGTTAGCGGCGGCATAGACCGCCCTACCCATATCCACGGGAATGACGCGATCGGCCTCGCCGTGCAAGACGAGAAGCGGGGCTCTCACACGGGGAAGGTAGCGCATCGTCTCGTAGCGGTCGAACATGAACGGGCGCACCGGCAGGTAGGGATAGGCGAGCGCTGCAACGTCGACGATGGTCGTATACGGCGCATCGAGCACGAGGCCGCCGATCTCGTTTTCGGCGGCAAGCTGCACGGCAACGCCCGAGCCGAGCGACTCTCCATAGACGAAGATGTCGTCCGGATCGGTGCCGTCCTCTATGAGGCTGTCATAGGCGAGCTTGGCGTCGGCGACGTTGGCGCGCTCGCTCGGGTCGCCGCTTGATCCGCCGTAGCTGCGATAGCTCAGGAACAGAACGCCGTAGCCGCGCGACACGTAGCGCCGCACGCGCTCGGAGCGGCTCGCCAGGTTGCCGGCGTTGCCATGGAAATAGAGGATCGTCGGCTGGCCGGGTGCCGGGGGCGCATACCAGGAGATGAGCCGTGCGCCGTCGGGAGCGTCGATGATGCGCTCCTTCACACCCGGCAGGTTGAAACTTGCCGGCGAGACGCGGTCCGGGTCGGGGAAGTACATCAGGCGCCGCTGCAGCACGAATGCGGCAACCGCGATCACGGCATAGAAGGCGAAGAGCCCCATCGCGAGCTTCATGATCAGCTGCATGCGCTTTCAATCCGCTCGGCCAAGGCCCGTTCCCACGCAATACGCCTGTGCTTCAATCTAGCCCGACTGGATGCCGAGCGCGAAGAGCGACATCAATGCTTGCATAACAAGTTGGCGTAAGCCTTTGCCAATCCCGCAAATTTCGATCGATCGGAGATGCAACCCGAAGGCGCGCGGCGACTTTCCTGCGCGCCGGGTCAGGCGGCGATGGCGCGAACCGGGTCGACGTAGGGAAGGCCCAGGGCTTCGGCAACGGCCGGGTAGGTGATCTTGCCGCCGAAGACATTGAGGCCGGCGAGCAGGTGCGGATCTGCACGCAGCGCCGCCACCGTGCCCTTGTTGGCGAGCGCCAGCACGAATGGCAGCGTCGCGTTGTTCAGGGCGAACGTGGACGTACGCGCCACCGCGCCCGGCATGTTGGTGACGCAGTAGTGCACGACGCCGTGCTCGACGTAGCTCGGGTTCGCGTGCGTCGTCGGGTGCGAGGTCTCGGCGAAGCCGCCCTGGTCGATGGAGATGTCGACGATGACGGAGCCGCGCTTCATCGCCTTGACGAGGTCGGTTGTTATGAGCTTGGGCGCGGCAGCGCCGGGCACGAGCACGGCGCCGATGACGAGGTCGGCCTGCAGCACGTAGTCCTCGATTGCCTGGCGGGTGGAGAAGATGGTGTTGAGCGAGGCGCCGAACTGCTGGTCGAGCGCATAGAGA
>JAEXXM010000071.1 GCA_023405815.1 Pseudomonadota bacterium | reverse complement strand
GGCTCTGCGAGATGACTTCGAGCAGCGGTACTTTGCCAGTGAAGTTACCGATGGCGTCGCGTTTGCGCTCTTCCTGCCGGTCGCGGAGCTTATTGGCTCTCAGCGTTTCTGCCAGGCTGTCTCTGGTAAGCCCATCGCTGGTCGAGGTATCGCCTGGGTCGCCGAGTGGCTCGCGCTCCTTCTCCCCCAGAATGGACATGTCGACGAAATCGTCGATCGGCCGCTTGTCGGATAGTGCCCAGTCCAGCCACTTTTCATTGTAGAGGGCGAACCAGGTCATTTTGTCGAAGGCATAGGCGCACTGATACAGAAGGGGATTGGCTACTTCGCGCGGTTTTGGTCGCTGCGTAACGAGCTTGG
This sequence comes from Pseudomonadota bacterium, assembly GCA_023405815.1. Classification (GTDB taxonomy): domain Bacteria; phylum Pseudomonadota; class Alphaproteobacteria; order Rhizobiales; family Hyphomicrobiaceae; genus Hyphomicrobium_A. The sequence goes on along the minus strand of JAEXXM010000071.1, from coordinate 31,272 downwards.
TTCCCTCCCAGCGCATGGTCGGGCCGGTCAGCGAAAAGGTATCCGGGACAGGTATGGTTTTGGGGAGGCGTCGAAAAGGCACCTCGTCGGGTGACATGCCGAAGCGCAATCCAAACGGCGCTGTCGCTTCGGCGGCCGATGCGGACGCATGCAAGAGCAGCATGCAGCAGAGGAGGGCGAGGCGCAGAGACATGGCATTTCCTGTCGGCGGGTTCCGGATGGATAGCCCTATCCCGCACAGGAAAAAAGAGGCTCATGTCATGGCTTGTCGGCGGAGGGATTGTGCGTGTCTTGTTCGGCAGAGACGTTCGCCGAAGTGCTCTCGGCTTTGAGGCATGCTGCGTACGATCTGCCCGCCGCGACGGTGGTGGCGCAGGGGGGCACCGAATTGCGCGGCGCCCCTTTGCATGTTCGGCGACGCGACCGCATGTCCGCGGGCCAATCCTTTTCACCATCGTCCATGGCCGCTAAGGGTCAGGTGGGGGCGTCGAGCCGGTACGTGACTACGACCGGTCCGGCCCCAACAGCGGACGTGGGGAACGAAGGCTCGCGCGTGGCAGATCGTCGGACGAGCGACTTCCCGTAGTGGGATGTCTCACCAGTGTCCCCATCGACCACGGTGGACCGACGTATTTCGAGGCAGTCTTCTGGCTACGGCTCGCGACAGGCCGATGTCCGTTGGTGCATACTTCCGCCGGCACTTGACGTCGAGAAGCGACGTAAGCTCTAGTCTGTAGGTTACGGCAACGTGGGAGCCGCTATTCCTTTCGGCACACGAGCTGATTAATCAGATCCAGCGCTGCGAGCACATCTGCCCTTTGAGCTTTGTGGTCATGTCCGCCCTGGGAGCGTCCGGCCGCGATCGAGGGTCCATGTCACGCGCCTTGGGCCGATCATGCCCGTGACGGCCTGCCCGCGAAACGGCTCGAGTGCCGGCCGCCATGGCGCCAGTGTGAACGTGTCTTCGCGCCGTATGACGGCGATTCTTCCGGTGGGCGTCGTGATGGCGCGGTCATATATGCCTGCGATGCGTGCGCCTGCCTCAGCCGCAACATAGCTAGCCCCGAGGACGTGCGAGAGGCCCTGCGCCAGACGTTCGTTTTCGGACCGCCGCAGCATGCGCAACATGTCGGGCGCCGGATCCATGGCGCCGGCCGGTGACACTGTTGCAAGGCTGCGTGAGACAAGCCATCGACTGCGCGCCGCGAGGGCGTCGTACACTTCGCGCGCAAAACCACCCACGCCAGGGTCGGGCTGCCATTTGGACACAATGGCCTGATCGAGCCAGGTCGGACCGTCGTAGCCTCCCTGCTCCGCGACATCTACCGGTGACAGCTCCTGGATCCTGGCAACCCGAGACGGCTTGCCCTCAGGACCGCCCCCTGCCAATGCCACCACGGTTTCGCGTCGGGGCACCTCCGCGGGCTTCAACCGGCCAAGTTCGGCATAATGCACGCGCCCGTCGACGGCATCGATCACCACCCAGGTATGATCGCTGATCTCGTCGACGAGACCGATGCCAACGACCTTCCCGATGAGCGGTGCCTTGCGCGGACCCTTTTCGAACAGTGCCAGGGCAGCGGCGCCGCGCTCGATGCCGGCCTCGCGCAGCGCGATCTGCATCATCTTGAACTTATCGGCGCGCGCGCCGAGCTGGCGCAGCTTGCTCTCCATCCTCGCATCGAGCGCCCACACGCCCCGTTGCCGCTCTTCGGCAAGCCCGAGCCGCTCCAGCGTCTTGAGGCGACCGATGCGCAGCGTATGCTGGGTCGGGCCTCGCTCCTCTGCGGATGTCATGATCAGGATGCCCTCCTTGGCCCGCGCCCTCAGGGCGTGGTCGAGGCGGGTCAGCCTTTCCTGACCGACCTCGTTGAACTGCTTCTGGAGGCGCTCGAGCTGGCTCTCCGGCCCGAGCTCGAGCGTGACGAGCGCCTGGGCACGCGCCCGCACCCCGTGGCTGATGTAGTCCCGCGCCATCACCAGGTCCCTCCCCTCCTCGTCCCGGCCGCGGATGACGATGTGGGTATGCGGATGTCCGGTATTGAAATGATCGACGGCGACCCAATCGAGCCTGGTGTGGAGGTCCCGCTGCATCTGCGCGAGGAGATCGCGGATGAAGGGTTTGAGGTCGGCGAGCTGTCCGCCCTCGTCGGCGGACACGATGAAGCGGAACTGGTGCGGATCGTTGGCGGAGCGCGCGAGGAACGCGGCAGCATCGATGTCCTCGCCGGATGCATCATAGAGACGTCCGGGTGTGCCTTCGCGCGTGACGCCGTCGCGGAGGATGTATTTCAGATGCGCGCGCGCCGCACCAAGATCGCCGCTGGCGATACGCGTGTAGCGCGCCTTGACGATGACGCGCCGGCTGCCGGGTGCGATAAGCCCAGCAGCGGCCCGAAGCCCGGTGCCCATGCCGCGCGTCAGGCTACCAGGCGCAACGTGTCCTTTCTGCCGCAGCGCTCGGGCGCCGTGCTTGCCGGCCTGGCGGAAGACGAACGTGGCGTGACACTCCGCGCGTCCTCGGGGCGCATCGCGAATGCGACCAAGCTTCGGAACGAAGTTGTCTTGCGCCATGCGTCACCTCGCCTACGCGGTGGAACGCAAAGCGAGATGGCGTCGGGCTTGGCACATTCAAGACGGCGTCAAACATCGTGTTGGCGATGCACGCGAATATCGAACGGAGACGTCATCGACGCCTTGCTGGCGTCATTGCCAAGCGCGCGGTTGCGCCCCTTGGCGCTCAAACGACGTCAGTCCTTTATCTTGATGTCACTTGTTGCCTGGTTGGCATTCTCGGAGGTGCACGGATTTTCTCACCGAGGGCTGAGAAGCTCGTCAGGTTGTAGAGGGTGAAGTCTAGGCGCGAAGGACGAAGAGAAGGACGAAGAGAGGAATCGCCGCACCGACAATTTGGGCGTGATCGATGGGGCCGAAGTAGCGACTGTCGAAGCTCTCTGCATGCATCCCGAGAACGAACACTTGCCCCCTCTGTAGCTGGCGGCAACCCTGCCACACTGGCATCCGCCGGCCTCTTCTATCGAAGGCCAAGGCGATGACCAGCTGCTGCCTGCCCATCGAGATGACCCGCCCGCGGCGGCACACGCGATCGCCCTCCAGTGCGGCAACGCGCTTCAACAGCGGCATGTGCGAGCCGATATAGCTGCGCTGCTCGGCGAGCGCCTGCGGCAGGCCGGAAATGCGGATGAGGACGTAGTCGCCGATACGCAGAGAACGCGGCACAATGAGATAGAGCCCGATCGGCACGCTTGCGGACGTGTTCCACACCAGCATAAGGCGCTTGGGTGCCAAGGCCGTGGCCGTAAGCAGCGCAACAGAGCCAAGCGCGAGGAGAGCCCCCGCCTTCATCCTCATTCGACGAGGCCGGAGGTCGCGCGCCGGCGCGTGCTCTCGGACCAGGCCTTGAGGTCATCACGATGGTAGACGACGCGGCCGCCATGCTTGCGGAAGCGCGGACCGATCCCCTGCCAGCGCATGTTGTCGAGCGTGCGCTTCTTCAAGCGCAGATAGGTAGCCGCCTCGTTGACATCGAGAAATGGGGATGCCTCCTCTTCCGCCATGCGTGCACTCCCGTGAATGGTGAGGCATAGAGAATGCGTGGGATGGCGCGCGATGGGGAGTGTCGAAGGGCAGGCGGCCGCGTACGCCACTCCCTCACAAAAGCTCGCGGTAGCCGCCCGCAACCAGCGATAAACCCCGTTTCAGCGCCCGGCGGATGCGATCTTTGAGAGCGGTGCTCGCGCTCCGCCAAGCCTCTTCGGTGCGCTCGGCGCCGAAGATGACGGTGGCGATAGCGCGGTAGGTCGCGCCGGCCCAATGGCCATCGAGCGCGATGAGCGCATCGCGGACTGCGAGGCTCGTCGCCGTCCACGGCCAATCTTCGGAATGCTCAATGTTGTGCGAGAGGATCTCGCTCAGAGTTGCAAAGCCATCGCGGGCACGCTCGAGGTGCCGAAGGCCGTCGACGTGAAAGACGACGCGTGCCGGCGCGACGGCCACGGCCGCTCCGTCGAGAATGATCGAGACTGTTTGCCGATCGGAAGTGAACTTTAAGTGTTGCGTCCCTTTCGCATCGATCAGGAGCTGTCGAATGGCCGGAAGGCGTGCCAGGCAAAGATCGCCGCCCTGCGCGCGCGATGCCGTCCCCGATAGGGTCAGAGGGAGAGCGTCGGGCGACCAGAAGACGTTTGCGGTGGGGGCGGGCTCATGGGGATCGGCGAAAGGAGCAAAGACCCCAGGCTTCGGCTCTCCGGCAGCGACGGCGTAGCCTGCACAACGTAATCCCGGTCCGATGCCGGCAGAGATTTGCGCACCGCCCCGCATGCAATCGGTACTGTCGCTGATAGTCTTTGTTGCGACGGAGAAACTCCCATGCCCATCCGGTCCTGGGCAGCGTGCGCACATAGTCGTACGCAGCCAGCATCGGGGGCCAAGACGGGCCAATCGAAGCGCGCGCCTTCTCAGGGTTTGTTCTTTCGGGTAGGCGCATAGGCATAGTTATCCCCCTGGCGAGAGACAGGCCTCTCGTCACCATTGGCTCCATGATTGACTTCGATGGCGATCGGATCGGATGACGTGCGAATGATCTCGATCGCTTCCCGCGAAGCGGGGGCGTTATACAGCTGCTCAGCGCGCGCTGTCTTAAGTTGACTTTTCTCATCATGAATAAATGGAAAACCCTCGTGCCCGAAGGCACGAGGGCGAAGGCGAGCGCTTGCGCTCTTAGTCTTGCGGGTTCCAGATCAGCGCGAACACGCTGTCATCGTCCTGACCCGCCGCTCGGCCGAGGTTCGCATAAAGCGTCCGCGACCCGAACTCCGGAGCGGCGATTGAAAGCGCGACGTACTCCTTGCCGGAGGCTTGACCCTTACGGATCCAGCCGGCGCCGATCTCGATGCCTTGCGACATCACCCGATAGTCGGGCTGGTTCGGCGACGCCTTGTCCGAGACCGGCAGGAGTGCGATCTCGGCGCGGATCGACAGGGTTCTGAGCTCGCCCTCAAAGCGGCCATCTTCGCGCTTCGTGACAGATCCGATGGTAGCCATGTGACTGGTCCTTTCTCAAGTCCGGCGAGAGACCATCTCCCGCCGGCGTGCAGGACCAGGCGGCCGGCTTGGCGCCCGCGGAACCACCTTGGCCGGAGCGGTCAGCGCAGGACCCGAAGCTCAAGGTTTTTTTGCAGCGTCAGCGGCGCGAGGAAGCCGGTCCCCTGACCGGCGGGGAACAAAAACCGCGCGCGCGAGGGTTTCCGCACCAGGGCGACGCCGGCCGCAGTTTGCACGACAGGAGGCGTGGGGTGGACGGAGCGGCCACGAAAGCAGAGACCGTCACGCTGGCTCGGATCGGCACGCGCGGAGGCTCGGAGGCGGGGTGAAACAGAACCCCCGGCCCCGAGGTCAGCGGATTGCCGAATGGACCGCGAGCCCACCGGGCCAGAGCTCGTATACAGGTGATGGTGCAGATAAGGAAAGGCGGCGTAGTCAGATCCGTCAAAGCGCCGGCGAGGACTCGTCGCTTCCCGCCGCGACGTATCGGGCGATCGGACCGGTAGGAGGCGAGCGTCAGCAGCGGGTCAGGCGCAGCTGACGAGCGATCGCCAGTGCGTCCGACCCGCAAGAGCGCGTGCAAGCCGCGCCTTCGCCCCTCCTCAAAGGGCCGTTGGTTATTGCTCTCCGGTTGACGCCAAGAGATTACGCAACGCCGCGCGCCGCGCTTCATCTGATGCGCCCTCCGCCCATTCGCTCACCATTTGCGTGGTCGTCAAGGGAACAACGCCCGCCTGCAGCAGGCGGTCGATGGCGGGGCATTTGGCATGTCGGTCGCAACTTGGGCAGGCATCCATGAGCACGAAGACGTCGAAGCCATCGGCAAGGGCGTTGAGGGCCGCGAAGGTGACACTGCGTTCGAGCCAAAAGCCGCAGAGCAGGAGGCAAGCCTTACCCTCTTCGGCGAGCGCCGCCCCGAGCCCGCTGCCCGACCACATCGATGCGGCGGTACTGACAGGGTAGACGCGGGGCTTGGCGCCATCACAGGGCTGCGCAATCCATTCTCGTTCGTCGACCTCGTCTCCCTGGATCGCAAAAAATTTTGGCACATCGAGAACCCTGGCAGCCTGCTGGATTAACGCGTGGCGGCTGATGAGTGCGTCTTGGTCGCCGTCAGCCTGATCGGCGCGTTCGGCGTTGTGCCGGGTGGGGTCGATAAAGAGTATGCAGCAGTCCTCAGGCTTAAGTAGTGGTGCCATGGATGCTCCCCTCGCAGATGTCGGAACATCAGCAAAGGCCGCGAGATTGCGCCGAGGTCATGACCGCGTGATCATCTCAGCGGACACAAAAATTTGTGTGGTGAGGAATAGTCCGGCAGCAAATGATCTGTTGACGCTCAGGACGGCGCACGATCGGCACCAAAACTCGGCTTTGGCGATGTACCTGCGACCATCATTAGCGCCACCCCATCCATGGTCGCGCCGGTCAGAGGAAGGTCTGCACCCGTCAAAGCGACGCTGATTGGGATGCGCACAAGCAACCGGTCAGGTTTGAAGTTTAAGGTTCTGCTCTAGCCGCAGCATCTCGCGCGCTGCCGATGGTCTCATCAATTGCTTCAGCGGCGTGGTTTTTTGGCCCGAATGAGTTCGCATGGATCGATGTCGAGCGCCATGGCCAGTCGGCCGAGCACGGTGACGCTGGCCGATACTTTGGCACTCTCTATCTTGCCGACGTAACGCGAGCTGATGCCGGCGCGATGCGCCAGCTCCTCTTGCGTCAAATCCTTGTCATGACGCGCCTGACGCAGGTTCACGGCCATGACCTCCTTGAGGTCCATGGCAGAGATGGAACTTGTTTAGGCATTATCGTTCTAGGAACGATAGTTCCTATTCCTTTGTGACTGTGATAGTTCTCGAGGACTTTTCGTCTGCCGCTAATGGGCAAAGGAAAATTGGGCTGGGCATGGTCACCCCGAGACCCAGACATTCGCCGTTGGTGCAGGAACATGGACAGGACGCGCAAGCCTGGGGTTGACGGGCGGCTTGCCCTCACCCTCGATGGCGGCGGCAAAGCCTATGTCGCAACCTATCGGGGCGCCGACACGTCGGGCCCTTTGGCCTCGATCGTGCTACCCCGCGAGGTCGTTGAGGCCACCGTCTTCATCAATGCGAGCGTAGGCCTTGAGCTGCGAACGGACGGCAGTCTGGTGGCCTTTGCGAGCCATACGTCCATGCAAACGCTGGCCTCGGCCTCGCTTATCGAGCTGGTGAACGAGACGCTACGGCCAGAGTTTATTGCCCTGGAGGAAACGCCGAACGCCCTGACCGAACTCGAAGCCCAACTCGAGCGCGCCTTGGTCTCGGTGCGGGAATTCCGGTCGCAGCGGAGCATCCGCTAGTCCTTCGCTGCTCACCCGCTTGCCGCCACCGCGGGGGGATGGTGTGGCCGCTCCCTGCCAATCATCATTCGAGCTTGATCGCCGCGTCCGTCCCCTCCCCTATTCACAAGGGACTTGGAGGGCCCTTCCGATCTCCGCAAAGTACCTCGAGCAAAGCTCGCGCGCCGCTAGTTTGGGTGATGTCTTGGTGCCGCTGCTCGCTGATGATGCTAGTGATCCGAAGCAGCTATGGCGCTGCGCTATTGCGCGCTAGTGGTGGCGACCGCATCCAATAAATCCCGCACTTCCGAGCCTGTCTCAACATGGTTTCTTGCATTGCGGATTGTGGTCCCGAGGTAAGGCTAGCACTTCAAGCCACTTTTACTGCAAGCGTAAGCTCGCGCAGGGACCACTTGGCGGGCAAGACTATGAGCAGCAGGCTTTTCGCGCCTTCGACGGTTGGGAAAGGTCATCCAGGATCACGGACCGGGGTCCCCGATGCAGCGCGCTTCACAGTCCCGCACGAAGCCCGCCACGCTCTTCTGCCGCTCACGCAGTTCCTTCAGCTTCGACCGCACGTCGTCGAGATGCCTCTGAACAATGTCGCGCGCTTCCAGACAATGCCGTCGAGCAAGGACACACCAACGTCAGCACCTGCTCTATAGGCAAGCCGAACTCGCGGCAGCGGCGGATGAACAGCAGCCGCTTGAGGTCTGCCTCGCCATAGGTGCGCTGCCCGCCGGTCGCCAGCGCCGCCGAGGGCAGCAAGCCGATGCTCTCGTAATAGCGGATCGTTGGCGCGTTCGTGCCGGTGCGCGCGGCAAAGATCCTGAGTTTAGGCATTGAAAATCCACAACGAAATTCGCTTGAAACTCAAGTTACAAGATCTGCGCTGGCGGGGTGCGCAGCAAGGACTTGCTGGGGGCGCTTGGCCGCAATCGCGGCGTCCTCGGGTGTGTGGGGAGCGGTCCGAGACACCGGCAATCACGGCCAAGCGCAGACTACGCGCAATCCATGACACTTGCGCGCAGCCGGGAAGGGTACATCACTGTTTTTGCGCAATCAGTTCGCGTGCTTTTCCTTGATGCCGAGGAGCTTTTGAGCCGCCTCCAGAGCCTTCTCGCATTCCTCATATTTCTTGGCGGTATGGGCCTCCTCGGCACTCGCACGCGCTGCCTTGACGGTGGCCATATCCGGCTCGCTCAACTTGGCGGCAGCGAACGCTTTGTCGACGGCTGCGATATCCTCGTCGCAGTGTCCACCTCCGGCTATCGCCGGCACGGCGGCCAAGAGGATTGCCGCAGCTATCAAACTCACTTTCATCTTTATCTCCAGTTTCTCTTCCGTCGCACTACGCAACAAACAACGCGGACTACATTGCGTGCTGCGCGCATCTGTTTTCCGGCGCGCAACGCAATGTCGTGCCCCAATGCGCGATTTTTGCGGCGCCTGCCTGAAACCCACCTGAACCTGCCCAACAATGAGGACGTGTTGCCGACATGCACGGCTGCGAAGCTGCTGCCAAGCAAGTCCGTGTGTAAGTCCATCACTCGGCCGGCGACAAGTTTGGATCGGTCGGCGCTGTTTTTCCGTCGGGCGCGGTCATTCTTCGCCGGCTTCCGAACCTGACGCACAGCGCCGGCAGGACCAGCAAGGTCAGCAAGGTGGCGCTGATCAGGCCGCCGATGACGACCGTGGCCAGAGGCTTTTGAACCTCCGCGCCCGTTCCAGTTGCGAGCGCCATCGGTACGAAGCCGAGCGACGCGACGAGCGCTGTCATAACCACGGGTCGTAGCCGTTTCAGTGCACCTTGGAGAATCGCCTTTCGGCGTCTGAGCCCCTTGTCGATCAGCTGATTGATGCTCGTCATCATCACTAGGCCGTTCAGCACCGCGACGCCAGACAAGGCGATGAAGCCAACGGCGGCGGACACAGAGAACGGCATGCCGCGCAGCCACAGCGCGATGATGCCGCCGGTCAACGCAAGCGGCACGGCGCTGAACACGAGCAGCGCATCGCGTGGAGAGCCCAGCGCAGAGTAAAGCAGCAGGAAGATCAAAAAGAAGCAGGCCGGCACAACGATCATCATGCGCTGTTGCGCGGCCGCAAGATTCTCGAACTGGCCGCCCCAGACGACGTAATAGTCGGGCGGCAATTGCACTTGCTCGGCGACCTTCTTCTGTGCCTCGGCAACCACCGAGGCGATGTCGCGGCCGCGAATGTTCGCCGTCACCACGACGCGGCGCTTGCCGTTCTCGCGGCTGATCTGGTTCGGCCCCTCGGTCGTATCGAAAGAGGCGACCTGCTCCAGCAACACCGAGGACGAACGGCCACTGCTATCGGGCGGCAGCGGCACAGGAAGGTGCTTGAGGCGTTCCAGATCGTCGCGCACGTTGTCCTTCAGCCGCACGACAATGGGAAAGCGCCGGTCGCCCTCGAAAACGACGCCTGCCTCGCGGCCGCCGATCGCCGCGCCGATCACATCCTGCACCGCCAGCACACTGAGGCCAAGGCGCGCGATCTCGTCCTGCTTGATCTTGATCTCCAGGAACGGAAGGCCTGCCGCCTGCTCGACGCTAATGTCGGTCGCACCGGGCGTGCTCATCAGGATCGCGGCGACTTGGTTCGCCGCCTTCAACATCGGCTCAAAGTCTTCGCCGAAGATCTTTACGGCAAGGTCGCCGCGCACACCGGCGAGCAGCTCGTTGAAGCGCATCTGGATCGGCTGCGAAAACACCAGGTTGTTGCCCGGCTGGCTTTCGATCGCCTGCTGGATCTTTTGTACGAGCTCGTCCTTGGACAGATCGGGGTCGGGCCACTCTTTGGTTGGCTTCAATATAATGAAGGTATCCGAGGCATTGGGCGGCATCGGATCGGAGGCCACCTGTGCCGTGCCGGTCTTCGAGTAGATGAAGGCGACCTCCGGAAAGCTGCCGACGACCTTCTCAATCTCGAGCTGCATCGCCTGCGACTGGGAAAGGGACGTGCTCGGGATACGGATCGCCTGCATCGCCAGATTCTTCTCATCGAGCGTCGGAATGAATTCCTGCCCGAGCCGCGAGAAGAGCGCACCCGATGCAACGAGGAACGCGAGCGCCGCCACGACGAACATCATCGGCCGCAGAAGTGCCAGCCGCAGTAACGGCTCGTATACGCACTTGATGGCGCACACGAACATGTTCTCCTTCTCATCGACGCGTCCCGAGATGGCGATCGCTATGGCGGCAGGTACGAAGGTGAGTGAGAGCACAAAGGCGCCAATGAGTGCGATGATGACGGTGAGTGCCATCGGCTCGAACATCTTGCCCTCGACGCCGGTAAAGGTGAGAAGGGGCACATAGACGAGGATGATGATGGCTTGGCCGTAGACCGAAGGCTTGATCATCTCCTCGGCCGATAGGATGACTGTCTGCAACCTTTCATCGAGGGTCAGCTGCCGTTCCAACTCATGCTGACGCTCTGCGAGATGCCTTAGGCTGTTCTCGGCGATGATGACCGCGCCGTCGACGATCAGGCCGAAATCGAGAGCGCCAAGGCTCATTAGATTGGCGCTGATCTTTCCTTGCACCATGCCCGTCATCGTCAGCAGCATCGCGAACGGGATGACGAGCGCGGTGATAAGGGCGGCGCGGAAATTGCCCAGGAGTAGGAACAGAACCACGATCACCAGCATGGCGCCTTCGGCGAGGTTCTTGCTGACGGTCGCGACCGTTGCGTCGACCAGAAGCGTGCGGTTGAGCACCGTTTGAATCTCGACGCCGGGGGGAAGCGAGCGCCGGATGTCTTGCATCTTGGCATCGACGGCCGCCGACACGGTGCGGCTGTTTCCGCCGATCAACATCAGGGCGGTGCCGACGACGACCTCTTTGCCGTTCTCGCTGGCGCTCCCCGTCCTGATCTCGCGCCCGATCCCGACCTCGCCGATATCCTTGATGCGGACGGGCACGCCGTTGCGCGTCGCCACGACGACATTCTTGATCTGCCCCAGGTTCTCGAGGCGACCGGCGCTTAGAACTGCAAAGCCTTCACCGTTGCGCTCCATCCAGCCAGCGCCGCGGTTGACGTTGTTCTGCTCGAGGGCCTGGGCGATGCTGGTGAATGACAAGCCGAGTGCTGTCAATTTCGCTGGATCGGGCTGGATCAGAAACTGCTTCTCAAAGCCACCGATGACGTCGACACCGGCGACGCCCGGCACTGCCATCATCTGCGGACGAATAATCCAATCCTGGACGGTGCGTAGATATGCCTCGCGCTCGACGTCGGTGGTCAGGCTTTGGCCTTCAGGGGTGAGGTAGCTGCCGTCGCTCTGCGGACCGGGCTTGCCGTCTGCCACAGAGAGCGACTTGTCGGTCGCATAGTGCACGGTCCACATGTAGATCTCGCCCAAACCGGTTGAGATCGGCCCCAGACTGGGTTTCACATTCTCCGGAAGGTACTTCTCCGCGTCTCGCAAGCGCTCGCCGACCTGCTGGCGGGCGAAATAGATGTCCGTGTCCTCGGAGAACACGGCTGTGACCTGCGAAAAGCCGTTCCGCGACAGCGATCGTGTGTACTCGAGGCCCGATATTCCGGCCAGAGCAGTCTCGATCGGGAAAGTGACCTGCTTTTCGATGTCAATCGGCGACAGAGAGGCCGCCGACGTGTTGATCTGCACCTGGTTGTTGGTGATGTCCGGCACTGCATCGATCGGGAGGCGCTGCAGCGAGTAGACGCCATAGGCCGCTGCTGCGATCGTCAGCAGGACGATCAGCCAGCGCTGACGGACGGAGAAGGTGAGCAGTCGAGAGATCATGGGTTGCTAGCTCCTCAATGTCCGTGACCGGCTTCGGACTTGCCGACGTCGGCCTTGAGCAAAAACGTGTTCGTAGTCGCGATTTCCTCGCCGGGTTTGAGACCCGAGGTGATCTCGGCGAAGCGCCCGTCGTCCTCACCGAGATCGACAGGGCGCGCCTCGAAGCCATCGGGCGTTCGCACGAACACGTTCGGCTCATTGTTAAGTGTTTGCAGGCTTGCTTTCGGAACAACGAGCTTGGCCGGCTTCTCCTCCACCGCGACCTCCGCCGTAACGAACGTGCCGGGCCGCCATGCGCCCTTCTTGTTTGCGACCGATGCGATGACGCGCGCCGAGCGGGTATCCTGATCCAGCGTCGGGCTAGTGAATATGATCGTGCCTGGCGTCTGCTCATCGCTGCCGCTTGCGGAAATGATCACCCGCTGCCCCTCGCGGATCTGCGAGAGATCGGCTGTCGACACCGTCAGCTCTGCCCAGACAACGGAGAGATCGGTGATGGCGTAGAGCTCTTTCGCTTGTCCCTCACCACCGACCGGCGTACCGAGATCTACCAGCTGCTCCACGATGCGCCCGCCGATCGGCGCTTTGATCTCGTAGCGCTCGAGCGCGGCCGCCTTCTCACCGCCGGCCGATAGTGCCGCGATCTCCTTCTCGCTGCCCCCAAGGGCGAGGAGCTTCTGGTGGGCAAGATCGCGGCGGACCTGGGCTTCCTGCTGGGTTGCGCGCGCCCGCAGCAATCGCTGCTCGGCCGTCACCTGCTTCTCCCAGAGCGTCTTTTCGCGCTCGTAGAGCGTTCCTTGCAGCTCGAAGTTGACGCGGGCCGCGATGTATTCGCTTTTCGCGTCAGCCACCTCGCGGCTTTCGAGAACCGCGACGACCTCGCCCTTCTCGACCGGGTCGCCAAGGCGCTTCTTGAGCTCGGCGACCGTGCCGACAACCTTTGCCGGCACACGGCCCACGCGATTACGGTCTGGGATGATGACTGCCGGCAAGCTCAAGCGACGACTGAGGACTCCCGGTGCGGCTGTGCTGGTCGATATTTTTGCAGCCGCAACGCGCTCGGCCGTCATCTCGACCTTGCCTTCGCTCGATTTGCCCTCTTCCTCGCCGTGGCCACCTTCGGCGTGACCATGTTTGTCGAGTGTGCCGGGGCTTGTTTGCGCGGCCTCTTTGGCTTCCGGAGCGGCTAGGAGCTTTCCAGCGAGGAAAGATAACCCGGGATAGAGGGATACTAGGATGAGGCAAGCGCACGCGGTGCCTGCGCCGATTAAGAATGGCTTCATGATTGATCCACTGCGGACGGGCGGCACTGTGGCAACCGCGTCACTCTGAGCTCGGGGACGAACTAAGGTTCTTACCGCACGCACCCCATCGATGCGTCGGCGTGCGTCGCTCTAGGCGTGGATCAAACGCGGGGAGGCTTGCGTAATGGCGGCGGGGAGAACTTTGCCGTGTCTTCAATGGAAGACACGCCGTACGTGACGGCTGTTAGATCTTGCCGGAAGCCGACTTGAGGCACAACGGTGCCTATCGCCTGCATGGCGGGGCAGACCGCGCAGCGTTGGTGCTGCACAGCAGGTGGCGTCTGTTTGCCTTCCTTGACCGGCGACAGCTCTGCACTCGGATTCTCGGTTCCGGCACTGGTCTCGACTGACGCAACGGCAGCCCCGGTCGTGGCCACGTGAAGGTTTGCGTGCGCGCTTGCGAGCGGCCCGGCGACGGCAAGCATGAGCATCGCCATGAGGGCACGCAAAGTCGCGGCCCAACGGGCTCGCAAACGGCCAGCCGCGACGCCCCTGGGCGGGGACCTACCCGGGGCCACTCTGTCGCTGCCAAACGGCTGTATGCAGACCATGCTCATCACAGCGACGATGTTTTTCGTTTTGCACTCATGTCAAGCCGCTGAGCAGCGCCAACTGTCGCATGATGGGCAAGAGAGCCGGTACATGATGAAGGCATTACCGCAGCGAACTGAAACGTACCTGAACACATGATGCGTTTCGCGCAGTGACTGCCGCTGCAGTCTTGTGTCGGGCGCATACGTGCAGCCGGCGCTCCTTTTTCAGGTTGATTTGAGGTAACCATGCAATAATAGAACAATGGTATTATTTTGGCTGCGATGGCCGATCGATCTCGCAAGTACTCGGGTGCATTGTTTCCCTTACTCCTGGGCATGGTGATTGTCGCAAGCGCGAACGGCGTAGCAGCCTCGGGCGCCGCTGCCGCCGAACGCGGCATGGCACTTGGTGCGCGCAAGTTTGTTCAGCGCGGCAACGCTGAAGTGGTGGCGGGAAACCTTGCTGCTGCGATCGACGACTACTCGCTGGCGCTCGCGATAGAGCCGAACGCCGCGAGTGCGTACTATGCGCGTGGCAACGTATACCTGGCGCGCCGCGAGCTCGCCGCAGCCATCGCTGACTATACGGCTGCGATCGCGCACGGCTTTGTCGCGACGCCTGTATTCGTGAACCGCGGTATCGCGTATGCGCAGAAAAATGCCTGGCAACTGGCGCTCAATGACTTCAATGAAGCCGCCAATCGCAACCCTTCCGATGCCAGCATCTATTACAACCGTGGCCTGATGTATATGCGGCACGGCGTGTACGATGCCGCGATCGCTGACTTCACGACCACGATCGCGCTGGAGCCGCGTCACGCGGAGGCATTGGCCGCACGCGGAGCGGCGCATCAGGCTTTGGCCGACAACACCGCTGCTATGGCCGACTATTATAGGGCGCTGGCAATCGATCCCGTTAATCGCAACGCCAGCACGAACCTCAACCGGCTGCTGAGCGTGTTTGGCTTTGCGCCGGCAAAGTAACTGTCTTGACTCTCTGGAGAGGCCGCTAAGATGGGTTCGGAGTGTGGCAGCTTCCGGGAAGCAGAGCGCGGCGCGCTAGTGCGCAAACTCGAAATGCCGCGGGTGATCCGCGGCTGGCGGAATCGTCGGATCCAGGCGCAGGCGACATTGCTGGTCGGACACCCTTGAGCCGCAGAGATAGACGCTATCTTCACCCGCGAAGCGATCGTCGGGATCGTTGGTCACCGCTGCAGTAAGATCGTTCAATGCTACGCCGTGAACGCGTTTGCGCATGAATAGATGGGCGCGGCGATGATATGCCTCCGGGTACTTCGGAATGGAGCGAATGACAGCATTCATGTCTGAGATGGCGGCGTCGATGTCGCCGAGCTGCTCGTAGGCGCGCGATCGCTGGAAATAGGAGGGGGCTGGTAGAGGGCTGCGGGCGATGGCCTTCGTGAAGCTCACGATCGCGTCGCTGTAATGGCCCTGGGCCATAAGGGCCCAGCCAAGACTGTAGTCTGCGAGCCCCCTTCGGAAGCTCGAGTCGAGGCGCGATGCGACGGCAAAATCGTCCGACGAATTGGGCCAAAGACCGAGGCGCGAGAAGACGAGCCCGCGAATGTAGTACACGACAGCCGCTTTGGGATTGGGCATGATAGTTGCGGTCACGCTCACTTTCACTCCCCCACATTCGTCATTCTTGCGGCCGCCGAGCCTTTCGCCGAGGGCATGGTGGAGACCGGACCGTGTTTGGCATCAATGAGTTCCTGCTCATCCAGTGGCTTGCGCCGCTCGCCAGTGAGGCTCCGGCATCGTCGGTGGCCGTCCTGTCTGTGATGGCCAACCGTGCCGGTAACGGCCTCACCGCATTGATCAGTGACAAAATCAACCAGTGGACGTTGCTTGTCGGCATGCCGCCCCTGGCCACGAGCTTAGGCGCCGGCATCAAATCCCCGCTGCCGCTCGACGCCCGTTAGAGCGAGGAGTTCTTTCTCACGGCAGCTCAGTCACTATTCGGTCTCGGGCTCCTTCTAAGGCTGCGACTGACCATCGCATCATCTTTAGCGCTCGCTGGGCTCTTCGGTGTTCAGGTGCGCTGGCGTTCTACTTCAGAAACGACGAGCCGTGCACGATCGTCACGTTGACTTGGCTCGCGTGGATTTACCTCGGCCTTGCCGCGGTATTGTTTGCGATCAACGGTCGCCGATTCGTCTCCTTGCTTTGGACGGCCTTCTTATCGCCGCCGGCCGCGATCGAGGCCACGCTTCAGACCCGAGCCGCGCGAGCGAGCTTCGCGATAGTCCCGCAACAGTTGAAGGGGTGCCAGCCAAGAACGGAAGGGATCCCGCCGGCGCGGCCGAGACCGCGCAGCGGGCTCGGTGCACGCGAGTGCGGTCGCCGCGTTAGCGGCAAGGCGCTGGCGCCTCGGCGACGACAGGATTGCGGTTGGGTGCATCGCGGTCTGGGACCGGTCCAAATTGCCAGTGGACGCGTTGCGGCGGGCAAGCGTCGGCAGAGCTGCTCGGCTCCCCCTCCCGGCAACGGCGCTGCTATTGGGATCCGACCAACTTGTCGCTCAGCGCAAAAAAAACGGCACAGGCTGGCCCCCGTGCCGCTTTCTTCGTGCGCGATCTGAGGAGAGAGGGATATCGCGCGATTGTCACTCCTTGTGCTGCCACTTGATGCCGAGCAGCTTTTGGGCATCGGCCAAGGATTTCTCGCAGTCCTCCTTGTGCTTCGTTCCCGCGGCAGCAGGCACCGGCAATGGTTCCAAAACGGCCACGGGCCGCTATGTCGCTGCCTCAATGCGTCGTTGACTGCAGCGCTATCCAGGTGATCAATGCTCAGTGGTGGCCGTGATGCCCGCCGTGTCCAAAACCACCGTGCCCGAATCCATGATGACCATGATGACCATGGCCAAAAAAGAGGAACGGCACTCCATAGCCGAAGCCATAGCGGTAACGGCGGTAGTGGCGATGACCATGGCGATGGCGCCGGAGGTGAATCTGTTGCACGGCGCTTGTGTTTTTCGTGACCGCTGGGCCGATCGGCGCCGGCGACAGGACTGCTGCGCGCACCGTCGAGGCCGTGACAACAGCAAACGTCGCTGCGGCGATACCGACAAATAACGACAATCTTTTCATCGCGCTGTCTCCACTGCTTCAGTATCGAGTTGACCCCACGCCAGTTGGGCGACGTCCAGCCCATTAGCACGTATGTCACCTGCAGTGACATTCGGCAATCGGTCCCGTCGTTGCTCTCGTACTGCAAATCGTCTCGGCGGCATCTGCGGTGGAAGAGGAGAGGCGCCCCCGATTCGTTGGAACCCGGCTCCTCTTTCTATCCGCGAAAGCAAAATCTCCGCGTCCTGTCCGAAGGGCTAGGAAAAGGTCGCCTAACAGGGGTCGCAAATATCGATTTCGCTCATCAAGGTCGCGCGGGTGGGCTGCCTAACGCGATGGAGGATTATTCGTCGCCTATTGACGCGAGGCCGAGATGATCATCACTGTCCAAGCCTTCGTCCCGCGTTCTCTAACCTACGTGCCGACATCGCAAGGTGACAGTGCGGGTTGAGACCTCAATGGCCATACAATTGGAAGGTCCGTAGGACATGCTGCGCTTTAATATTTTCTGGTCTTCTGGCGATGTCCCCATTCGAAACAAGGTGGCCAGCGCCCTCACCGTAGCTTTGGCGGTTGGTCTTCTCATTCCAGTACTGCCAATCCCGATTTCGGCCGCTACGACGGCGCAAGTATGGGCCAAGGTATGATGGGCGATGGAATGATGGGCTGGCTCATGATACTCGGGTGCGGCATCATCGGCCTCCTGGTATTGGCCGTGCTCGTGCTCGGAATTGCGGCGCTCATCAAGTACCTTCGGTCATAATCGGGCCATTCCACACACCCAGATGCAGTTGATGCCTGATATAGGACTGGAGGTATCCTTGCGCTCCTAATTTGCATGTACGGAGTTTGGTGCATTCGCGTCCGCGAGAGGAGCACAAGAGAAGCAGCGCAATCGCGCATCTTGGTACTTTCGGTACCGCCATAGGACCTCGCCCCGCTGGCAACGGCTTCTGCTTTTCGTGCGCGTACTGACTAGCTGGCCGATGGCCTGTCCTCCTGCTAGTGATCCGAAGCAGCTATGGACGCTGCGCTATTGCGCGCTAGTGGTGGCGACCGCATCCAATAAATCCCGCACTTCCGAGCTTGTCTCAACGCATTCACCGGGCGCGGCGAGCCTTGTTCAGGAACTTGCGGAACGCTTCAAGCGTCGCCTTGCTGACGTGATGTTCGATGCCTTCGGCATCGGTGGCTGCCACCTCAGCATCAACACCCAAGGCAATGAGCAGGTCACGCACGACGTGGTGGCGCTCGCGCGAGGCCCTAGCCAGCTTGCGACCCTTGTCAGTCAAAAAGATCGCGCGATAGGGCTGGCTGGTAACGAAGCCATCGCGTTGCAGGCGCTGGATCGTGTTGTTGACCGTAGCCTTGGTGACACCCAGACGCCCCGACAAATCTACCAAGCGCGCCTCACCCTTCTCCTCGATGAGCTCGGCAATCAGCTTGACGTAGTCCTCGGCCAATTCGGTCTGGTGTGCGTCGCGCACCCGCTTGAACCGCTCGGCGCGCCTCGCCTCGTCCTTGGGGTCGATGGTTGACATTTCTTCTCCAGCGCTAGCTGTACTGTAGCCGACAGTCACTCAGCCGCAATCGCCACGACGGCACCGCCAAAAAACTTACTTCATTGCTGTGCAGGACGCGCATCGCACTGCCTTGCGTGCCACAAGGGCATCATCGGTCCTTAGCCTGTGCCAGGCCTAGTGATGCGGATGATGATGATCGTAGGGATTGTCGCGAAGATACGGAGCGCGGTAGACGTAGGAACTGTAAGAGCCGTGGGGCCGGTAACGATGATCGTGCAGGCTCACCCACGGCACGTAGAGCTTGGGCCGATGGTCAAACAGGGGATGCCGCGGAAAGTAGCGGCGCCCTGAGCGGGGGCGCTTATCGGAGTGGTGACGATGCCGGATCAGCACAAGGCCGGTTTGCGTCGCCGGGGCGTCACCGAACGATGGGCCGGGCCCTCGACGGGCGGCACCCGTTGGCATGGTGATAGCTATGATCCCGCCGGCGAAGGCGAACGCAGCGATCAGAAGCCTTCTTTGCATACTCATACTCCGGCATGACGCCTGGGCTGAGAACCCCGCACCAGTGAGTTCTTCCGCGTCCCGGTCCACCCGCCGTTCCGTGCGTGATGACGCACGGTAATGGTCGGATAGTAGGTCCCTCCCATCAACGACTGTCAACCATAGTAAGCCAGTTGCGAATTTCGACCGGGACGGCGACACTGTCGCTTACGGGCATGACGGGCTGCGTTCATGCTGCAGACTGGTTGATTGTTATGCCGCCAGCGCCGATACTGATGTTTCTTTTGCTGTTGACGATGGCGCGCGGCGGACGACGGCATTTTCAACTCATCATAAGCGGCATCGCTGCAGCGATGTCGGCAGCAAGCCCCACCGTGTCCGCCGAACTGCCGTTGCGAGAGGTTGTCGAAACGCTCTTCAAGGCGCCCCCTGGCAGCCGCCCCGATTTCTCGGGCAGGGATCTGTCGTTCCTGGACCTGAGTGACCTGGACTTCAAGAGTGCCAGGCTTGCCGGTGCAAACCTGCTTGGGGCGAACCTCTCAGGGGCCAATCTTGCTCGCGCCGATTTGCGAAACGCGAAGCTCGACAGGACGCAGGTCGCCCGCACGAATTTCGCCGGCGCGAATCTTTCGGGCGCAAGCCTCTATGATGCGGTCGGCTCCTTGAGCCTGCATGCGCCAGCGGCCAACGCACCGAGCTTCGAGGGTGCCAACCTCTCTGGCGCGCGGCTGATGGCGCGTTTGAGCCGGGCCAACATGCGCGGAACAAAACTCACCGAAGCCCGCTTGGGTCCGCCGGAGCGGGGTAATGAATTAAAGACACCGAAGCAGACAGATCTTTCCGGCGCTCTATTGGCCGGCGCGGACTTGCGGCGAGCCGACATGACACGCGTAAACTTGCTCTTCGCCGACCTGACGCATGCCGATCTTGCCGGTGCCGACCTCGAGGGCTCGGATCTTTCACACTCCGTATTGAGCGGAGCGAATGTGGCAGGCGCCAACTTCGCTGATGCCGATCTCAATGGCGCGGTGCTGAAAGGCGTAAAGGGAATGGAGGCGCTGCGGGGGTGGGACAAAGCGCGGAACAAGGATAAGGCAGTGTTCTGAATGCGCCCGCCCTTGGCTCCGCCCCTTGGTTGTCTTGTCAGACTCGGGTTCGCCTCAGCACGCGGGGACACCGCTGCTCGAGCCCATTGACAGCATCACGGGGCACTGCCATCTATCCAGCCTAGTTGCAACTCGGTCCTATTTGCAACTATGTGCCGAGCGGCGTCCGACAAAGCTCGCCGTTGGCGAACAAGGCTCAGCGCATGATGCATAAGAACTGGCTCCAGCAACGGCTAAGTCGGCGTGGGGTCATCGTCAGCGGTGCCGCCGTCACAGGTATTTCCGCCTCCAGCGCCACGCTCTTGGCCGGACAAACGGCCCCGCCTCACGCCGGTTACGCAGCCGACGTCCCACGCCACGCGCGCCATGCTGCCGTGGGCCACGATGCCCATGGCAACATGATCAGCGTCGGCGACGTCGATATTGCGCGCAACGGCTTCGATCCCTCAGCAATGCTGACCGACTGGGAAACCGGCGCGGTCTCGCAGCTCCCCGACGGGAGGACGCTGCGTACCTTCGAGATCGGTACGGTGGATAAGGAAATCGAGATTGCCCCTGGCATCATGTTTCCCGCCTGGACGTACAATGGACGGGTGCCCGGCCCTGGCCTGCGCGTCACGGAAGGCGATAGAGTTCGCGTCGTGTTTCGCAATGGTGGCGCGCATCCCCATTCCATGCACTTCCACGGAATCCACTCGGCTCGCGTTGACGGCGTCCCCGGAGCCGGCGTCATCGCTCCCGGAGAAGAGTTCGTCTATGAGTTCGATGCCAAGCCATTCGGTTGCCACCTCTATCACTGCCACGCGTTCCCGCTGAAGCGGCATATCCACAAAGGGATGTATGGGGCCTTCATCGTTGACCCCGATCCGGCGCTCCACCCGGAGCATGCTGCGGTTGCCCGCTGCCGTCTGCTTGGCACGCCTGAGAACGAGGAGTGGCAGGAGTTCTTGATGGTGATGAACGCCTTCGACACGAACTTCGACGGTGAGAACGAGGTCTATGCGTCAACACCGTCGGCCATCACTTCGCAAAGCATCCAATTAAGGTGATGCGCAGCAAGCCGGTGCGCATCTACCTCATCAATGTGACCGAGTTCGACCCGGTCAATTCTCTGCACGTTCACGCGAATTTCTTCGACTATTACGACCATGGGACGACGCTGACGCCGACGCTCAGGACGGTGGATACCGTGATGCAGTGCCAGGCGCAGCGCGGGATTCTTGAGTTCACCTTCAAGGAGCATGAGGCCGGGCTCTACATGTTCCACGCGCATCAGTCCGAGTTCGCCGAGCTCGGCTGGATGGGCATGTTCGATGTGACGGATAGCATCGCATGAATGAGATGACGCCTGGCGCCGCAGCTGTCTCCGATCCGACAAAGAGTTCCGGCCCTTCCTGGTACGCAGGGCTCATGTGGCTCGCGCTTCCCGCTCTGCTGCTCGCTCTCGCCAGCGCCTGGCTCCTGTCGAGCGATGTCTTTCGCACGCTAGAACGCGGCGCGCCGCCGGTCGAAAAGCTCACCTTCGAGCGAACCGTTCTCGATCAGGACGGCATCCATCTGAAGGTACGCGCCGGCGGCTCCGAGCCGATGACGATCGCCCAGGTCCAGGTCGATGAGGCCTATTGGCAGTTCACACAGGACCCGGCCGGCGACCTTGCCCGCGTCGCCGGCGCCTGGCTGCACATCCCCTACCCGTGGGTTCTTGGCGAAGCGCACAAGGTCAAGGTGGTCACCAGCCTTGGCACAGCCTTCGAACACGACATCGCTGTTGCCATCGCGACGCCAAAGCCCAGCACCAAGGAGCTCCTGCCGCAGGCGCTGGTCGGTGCGTTCGTCGGCATCTTACCCGTGGCGCTCGGTCTCATGCTCTATCCCGTCCTGCGCCGCCTGGGCCATGGCGGCATGAGCTTCCTGCTCGCACTGACGGTTGGCTTGCTCGCCTTCCTTTTTGTCGACACCGTTGAGGATGCGTTGGAGCACGCGGGAGAATCCGCTGCCGCGTTCCAGGGCCACGTTATGGTTGTCGTGGTGGCGCTGATGACATTTCTCATCCTCCTTGCCATCGGACGCCGCCATGGCATTCCCACAGGACTGGCGCTTGCGACCTATCTCGCACTCGGAATTGGCCTGCACAATCTTGGCGAAGGGCTAGCGATTGGCGCTGCCTTTGCTGCCGGCGCGGCGGGGCTAGGGGCGTTCCTCGTCCTCGGATTCACACTGCACAACCTCACCGAGGGAATCGGCATTGCCGCGCCGTTGCTCAGGGCCAGCCCGCCCCTGATGAGCTTTATCGGATTAGCGCTGCTCGCTGGCGCGCCGGCCATTGTGGGGATTTGGCTTGGCAGCCTCGCTGTCAGCCCGCACTGGGCCGCACTTGCGTTGGCCATCGGTGTCGGAGCCATTCTGCAAGTGATTGTCGAGGTCGCGGCCTATCTGGTCCGCAGCGGGAGCGGCAAGTGGTGGGAGCTAGCCACCCCGACGGCGATCGGCGGCATCGCGCTCGGTATCACTGTGATGTACGCCACCGGCGTGCTCGTGAAGGTCTAACGGCATCGACGGCTCGGCAGGACGCGCGCAGACTGTGCGCAATCCAAGGTGGATGGTTCGGCTTGGCCGCCCCTACATTTGTCACGCTCAATCGCTGGCACCCGCTCTGCGCAAACGGAAAGGGCTATTGATCCTCGTCAAGATCACACGGGCAGCAAGGCGACAGTATGCACTATGCTGTTGAGCCTCTGGCACCTTGAGGTCTTAGACTGGCTCCCAGAAGGGAGACGAACAAGCGCCGACGAAGGAGAGAACGATGACGAGCTTACGCAAATTGATGATGGGCGGCGTGCTGCTGGCTGTCGCGGCAATGGGATCAATGGCGCTGGCGCAAACCACGGATCAGGGACAACAAATGCCCATGATGGGGCCGGGCATGCACGGCCCGGGGATGATGGGCGAAGGCATGATGGGATGGGGCATGCGCGGCATGATGGGGCCGGGCATGCGCGGCATGATGGGGCAGGGAATGATGGGGCCTGGCATGATGATGGGTTATGGCTCCATGATGGAGGGGCAGCTCGCATACCAGAAGGCCGAACTCGGCATCACGGACGCACAGACCGAAGCTTGGAATGGCTACGTCGAGGCGGTCAAAGCGCGGTCGACGACCATGCAGGGCATGCATGCGGCCATGATGCAGGCTATGCAGTCGGGCAGCGCTATAGAGCGCATGGAGGCGCATACCCAAGCCATGCAGAGCATGGTTGAGAGCATGAAAGCGCTGAAGCCCGCCACGGAGGCGCTCTATAAAGTCTTGAGCGATGAGCAGAAGAAGAAAGCCGATGTCTTGCTCGGCAGCGGCTGTTGCATGATGTGAGATCCGCGATGCGCAGTTCACTATTCCTCGGCGCGATGCCGACGCCTCTTGCGTCGGCACTCGCTCAAACGCCGAATCCCGCGTGGCCGGGGCATGAGTGGATGTGGTGGTGGGGCCCCTGGCACATGCTGATGCCCATCCTGTTCTTCGGGCTCATCATCTTCGGTGTCATTGCCCTCGTACGCTATCTTTGGCCCGGGGAGGCGCCCCAGGAGAGACGCCGCGCACTTGACGTGCTCAACGAGCGCTATGCACGCGGTGAGATCGACCGCGATGAATATCTGAAGCGGCGAAACGACATCGGAGGTCGCTAGTCAAGGACCGTCCGGAGGGCATTGCACACACCGAGGTGCAGTAGATGCCTGATATGGTATTGATTGTTGGAGGAATCCTCGTACTCCTAATTTGCATGTTCGGAGTTTGGCGTATTCGTGTGCGCGAAAGGCGCATAAGAGAAGAAGCGCATCGTCGTAAGCTTGAAGAGCTGAAAAACGGATAGCGAGACACTATCGGCCGCACCACCGGGGTGGTGGTCCAAGAGGCGCGTTTCGGCGACACCTTCTTGCGCTCTGCCATCGGTCAGCTCTGGCGCAATAGCCTCAGCGCGTTCATGACCACCAACAGGGAGGCTCCCACGTCGGCGGCAATCGCGCCCCATAGGGTCGCCATACCTGCGAACGTTAGCACGAAGAATACGGCCTTGATGCCGAGCGAGAAGACGATGTTCTCGCGGATGATGGTGAGGGTGCGCTTGGCGTGGCGCACGAGCCAGGGCAGCTTCGAAATGTCGTCCGTCATCAGCGCGATGTCGGCGGTCTCGATCGCGGCGTCCGAGCCGATTGCGCCCATGGCGATGCCGAGATTGGCGCGGGCAAGGGCCGGCGCATCATTGACGCCGTCGCCGACCATGGCGACCGTGCCGTAGCGGCCAACCAGCTCTTCGATCTTCTTGACCTTGTCCTCAGGGAGCAGCTCGGCATGCACAACGTCGATGCCGACCTCCCGAGCAATGGCCTGCGCCGTGACGCGATTATCGCCGGTGAGCATGATAATGCGTTGAACACCGGCTGCGTGTAGCTGCTGCACGACCTCGCCGGCCTCCGGCCGGATCGTGTCCGCAACAGCGATCAGACCGCAGACATGGCGGGCGTTACCGACGACGATGACGGTCTTGCCATCGCCCTCAAGTGCTTCCGCCTGCCGCGCGATCGCAGGCGAGTCTTGACCACGTTCAACGACGTAGCGATGGGAGCCGAGCCAGAACAGCTGCTCCTCGAAGGTGCCTGTCAGCCCTTTGCCTTTAAGGACCTGCACGTCTTTGGCGGGCTTTGGTGCGACACCGCGATGTTGCGCGTAGCGAGTGACGGCCCTTGCGAGAGGATGGGTCGCGTGCGCCTCGAGCGCAACAGCCCGGGCGAGGAGCTCGTCTTCCGTATGGCCATTGAGGGGAACAACACGCACGACCTCCGGCTCGCCGCGGGTGATAGTACCGGTCTTGTCCATGGCAATCGCATTGAGGTGAGCGGGTAGCTCGACATATACGCCACCCTTCACCAACACGCCTGCCCGCGCGGACGATGCGAGCGAAGCGACGATCGACACCGGGGTTGAGATAACGAGAGCGCACGGGCAAGCGATGACCAGGAGTACCAGAGACCTGTAGAACCATTCATGCCACGCTCCGCCCAGCGCAAGCGGTGGAATGACGAATACGGCAAGCGCGAGAACCATCACTGCCGGCGTGTAGACGCGGGCGAACCGCTCAACCCACTGCTCGGATGGCGCGCGACGTGCGTGCGCCTCCTCAACCATGCGGATGATGCGGGCGAGCGTCGTATCCTCGGCCGCCTTTGTCGCCTCGATTGTTAGAGTGCCATCGCCGTTGATAGTGCCGGCGAAGACAACGGCGCCGGGCCCCTTCTCGACGGGCACGCTCTCGCCGGTGATGGGCGCCTGGTTCACGGCGCTTGCTCCGGTGACGACACGTCCGTCGAGCGCAATGCGTTCGCCCGCCGGAACGATGAAGCGATCGCCGGGCGTGGCCTCGATTACCGGAACCTCGACTTCTGTGCCATCCGCACGCAGAAGGCGAAATGTGGGCGGAGCGAGGTCGAGAAGCGCACCGATGGCTCGTCGTGCACGCCCCACGCTCCAACTCTCAAGCGCCAGGGACAGAGAGAAGAGGAAGGTGACAGTCGCCGCCTCGAACCACTCGTTAATGACCACTGCGCCCGCGACTGCGATGACCATGAGGAGGTTGATATCCGGGCGAAAACTGCGCGCCGCATACCAAGCTTTAGCGATAACGAAGCGGGCGCCGAAAATGATGGCTGCCAGATAAGCGGCAATTTCCGGCCACGGCATCGCCTGGCCGGCGTGCCCGCCAAGCAGCCGCAAGGCCTGCCCAAATCCCCCCGCCAGCCATACGTGCAATGCCAATCCGAGCAGCACGCAGGCGCCGCTGGCAGCTGTGAACAGAGCCTGCTGACGGCGACGGCTTTCGCCTCTTTCGTCGGGCGCTTCCCAGGAGACGGCACTCATGCCGGTCGCAGCAACGGCCCTAACAATGGCTTCATCAGGCACGCCGTCGGCCGCCTCTGTGACGGTCATGCGGCCGTTGAGGACATCGAACACAAGCCGATCCGCACCGCCAACCACAGGACCGACCGCCTGCTTGAGCGTGGCGACCTCCTCGGCGCAGTCCATGCCGCGTATCTTGTAGGCTCGGGCACCTCGCGGTGGTGTTGAGAGGGCAGGGCGTTCATGCTCGTTGCCCCCCTCATGCGTATCTGCCATCAGGTGCTCCGTTTGCATTCCACGCCACGGCTAGGATGTAAGGTCGGGCCGCGACACGACCACCGCCGCACAGATTGATATCAGCCCACGGATTGGTATCGGCAATGTGGAGGTCACCACGGCCGTGCATGAACAATACCTATGGTGCAATGCAACCGCGCCTTTGCGCCGATGACGGCTCGCATTTTGAAAACCCAGCAAATAGATGCTAAACTAATAATTGGCAGTCTGCGCAGAGCTAGTGGGCAGTGCCATGAAGACAATAAGTACACCTTTAATCGCGACATGCGCTCTGTCAGCTATGGCCTGTGGGCTTGTCCCGGCGAGGCCGGGCGTGTTGATGGCATACGCCGCAGAGGCGGCGCCGAAAGAGATCGTCGCAACGCAAATACGCAAACAGGGATACCGCTGCGATAGAGTGGTGAGCGCCGCCCGCGATGTGGAGCACGGCAACAAGAAGGGTGGGTGGATTCTTAGATGTGAGGAAGCAACATATCATATCCATCTCATTCCTCGCAGAGCAGCCCATGTGGAAAGAGTAGAGTGAGGCGGACGAGCAGGGCCGCCAGAACGAACGGTTGAGACGCTTGCCTGTTGCTGTCAACTCATCACTTCCAACCTTGACCACCGAACTTTGGTTCAGTAGTTCCGGCACGCAACCGGTCAACTCGCATCCGCCTCATTCCAAGATCAGATATCGGCTGGTGCGTTGCGTGGTCCTGGCTAATCCTCCTACGCTGCCGCAAAATCTGATGAATGGTACCTGACCGCGCCGTTCAGTGCGGGTTCAACGCGATCGACAGAGCATTGCGTCATTCCGAAGTGTCCAGGGAATGCCTCCCTTACACCGCTCGGACGGTGTGCTCGACGGCTCTGACGCCATCGGCACCGATGCAAAAAGGAGTTTCGCAATGTCTCGACTTGCAATTTTGTCGTCCATCCTCGGCGCCGTTGGCATCGGCCTCATGGCGGTGCCTGCCAGCGCTCTGCCGACGTCGCCTGCTAGTGCGAGTCTGAGCTTGACAGGGAGTCCATACGGACTGCTTGAGCAAGTTGGCTATCGCCGCGGTCACGGCGGCGGCGTGCGGCTGTGGCTGGGTGGCGGTCATGGGCGCGGGCACGGTCGTCACGGTGGCGGTCACGGCGGCGGCCACGGTGGCGGTCATGGCGGTGGCCACGGCGGTGGTCACGGCGGTGGTCACGGCGGTGACCACGGCTCGCGCCATTAACAGGCCCTGACGTGCTCCGCATTAAGGAGCGGCAGAAGGAGTGATCATCATTACTTGGAGGCGGAAGGCACGTCGCCGTGGACGCCTCCTGCTTTCGAAAGGTCGCATTCGAGCAGGCGGCGTCGGGACAGACCCGTCGCCGCCTATCGCGTAGCGGGACCGATAGGCAGCGCGCTTAGCGGAAATCACAATTAGTGAAGATCGACCTTGCGAGTGGCACAGAGACCTGGAAGTCGGCTGGGGCAAGTTGAGCTCGTGTGTGTGTTCAGGCGCCATTCATCTCGGAGAGCTCATTGAAATCGGAGCCTGGTAACGCTCTTGAGGCCCCCTGGATGCGCCAGAGCCTGACCTAAAGGGAGAACGCAATGAAGGAGCTCCCTATCACGACAAGTTCATAAACCGATGACAGGCGTGCTGAGCGATGACCAGCGCTTATGCGACGGCTGAAACAGATAGCAATTTGTTGGCGCGTTTACCACACTGGTAAGCCCCCGGGCGCGCGTACGCGACTTGAGCAAGAGCGAGATCTGAGGAGGTCGAGAAGCTTCAAATCGGAGGAAATCACATGAATAAGCTGCTCATAGGTCTTTGCGGAGTTCTGGCACTGGGACTGCTTGTGATCACTGTGGAAGCTGCGCCTGTCGTCCCAACAAAGACTACGGCCACCAACGGTGAAGCAGGTCTTGTACAACAGGTGCGTCATCGTCATGGTCACCGGCATGGCCATGGTCACGGACATGGTCACGGACATGGTCACGGCCACGGACATGGTCACGGCCACGGACATGGCCACGGTCACGGCCATGGACATCACTGAGCAACCGACACCTTCATCGTGGAAGCACAGGCCGAGGCCGCGGATGTTGCAAGCGCGGGCGCGTCGAAGGCACTCCAGTTGCCCTCCCCGCACGTGGCCAAGATGCACGGTAAGCGTATCCAGATGAGCTGAACTATATGCGACCGCATATGGAGTGTGGCAGGTCTCTTTGCCTGGGAGCTGCTCGCCTCTGTGTATGGCAAGGCGCTTTCCATGCCATCCGCACACAATGGTGAGCGAATGCAGATGGCCTCCCACATTCCCGATGCGGATTACCGGTACTCATAGCTGGCCCATCCGATGGACCGGAAGCTCAAGCACCACTTTCAAACCACCGAGCTCGGATTGGTCGAGGCGTACGTATCCGCCATGCAGTTGCGCGAGATCACGCACGATGGCCAGTCCAAGGCCAGATCCTTTACCCTTGCTGCCCCACTGTTCCCCGATATTGAACACGACGTCCCAGGCCTCTGGGGGCAACCCTGAGCCGTCATCCTCGATCGTGATACCGACCAGTTGACGCGGGCCAGATTTCTCCAGCCCGATGCGGACCGTAGTTTTGGCGAATTTGCAGGCATTATCGAGGAGATTGGCGAGCATCTCCTCCAGATCCTCCGCTTCGCATGCCACGAATGTCTCAGGAGGAATCTCGTTCTGAATGCTGAGGTTGCGCTCGCTGTATAGCCGTTGAAGAGCGGCAACAACGGCGTTAGCGGCGTTGGAAAGGGAAGTGGCCTGTGCCGGCCTCGCGTGCGACGCAGCAGCGCGCGCCCTCGCGATCTGGTAGTCAATCTGTCGCTGCATGCGCCGCGTCTCGCCAAAGATGACCGATGCGGCCTCCTTATCGCCCTTCGCTTCGAGCCGATGCCCTTCGTCAACGAGCACGGCCAGAGAGCTCTTGAGGCCGTGCGCCATATTGCCGGCCTGTGTTCTGGCCCGCACCATCTGCTCACCGGAGGACGCGAGGAGATTGTTTAGGTCATCGATGAGCGGCTGCACTTCATCCGGAAACGCGCCGCTTACGCTCGTCGTTGCTCCGTCGCGGACGCGGCCAAGGGCTTTGCGCAATTGCGCAAAGGGGCTCATCGCATAGAGAAGCAATAGAACAGCCGCGCCGATGAGGGACATTGAAAATCCGCCGAGCGACCACAGCAGCACGTAGTTGAACTTCTGCATCTCGCGGTCGAGACTGCTTTTATCGGTGCCCACGATGATGCGCGTAGGAACTTGATCATCCGCCAGCCAACGCAAGCGCTCGGCGATCATCAGTTCGCCGGTCGGCCCTTCGATGCGATAGGTGTGGGTCTGCGCGTTCCGGCCCTTGCCCGGCGGCACGTTGAGCATGGGGCCCTCAAGGGACGGAGACCGCACGAGAACTCTCCCGTCCTTTTGGATCTCCCAATAGGCACCTGAGAGATGTCCGCTGTATCGGGGGTCGCTAAGAGGGCGCTGAAGTGTGAGGCGTCCATCGGTGTCGAGTTCGATCAGCCGCTCCAACTCGTCCAGATTGACGTGCAGCTGCTCGTAAAGCTGGGCCACGAGAAACTCTTTGAACACCGCGGACAGCAGCACGCCGGCAACGGCGACGCCGACGGTGATCCAAATCACCGCAGCAATGATCAGACGCATCTTGAGACTGCGCATCGGGCTCAATCCATCCGGTAGCCGAGACCGCGCACCGTGGTAATGGAGTCTCGCCCGAGCTTCTTGCGCAACCGCGCGACGTAGACCTCAATCGTGTTTGATTCCACCCCGTCTTCCAGGCTGTAGAGATGGTCCGCGAGTTCCTTCTGCGAAACGATGCGTCCAACTCGGAGCAAAAAGTAGGTAAGCATACGGAGCTCTAGAGCCGTGAGAGCTATCGATTGCCCGCCGACGGTAGCCTTGCCGGCGATGGTATCGAGCGTGATGTTCTTGTGGCTGAGGAGCGGATGCGCCGCACCTGATGTGCGGCGCGTGAGGGCACGCAGGCGTGCCACGACTTCGGGAAGATGGAAGGGCTTGCCGATGTAGTCGTCGGCACCGGCGTTGAGACCCCTAACTTTTTCGGGCCACGTTCCGCGGGCCGTCAAGATGAGGACGGGCATTGTAATGCCGGCTGCCCGCCAATTCTGCAGGACCTCAAGCCCTCCGATGCCCGGTAGACCTAAATCGAGAACGGCTGCATCGTATTGATTCTCGCGGCCCAAGGGCCAGGCATCTTCGCCATTCGTAATTCGGTCGACGACGAAGCCAGCGGATTCGAGCCCGCTGCTCAGCCGCTTGGCAATCACGTCGTCGTCCTCAACGAGCAAAATACGAATGACGGTTCCTCCTGGGTTCGCGCGACGCGGATGATGCGAAATGTACGCGAAAAGCGCTCGTTCCGCATAATTCGTGAGCGTGACCACGTAGACGCAGCATTTTTCAGGTGGTTTTCAGGTTGGTGTGCCAAGCAGCGGAGTCTAGGAAGGTTCGTCATGCGGCTCGCACTGATCACGGCCGGCGCAATCGCAGTCGCGGCTCAATTTGGCCCGAGCCACGGCGCATCGTTCCCATCAACGGTCCCACATGTGAGGTCAGAGTCTGTGACCGTCAGCTATAGACATCCGGGCTGGCTACATGCGCGTCCACGCCAGCGGAGAGACGCGCGAGACACAAACTGCGATTGGCGCGCGGAACTCCACTGCCACAACACGCGGCGCGGGCGCCTCAACTGCCACAAGGGAGAAAGGTACCGAGGGCCCAAATAAGCGTGTAAGCCGCAGCTGTTACCGAGCAAGGACAACGCTGGAGGAGCACGGTGGTGTTCAATGAAGCGGCCTTCGGCCCGGAGTTGCTCGCTCTAATGA
>JAEXXM010000020.1 GCA_023405815.1 Pseudomonadota bacterium | reverse complement strand
TCACCATTCCCGTCGACCTCAAGCAGCCGCGCGTCGGCCTCAAGCCGCTGTTCAACGGCTCGGAACTCGACGAGAAGCAGACGGCGGCGTTCGAGGTCGTCGTGCTCGACAGCGCGGGCAAGCGCGTCGATGCGAAGGGCCTCACCTGGGTGCTCAACCGCCTCGACACGAACTGGCAGTGGTATCGCCGTGACGGCCAGTGGAACTACGAGGCCGTGACACTGACGCGCAAGGTTGCCGACGGCACGCTCGATGTTGCGGCCGACGGCGCCTTCCCGAAGATCGAGGCCGCTGTCGACTGGGGCCGCTACAAACTCGAGGTCACGTCAGCCGATCCGAGCGGTCCGTCCGCCAGCATGACCTTCAACGCCGGCTGGTACTCGGCGTCGAACGAGGTGGAGAGCCCGGAAGTGCTCGACGTCGCGCTCGACCGCGCCAGCTACAAGCCGGGCGAGACTGCCAAGCTGCGCATCGCGACCAAGCTCGGCGGCAAGGCCCTCGTCTCCGTCTTGTCCGACGGCCTGCTTTCGCAGCAGGAGATCGAAGTTCCGAACGGCGGCGGTGAGGCACAAGTGCAGGTCGGCGAGGACTGGGGGCCGGGCGCCTACGTCACCGCCATGCTCTATCGCCCACTGGATGAGAGCCTGAAGCGCATGCCCTCGCGCGCCATCGGCGTGCAGTGGCTCGGCATGGACCAGGCTGCCAACACGCTCGGCGTGTCGATGACGCCGCCGGAGAAGATCAAGTCCGGATCGACGTTGACGGTCCCGGTCAAAATCGAGGGTCTCAAAGGCGGCGAGGAGGCGCGGCTGACGCTTGCCGCCGTCGACCTCGGCATCGTCAACCTGACGCGGTTCCAGACACCGGCGCCGGAGAACTGGTTCTATGCGCAGCGGCGCATGGGCCTCGAAATCCGCGACTTCTACGGCCGGTTGATCGACGGCATGCGTGCCGAGCGCGGCACGCTTCGCTCGGGTGGTGATGGCGGCGCGGATATGGGTCTGCAGGGCAGCCCGCCGGTCGAGGCGACGGTCGCGGAGTTCTCCGGCATCGTCAGCGTCGGGCCTGACGGCACCGCCACAGTGAACTTCGACATCCCCGACTTCAACGGCACGGTGCGGCTCATGGCCGTGGCGTGGAGTGCGGACAAGCTCGGGCACGGGCAGGCGGACGTCATCGTGCGCGATGCCGTGGCGCTCACCGCGTCCGGCCCGCGGTTCCTGACTCTGGGCGACGAGGCGCGGCTCGACATCGCCGTGCACAACGTCGAGGGGCCTGCGGCCAGCTACAAGATCGACCTCACGACGCCGGACCCGTCCGGCGGCGAGAAGCCGGTGCATACCGCAAGCCTCGACCTCAAGGCGAGCGAGCGGCGTGCGGTGCAGGTGCCCGTCAAACCGACGGATGTCGGCCTCATCGACTATGACATCCGCGTCACCGGCCCCGACGGCATCGACGTCAAGCGTCACCTGACGTTCGACGTGAAGGCGCCGGCGGCGGACATCAAGCGAACGACCATCGCCAAGCTGAAGCCGGGTGGAAACATCTCGCTCAGCCCCGACCTCGTGCGCGACATGATCGCCTCGCGCACCCGGGTGTCGATCGCGGTCGGTCCGATCGCCACGCTCGACATTCCATCGCTGCTAACCTCGCTCGACCGCTACCCCTATGGGTGCGCGGAGCAGACGGTGAGCCGCGCGCTGCCGCTGCTCTATGCCAATGCGGTCGCTTCGCAGCTCGGCATCGCGCCGGACAAGGAGCTGAAGGCACGCGTGCAGAAGGCTGTCGATCGCGTGTTCGAGATGCAGGATTCGAGCGGAGCGTTCGGCGTCTGGGGTCCATCGGCGACGGATCTCTGGCTGACCGGCTACGTCACCGACTTCCTGACGCGCGCCAAGGAGCAGGGCTTTGCGGTGAACCCGCAGGGCTTCTCGCAGGCGCTCGACAGACTGCAGAACTTCATCGCCTACGCGGAAGACTTCCAAAAGGGCGGCGAGGACCGGGCGTACGCGCTCTACGTTCTCGCCCGCAATGGCCGCGCGCCGATCGGCGATCTGCGCTACTACGCCGACACGCGTCTCGACCGCTTCTCGACGCCGCTCGCCCGCGCACAGCTCGGCGCGGCGCTGGCAATGATGGGCGACAAGGTGCGCGCCGAGACGGCATTCGGCTCGGCACTCGATGCGCTCGATCTGCCGGAAGCGACAGGTCTCGGTGGCTATCGCGCCGACTACGGCTCGGACCTGCGCGACAGCGCTGCGCTCGTCACGCTGGCGACCGAGACACGCGTCTCCAACGTCGAGGCACCGAAGCTCGTCAACGTAATCGCGAAGGCATACACGGGCCGCAGCTATACCTCGACGCAGGAGCAGGCGTGGCTGCTGCTCGCCGCCAACGCACTGTCGGAAGAGGGCAAGGACCTGAAGCTCATCGTCAATGGCGCGCCGGTCATCGGTGCGGTCACGCGGGCGATGTCGGCCGAGGAGCTGCTGAAGTCGCCGCTTACCGTCACCAACGACGGCGCCGTCGAAGTCGATGCCGTCGTGAGCGTGATCGGATCAGCGCTGACGGCCGAGCCTCCGGTCTCCAAAGGCTTCACCATCGAGCGCGGCTACTACACTCTCGACGGCAAGCCGGTGGACCTCAAGAGCGCCGCGGGCGGCAACGCCGACATCAAGCAGAACGAACGCCTCGTCGCTGTGGTGAAGGTCGAGGCGAAGGAGCCCGGCGGACGCGTGCTCCTCGTTGACCGGCTGCCGGCCGGCTTCGAGATCGACAACCCGCGTCTCGTCGACTCGGGTGACGTCAAGGCGCTCGACTGGCTGAAGACAACGGTGCAGCCGGAGCATTCAGAGTTCCGCGACGACCGCTTCGTCGCCGCGTTCAACTTCTCGAGCGCCGGGTCGGAGCAGGTCAGCACGGAGGGCGAAAGCACTCCAGACGGTCAGACCGTGACCAAAGGGCCGGCCGCGTCGGCCATCGTGGCCTATCTGGTTCGGGCCGTCACGCCGGGAGCCTTCGTTCATCCGGCGGCGACGGTCGAGGACATTTACCGCCCCGAGCGCTACGCGCGCACGGCAGCGGGCACGCTCACCGTGACGCCGGGCAAGTGATGGCGAGACGAGAAGCTATGCGCGAAGCGATCAAGAAACTGCTTCCAGCGTCTTGGCTGAAGTCGTCTGTTACCCCCCGCGCTACTCCCTCCCCCTCGACGGGGGAGGGCCGGGGTGGGGGTGGTGCAGCACGGCGGATGTTGTGGACACCCCCCTCCCTAACCCTCCCCCGCAAGGGGGGAGGGAAGGAGAGAACACCTTGGTGCGTGGCGCGACGGGTTGCGGTCGGGGCGGGCTGTCTGGCGGGCGTCGCGATGCTAGGGACGGCGGCCGCATATGTCGCGATCGACAGGCTCGGACCGCCTGACCTTTCGACGACGGACAACGTCTCGACCATCGTGCTCGATCGCAACGATCGACTGCTGCGTGCCTTCACGACGGCAGACGGACGCTGGCGACTGCCAGTCGAGGTTGCCGATGTCGACGAGCGGTACCTCGCGATGCTGATGGCATTCGAGGACAAGCGCTTCTACGACCACGGCGGCATAGACATGCGCTCGATGACGCGTGCTGCCGCGCAGCTCATCGAGAACGGCCGCATCGTCTCGGGCGCATCCACACTGACCATGCAGGTTTCCCGGCTGATCGAAGGCCGCTACGAGCGCTCAGGTAGCGCAAAGGCACGGCAGATCGTCGGGGCGCTGCGGCTCGAGCATCATCTCACCAAGCAGCAGATCCTCGCACTCTACCTGCGGCTCGCTCCGTTCGGCGG
The DNA here is from genome assembly GCA_023405815.1 of Pseudomonadota bacterium. GTDB lineage: Bacteria > Pseudomonadota > Alphaproteobacteria > Rhizobiales > Hyphomicrobiaceae > Hyphomicrobium_A. Next base: position 70,902 of record JAEXXM010000020.1, on the reverse strand, counting down.
CAACATCGAAGGCGTGCGCGCGGCATCTCTCGCCTATTTCGGCAAGGAGCCGCGGCGCCTGTCGGTCGGCGAAGCGGCGCTGCTCGTCGCGCTGCCGCAATCACCGGAGTGGCGCCGTCCCGATCGAAATCCGGAAGCGGCACGCATCGCACGCGGTCGCGTGCTGCAGCGGGCGGTCGAGGAAGGCGTCATCACGCAAGCCGAGGCGACGCGCGCAGCCGAGGAGCCGATTCCCACGTCCCGCCGCGCGTTTCCGAAGCTCGCGCCGCATCTTGCCGAGGCGGAGGTGATCGCCCAGCCGAAAGAGACTGTGCACAGACTCACCATCGACCGCGGTGTGCAGCGCGCGCTCGAGGGGCTTGCCGAGGAGCAGACGAAGCTGCTGGGCCAGAAGCTGTCGGCGGCGATCCTCGCCGTCGATCACACTACGGGCGAAGTCATCGCGCATGTCGGCTCGGCCGGCTACCTCGACGGCGGGCGCTTCGGAGCGATCGACATGGTCGGCGCAACCCGCTCCCCCGGCTCGACCCTGAAGCCGTTCATCTACGGCCTCGCGTTCGAGGCGGGGCTCGCACATCCGGAAACGCTGATCGAGGACCGGCCGGTGCGGTTCGGCAATTACGCGCCGAAGAACTTCGACGAGGACTTTCACGGCACGGTCACCATTCACGACGCGCTGGCCCAGTCGCTGAATATCCCCGCGGTGAAGGTCCTGGCGACGGTCGGGCCCGGCAAGCTTGCCGGGCGGTTCAAGAAGGTCGGCGTCGAGGCGACGTTTCCTGACAAGAGCCTGCCGACATTGGCAATGGCGCTCGGCGGTGTCGGCCTATCCCTGCGCGACATCGCGACGCTCTATACGGCGCTCGCGCGCGGCGGCGACGTTACGCCGCTCGTCCATCGCCGCGCCCATCTTGCAGCGTCGGCGCAAGCATTGCTTCACGGGAAACAGGCGGAGCGTAAGCGGCTGCTGTCGCCGCTGGCCGCCTGGTATGTCACCGACATCCTGAAAGACGCGCCACCGCCGCTCAACGCCAAGGCGGGACGGTTCGCCTACAAGACCGGCACGTCCTATGGCTATCGTGATGCCTGGGCGGTCGGCTACGACGGCAGGTACGTCGTCGCGGTCTGGGTCGGGCGCCCCGACGGCGCGGCAACGCCCGGATTGTCCGGGCGCCTCGCTGCCGCGCCCATCCTGTTCGATGCGTTCGCGCGCCTCGGCGAGCGGCGCGCCGCGCTGCCTGGCGCGCCCGCGGGAGCGCTGCAGGCGACCGGCTCCGAGTTGCCGCCGCCCCTCAAGCGCTTTCGCGAGAACAGCAGCCCCGAGGTGGCGCAGGGACCCTTCATCGAGCAGCGTGTGCTCATCTCGTTTCCGCCGGACCGCTCCGAAGTGGAAACCGACGCCGACGATCCGTTGTTGCTCAAGGCCTCGGGCGGCGTGCTGCCGCTCACCTGGCTGGTCAATGGTGCCCCGATCAGCTCCGATCCGCGTGCGCGCGAGGTCATCTGGCAGCCGGATGGCAGCGGCTTCGTCAACTTCTCCGTGGTCGACGCTAAGGGGCAGGTCGATCGCGTGACAGTGCGGCTCAAGCCTGCGGGCGAGGTCGCGGCAATAGCGAGCGACGCCGAGAAGCGGTAGTGTTCGCCTGAGACGCTTTTCCAACTGCGCGAGCGGCAATGACAAGACGCCTGATCCCGACAATTCTGTTGGCGCTCGTGGCCATCGCTACTGGCTGCAGCGAGCAGCCGGCCTCGGACCTTCCCGCGCTCGAGGCAGATCGCGGCCAGACCTCGGTCTCCGGCATCTCCTCGGGCGCATACATGGCCGGCCAGTTCGAGATGGCACATGCGAAGGACGTGGTCGGCGCAGCCATCATCGCCGGGGGCCCCTACGGGTGCTCGGAGAGCCTTTACGCCGACGTCATCCCGGGCCCCGGCACCGCGCTGCTCAATCTCACCAAAGCGATCAACGGGTGCATGCTGAATGCTCTGCAGGCCTTCGGCGTGCCCAATCCGGAGCAACTCTCGGAACGGGCGACACGGCTCGCAGAGCACGACCGCATCGATCCGATCGAGGACGTGAAGACCGATCGCATCTATCTCTTCAGCGGCAAGAACGACACGACCGTGGTACCGGCCATCGTCGAGGCGGCGCGCGAGTTCTACGAGGACGTCGGCGTGCCGCCGGAGAACATTCTGTTCGTGTCCGACGTTCCGGCAGCACATGCCTTCGTCACCGACGATCGCGGCCCTGAATGCGATCACGCCGGCAAGCCGTACATCGTCGATTGCGACTACGACCAGGCCGGTGCCCTCCTGCAGCAGATCTACGGCCCGCTCGATGCGCCGGCACAGGTGCCGGCGGGTGAGCTCAAGGTTTTCGACCAGGAGGCTTTCACCGAGGATCTCTCCAATCACGGATTGAGTGACACTGGGCTCGTCTATGTTCCGCAAGCATGCCAGGCCAATGCCGGCTGCCGGGTGCACATCGCTTTTCATGGCTGCGGCCAGAACCGAACCTTCGTCGGCGATGCCTTCGCCCGAGATTCGGGCTATTCCCGGTGGGCCGACACGAACAACATCGTCGTGCTGTTCCCGCAGACCGCCGCGACGCCGGTCAACCCACAAGGATGCTGGGATTGGTGGGGCTATACGGGGGCGGACTACCTCACACGCAAAGCGCCGCAGATCACGGCCGTTTACCGCATGCTGGAACGGCTCTCGGCACCGCGGACCTCCTCGTGATTAGTGTCACCGTGGGGCGCGGCAACGGGGCACACCCGCGGCATTGTCAGGCGAATTGGCGGCACGCCGCCGCTCGCTTAGTTTCGCGCCGGCACCCGCCAAGGGCGCACGAGGGGCGGAACTGAACAAAACAAGGGGGACGCGCCGATGGCGGAACTTCTCTCACTCGGCTGGACGGGCGACATCGCCCGCACTCCCGGCCGGCGCCACTGGAATCTGCTGGCAACGGTTGCTGCCGCAGCGCTGATTACGGCGTCCACGGGCGCCAGCATTCTTGAACAATCGCGGGTCGACAACGAGCCGGCCGAGGCGCAGCGTGCGGGTGCCGGTGGCCCAGGCTCGGTCGCGCTCGGGCGCGAGACGGTCATCGGCGCCTACACGGGCGTGCCCTATACGTATCCGAGCCCAGCGCGCATCCAGAACCCTGGCGCCAGCGGCGCGACCGATTTCACCGTCGATCCGGTGAGTTGGTATACCGACCCGTTCAAGAGCCCCATCTACTACGGGGCGCGCGTCGCGCAGTGGTTCACGAGCGGCAAGGCCGGCACCGGCATCGACTTTATCCATTCCAAGGCGATCGCGCCGCTCGACGACGAAGCCAATTTCTCCGGCACGCTCGATGGTCAGCCGCTACCCGCCCGCGCGCGCATCAGGGACATCCTGAGCAAGCTCGAGTTCTCGCACGGCCACAACATGCTGCTGCTCAACGGCTTCCTCAGGCTACCGAGCATCGGCGCGCGTGTCAGCCCCTATGTCGGTGCTGGCGGCGGCGTGCTGCTGCCGCATACCGAGGTCGAGCTCGCAAACGGAAGCAGGCCGCGCACCTACGAGTACAACTACGCAGGGCCGGCGGGGCAGGCGCTGGCCGGCGTCGAGATCCGGCTGTCGAAGCTGTCGCTGTTCGTCGAGTACAAGTTCACCTACGGGCACTATGGCGCCCCGCTGAGCGAGGTGGACGGAAGCTGGCTGCCGCTCGATCTTTACCGGCAGGTGAAGCGCTGGTTCGCAGGCGAGCCGCCGCCGGGCGGACACATCTCGACCGAGGTCGTGAGCCATCAGGTCGTGGGTGGCCTTGCCGTGCGTATCGCGCCCGGGCGCTAGGGCGATCCTCTGTCATCCGGGCGGAGCGAGCATCGCGACCGAGACCCTGGGGAACGGGAGAGTCTCTGCCTGGGCGACATCATGAGTCTTCGACGAGTTTTGTGCTGGGTCCCGGATAACCGTCGCTGACGCTTCGGTTTCCGGGATGACAGACGCGGATCAGCCGCGGCACATCGCAGTGCAACCGGGCGCCGGGGCGAGATAGATCGTCCGGTTCTCCTGCAGCAAGACGTCTCCGATGGTCTCGGTGATGATGCCGCTCTTGGATTCCCAAAGGTCGCGGCCCGTCTGCCAGTAGCCGCTCGTGTTCTCGATGATGTTGCGTAGCCGATCCAGCCACGCGCGCGAGACACCGGCCGGCGCGTAGTACCGGTCGTGGAAGCGCTCGACCGAGCGCTTGCCCGGAACGCCGGTCAGCACCTCGTCGACGCCGCCGCTAAGCTCCTTGCGCCACGAGCGGTGGAAGAACCACACGCTGGCCATCGCGGCGCGGCGGTGGTCGCTGGCGAGGAAGATCGGGATGCAGGCCGATGCGCAGGTCGCGCCCTGATCCACGACGGTGGTGAGCTTGTGCGTTTGCTTGATGTTGTGCAGGACGGCAATGGTCGCGGCCATGTAGTCGATACGGCCGCCGCAGGACTGCAGCGACAGCTCGACCGATTTGACGCGCCGCTTGTTCTTCTCGAACGCGTCGTCGATCGAGGAGGCCATCTTTTTGTTGACCTTGCCGATCCAGCGGAGAACGAGCTTGTCGCCATCGGCTATGGTTGCCGGGCGCAGCTTGCCATCGGCACAGTCGTCGGCCGCAACCGCGGCCTGCCACGGCGACGCCAACAACACGAAAAGGAAGAGTACCCCCAGAGCACGCATGGCCCACGACTTCCGCCATTCCCGTGGCGAAAAAAGGGTAAAGCTATGTTAACCAATATTTTGGTGAACGGGGGTCAGAAGCGGCGGAGCAGGCGCTCGTAGTAGTCGAGCTCCTGCGTCGGGCGTGCCGGCTGGGCGAGACGGCGGCGCAGCTCCTCGAGGATCTCTCTGGCGCGCTGCATGTCGATCTCGTCGGGCACCTTCACCGAGTTGCCGGCGTCGGGTCCCTGGAAACGCTGCGGACGTCCGAGCGGATCGCGCGGCTGCTCGCCGTTCTGGCCATAGCGGGAGGCGCCGTCCTTGGCCATGCCCTCGGCCATCTTCTGCGCGCCCTGGCGCATCTGGTCGAGCGCTTCCGACTGATCGCCGAGCGCAGTGTTGGTATCGCCTTCCTCGAGCGACTTCTGCGCGTTCTCCATCGCGTCGCGCGCCCGGTTGAACTCGTCCTGGCCGGCGCCGAGCTCGTCGAGCTCGCGGCGAAGCTTCTCAAGCTCCTCCTTCAGGGCCTGCTGCTGCTCGCTGAGGCTGCCTTTGCCCTGACCCTGCTGGCCCTGGCCCTGCTGCCCGGACTGGCCGCTCTGACCTTGCTGACCCTGCATGCCCTGACCTTGCTGACCCTGGCTCTGCTTCTGGCCATTCTCGCCCGGCATGGTTCCGCCTGGAGTCATCTGGCGCTTGTTCTGCCGGTAGGTCTCGTCCATCAGCCGCTGCTGCCGGCCGACGAGTCCGCCAAGCTCGTCGAGCTTCTTCTGCATCTGCTGGCCGCGCTCGGCCTGCTGCTTATTCATCTGGCCCGACTGCAGGCGCTCGAGGAGATCACGCAGCTGGGCGAGCATCTGCTGCGCCTGGTCGCGCGAGCCAGCCTTGGTCATGTCCTCGAGGTTCTTCATCATCTGATCGAGGTCTTGCTGGCTGAGCTGCTGGTTCTGCTGGTCGAGACCCTCCGGCGGGGCCTGGTCCTGCGCGTTCTTCTGCAGCTGCTGGACGTAGCTCGACAGCGCCTCGCGCAGCTCCTGCATGAGCTGATCGATCTCCGAATCGGGTGCGTTCTTCTCCAATGCCTCAGCGAGCTTGTCCTGGGCTTCCTTCAGCGCCTTCTCGGCGTCGGACAGATCACCGTCCTCGATGCGCAGCGCCAGCTCCCAAAGGCCATCGACGGTGCTCTTCAGGCCCTCGCGCGAGGTATCGCGATCGAGATTGCGGATGGCGGTGCGCATGCCGAGGTAGATCGAGGTCGAGTCGATGAAGCCATCCGGCTCGAGCGTCAGCGCCTCCAGCGCGCGCTTCACCACCGGCGCGTAGCGCGGATCGTCCATGAGCTTGGCGCGCTGCTCGATCACGGCGCGGGCAAGCGGCTTCTGGAACAGGCGTTGCGGCAGCACGAGCTTCATCGGCTCGGAGCGGCCGACGTTGCCGGCGATGTCCTTGGCCTCGAGCGTCAAGATGACCTCGCGGCCGGCATAAGGATGGGGACCGAAATCGATATAGGTCTCGGCCTGCTTCTGCGCCGGGCGCGGGAGACGCAGCGTGATCTCCGGCGGGCGCTCGTAGGGCGGACGCGGACCCTTCAATACCTCGGGCTGTGCCCACGCCTTCTTCGGGTCGACGGGCTTCTCTGCGCTACGGTCGCGCTTGACGTCCGCGCCGGCTGAAACAACGCCATAGTCGTCCTCGACCGTGTAGGTGAGCTTCATCGAGCCGCGCCGCGTGCGCTCGGGCTTCTTGGCCATGGCAATGACGGGGGGCTTGTCGGGACGCACGTAGAACGCCCAGCGCGCCAGCTCGACACCACCGGCGAGCACGCGGATCTCGGCCGAAGAGCGAAGCTCGTAACGGATCTCGGCGATGTCGGTGTTGGGCGCCGTCGACTTGCCGGCCTCGGGGGCCTTCGCTTCGACGTGCTGGCGCTCCGTCGAGCCTTCGGCGAAGACGTCGAGCGAGGGCGCACCCAAGCCCTTGCCGCTGGTGCGCACGATCAGGATGCTGTGCTCGGGGACATCGTAGAGCTTGGGCTGGGCCTCAGGCGCGGCGGGGCCGCGGGCGCCGTCGGCCAGCATCACCGGCGGCTTGCCGGTGTAGGACGGCGGCGTCACCCAAGCGTCGAGGCGCGCCTCGGCGATGGCCTGAGCCGAGTTGAAGCGGAAGGCGGAGCGGAGGCGATCGGAGGCACTGTCGCCGACGAGCGCGAGCAGGGCGACGACTCCCAGCACCAAGAGGGCACGAAGGGCAACAGGGTCCTGCCGATCGGCGCGTGGATGCGGAGGCCCGACGCGCAGCTTCGCAAGCATTGCTGCAAGACGCGCGCGGTGCGCCTGCCAAATGGCGACAGTGCGCGGGTCATCGCCATTGGCGGTGACGGTGTCCTCATAGGACGAGGCCGGACGGTGCGGCACCCCGGAGACGCGCTCGATGCGGCGCACTGCTTCCTCCCGCGTCGGGAACGGCGTGCGCACCGCGTGGCCGACAGCCGCGACCGCGGCGAGAGCGAACGCGGCAAGGGCGACGTAGTGGAGCGGATCGGACAGCAGCGGCCAGAGACCGGCGAGGGAGGCGAGCAGGAACAGGCCGACGAGGCCGAGGATCATCCAGATGCGCGGCCACAGGCGCTCGAACCACAGCGCCCAGCGGCTGATGCGCACCTTGCGCGCGAATTTAGAATCCAGGGCCTTCGGCTCCGTCATGGCGCGACGATAGCCCGATCATTGCGGCGGGCCTAGCGACGGGGTGCCGCCCCACCATTAAACTTTGGTCATCCTCAGCGGGAAATCGGGTACTCCAGCCAGGTCGGAACACGGTCCTGGGCGATGAGCTCCTCGGGAGAAATGCGCGGGCGGACCACGGCATAGTTGTCGCCGTTCACGAGCACTTCCGGCACCAGGGGGCGGGTGTTGTAGGTCGAGGACATGACCGCGCCGTAGGCGCCGGCGGTCATGACGGCGACGAGATCGCCGGCAGCGAACGGCGGGAGCATGCGGTCGAGAGCGAGATAATCGCCGGTCTCGCACACCGGGCCGACGACGTCCTGGACGATGGGCGGCATGGAGAGCTTTGCCTCATCGACCGGCCAAATCTCATGCTCGGCCTCATAGAGCGTCGGGCGAATGAGATCATTCATGGCGGCATCGACGACGGTGAACGTCTTGTCGACGCCCTCCTTGGTGTAGATGACGCGCGAGACGAGCACGCCAGCATTGCCGACGATGACGCGGCCCGGCTCCATGACGATCTTGAGCTTTAAAGGCCCAAGCTCCTCCTTGACGATCGCGGCATAGGCCGACGGCGGGGGAGCGACCTCGCCCTCCGAAACGTAAGGCACGCCGAGGCCGCCGCCGATGTCGAGATGCTGCAGCTTGTGGCCGTCGGCGATGAGCTGCTCCGCAAGCTCGCGCATCAGGCGGAAGGCGTTGCGGAAGGGCCCGAGATCGGTGATCTGGCTGCCGATGTGCATATGGATGCCGGAAACGGCGATGCCCGGCAGTTTTGCCGCCTCGGCATAAAGACGGCGCGCGTCGCCATAAGGGATGCCGAACTTGTTCTCGGCCTTGCCGGTGGAGATCTTGGCGTGCGTCTTGGCGTCGACGTCGGGGTTGACCCGCAGGGCCACGCACGCGGTCTTGCCAAGGCTCGAAGCCACCTCGCTCAGCGCGCGCAGCTCCGGCTCGCTCTCGACGTTGAAGCCGAGGATGCCCTTTTCGAGGGCGAAGGCCATCTCTTCGCGCGTCTTGCCAACGCCGGCGAAGATGATCTTGCCGGCGGGCGCACCAGCGGCGAGGGCGCGGCGCAGCTCGCCTTCGGAAACAACGTCCATTCCGGCGCCGAGCCTCGCCAGCGTCGTCAGCACGGCCTGATTGGAGTTCGCCTTGACGGCAAAGCAGATCAGCGCGTCCTGGCCGGCGAAGGCCTCGGTCAAGACGCGATAGTGGCGCTCGAGCGTCGCGGTCGAATAGCAGTAGAAGGGTGTGCCGACCTCGGCCGCGAGCCGCATCAGGCTGACGCCCTCGGCGTGCAGCACGCCGTCGCGGTACTCGAAATGGTGCATGGGCCGGTGTCTCTTAAATTTGCAGCGAGCTGCTAAAAGCGTTGCCGCCGCTAATAGCGGCAGACGGCAGCGAAAAGCAATGGCAGGGCGATGGGCGAGGCAGGCGCGACAGGCTTGGGGTTGATCGGTGGCGGGGTCGAAGCCATCGTCGGGGTCCCGCTGGCGACCTTCGAGTTCAACCTCGGAGGGCGCACCTGGCACATCCAAGCAGCGCGTGACCATGCCTCGCTGATGGTAGCGGCCGACCGCTTCGTCACGTTCCCGTTCGGACTGTTGCTGTGGGAATCGGGGCAGGCGCTGGCGGAGGCCCTCGTGGAACGCAGTGATGAGGTCGCGGGGCGAACGATCCTCGAGCTTGGCGCCGGAGTGGGCATGCCCGGCATCATCGCGCGTGCGCTCGGGGCGGCGGCGGTGCGCCAGACCGACCACAGCTCAGAATCCCTGGCTCTCTGTCGTGCCAATGCCGAGGCGAACCGCGTCGATGGCATAGAGGTGGCGCTGGCCAATTGGGATGCGTGGACCGACACGCGCACCTACGACCTGATCATCGGCTCGGATGTGGTCTACGAGCGGGCTGCCCATGCGCCGCTTGCGGCCATTCTCGAACGCAATCTCGCAAGCGGAGGGAGGGTGCTGCTGGCCGATCCGGGACGGCAGGATACGCCACTGTTTCTTGCCGACCTTGCCGCTGCCGACTGGCGATCGGTGCAGGGGAAGCGAATCGTGCCGGCGATGCTGCCCGGCGGCGCCGAAAATGTCGAAATCGACATCATCGAGCTGTGGCGGTGATCGCGAGCGTTCGGACGACCACGCGCAACCGTCATCCTCGGGCTTGTCCCGAGGATCCAGCGTGCAGCAATCCGTCAACGTGGAAGCGGCGGATAGATGGGTCCTCGGCATATAGCCGAGAATGACACCGTAGCGGTGCGGCGTCGGGTGCGATTAGCGCAGCAGCGGGTCGAGGATGAAGCCCTCGTGCGGCTTGGGCGGGGCGGCGCTGCCCGGCTGGGTGCCTGCTGCCTCGGCGGACTTGGCGCTGCCGTCGGCCTTGGCCGTGGGCGGCGGATCGAGCGAGCCGCGGACGCCGCAGCCGCCGAAACCGAGGCACAGCCCGGCCGCCAGCATCGCGGCAACCATTGCCTTCGGTGTCAACGATACGCGCATGTCCCCGACGACCCCACGCTGGCTCAAACGCCGCATAGCCAAAGGAACCCGACCGCGAAGGCGGTTCTGGGGCACCCTCGGCGCCTCAGGCATTACTAGCTCTTCGGCGGGGCCTTTTCCAACCGCTTCCGCCAGGCCGCCGCCATTTTCGCGACGTTCTGTGGCGCGGTTCCCCCATGGCTGGTCCGGCTGGCTACCGAGTTCTCAGGGCTCAAAACCGAGAAAACATCGGCAGTTATGCGCTTCTCTATGGCCTGCATGGCCGATAGCGGCAACTTGTCCAGAGGAAGATTGTCGGCCTCCGCGGCGGCGACAATGCGCCCGGTGACGTGGTGGGCGTCGCGGAAGGGCATTTTGAGGACGCGGACCAGCCAGTCGGCGAGGTCCGTGGCCGTCGAGTAGCCGCTGCCGGCCGCGGCCAGCATCGTGGCGGGCTGAGGCTGCATGTCGTCGACCATGCCGGTCATAGCCGCAATGGCAACGGCGAGGCTATCGAGGGCGTCGAAGGCGACCTCCTTGTCCTCCTGCATGTCCTTGGAATAGGCGAGCGGGAGGCCCTTCATCACCATGAGCAGGCTCTGGAAGGCGCCGGCGATGCGACCGACCTTGGCGCGCGACAGCTCGGCGGCGTCCGGGTTGCGCTTCTGCGGCATGATCGAGGAGCCGGTGGTGAACTTGTCCGACAGCTTGATGAAGCCGAACTGCGGCGTCGACCAGATAACGATTTCCTCGGCGAAGCGCGACAGGTGCACGGCGCAGATGGAGGCGGCCGCCAGCGTCTCCAGGATGAAGTCGCGGTCGGAGACGCTGTCGAGCGAGTTGTCGGTCGGCTTGGCAAAGCCGAGCGCCCTTGCGGTCGCGTGCCGGTCGATGGGGAACGAGGTGCCGGCCAGCGCGGCGGCGCCGAGCGGGGACTCGTTGAGCCGCACGCGGGCGTCGGCGAGCCGGCCGCGGTCGCGGCCCAGCATCTCGACGTAAGCCATCAGGTGATGGCCGAAGGTGACGGGCTGCGCCGGCTGGAGGTGCGTGAAGCCCGGCATCACGGTGGCGGCGTTCGCCTCCGCCTTGCGAACGAGGGCAAGCTGCAGCGCTGCCAGGGCCTCATCCAGGTTGTCGATGCGCTCGCGCACGTAGAGCTTGAAGTCGGTCGCCACCTGATCGTTGCGCGAGCGAGCCGTGTGCAAGCGGCCGGCCGGCGTGCCGATGGCTTCCTTCAAGCGGCTCTCGACGTTCATGTGCACGTCCTCGAGGGCGCGCGAGAAGGCGAAACTGCCAGACTCGATCTCGGCCAGCACGTCATCGAGGCCCGCGATGATGGCCGCGGCATCCGCTTTGTCGATGATGCCGGCGTCGGCCAGCATGGCGGCGTGCGCCTTGGAGGCACGGATGTCCTCAGGGGCGAGGCGCTTGTCGAAGCCTATGGAGGCGTTTATCTCCTCCATGATCTCGGCTGGAGAGACCGAGAAGCGACCGCCCCACATGCTATTGGCAGGCTTGTCCGTCACGGCATTCTTGCTCCGTCAGGGCCGGTCGATGATGGCTCGGCGAAAGAAGGCATATGAGCGAGCAGACTCCGTTACCGAAGCCGAACCGCTCCCTGGTGTTCGTATGGATCGCAGCGCTGGCGGCGGTCGCAGCGTTTGCGGGGATATACGTCACGTTGGGCCGGCATGACAATCAACCGGCGGAAACTTCTGAAAGCCGGGCCCAGGCGCATCCGCTTGCCACCGGGGCAATGACGACCTTCGTGTTCAAGCCAGCGCCGGAGCTGCTGCCGGATATCCAATTCCTTAACGGGGACGGGGCGCCGGTGAGCCTTGCGAGCTTCAAGGGCAAAGTCGTGCTCCTGAATATCTGGGCGACTTGGTGCGCCCCGTGCCGGGAGGAGATGCCCGGGCTCGACAAGCTGCAGGCCGAGCTCGGGTCGGACAAGTTCGAGGTCGTCGCGCTGGCCGTCGACAAGGGCGGCGTTGCGGGGGCGCGAAAGTTTCTAACGGATACCAAGGCTACGAGGCTCGCCGTCTTTGCCGACCCGACGGCCAAGGAAGGCACGCGGCTCAAGGTCATCGGCATGCCGACGACGATCCTGATCGATGCGGAAGGGCGCGAGGTGGGGCGGCTGATCGGGCCGGCGCACTGGGACAGCGCCGAGGCCAAGCGCCTCATAGAAGCGCAGCTGAAACCGGATAGCTCGCTTTAGGCGTCGTCCCGGGGCTTGTCCCGGCGATCCATCCATCCGCAAGCTCCTGGCCAAGCCGTACTCTGGATCCCGGCAACACGTGCCGGGATGACAGGAGGGCAAGACGCGGCTTCTCAGAAGAGGAAGCGGGAGGCGAGCGAGATCGCGGCGAGGGCGAGCGCTCCGAAGAACAGCATCTCGTTGCGGCGGGCGGCGAACTCCGCCTGCGCGATCTGCGTCTGCAGGTTGCCGAGCTCGGCGAGCTTGCGGTCGACAGGCGCGAACGACTTGTAGGTGAGGCCGGCGAACTTGGATCGATCGCCCTCGATGGCATCGAGGCGGCACTTCAAATCCTTACAGGTTCGCTGCAGGTCGGTGATCTTGTAGTCGCGGGAATTCTCGAGGCTGACCTCGAATGCCTGGAAGCGCTTGTTGCGGTTCGCCTCCTCGGCCATCTCGGCAATGGTCTGGCGGGACTTCTCCAGCTCGCGCTCCAGCCGGGCGATGGTGCCCCCGATGCGCTCGAACTGGACTGCCGCCTCGGCGACGAAACCTTCCTTGCCCATCCACTTGCCGCTGGGGGCGACGGCGATAATTCTCTCGCTCTGCAACACGACGCAACTCCGACTTACGCCACGCAACTCTACGCAACGCCCGACCCTTCGCGGAGTATCACCGGACTGGCTTAACACCGCGTATCCAATTGAAGAATTGCGCGCAGGAATTCGTTTGCATTGACACGATTTTTCCCACGCGCGACAACGCGGGCCTTCAACGAGACAAACGACGGGGAGCCCGATGCCGGCCAGCGTGGATACGATCGAGTTGCAGAGCGCCATCGAGGCCATGTGGGAAGAGCGCCAGGGCATCTCTCCAGGCACCACCGGAGTGATCCGCGACACGGTCGAAAAGGCGCTCGACCTCCTGGACAAAGGCATCGTGCGCGTCGCCGAGAAGGGCGCCGATGGCTGGACCGTCAATCAGTGGCTGAAAAAGGCGGTGCTCTTGTCGTTCCGCCTCAACGACATGGTGGCAATCTCGGGCGCGCCGGGCGGCGCCACGTGGTGGGACAAGGTGCCATCCAAGTTCGCGGGCATGACACCGGACGACTTCCGCCGCGCGGGATTCCGCGCCGTGCCCGGCTGCATCGTGCGCTACTCGGCATACATCGCGCCGAACGTCGTGCTGCTGCCGTCGTTCGTGAACCTCGGCGCCTACGTCGATGAAGGCACGATGGTCGATACCTGGGCGACAGTCGGCAGTTGCGCGCAGATCGGCAAGAACTGCCACATCTCGGGCGGCGCCGGCATCGGCGGCGTGCTGGAGCCGCTGCAGGCCGGCCCCGTGATCATCGAGGACAACTGCTTCATCGGCGCGCGTGCAGAGGTGGCCGAAGGCGTCGTCGTCGGCGAGGGCTCGGTGCTGTCAATGGGCGTCTACCTCGGCGCGTCGACAACCATCATCGACCGTTCGACGGGCGAGAAGTTCTTCGGCAAAGTTCCGCCCTACTCGGTCGTCGTGTCGGGCACGATGCCGGGCAAGCCGCTGCCGGACGGCTCGCCCGGACCCAATCTCTACTGTGCCGTGATCGTGAAGAAGGTGGACGCCAAGACGCGTTCCAAGACCTCGATCAACGAGCTGCTGCGCGACTAGTATCCGGTACGAGATAAGGGGTTGGGGGGAAGCATGCAGACCTATCGCAACCTCGCCAGCGAGAAGATCGTCCAAACGCTCGACCAGCTGGCAGCTCGTATCAACGAGCGCTTCCCCAATTCAGGTCTCTACTTCGTCTGCAAGGAGCTGTCGGCAATGGCCGAGCAGACGAGCACCCGCGCCGACATGATCGCGTGGCCGAACATACCGCTGCTGCTGCTCATCATCCTTCTTATAGCGCTCGCTGCCGCCACTGTCGTTTTGCTCGCCGGCAGAGCATTGGCGCTCGAAGCCTCGATGGAGCTGACCAATGTTATGCAGGGCGTTGACGCGGGTGTCAGCCTGCTCATCGTGCTTGGCGGCGCGGCCTTCTACTTGTCCAGCCTCGAGGGCCGTTGGCGCCGCGCCGCTGTCCTAAAAGACCTGCACGGCTTTCGCTCCATCGCGCACGTCATCGACATGCACCAGCTGACCAAAGACCCGAGTGCACTCGGCGGGCCACGTACCAGCTCCTCGCCCGAGCGGGACATGACGCGCTACGAGCTCGTGCGCTATCTCAGCTATTGCTCGGAGATGCTGTCGCTGGCGAGCAAGGCAGCGGCAATCTACGCTGAAAAGATACCCGACCCGGCCGTCATCGACGCCGTGGGCGACATCGAGCGCCTGAGCACCGACCTCAGTCAGAAGATCTGGCAGAAGATCACGCTGGTGGAGACGGACGTCGAAGAGTTCCGCAGCGCGACAGCCGTGTCGGCCGGTGAGCTGGCGCTGTCGGGGCAGACGTCCGAGGGATGAGCGAGGCACTGCCATGCAGAATCTAATCCTGCTGCTGTTCTCGTTCGATGGCCGGATCAATCGCGCTAAGTGGTGGCTCGGCCTGGTGATCACCGGCGTTGCCAGCGCCGCGGGCGGCCTCATCCTCAATCCCGACTACTTCACTTCCGAGGAGATGCCGCCCCCTACCTGGCCCGACACGCTGTGGCAGATCGCGCTGCTCTGGCCGGTGACGGCGATGACAGTGAAGCGCTTCAACGATACGGACCGCCCCTGGTGGCTCGGGTATCTCTTTGCACCGCTCGGGGTTGTGCTCTACCTCGGACCGCACCTGACAAGGGCGACGGGAGGCGTGAATCCGACCTCGACGTTGACGATTATTCTGCCCATGGCGGCGTACTTTATCTTCGCGTTCATCGACAACGGCTTCACTCGCGGCACCACGGGCGCCAACCGGTTTGGCCCCGATCCGCTAGCAGGCAAGGCGGCATGACGACGTCCCACGATCCCGTACCCCTGGCGCAAGCGCTGATCCGCTGCGAAAGCGTGACGCCCGTCGAAGGCGGGGCGCTGACGTTGCTCGAAGGCGTGCTCGACGCGGCAGGCTTCGAATGCCACCGGATCACGTTCTCGGAGCCGGGTTTTGCCGACGTCGAGAACCTCTACGCTCGCCTCGGCAATACCGGGCCGAACCTCTGCTTCGCCGGCCATACCGACGTCGTACCCCCGGGAAACATCGATGCCTGGACGGCGCCCCCATTCGGGGCCGAAATCCGCGAAGGGGTGCTCTACGGGCGCGGGGCCGTCGACATGAAGGGCGAGATCGCCTGCTTCATCGCCGGCATGAAGCGTTTCCTCGCCTACGACAAGGGAACGCTTCCCGGCTCGATCTCGCTGCTCATCACGGGAGACGAGGAGGGCGACAGCGTCAACGGCACGATCAAGGTGCTCGAGTGGCTGAAGGCGCGCGGAGAGGTGCTGCACGCTTGCATCGTCGGCGAGCCGTCGAGCCGGAATACCGTCGGCGACGAGCTCAAGATCGGGCGCCGCGGGTCGCTCAACGGCGAGATCGTGGTGGCCGGAAAGCAGGGGCATGCCGCCTACCCGCACATCGCCGACAACCCAGTCCCGAAGCTGGCGCGCATCATCGACCGGCTGTCGAGCCTCAAGCTCGACGACGGCACCGAGCACTTCGAGCCATCGCATCTAGGGGTAACCGTCATCTCGGTTCCCAACACGGCCACCAATGTCATACCGGGAGAGGCTCGGGCACGCTTCAACGTTCGCTATAACGACGCCCACGATCGCCCGCGCCTCGAGGCGCTATTGCGAAAGACATGCGATGAGGCTGCGGCGGAGCTGGGCGCGCACTACAGGCTGACATTCTCGGGCACCGGCGACGTGTTCGTGACCGAGCCGGGGCCGCTCGTCGATACGATGCAAGCGGCTGTCCAGGAGGTCACGGGCCGCGCGCCCAAGCTATCAACGGGCGGGGGCACGTCGGATGCGCGCTTCATCAAGGACCATTGTCCGGTGATCGAGATGGGCCTCGTCAACGCAACCATTCACCAGGTCGACGAGCACGTGCCGCTCGCCGATCTTGAAACTTTGACGCGAATTTACGAGCGATTCCTCGCCCTCTATTTCGCCCGCGCGTGACGGACGCACCCCGCCGCCACCTATTGCCTCAACGATCGCGGCGGCTACTATCTGCCTGCATATTGGAAAGGCATTGCAGGCGTGTCAGAAACTTCCATTGATTTCAGCATGCTCGAGCAGCGGGGCATTCCGCTGAAGCGGTTCGAAGCCGGAGAGCGGATCTTCCTCGAGCACGATGCGGGCGACGCCATGTATGTCGTGCGCAGCGGTGCAGTCGACGTCATCAGCTTCGGGCGCATACTTGAGAAGGTCGGCGTCGGCGGCGTGTTCGGCGAGATGGCGATCATCGACGATGCGCCGCGCGCGGCCGCGGCGCTCGCCAGCCAGCCGACAGAGGTCGCGGTCATCGACAAGCCAACCTTCCTCGCGCTTGCCGCCGAGGAGCCGGGCTTTGCCGTGACGGTGATGGAGCTAATGGCCGAACGCGTACGGAGACGAACCACCGATCCCTGATGCGGACGTGCCGGCCGGACCTTCAGGGTCCGGGGGGCGTGGTCTTCTGCGCGATGCGGGCGCCGCGTGTGTGAGCGCGCCGGCGTACGGCCTCTTCCTTGGAGAAGTTTACGGCGAGCCCGTGTGCGAGAATGCCGATCCCCCAGCCGAGCAGCGGCCAGATGAACCAAAGCACCTGTGGCGTCAGGAGCAAGTTAAGCGCGATGAGGATGGCATTGACGAGCACATAGGCGGAAAAGTGGAAGAAGAAGCCCGTGTCGCCGAGAAGCGTGCCGCCGAGGTATTCCCGCGTGGCCGTGTAGGCTTTGGAAATAGACGAAGCCATGGGCGCCTCCCTGAGGCCATTACTGAAGGCGGCTTTTACCACAGCCGGGGCTCCGTGACCCTCTGAGGATGGCCGCCGGTCTCGGCGAGCCAAGCAGAGAGTGCATAGCAGGACGCAGAGCTGCGCCAAAGCAACGATTGTCCTCGACGGCTGCGGGGTTCAAAGTTGCAGGGTCAATTTCACCCTTCCTGCTAACGGGTTAGCTGCAGGCAGACGAAATAACGCGCAAGGAGAGCAGCCTCGCAAACGAGGCATGCAGCGCCGCCAGAGACCGCTCCGGCGGCGTTGCTGACTCTTGAAGAGTGGATTGATCAGGCCATCTCGTCGCCGGTGACGACACGTCCCATCCATTCCTCGATGGCGATGGTTCCGCCCGATTGCGCCACCTGCTCGAGCTCGTTCGGACGCAGCACATCCTGGATGCCGTCAATCCGCTTCCACTCGCATACGGGCGTCTCCGCGTCGGCCTGGGGGACGTAACGCGACGACTTGATGCGGTGGTAGCGGTGGATGTAGCGAGGGCAGTTCATCCAGAGCTCGGTCAGCTTCACCCGGACGACGAGCTCGGCCTCCTTGAAGGCCGCCAGACACTCGGGGGCATCGGTGATCTCGGCAATTCCTTGGGCGCGAAGCCGGAACGGGCGCTCGAAATCGATGAAAAGAAAGCCAACCTGGGGGTGGGTGGCGATGTTGCCCATGGACAGATACATGCCGTTTCCGTCGTAGCTCGGAAACATGATGTGCGTGTCGTCGACGACGCGCACGAGGCCGGGTGCGCCGCCCTTATAGGAAACGGTCGGGCGTCCCTCGCCATCGACCGTCGTCAGGAAGAAGAAGTCGCGGCTTTCGATGAACGCCTTCTCGTCGGGCCCGATTTCCGTCTTCAACGCGATCTGCTCGATCCGGTCGGCCATGGGTCGAGACTGGAAGCGGTCCTGGAGGGCGCGGTGCTGCGGTTGATAGAGACGGCTCATCAGGCGTGTTCCCCATTTCTAGGTGCTTTGGTCGGCGCATCTTGGCGCGCAGTCGCGGACGGCGCCGCGCACCGGCCCTATATACGGCCGTTAACCGGCCATGTCTTCCGCTTGCCCTATTTTCGGCGCTATCGTTGCGAGCCCACGGAGACCACATGCGCTCATTTCGGCGTCTGAGAAGCCCCATTCTTGTGGCCCTGCTCGCGGTCGCGGTGCAGGCGACGCTCATGCTGGCGCATGCGCATGTGCACCCGCATGCTCCGAGCGCACATCAGTGGAGCAAGAGCGCCTCCTTAGCCTGCCGCGCGATCGTTCCGCCGGACGCGTGCCGTCCTGCGATACCGCGGCACCAACACAGTGACGATTGCCCACTTTGCTGGTCTCTCGCCGCGTCGGGCACGAGCTTGCTGCCCGCGCCGATCATCCTTGCGATGGCAGTAGCACCGAGGCCGTCGCTGCGGTTGCAGCCGTCGTCGCAGACGCGATCGGAGACGCACCCCTCGCACTTCCAGGCACGCGCGCCGCCTCAGGCCTGAGCGCCTCCGCGCCGCCTACGCCCCCGTGCCGCCCCGGCCGGGATTGTTCACCGGATGAAATCATATCCGTTCGCGACCGGGCATTGACGCCGGGCGAGCGGCCTCGATCGAGGAGCACGATCATGCGCAAGCAAACATCATTTGTACTCACCTCGTCCTTGTTCGCACTCGCCCTGGCTTTGCCGGCCGGCGCTCGCGCCGAAGAAGAGCATCGCGAACTCGGCGCCCATGTGCACGGCCACGGCTCGCTCAGCATTGCCATCGAAGAAACACGACTATCGATGGAGCTGGAAGTCCCTGGGATGGACATCGTCGGTTTCGAGCACGCGGCGTCCACAGACGAGCAGACGGCCAAGGTGGAAGCGGCAAAGGCGCTGCTGCAAAAGCCGCTCGGGCTGTTCGTGCTGCCTGCTGCCGCCGGCTGCTCGGTGTCGGCCGCCGATGTCGCATTGGAAGCCGAGCACGACCATGGCGACGACCACGACGCGAAAGAAGAGAAGGCCGACGGGCACGACCATGATCATGACGCGCACGATCACGACGGCCACAACCAGTTCCACGCGACCTACGAGTTCAACTGCACGAGCCCAGCGGACCTCACAAGCATCGGGTTCGACTACTTCAAGCAGTTTGGCGGGGCGCAGGGCCTGACGGTCAACGTCGTGACGGCGAAGGGGCAGAGCAAATACGAGGTGGGCCGCGACAAGCCAACGCTCGACCTCGGCGGGATCATGTGATGCAGCGGCCCACTTCCGAGCCGGCCGCGCCGAACGTCGTCCGCATGGACGGCGTCCGATTTCGCTGGCCTGGGCCGCGAGGCTTCTCGCTGTCGATTGAGAGCTTTTCGCTCCCGGCGCACGAGCGGGTGCTGCTGGTCGGCCCCTCCGGGACCGGCAAGTCCACGTTCCTCAGTCTTCTGTGCGGCATCGTCACTCCGGCGTCGGGAACGCTCGAAATCCTCGGCACGGACCTGACGAAGCTATCGAACGCAGCGCGCGACCGCTTTCGGGCGGAGCACTTCGGCATCATCTTCCAGATGTTCAACCTGCTGCCCTATGGCTCGATCCTCGACAACGTGATGCTGCCGCTCTCGTTCTCACGGACACGGGCCGAGCGCGCTGCGCGCAACGGACCGGAGGAGGAGGAAGCACTGCGCCTACTCGCGAGCCTCGGCCTCGATGCCAAGGAGCTGGCCGGCCTTTCGGCGGCGAGCCTCAGCGTCGGCCAGCAGCAGCGCGTCGCCGCGGCACGGGCGCTGATAGGTGCGCCGGAGCTGATCGTCGCCGACGAGCCGACCTCGGCGCTCGATCGCAACCGGCAGCTCGCGTTCCTCGACCTTTTGTTCGCGGAGGCCGAGGCGGCGGGTGCGTCTATCATCATGGTCAGCCACGAGGAGGAACTCGGCAAACGCTTCGACCGCGTGCTGCGCCTCGATGAAATCGCGGTGGCGGAACGGAGTGCTGCGGCATGAGTGTTCACCGCCACATCGTGCCGCGCCTCGCCGTGCAATCGTTGCGTAACCGCGCGCTGACGGCGTTCCTAACTGTGCTCGCCATCGCGTTCTCGGTGATGCTGCTGCTCGGCGTGGAAAAGGTGCGCACCGGCGCGCGCCAAAGCTTTGCCGACACGATCTCCGGCACGGACCTCGTCGTGGGGGCGCGCTCTGGCAGCATCCAACTGCTCCTCTATTCCGTCTTCCGCATCGGCAACGCCACGAACAATGTCACCTGGAAGAGCTACGAGGACATTGCAAAACGGCCAGAAGTGGCGTGGATCGTTCCGATGTCGCTCGGCGACAGCCATCACGGGTTCCGCGTGCTCGGCACCACGGCCGACTATTTCGAACGCTACAAGTATCGCCACGGACAGAGCCTAAAGTTTACCGAGGGCGGGCCGTTCAAAGACTTGTTCGATGCGGTGATCGGCGCCGATGTCGCCAAAGCGCTCGGCTACAAGGTCGGCGATCCGATCGTCGTGGCGCACGGGCTCGGATCGGTGTCGTTTGTCGAGCACCAGGACAAGCCGTTCCGAGTCTCCGGCGTACTCGCCAAGACGGGAACACCGGTCGACCGCACGGTGCATGTGAGCCTCGAAGCCATCGAGGCGATCCACGTCGACTGGCAGAACGGGATGCCGCAGCCAGGGCAAAGCATCTCGGCGGACGATGTGCGGCAGATGGACTTGAAGCCGAAGGCGATCACGGCGGCGCTGGTCGGCCTCAAGTCGAAGCTGGCGACGTTCAAGCTGCAGCGGGCGATCAACGAATATGCGCAGGAACCGCTGTCGGCGATCATGCCGGGCGCGGCGCTGCAGGAGCTGTGGGGACTCGTGGGCACGGCTGAGACGGCGCTGTCGGTCGTCTCGGCAATGGTCGTCGCAACGGCGCTGCTCGGCATGGTGACGATGATCCTGACGACGCTCAACGAGCGGCGGCGCGAGATGGCGATCCTGCGCTCGGTGGGCGCGCGGCCGACGACGGTGCTCGGGCTCTTGGCTACGGAGGCGGGCCTGTTGACGCTGGCGGGAGTCGCGCTCGGCGTCGTCTTGCTCTATGCAGCGCTGCTGATGCTGCGCCCATGGCTCGACGCCACCTACGGGCTCAACCTCGATATCAACGCGCCGACGAGCCGCGAGTGGCTGATGCTCGGCGGCATTGTCGTCGCCGGCTTCCTCGCCGGACTGTTGCCAGCAATACGCGCGTACCGGCTGTCGCTCGCCGACGGCATGACGGTGCGCACATAGTGGAGAAGAAGATGACGAAAGCTCGTCTTGGCATAGTGTTGGCGCTGCTCGCCATGCATGCCCCCCTGATGTCCGCGAAGGCTGTCGACGGCCCCATCGAGATCAAATGGGCGCAGCTCATGCCGCCGGCGCAACAGGCCCCCGTGAAGCCGAAGACGTTCTTCTCGGGTTCGCAGCCGGTCCCCGACGATGGCGGGCCGCCGCCACCGGCCCTACCTGAGGGGGCGTTCATGTCGGTGAAGCGCAAGCAACCGGGCGGCAACCAGCCGCCGCGCGTCGTCGCGGAGTACAACGGCAAGCGCGTGAAGATCGGCGGCTACGTGGTGCCGCTCGACTTCGAGGCGACGACGATCAAGGAGTTCCTCTTGGTGCCGTTCGTCGGCGCCTGCATCCACGTGCCGCCGCCGCCGGCGAACCAGATCGTTTACGTGAAGAGCGAGAAGGGCTTCGAGATCGCCGGCCAGTTCGACCCGGTGTGGGTCACCGGCACGATGAGGACAGAGACGGCGTTCACCGGGCTCGCCGATGCGGGCTACACGATCGACGCCGATGCCGTCGAGAGCCGCAAGGAGTAAGTGAACACTCTTACTGGGTGCTGTCGGGGGAGATGGGCGCCGGCGGCTTGCCCGGCGGACCATGCAGCCACGTCATCGACGCATAGGCGCCGATCCACGACCCTGCTGCCGCAAATACCACGTACACCCAGTTGTTGGTGTAGCTGATGACGGCGAACGAGGAGAGCGTGTACCAAAGCGCGCTCCAGTTGGCGGCCGCGAAACGCTTGCGGTGAATGACCGAGGACGTGAACATCACGTAGACGGCGTCGGTGAGCGCCGTCGCGGCGACGACGCCAAGGGCGAGCCAGGGATCGATCTGAGGCAGGTAGTCCATGCCCGCATGCTAGCGGGCCCGACTTAACGATCGGCTAGGTTGTAGCCACCAACACCACCCAACCTGTCATCCTCGGGCTTGTCCCGAGGATCCAGCGAGCCAGCAGCACGAGCGCCGACCTCTTACCGCCAACGTCGCAGCAAGCCGAGAATTGGGTCCTCGGCATAAAGCCGAGGATGACGGTGTGGGTTTAAGCGCGCGGCTACTTGAAGTGCTTGGAGAGCTTGAGGCCCTGGGCCTGATAGTGGGAGGCGAGGTCGCGGCCATAGATAAGCTCCGGCGTCTCGGTGAGCCGTTCGTAGACGAGGCGACCGATGGTCTGTCCGTCCTCGAGGATGAACGGCACCTTGTGCGAGCGCACCTCGAGCACGGCGCGGGCGCCCGAGCCGCCCGCCTCGGCATGCCCGAAACCAGGATCGAAGAAGCCGGCATAGTGCACGCGGAACTCGCCGACGAGCGGATTGAAGGGCACCATTTCCGCGGCCTGGTCGGGCGGAACGTGCACCGCTTCCTTGGAGGCGAGGATGTAGAACTGATCAGGGTCGAGGATCAGGCGCTTCTTGCCGCGCACATAGATCGGCTCCCAGTAGTCGAGCGTGGCGCAGGCGCCGACCGCGTCGACGTCGACGAGGCCGGTGTGGCGCTTGGCGCGGTAGCCGACGAGGCCGTCCTTGTCGCCGGTGAGGTCCACCGAGAGCGCGATGTCCTGAACGGGCTTGGCTTCCGTCCCGCCGGCGCGGAAGCGGATCTGTGACAGGCGCGAGCCCTTGCGCACGACGACGGAAAAGGTCTGGGGACAGATCTCGGCGTAGAGCGGGCCGTCGTAACCCGCCGGGATCTGGTCGAAGGCGGAAACGCCATCGGCGATGACGCGCGTGAACACGTCGAGGCGGCCGGTGGAACTCTTGGGGTTGGTCGCAGCACACAGTCCTCCCGGCAGCGCCAGGCTTTCGAGCAGCGGCGCGACGTAGACGCAGCCGGTCTCGAGCACGGCGCCCTGCGACAGGGAGATGGCGTGCAATTGCAGATCGTCGAGCTTGGCCTGCACCTTCTCGCCCTTCCCCGGGAGGAAGCTCGCGCGCACGCGATAGGCGACGGTGCCGAGCCGCAGATCGAGGCTCGCGGGCTGCAGCTGGTTGGATAGGATCGGCTCGGAAAGCTTCACCTCGTCGGCGGCGATGAGGGCGCGGATCGCCTGGGAGGGCAGGATACCCTCGGCGCTCCTGGGGGCGGCCTTCGCAGCTTTAGTTTCGAGCTTAGCCATACTCGTTAAGTCCTCGGCGGCAAGCGCAGCTTGTCGCTCTAGAGCAAGCGGGCCTTGACGCCAAGCTCATAGCGGGAGTAATCCCCGCTGTTACTCCGTGGTCATTTGGCCGGCCGGCTTGCAGCCACGTAAAACAACTCGCTAAAAGGGCCGTGCGCACCCCGGAGCTCAGGCGCGGCTTATCTTTTCGAGCGGCGCGTCGGCTGGCCGGGTTTTTTGCTGGGCGATGAGCCCTGGAGGTAAGTGCGCATGGCAACCAAGAAGAACCGCTCGGCAGGTCCCGAAACCTGGGCGCCGGAAACGCAGCTGGTGCACGGCGGATCGCTGCGCTCGCAGTTCGGCGAGACCTCCGAGGCAATGTTCCTCACCCAAGGGTTCGTCTACGCCAACGCCGAGCAGGCCGAGGCGCGGTTCAAGAACGAGGACCCGGGCTTCCAGTACAGCCGCTTCGGCAACCCGACCGTCGCCATGTTCGAGGAGCGCGTGCGTCTGCTCGAGGGCGCGGAAGAAGCGCGGGCGACGGCGAGCGGCATGGCGGCCGTGAACGCCGCGATCCTCGGCTACCTCAAGGCCGGCGACCACATCGTTTCGGCGCGGGCGCTGTTCGGTGCCTGCCGCTACATCGTCGACGTGCTCGCGCCGCGCTACGGCATCTCCTCGACTCTGGTCGACGGGCGCGATCTCGACGCCTGGAAAAAGGCGATCCGGCCGAACACCAAGCTGTTCTTCTTCGAGACGCCCTCCAACCCGACGCTGGAACTGGTCGATATCGCTGCCGCGTCGAAGCTGGCGCACGAGATCGGCGCGATCGTCGTGGTCGACAACGTGTTCGCGACGCCGATGCTGCAGCGCCCGCTGCAGCATGGGGCGGATGTCGTCGTCTACTCGGCGACGAAGCACATCGACGGGCAGGGCCGCTGTCTCGGCGGCGCTGTGCTCGGGTCGGCGGACTATGTGACCAACCATTTGCAGGAGTTCCTGCGCCAGACCGGGCCCACCATGAGCCCGTTCAATGCATGGGTGATGCTGAAAGGCCTCGAGACGATGCCGGTGCGCGTGCGGGCCCAGGTGGCAACCGCTGCACGCGTCGCCGACCACCTTGCCGAGCAGCCGGAGGTCGCCCGCGTCCTCTACTGCGGCCGCGCCGACCATCCGCAGGCCGAGCTTGCCAGGCGGCAGATGACCGGCGGCGGGCAGATGATCGCCTTCGAGGTGAAGGGTGGGAAGGCGGCGGCGTTCGCGCTGCAGAACGCGCTCAAGCTGATCAAAATCTCGAACAACCTCGGCGATGCCAAATCGCTGATCACACATCCGGCGACGACCACACATCACCGTATCGGACCGGAAGCGCGGGCCGAACTCGGCATCGGCGACGGCATGCTGCGGCTGTCGGTGGGGCTCGAGGCGTTCGATGACCTCGCCGCGGACCTCGATGCCGGGCTTGCCGCAACGCGCCGTTAATCGGCCCGCGCGCGTCATTGACCCGGCGCGCGGGGCCCTTAGAATTCGCCGCCGTTCGCGCCTTCCGGCCGGCGCAAGGAGCACCGCCGCAACATGTACGAAGCTGTGACCCGCGGCATCCGCATCCGCGTCACCCCGCAATACCTGGAGGACCAGTCGTCCCCGGAGGAGAGCCAGTTCTATTGGGCCTACACCATCGACATCGCCAACGAGAGCGAGGAGACGGTGCAGCTTAGATCGCGCATCTGGCTGATCACGGATGGTGTCGGGCAGACGCAGGAGGTGCGCGGCCCGGGCGTCGTGGGCGAGACGCCGGTGATCCAACCGGGCGGCTCATTCAGCTATACTTCGGGATGTCCGCTGCGCACGCCGTCAGGCATCATGGTGGGCAGCTACCAGATGACGGACGAGAAGGGCGAATTGTTCGACGTCGCCATTCCGGCCTTTTCGCTCGACAGTCCGTTCGCCCTGCGCAGCCTCAACTAGCGAGCCGCCGATGAATGGACCGAGCTACTCGTCGGAGGAGCTGCTGGCGCGGCTCGTCGGGTTCGACACGACGAGCCACAAACCGAACGTGGCCCTCATCCGCTTCGTAGAAGACTACCTGCTGCAGCACGGCGTCGAGAGCCAGATCGTGCCCAATACGGAAGGCAGCAAGGCGAGCCTTTATGCAACCATCGGCCCGCGGGGGACGCCCGGCGTCGCGCTGTCGGGGCATACGGACGTGGTGCCGGTCGAGGGGCAGAAGTGGACCTCGGACCCGTTCATCGTCAGCGAGCGCAACGGCAAGCTGTATGGGCGCGGCACTGCCGACATGAAAGGTTTCCTCGCCTGCGTGCTGGCCGCGGTACCGGACTTCGTCTCGCGACCGCTGACGGTGCCGATCCATCTCGCCTTCTCGTACGACGAGGAGATCGGCTGCCTCGGCGTCCGGCCGATGATCGCCGAGTTCGGCGCCCGGCTGACGAAGCCGCGCATGGTGCTCGTAGGCGAGCCCACCTCGATGAGCGTCGTCGATTCCCACAAGGGGCCGGTGCGCTGGCGCATCGACGTGCGCGGGCGCGCGGCGCACTCGAGCATGGCGCCGCTCGGCGTCAATGCCATCGCGGTTGCGGGAAAGATGTTGCGCGAGCTTGCCGAGATCGAGCGCGAATTGAAGCTGAGGCCGCAGGATCCGCGCTTCGATCCGCCCTATGCGACACTGCAGGTGACGAAGATCGAAGGCGGAACTGCGACCAACATCGTACCGGTCAACTGCACCATGCAGTTCGATGTGCGGGCCATCCCGGGTGTCGACATAGCAGCCATCGACCGGCGCATCCGCGTGTTCGCCGCCAACGTCTGCCTGCCGGAGATGCACAAGGTGGCGCCCGAGGCGGGCATCGACATCGCCATAGCCAACCAAGTGCCGCCGTACTCTGCGGGTGCGGCGTCTGAAGCGGTGGCGCTGGCGCTGAAGCTCGCCGGCCAGAACGAGACGCACGCGGTGTCGTACGCGACGGAAGCGGGACTGTTCCAGGTCGCCGGCTCGCCGGCCGTGGTCATTGGACCGGGCGACATCGCGCAGGCGCACACTGCCGACGAGTGGATCGCCAAAGACCAGCTCGACAAGTGCGCTGCGTTCCTGGGGCGCCTCGGCGACTGGGCCGAGCACGGTTCGGCCGTGCGCTGACAAGCGATCACGACTTCTTCATCCGCCTCAAGCACCAACTCGGGAACTTTCGGCATCGACGACGACTTATGACCTCCGTGGAACAATCGCCACGGAGGCTCAAGTGTGTAAGCTTCGCGCAGCGCTTGTCAGCGCTCTGACAATGCTCGCCATACTTCCGGCCGCAGCGGCGCCGGAGGAAAGCGAGGACGGCAAAGTGGCGTTCAACAACGCCTGCCGCACCTGTCATTCGTTCAAGGAAGGCGACAACCGGCTGGGTCCAACGCTGCACGGCATCGTCGGGCGCAAGGCAGGCTCAATCGAAGGCTTCCAGTTCTCGTCGGCAATGAAGAGCTCGGGCATCACCTGGGACGAAAAGAACCTCGACCAGTTCATCGCCAATCCCGAGAACGTCGTGCACGGCAACGCCATGAAACCGTTCGGCGGTGTCGCGGATGCGTCCGAGCGCGCGAAGATCGTCGACTACCTCAAGACGCTGAAGTGAGCGCAGAAGCCGGGCGCACATCCGCACCTCACCTGTCATCCTCGGCTTTATGCCGAGGATCCATCTCTCTGCTCGCTGCGACGTGCGCAGCCGCTGTCGACACCTGAGATTGCTGACCCTTGGGTCCTCGGGACAAGCCCGAGGATGACGTCGAGATTGCCCCTAGATGATCTCGTCGGGGGCGAAGCGATAGGTCTTGGTGCAGAATTCGCACGTGACGGAGATCGAGCCGTCCGGCTCGCGCATGTCTGCGAGGTCCGCGGCTCCGAAACTCTTCAGAAACGCATGCACGCGCTCGCGCGAGCAGCGACAGAAGGCCTCGATGGGCGCGGCACGAAACGCGCGCACCCCTTCCTCGTGGAACAGCCGATAGAGAAGCCGCTCGGGCGCGAGCATCGGGTCCAGTAGCTCGTGATCCTCGACGGTGGAAGCAAGGATGCGCGTGCGCTCCCAGTCGTCGTCCGTCTCGCCGAGGATTTCCTCGTCCTCCTCGGACGCGAGCACGGCCTCCTCGTTGCCGCCGGCGCGTGCAAGGTGCTGCACGAGCAAGCCGCCGGCGCGCCATTGCCAGCGCCCCGGTGCGCCGTTCTCGCCTGCCGTGTAGTGGCGCGCGACGGCGAGGCGAAGGAACGATGGGAGCTGCTCCGACTGGCGGAAATAGCTTAGCGCAGCCGCACCGACGCCTTCGCCATCAAGGGCGACAATTCCCTGGTAGCGCTCCATGTCGTCGCCGGGATCGATGGTGATGGCCAAGTGGCCTTCGCCCAGCAAAGTGCCGGGATCGACATCGTCATCGACAGTGATGCGGCGCTTGTCGTAGCGCGCGTAGCCGCGCAGGCGCCCCGGCGACTCGTAGCTGACGACGAGGAAGTCCAACAGCCCGTCGGTTTTGGTCTGCAGCGTCAGCTTGCCGTCAATCTTGAGCGCCGTGCCAAGCATCGCCGTCAACGCGACGGCCTCGCCCAGGGCCTGCGAAACGGCGACGGGGGCGGCGTGGTGGGAAAGGATCTCGTCGATTGCCGGCCCGAGGCGCACCAGGCGCCCGATGATGCCGGAGCGCTCGGTGCGGAACGGCAGCACAAGGTCGTCGCGCGGCGTCTTGCGGGTCACTTCCGTCGTCGCCGCCGAGTCCGCCATTACGCTACTCCGAGACACCAGGCGAGAATCGCCTTCTGCGCGTGCAGGCGGTTCTCGGCCTCGTCGAATACAACAGACTGCGGCCCATCGATGACGTCCTCCGACACCTCCTTGCCGCGGTAGGCTGGGAGGCAGTGCATGAAGATGGCATCCTTGCCAGCGGCCTTCATCAGGCGGGCGTTTACGCCATAGGGCTCGAGCATCTTCTTGCGGCGCGCAGCGTCGGTCTGGCCCATCGACACCCAGGTGTCGGTGACAACGCAGTCGACACCGCGCACGGCTTTCGCCGCGTCACTGGTATAGCTCACGGCGCCCTTCTCGCGCTTCACCCAATCGACCGCGTCCTGCTCGGGACGCAACTCGTCGGGGCATGCGACGCGCAGCTCGAAACCGAAGCGCACGGCGGCGTGCATCCAGGAGACGGCGACGTTGTTGCCGTCGCCGACCCAAGCGACGGAGCGGCCCTTGATCGGCCCCTTATGCTCCTCGAAGGTCATAATGTCGGCCATGACCTGGCAGGGATGGCTCTTGTCGGTGAGGCCATTAATGACCGGCACGGTCGCGTACTTGGCGAGATCGAGCAGCGTGTCATGCGAGTTGGCGCGGATCATGATCGCGTCGATGTAGCGCGACAGGACACGCGCGGTGTCGGCGATGGATTCACCGCGCCCCAACTGCAAGTCGGAGTTGTTGAGGGAGAGCGTCTGGCCACCGAGCTGGCGCATGGCGACGTCGAACGAGACGCGCGTGCGCGTCGACGGCTTCTCGAAGATCATCGCCAGCGTCTTTTCCTCGATGCCGTCCGGCCGGAATTTCGCCGGCGTCTTCTTGCCGGCCTTCTTCATGGCGTGGGCCATATCGATGATATTACGCAGCGTCTGCGCGTCGAGGACATCGAGATCGAGAAAATGTCTCGGCTCAAGAACGGTTCGCGATTTCGTGGCCATAGCACTCCGGCCGGCTGGGATGAGGATGACGTCAGGTTGCGGGGGCCGACAGACGATCGAGCGCGCGCGAAAGGCGCTGCACCGCCTCGGCGATCTCTTCGTCGGCGATGTTGAGCGGGGGCAGGAGGCGCACCACGTTGTCGGACGCGCCGGCAACGAGCAGCTTCTCGCCGAGAGCGGCTTTCACCACCTCAGCAGGCGCCACCTTGACCTTGATGCCGGCGAGGAGCCCCTGGCCGCGCACCTCCTCGACGAGATCGGGATGGGAATCCTTCAGCGCCGCGAGTGCCTGCTTCAGGCGCAGGGTCTTCTGCCTGACGGCATCGAGGAAGCCGGGCTCGAGGACAGCGTCGAGCACGGCGTAGCCGACGGCCGTCGCCAGCGGATTGCCGCCGAACGTCGAGCCGTGCGTGCCGGGCGTCAGCCCCTGGGCAGCCTTGTCGGTGGCGAGCAGCGCACCGAGCGGAAAGCCGCCGCCGATGCCCTTGGCGATGGGCATGAGGTCGGGCGCGATCCCAGCCCATTCGTGTGCAAACAGCTTGCCCGAGCGGCCCATGCCGCATTGCACCTCGTCAAATACCAGCAATAGGCCGTGCCTGTCGCAAAGCGCCCGCAGGGCGCGCAGGAACTCGGCGCTGGCGACATTGACGCCGCCTTCGCCCTGCGTCGGCTCGATCATGATCGCGGCCGTCTCGGGCCCGACCGCCTGCTCCGTGGCGGTGAGATCGCCGAAGGGAACGTGATCGAAGCCCTCCACCGGCGGCCCGAAGCCTTCCAGATATTTGGGATTGCCGCCGGCAGCGATCGTCGCCAACGTGCGGCCGTGGAAGGAGCCGTTGAAGGTAATGATGCGCCAGCGCTGCGGGTTGCCGGTGACGAAGTGATAGCGGCGGACGGCCTTGATGGCAGCCTCGCACGCCTCGGCGCCCGAGTTGCAGAAGAACACCTTGTCGGCGAACGTCGCGGCGACGAGCCGCTCGGCCAGCCGCTCCTGCCCCTCTACACGATATAGGTTAGAGGTGTGCCACAGCTTGCCCGCCTGCTCGGTCAAGGCCGCGACCAGGCGCGGATGGGCATGCCCGAGGACATTGACTGCGATGCCGGAGGCAAGGTCGAGGTAGCGCTCGCCGGCGGCCGTGATGAGCCAAGACCCTTCCCCCCGTTCAAAGACGAGGTTCTGGCGCGCGTAGGTGCCCATGACGGCCGCGGACGGGCCGGATTGTTGCGCAGCAGCCTTGGGTGCTTGTTCCGAGGCCGCCAAGGACGCGGACATCGGTGAGCCCACTCCCCAAACAGCGAAGCGTCGCTGGAAACTAAAAAAGCCGCCTCCACGGCGGCCACGGAAGGGCTGTAGATACGCGCGAGGGTGTCCTCTGTCAACGGAATGGGCACATTCCCGGTGCTTTTCGTAGGCTTGGCGTTGCCGAGGCAGCGGCTGCCTCCGGGTCGCGGCGAAAACCGGCCGGCCATGGAAGAGTAATGGGGATTGCCGCGGGACTATCGGCGCGCTGCCCTTGCGCGCCGCCAATGGCGGGCAAAACGGCCACGGGCTTGACGTTGCATGTTGCGAATATGCCACCTGTCCCGCGGGATGCCCCGAGTGCCAGAGCGATGATCTTGTAGGCCCAATTCTGCCTGTTGTAGGTTTCTTCCTGTCGCGGCACGAGGGCTCGCGTTGAACGCGTGATACCTCTTGTGAGTAGCCCGGCACGACTCGGCGAAGCAGTTGCTCGTCCAGTCGATTAAGCGCTTGTCGTCAAGCGCATTTCAGTTCGCGTCACCCCAGTAAAGCGTCCCGTAACCGGGCAGGCATCGGCTTGTCGCGTACGTCGTAGCGTCCCCGCACGCTCCGCGCCGCGTCCTTGTCTGTCCCGAATGTCAATCGGTGTGCGCCGCGGCGCGCGCCCCTGATGATCAGGGAGCGAGACTTTATGGCTTGGACGGATGAGCGCGTGGAGCTGTTGAAGAAGCTCTGGGGCGAGGGCTTGAGCGCAAGCCAGATCGCCGGGCGGCTCGGCAGCGTCACCCGCAATGCCGTAATCGGCAAGGTTCACCGGCTCGGGCTGTCCGGACGCGCGACGACCTCGCGCATGAAGAGCCACCGGCCGCGTCCGCGCATGGCTTCAAAGCGCATGGCCAAGACGCGCTTCGCGCAGACCGGCAATCCTGCGTTCCGGGCTCTCTACCAGGAGGCCGAGGCCTACGTGCCGCCGGTCGAGGAGATCGTCATTCCGGTCGCCGAGCGCAAAACCATCCAGACCCTCACTGAATGCAGCTGCCGCTGGCCGATCGGCGACCCGCAAGCGGGCGACTTCCACTTCTGCGGCAAGAACAAGGTGCCCGGACTGCCCTACTGCGAGTTTCACGCCCGTCGCGCATTCCAGCCGCCACAGGCTCGCCGCCGCGAGCGCGACCTCGTGGAAGTCCCCTCTCCGCTCGACATCGCTCTTCCGCGCAAAGAAACCGCCTGAAGCGGTCAGAAGCGGCACTAGCGCCAGAGAATTGGGCGCGGGCTCGTCCCGCGCCCTTTTTTTGTGCTGGCGACTTCCCTCCAGAGGGCCGGCCGCTGGCGCATGATCGGTTCAAATGACAGTACGCGACTGCTCTGCGGGCGGCCGGGCGCGGGAGAGTGAGACTGTGCGACGAGGCTATGCGATCAGGCGTCGCCGAAGACGTAACCGGCCGAGCGAACGGTACGGATCGGGTCGCGCTCGTTGCCGCGGATCAGCGCCTTGCGCAGACGGCCGATGTGCACGTCGACCGTGCGCTCGTCGACGAAAGCATCACGCCCCCAGACGCCATCGAGAAGCTGTGTGCGGGACAGCACGCGCCCGGAGCTTTCCATGAGAAACTCGAGCAGGCGGAACTCGGTCGGCCCGAGGCGCACCTGGCGCAGGCCGCGCATGACGCGATGGGCGGCGCGATCGAGCTCGATGTCGCCGATCTTCAAGACGTCGGCGACGCGATCCGGCGAGGTCCGGCGCAGGATGGCCTTGACGCGCGCCATGAGCTCAGGGAGCGAGAACGGCTTGACGACATAGTCATCGGCGCCCGTCGACAGCCCGCGGATGCGGTCGCTCTCCTCCCCGCGTGCGGTGAGCATGAGGATCGGCACGTTGCGCGAATCCTGCTTGGAGCGCAGGCGCCGGCACAGCTCGATGCCGGACACGCCGGGGAGCATCCAATCTAGGACGACGAGATCGGGGCGCTCCTCCTCGAGCAGGATCAGCGCCTCCTCGCCCGTTTCGGCGTGGGAGACGCGGAAGCCTTCCGACTCGAGGTTGTAGCGCAACATCTCCGCGAGCGGCGCCTCGTCCTCGACGATGAGAACCTTAGCGGACATTCTTTCTGCCTTGTCTCGCTTTCTCTTATGAGCCCGAGATCAAAGTCGAGCTGGTCTGGTCGTCCTTCGGACGGTCGTCGGCGATGTTGAAGCCGCGCACGAGGAAGTGCACCGTCTCGGCGATGTTGGTCGTGTGGTCGCCAACGCGCTCGATGTTCTTGGCGCCGAAGAGCAGATGGGTGGAGATGCCGATGTTGCGCGGATCCTCCATCATGTAGGTGAGGAGCTCGCGGAACAGCGAATTGTACATGGCGTCGATCTGCGCATCGTTGCGCCAGACGGAGAGCGCCTTGTCGGCATCGCGCTCGGCATAGGCGTCGAGCACCTCCTTCAACTGGTGCAGCGCCAGCTCGACCATGTGACGGATGCCGGACATCAGCGGCTTGGGGTGCGACTCGTCGGCGATGGCAAGCGCGCGCTTGGCGATGTTCTTGGCGAGATCGCCGATGCGCTCCAGATCGGTAGTGATGCGCAGGGCGCCCATGATGTGGCGGAGGTCGTCGGCCATCGGCTGGCGGCGGGCGACCATGGAGATGACCTGCTCCTCGATCTCGCGCTCGAGAGCGTCGATCTGCTTGTCGGCGAGGACGACGTTTTCGGCGAGCTTGGGGTCGCGGCGCTCGAGGGCAGCGAGAGACTGGCCAAGCAGTTGCTCGGCGAGGCCGCCCATTTGCGCGATCTTCTTGTCGAGCAGCGCCAGCTCTTCTTCGTATGATTTTACGGTGTGCTCGTTCATTGAAGGCTCTCCTGCCGGACGGGGGGCACTGGCTGGGGGTTGGGGCGCCTGCTGGCGCCCGAATGGGAGGAGGGTGCGAAGCATCAGCCGAACCGTCCCGTTATGTAGTCCTGCGTACGCTTATCCTTGGGGTTGGTGAAGATCTCGGTTGTCGGGCCTTCCTCGACAAGGCTGCCGAGATGGAAGAACGCCGTACGCTGCGACACGCGGGCTGCTTGCTGCATCGAGTGGGTGACGATGATGATGCAGAAGTTCTTGCGAAGCTCGTCGATGAGCTCCTCGATCTTGGCGGTGGCGATCGGATCGAGTGCCGAGCAGGGCTCGTCCATCAGGATCACCTCGGGATTGACGGCGATGGCGCGCGCAATGCAAAGGCGTTGCTGTTGGCCGCCTGACATGCCCGTGCCGGTATCGTTCAAGCGGTCCTTAACCTCCTTCCAGAGGCCGGCCTTCTCAAGGCTCGACTGCACGATCTCGTCGAGGTCGGCCTTGGAGTGGCACAGACCATGGATGCGCGGGCCGTAGGCGACGTTCTCGTAGATGGACTTGGGGAACGGGTTCGGCTTCTGGAACACCATGCCGACCCGGGCGCGAAGCTGAACGACGTCGAGCTTCGGATCGTAGATGTCCTGGTCGTCGATGGTGATCTTGCCCGTCACGCGGCAGATCGGGATGGTGTCGTTCATGCGGTTGATGCAGCGCAGGAACGTCGACTTGCCGCAACCCGACGGCCCGATGAAGGCCATCACGCCGCGATCGGGAATATCGACCGACACGTCGTGCAGGGCGCGCTTCTCGCCGTAGTAGACGTTGACATCTTTGGCGCTGACCTTCGGCGTCGGAAGTCCAGCCACGTTAGCGTGCACGACCGCGTCGGCGTGCTTGTCGACCATGGTATGCATGATTGCCCCGGTTGAATTTCCTACTACCACCGTCTCTCGAATCTCTTGCGCAGCCAGATCGCGGCGCCATTCATCACGAAGAGGAACATCAGCAGCACGATGATTGCCGCTGCCGTCTTGGACTTGAAGGCCACCTCGGGCAGATCGGACCAAAGATAGATCTGGACCGGGAGCACGGTGGCCGCATCAGTAAAGCCGTGCGGAACGTCGACGATGAAGGCGATCATGCCGATCATCAAGAGGGGCGCCGTCTCGCCGAGGGCGTGGGCCATGCCGATGATCGTTCCGGTCATGATGCCGGGCATCGCCAATGGCAGGACATGGTGGAAAATCGCCTGCTGATGCGAGGCGCCAACTCCCAGCGCAGCCTCCTTGATCGACGGAGGGACGGCCTTGAGTGCCGCGCGGGCGGCAATGATGATCGTCGGAAGGACGAGCAGTCCAAGCGTGATGCCGCCGACGAGCGGAGCGGAGCGCGGCATCCCGAAGAAGTTCAGGAAAACCGCCAGACCAAGCAGGCCGAAAACGATCGAGGGCACGGCAGCGAGGTTGTTGATGTTGACCTCGATGAGATCGGTCAGCCGGCCCTTGCGGGCGAACTCCTCGAGATAGATGGCCGCCATCACGCCGATGGGAAGGCACAAGACAAGGGTGACGAGGAGCGTCAGCGCAGTGCCGACGAGGGCGCCGCGGATGCCGGCCAGCTCGGGCTCGCGGCTGTCGCCTGCGGTAAGGAAGGTCCAGTTGAACGAGCGCTCGATGTCGCCGAGCTCCCTGAAGCGCTCGAGGAAGGCGACGTCCTGGTCGGTGACCTTGCGGTTGCTCTCGGGCGTCTCGTAGGTCACGAGCTGCCAGGAGCCGGGCTTTGCCTCGTCCGTCGAACGCAGCGGAAGCAGCACGGTGCCGGTGGCCGAGATATCGTTGATCTTGGTGATCTTCACCAACCCGCCATCGATAGCGATCAGAAGGCTCGGCATCTTGCTGTCGAGCTTCTCTTCGACCTTCGGCTGGTCAACGCGCTGCTGTAGCTTTGCGGCCTCGTCACGCAGCGCCTTCACGCGCGCGGTGACCGTCTCGCCAGCGAACAGCTCCAGCCGATCGGCCTCCGAGCGAAGGCCTTTCGCTTGCTCGGCGAGGCGCTGCTTCAAGTGAACCAGCACGTCGGCGAAATCGTTGGCCGAGGTCAAGACAGTGATCTCGCCCGATGTTCCGCTTGGGGTCGCGATGCCGCGCATCTCGCGCGTCGAGATCGGCGTGCCCTCGCCCTTGAAGTAAAGGTCGGAGGTGGCCGAGAGGATCAAGGGTGTCTTGACGGTCGTGCCTACGAGACTTGGATCAGAGACCAACTTATCGCGCAGCGGCATGGCCGCGTCGGTGCTCACGAGACGCACCAACTGCTTCTGTGCACTGCGGCTCAGTTCGCCAGGGATCGCGGACTCGAGCGCCGCCTTCGTCAACGGGTAATAGTCGGCCGAGCGAATGCTCGCCTCGTCGACTTTGCCCCCGGATGAAACAGCGGCGGGGTCGACGTTCACGTCGAGCACGAGAGAATATTGCCAGAACGCAGGCAGGCCGCGGCTCAGAACGTCGCCGATGAGCACCACCACGAAGACCGTGGTGAGTAGCAACGCTCCCAGTCCGTACAGCTTGAATCGCCTTTCCTTGCGATAGCGGGCGCGGATGCGGGCCTTGGCAGCCGACGAGGTCACATCGACCCGTCGCATGCGTGCGGAATCCGAGGCGGCGATATCAGTCATATTGCTCCCGATACCTGCGAACGATGGTCAAAGCGATGATGTTGAGAATCAGGGTGACGAAGAAGAGCACGAAGCCGAGGGCGAAGGCCGCAAGGGTCTTCGCGCTGTCGAATTCCTGATCGCCAACGAGAATGGTCTTGATCTGCACGGTGATCGTGGTCACCGCGTCGAGAGGATTGAAGGTCAGATTTGCTGCGAGACCCGCAGCCATGACGACGATCATGGTCTCGCCGATCGCACGGCTGATCGCGAGCATGAAGGCCGAAACGATCCCGGGCAGCGCGGCGGGAAGGACCACCTGCTTGATGGTCTCCGACTTCGTCGCGCCCATGGCATAGGCGCCATCGCGCAGCGACTGGGGAACTGCGTTGATCACGTCGTCGGACAGCGAGGAGATGAACGGAATGATCATCATCCCCATCACAAGGCCGGCCGCGAGCGCTGATTCCGATGCGACATCCAGGCCGAAGTACTGACCGGCTTGCCGGATCAGCGGCGCAACAGTCAGAGCGGCGAAGAAGCCTAGCACCACCGTGGGGATGCCGGCGAGAATCTCAAGAATCGGCTTGGCCCAGGCGCGGAAGCGTCCGGTCGCGTACTCGGAAAGGTAGATGGCAGAGAAGAGACCCAAGGGACCAGCAACAATGATCGCGATGAGCGTAATCAGCAACGTTCCGGTCAGTAGCGGGATGAAGCCATAGGCCGTCTTGATGTCACCCTGATCGGCGCGCATCGCTGCCTGGGGGTTCCACTCGGTGCCGAACAAGAATTCCGTGACGGTCGGGCGCCCCTTGAGGCTGGGGTCGAAGAAGAATCGGATTGTCTCATAGAGGACCGAGAACACGATGCCGATCGTCGTCAGGACAGCAACGGCCGCGCACAGCAAAAGCACGACAAGGATTAGGCGCTCGAAGTGATTGCGCGCGCGGAACGTGGCGCTGACACGACCGAGGCTGAGTGCGAGGGCAACGAGGGCTGCAAGAACGCCTGCGCCAAAGATCAGGCTGCGCCCCCAGTCGAGCGTAGATTTCATGGTGCGCGCCGCTTCGACGAGCGCATCCGTAGCGGTGCCGGAGTATTGGCCGGCAACGAGGTTATGGATGTCTCGGAGCGTCGCTCCGCGATGCAATGCATCGCTCGCCACTTCAGGGCCAAAGAACGAGAGGGCCTGCGCCTCGGCAAACCTGTCCAGCAGCGGCACGCCGATCGCATAGATGATCAGCATGGGCACAAATACTGCCGAAGCCGCAAACAGTCCGTGGTAATTGGGCAAGGAATGCAGTTGTCCAGCGCCACCTTTGAGCAATCGTCCCGCGCGGGAGCGAGAAACGAAGAAGGCGATCAGGACCAGGACCGCCATCGTAACGAAATAGTAGCCGGACATGTCAACTCGCTTCTTAGCCGTTGGGGCGCAGCGACGGGCCTTCTAAGTATAGCGCGGCACGAGTGAAAGGAGGTCACCGCCGCATTTTTTCGGCAACGGTGACCCCCCACTTCAAGCTTACTTCACGCCGTCAGCCGACAGCGTCTTCATGCTGAGCGCCGACTCGCGGACCTTGTCGGCCTCTTCCTTGGGAAGAGCAACGAGGCCCTTGCGCGCAAGGTAGCCGTCCTTCGACATGGCCTTCTCGGAGACGTACTCCTCGACGAACTTGTCGATGCCGGGCACGACGCCGACGTGCTGCTTCTTCACGTAGATGAAGAGCGGACGGGCGCCCTTGTACTTGCCACCGGAGATCGCGTCATACTCGGGAGCAACGCCCTCGATCGAGACGCCCTTCAGATTGGCGCCGTTCTCCTCGAGGAACGAGTAACCGAAGATGCCATAGGCGTCCTTGTTGGCCTCGAGCTTCTGGACGATCACGTTGTCGTTCTCGCCAGCCTCGACGTAGGCGCCGTCCTTACGGATCGACTTCCACACCTTGTCGAACGCCTTGGAGTCGGCCTTCTTGAGGTCCTTCAGAGAAGGATACGCCTCGGCGCCCTTCTCCATGAACAGCTCATGGAAAGAGTCGCGCGTGCCGGAGGTCGGGGGCGGACCGAGAACCTCGATCTTCACGTCGGGGAGCGAGGGGTCGATCTCCGACCACTTCTTGTACGGGTTCGGGATCAGCTTGCCGTCCTTGTCCGGAACCTGCTCGGCGAGGGCCTGGAAGACCTGCTGACGAGTGAGGTTGGTGTCGGCGCCGTTCTTAGACTGGGCGATGGTCAGGCCGTCGATGCCGACCTTGATCTCGACGATTTCCTTGACGCCGTTCTTCTGGCAGTCCTCGAACTCGCCCTTCTTGATGGCGCGCGAGGCATTGGTGATGTCCGGGTTGGCCTCGCCAACGCCGGCGCAGAACAGCTTCATGCCGCCGCCGGTGCCGGTCGACTCGACGACCGGGGTCTTGCCGGCGCCGGACTTGCCGAACTGCTCGGCGACTGCGGTGGTGAAGGGATAAACCGTCGACGATCCAACAACGCGGATCTGGTCGCGGGCGACGGCCTGGCCGGCGAACGCGAACGTGCCAACGACGGCCGCCGCCGCCGTCATGGCGATAAGCTTGTTGCTCACACTGATCTCCTGATCTTGGAGGTGATAGCGGGGCGTGCGGTCACCCGCACCTCGCGAACCTCCCCCCGCCCGGCGCCTTTGCGCCGTGCGGCTTAAATAGACCAATGCAGCAATACTTTAGTGACAGGTTAACGCACTGAAACTAATTGATTAATTTCAATTGTTGCAGGAGCTGCTCAAAAAGCGCGGCTGCATCCGCGAATGGCGTCAGGTGGACGTGCCCAGCTCGTCAAAGCTGGCCGTGAATGTCGAGCCGGCGCCGAGACGGGAGGCTATGCGCAGCTCCCCGCGGTGTCGGTTCAGGATGTGCTTGACGATCGCCAACCCGAGGCCGGTGCCCCCCTTTTCGCGGCTGGAAGTAACATTCACCCGGTAGAAGCGCTCGGTGAGGCGGGGCAGATGCTCAGGGGCAATGCCCGGGCCGTCATCGGTTACGCTGACCCAAACCTTCGAGCCGGCGGCACCGCGAGCGGCATCGCGCCCGACCCGCACCTCGATGGTCCCATCCTCCCGCCCGTACTTGATGGCGTTCTGAATAAGGTTCTGAAGAACCTGGACGATCTCCTCGCGGTCGCCGCGGATGCGGGCGGGCGCGTCGTCCTTCACGAGCGTCACCTTCGACCTTGCCGCCTCGGCAACCGGCTCGAGCGACTGGCAGACGTAGGCCGCAGTCTCGTTGAGATCGACGATGCCGCGCGGAGGAAGGTGGACGCGCATCTCGACGCGGCTCAGCGACAGGAGGTCGTCGATCAGGCGCGTCATGCGCTCGGCCTGGCTCGCCATGAGCTGCAGGAAGCGCTTGCGGGCATTGGCGTCGTCGCGCGCCGGCCCCTGCAGGGTCTCGACGAAGGCGCGCAGGGAAGCCAGCGGCGTGCGCAGCTCGTGGCTGGCGTTGGCGATGAAGTCGGTGCGCATCTGACCCAGCCGATCCTGCTCGGTCAGATCGCGGAACGTGACCAGGACGTGGGGGTCGGAAGGGCGGGCCGAGCGAGCCAGGCGCGTGACGGTGGCCGCCACACGCCGCTCAACCGGGACGCGCTCGATCAACTCGACGTCGATGCGTTCGTCCTCGGAGCCGAGGGCGCGGTCGACGGCGAGAAGCAAGTCGGGGCTGCGGGAGACCTGGCTCATCGGCAAGCCGTCGCGAATCTTGGGAAACATCTCGGCGGCGAGGCGGTTGTAGTGCAGCAGCGTGCCGGCATCGTCGAGCGCCAGCGCCGCCGTCGGAATGGCGTCGATCACAGCACGCCAGCTGTTGCGCTCCGATTCACCCACACGTGCCCCGACGACCATTGACTGCTTCCCTGACAGCACATCGAGCACGGCGCTCACATCGAGCGGCCATGCCGTAGCGGCGAAGACTAACGCGACTAGGGCGGCGATGCCCGCGAGGGCGCCCAACTCCCCCAGGAGCACCAGGGCAACGACGATGCCCGAGGCCGCCACGACCGGCATCCATCGCGCCGACAAGTTCAGCTTCGCGGCTGCCAACGTTGCCGCGACCCAGACCCCGAGATCCGCCTTGCGCTCGGTCCAGCGCACATTGCTGAGCGCCGAACCTAAAGACATCCTTTGCCTGCGCCCCGGGTCATTCGACAACGCCATGCTGGCTAATTAATAGGGATCATAACGCCTTTCAAACGTGACAGGCGCGCGTCAATGGATTCACCTTACAATCGAGCGGCAACAAAGGGACGGGCGAGGGCATGAGCGCGAAAGCTGCCAAGGACGGTAGGGGGATAGCGCGCGAGCCCTACGCGTTCGATATCGACAACCCGGTGCTGGCGCCCGAGGTGGCTGAGCGCGCCCTCGCCTCCGGCGGATTCCCCTACGAAGAGGAGCTGAAAAAGAAGGCCTACAATGACGACCTCGTCGCGCTGCAGCTCGAGCTGTTGAAGCTACAGGCGCATGTGCAGGCCAAGGGGGAGCGGCTCGTCGTCCTGTTCGAAGGACGCGACGCCTCCGGCAAGGGAAGCTGCATCCGGCGTTTCCTGGAACGGCTCAACCCCCGCCACGCCCGTTCCGTGGCGCTCTCCAAGCCTACCGAGACGGAGCGGGGCGAATGGTATTTCCAGCGTTATGTGAAGCACCTGCCGACCGCCGGCGACATAGTGCTGTTCGACCGCTCCTGGTATAACCGCGCGGGCGTCGAGCGCGTCATGAGCTTTGCGACGCTGGCGCAGGTGGAGGCCTTCTTCAAGGCAGCGCCGGACTTTGAATCGCTATTGGTGCGCGACGGCATCCGGCTGTTCAAATACTACCTCGTCATCGGCCGCGAGATGCAGCTCGAGCGCTTCCACGAGCGCCGGCACGACCCGTTCAAGCGCTGGAAGATCACCGACATCGATCTCGCCGCGATCGACAAGTGGGACGACTACACGCGTGCCCAGCAGGACATCTTCAAGCGCACCAGCACAGCCGAGGCGCCGTGGGTCGTGGTACGCGCCAACGATCAGCGGCGAGCGCGGCTCGAGACGATCCGCTGGGTGCTCTATCATTCCGACTATGAAGGCAAAGATCCCGAGGCTGTCGGCGAGCCCAATGCGAAGATCATCGGAACGGGATCGAAATACTTCGAGACGGCGCCGTGACGCCTAGCGCACCAAAAGCAGCGGGCATTCCAGCGTCGCTGCGAGCGGGCGCAGGCTGACGCCCGGGGCGATCAGCCGGCCGCCATACTGAGCGAGGGCGATGCCAGGCTTGTGCCGCTGCAGCACCGCGGCGAGCGGGGCCAGATCGTCGTTGGCGGCAAGCACGCTCTCGAACTCGATGCTTTCGCCGCTCTCATCGCCCGCAGCGCAGAGAAGGCGCGCCTCACCCTCCATCCAGGCCAGCTCGTCGCGGCGGTCACCGACAAGCGTCAGCTTCACGTCGCCGCCCGCGATGGGTGCCAGGCGCTGCGCAGCCTTGAGCATCGGCCCGAGGCGCTCGAACTCCTCGACCACGGCTACTACAGGGCCGCGCGTGCGCCGGCCCAATGGCCCGGTAATGACGGCGCCTGTACTGTCGCGCACGCGATCGAAGAGCTCGGCCAGCCGCGACTCGTCTCCCGGCGCTAGGGACTCGCCGACGACCACGACGTTCCACGGGCCGTTCTCAGCGCAGGCACGCGCGAGGGCGCGCAACGGCTCGTCACGCACGATGCGCGCGCGGCATGGGATCGACACCGCTAGCCCCGCTTCAGCGACCTGCCGGTGCAGGGCGGCGGCAGCAAAGCGCATCTCGCGCTCGAGCGTCGCCTGCGGCAGGGGGCGCCAGCTTCCGCCCGCATCACCGATGACGCGCGCGAAGGGGAATTCGACAAGATCGAAGAGTTGCTTGTCCTCGACGTAAAGGCTCTCAACCTCGGCCTGGAAAGCCTCGGCGAGCAGCATTGCCGCATCGACGGCGATCCGGCTCAGGGGCGCCGACCCGCCGAGCCACAGCACGACGCGGCCACTGCGCTCATCGGCGGCGGCGACGTGGGCGATCATGATGCCTCCGCCAAGGACGCGGGCGGTGCCAGGGCGCGCCGCTGGCGCAGTGCGCGCTCGACATCCGCGGCGGAGATGACCTCGCGGCTTTCGTTCGCGGCCCAATGATCCGCCTCGCGGCAGACGTCGATGATGTCGGAAATGAGAAGCGACAGCTTGTATTTGGCGCCAGCGCGGTGGGCGGCCTCGTCGACCAATATGGCGACGCCGGCGGCATCGAGAGGGCGCAGTCCCTGCTTCCGGACGACGCCGGCGATGATCGCGGCGAACCTCTCGACGGCCTCTTTGGTACGCTCGATGGCGTGCTCGAACACCGCTTCGACCTTGAACAGGCGGCGCAGCGCTGCGTTGCCTGCGGCGAGCCGGCGCTGCGTGTCGGCGCTGGCGAAGACAACGAGCCGCACATTGAGCGGGATCGGCTCCAAGTCGGGCACCTCGTCGCCGACAGCGCCGATGGGGCTCGCGGGCGGGTCGAAGCGGATTTCCTGCGCCTCCAGGGCGCGGCGCAGTGCCTCGGCCGTCGTCGGGCTGTCGAGCAACGCCTCGCCGTCGATCAGCAGGTAGCCGCCGTTGGCGCGATGCAGCGCGCCAGGCTTTATGCGAACCACCTGGCTGCTGCCGTCGGCGCCGGTGCCGAGCTCGACGCGTCCGAAAAGGTTCGCGTAGGTCGGGTTCTGCTCGTGCACGATAGGTGCTGCAGTTCCGACCGAGCTCGTCGCCAGCACATGCACGGCATAGCGCGCAAGGCGCGGGTGGGTGGCGGAAAGCCTTGCCGGCTGGCCGGCAGGCGCCGCGGCAACGAACATTCCGGCGTTGCGCACGAGGTCGCGCGATGCCGCCTTGAGATAGCTTTCGACGCCGGCCACGTCGGCGAACTCGGTCTTGATGTCGTCGAGCGCGGCGCGGACATAGCGCCCCGCGACCTGCTCGTTGAGAGCGACGAGACGTGCGCGCCGCTCCTTCTCGGCCTCGGGGCGCTCGGTGAGGATCGCCTCGATCTCCGCCTCGAGCGCGGCGATCTTGGTTTCGACCTCGCGGCGCAGGGCCT
The DNA here is from genome assembly GCA_023405815.1 of Pseudomonadota bacterium. Classification (GTDB taxonomy): domain Bacteria; phylum Pseudomonadota; class Alphaproteobacteria; order Rhizobiales; family Hyphomicrobiaceae; genus Hyphomicrobium_A. The sequence goes on along the minus strand of JAEXXM010000020.1, from coordinate 28,019 downwards.
CGGGCACCGAGTTGAAGACATCGGTCTTGACCACCTTGCCTTCGAGGACAGGAGCGACGGCGATGCCGGCGGGCGTGCGCAGGAGCGCGATGTTCTGGGATTCAGCCTCGCGCCGCAGCGCCTCGAGCGCGTCCTCGCGGCTGAAGCGAAACTCCTCCTCGATAGTGCGGCGCTTCAAGTCGTAGTCGTCGGCGGCGAAGGCCGCGGGGAGCGCATCGGCGAGCTGGTCGATGGCGAGCGCGATCTTCTCGGCAAACGGCTTGGCCGCTCCGGGTGGCAGCTTCAGGGCACGAAAGCCGCCGGTCGGATCGAACGAGCTGACGTACACCCAATCGGCCGGACGCTCAGTCTTAGCCGCGGCCTCCTGCAGCCTGGCGCGCGTCGCCGTGCGCCTGCCGGAGCCGGTCGGCCCGATGACCAGCATGTGGTAGCCCGCACCCTTGATACCGGCAGCAAAGTCGATGGCCTCGAGCGCCTTCTCCTGGCCGATCGGACCATCGATCGGCTCAAGATCGGCGGTTGTCTTAAAACCGAGGCTGGCGGGATCGGTGGCACCGGCAGAATCCATGTGAGCGCCGAGCGACAAGGCGGGCTCGTGCGGAGCCGGCTCACTCGGTGCGCTCACGCCATCAGGCGCGGCGGCGGCCTCCGCCGTTTCTGCGGCAGCGGCCACATCCTCCGCGGCCTTACTCTTGTCTGTCTTGAAGAGTTTGAAGAACATGGGGTCAGGCGCTCGTCCCTCGATGAGTTGCCCGTGACACCTAAGAGCAGATTCGAGCACGTCTCGGCCAGCTCGAACCTTAGCCCGGTCGGACGCATCCACGCGCAACCTATCCCTCAACCGAGGCCGACAAGTGTCACCCGCCCATGGTGGTCAAATGACGGCAGCAGACGATAATGCCCGGGAAACTGGCATCGGTGTGGCGGATGTGGCCCGCGGCGAGCCTGATCGCGTGCCGCCCGACAACGCGGAGACCAGAAGTCAGGGACGCGACGATGTCACGCGCGAGGTTTGCCGCGGTGCCGGGCGGCTGCTCCGGGCGATGTCGTTCGCCGTGATCAACGAACTTCCGCTGCCCAACGGCCGGCGCGCGGACATCGTCGGGCTCTCTCCAGCAGGAGACATCTGGATCATCGAGGTGAAGTCCTGCCTCGATGACCTGCGCGTCGATGCCAAGTGGCCGGAGTATCGCGAGTTTTCTGATGCGCTCTTCTTCGCCGTGGCGCCTGACTTTCCGCGCCAGGTGCTGCCCGAGGATACCGGGCTGATCCTCGCCGATCGCTATGGCGGCGAGATCGTGCGCGAGGCGCCAGCGACACGGCTTGCCGGGGCGCGGCGCAAGGCGATGACGCTGCGCTTTGCGCGCGCGGCGGCCTTCTCACTGCAGATCCTGGCTGATCCTGGTCTGGAGAATTCCTGAGAAGCAGCAAGGCGCGCGCCGACGAACGCGGCGCGCGGCTTATTTCGGAGCTCGCTTGGCGAGAATGCGCTGCAGCGTGCGGCGGTGCATGTTGAGGCGACGCGCCGTCTCCGACACGTTGCGGTTGCACAGCTCGTAAACGCGCTGGATGTGCTCCCAACGGACGCGGTCGGCCGACATCGGATTCTCCGGTGGCGGCGCCTTGTCGTCGGAAGGAGCCAGGAGCGCATCCGTCACGTCGTCGGCGTCGGCGGGCTTGGCGAGATAGTCGACGGCGCCAAGCTTCACGGCGGTGACGGCGGTGGCGATGTTGCCATATCCCGTTAGCACGATGGCGCGCGCGTCAGGGCGTGCGCGCGACAGCTCGGCGATGACGTCGAGACCGTTGCCATCCTCGAGGCGCATGTCGACCACGGCAAAAGCCGGGGCGCGCTCGCGAATGAGATCGATGCCCTCGGCGACCGAGTGCGCGCCGCGCACCTCGAAGCCGCGCAGCTCCATCGCCCGCACGAGGCGCTGCGCGAAGGCGCGGTCGTCATCAACGATGATGAGCGAGCGATCCTCAGGCAACTCGTCCTGACGGAAGGAAAGGTCTTCTGTTTCGTTCATTGTTCCTCCGGCCAATCCGGACTGGGCGGCAGCGTGTTTCGCCTCCACGGACGCCTCCTTGCTCAGAACGTGGGCTGCGGCAGAGAGCCGGCTCGGCGATCGGGGCCGGCCCGTGCGGAGCCTTGCTTGGGCTTCAGCTCCGTAAGGTCGCACCTTGTCGCAGGTCTGTCAGCCCCAAGATACGCTTTTTGTCAACGTGGAATTAGCCCGAATCCAGCCTAAGTGGCCAAAAAGTACTAATATTTATGCTCTGCGAGGGCTATTGGGTCAGGATGAACGCCCTCGGCCAGCCCACGGTGACGATGGCGCCGGACCCTCCCCGGGTCCGATTGGCGAGGCTGACGGTGGCTCCGGACCGCTCCAGAAGCGTCTTGGCAATGAAGAAGCCAAGGCCGAGACCGGTCGAATCCTCCTCCAAGACTCCGTCCTCGGTCTCCGCCGGACGCGTCGTCACATAGGGCTCGCCGATGTTGTCCATGACCTCGGCGGGGAAGCCTGGCCCGTCGTCGGCGATGGTGACGACCAGTCCGCCGGTGCTCCAGGCGGCGGTTACGTCGACCCGCGAGTTCGCAAACTCGGTCGCGTTCTCGATGATGTTGCCGAGCCCGTAGATGACCCCCGGGCGCCGCTCGACCTCGGCCTGCCGGCGGGCATCGCCGGCCGTCTCGGCCGGAGCCGCGGCAATGTTGATCGCCACCTTGTCGGAGAAGTAGGGAGCGGCTGCCTCCTCCAACATGTCACGCACGCTGACGCGCGCGTGCATGGGGTCCTCCTCGCTCGGGTGGCGCGTCAGCTTCTGCAGGATTTCGCGGCAGCGCAGGGCCTGGGCCTTGAGAAGCGCGATGTCCTCGCGGATGGGGTCGTCGGTCTTGACGCCGTGCTCCAACTCCTTGGTGACGAGCACGATGGTGGACAAAGGGGTGCCGAGCTCGTGTGCGGCCGCGGCGGCGAGGCCGTCGAGCGCATGCAGCTTCTGCTCGCGCGCCAGCACGATATCCGTCGCGGTCAACGCAGCCGACATTTGCCGCGCCTCTTTCGTCAAACGCCAAGCATAGAGGGCAATGAATGTCGTCGAGACGCAGAGAGCGGCGAACGCACCAAGCTTGTAGACGACGGGCAGCTCAAGCTCGACACCGGGATACCAGGGGAGTGGCTCGTGCGCGACGACGAGAACGGCGGCCGATGCGAGCGCGAGCAGGCCGAGCGCAATCGTATTGCGCAGCGGCAGCGTCGCCGCCGACACGGTGACCGGCGCCACCATGAGCATGGCGAAGGGGTTGTCCATGCCGCCGGTGAGGAAGAGCAGCGTCGCAAGCTGGAGAATGTCGTAGACGAGGAGGCCAGTCGCGTAGGGAACGCTGAGGCGATGGCGCGAGGGATACCAGATGGCGAGAAATACGTTCAGCCACGCCGACAGCGCAATTACAGTGAGGCACGCGCCAATAGGCACATAGAAGCCGAGGCCGAAGGAGACGATGGAGAGGGCGGCGAACTGACCCAGCACCGCGATCCAGCGCAGTCGGATAATCGTATGCAGCCGCAGCCTGTTGTTGACCGGGTCGGCGAGTATGCGCTGGTTCTTTTTCTTGCGGCGGGCGAACGTCTTCAACAACGCGTATATTCCTTAAAGGCCATCCTGGCGGCGAGCTTACCATAGCGACGCGACGTTACGGCGCCGGACACCGAGTTGCGCCAAGATCGCTTACGGCTTAATTCCCGGGGTGCAAGAGGAAAACGGCGGGCGCATGCGTGCAAAGCTAATAGCGAGTATCATCGTCGGCGTGCTGATCGGCGGCGTCGCCGCCGTCCTGGTCTTCCCGGAGGCGCGCAATGCCGTGTTTGCGCCGGGCGCCCCCACGACAGCGGGCAAGGCTCTGATCGGGGGCCCATTCACGCTGACCGACCAGCACGGCAAGAAGGTCACCGACGCCGATTTCCGCGGGCGCCATATGCTGGTGTTCTTCGGCTTCACCAATTGCCCCGACATCTGCCCGGCAGGGCTGCAGCTCATCGCCGCGGCACTCGACAAGCTGGGCAGCAAGGCGGCGAACGTCACGCCGATCTTCATCAGTGTCGATCCCGAGCGCGACACGCCCGAGAAGCTCGCCGCCTACGTAAAGAACTTCGACGACCGCATTGTCGGGCTGACCGGCACGCAGGAAGAGGTCACAGCCGTGGCGAAGGCGTATAGGGTCTTCTACGAGAAGACGCCGAACGAGAGCAGCTCATCCGACTACGGCATGAACCACACGTCGATCATCTATCTGATGAGACCCGACGGAACTTACGTCGCCCACTTCACGCCGATGACGACAGTCGAGCAGATGGTCGAGAAGCTCAGCAGCGTGCTTTGACGCATGCAACGGTGCGCGGCGGCAGCGCCACAGTGTTGCCGCATCGTGAAGCGACTCAGCTTTGTCACTGGCGGGACGATTAAATTTCGATTAGGTCAGGTAGTGCTCGTTGTGGCTCTTCAGTTGCAGTGAGTGTTCCGACCAACATCGTGTTGTGGCTTGCACGAGGGGGAAGTCGGTGCGGAAGTCTGTTCGGGGGCAAGCATTGAAGCGTCCGCGCATCGAAGAGCTCGATTGCCCGGTTGAAGTTCGACGACATCCTGGCGCGCGCAGGCTAACGCTGCGCGTCAGTCGCACGCGAAGGGCCGTGATCGTCACCTTGCCCGTGCAGTGCGACCTCGGCGAAGCGGGCTCGTTTCTCGATCGCAATATCGAGTGGGTGCGCGAGCGCCTCAACAGCATTCCCCAAGCCGTTCCATTCCAGCATGACGAGCGCATGCCATTGCGCGGCGAGTTCCATAAACTCGCATTCACCGGCAAGCGTGCTGCCGGCGGCGGCGTGGTGCGTGCCACGCGCACGTCAGACTTGCCGGAACTGCGCGTTTCGGGGCGCGCGGAACATGCACCGCGGCGGCTGCGCGACTGGCTAGCGGAGGAGGCGCGCCGTGATCTCGACGCGCGCGTCCTGGTCCATGCACGCGCGCTCGGTGTAAAGGCCAAGCGCATCGCCATTCGCGATCAGGCGACCCGCTGGGGCTCATGCTCGACCACGGGCGTATTGTCGTTCTCGTGGCGCCTGATCCTCGCGCCACCGCGCATCCTCGACTACGTCGCGGCACACGAAGTTGCGCATCTCGCCGAGATGAACCACGGACCGCGCTTCTGGGCGCACGTGGAGCGCCTCGTTCCGAGCATGAAGGAAGACAAGCTCTGGCTGCAACACTACGGCCTCGAGCTGCATCGCTACGGACCAAGCGCCGACTGAGAAATTCCCAGCGGCGCGTAGCGAGCCCTAGCGCTTCTCCAGAAATTCGATCGAACCCGTATCCATGGCCGGCGTCTCCTCGATCGCGCGGGCGACGAAATCATCGGCGATGCGGTTTTCGGGATAGGTGGTGTCGTTCGCTACGCGAGGTGCGTCCGAGGCTGGCGCGCCGGATAACGGCAGCGGATTCCTGCCGGCGTGCGCACCGAGCATGATGGCGCGCCATACCTCGGCCGGCAGGCTGCCGCCGACGACGCGGTTCATCGGAGCGCCATCGTCGTTGCCGGCCCATACGCCCGCCGTCAGATAGGCCGTGTAGCCGACGAACCAGGCGTCGCGGAAGCCTTGCGATGTGCCGGTCTTGCCGGCGGCGGCATACGGGGGGATGGCCGCGCGACGGCCCGTTCCGTCGGACAGCGCCGCGCCGAGCATGTCGTTCATGGCGGCGACCTGGGCGGGTGCGATGAGCTGGACGGGCGGCGCGGCGGGGCGTGTGAACAGGACCTCGCCTTTGGCGCTACGGACGCGGCGGACGACGTAAGGCTCGGCGGTGCGGCCACCATTGGCGATCAAGTTGTAGGCGCCTGTCAACTCGAGCAGCGACACCTCGGAGGTGCCGAGCGAGATGGTGGCGTCCCTTGCAAGCGGCGAGCGGATACCAAGGCGCTTGGCGGCAGCGGCGACGCGGGAGGGCCCGACTTTCAGCGTGAGCCGCGCTGCAACGGTGTTCACCGACTTGGAAAGCGCCGTGCGCAGCGACATGGGCCCCATGTACGCACCGTTATCGTTGCGTGGGGCCCAGCCGGAGATGCTGAGCGGCAAGTCGTCGACGATGGTGTCGGGCGTATAGCCGGCTTCGAGCGCTGCAAGGTAGACGAACGGCTTGAAGGCGGAGCCGGGCTGGCGGCGCCCCTTCACGGCGCGGTTGAACTGCGTCTCGGCATAGGAGCGGCCGCCGACAAGCGCGAGCAGCGCGCCGTCGCGGTCGAGCACCACGGCCGCCGCCTCGCTGGCGTTGAGCTCGGGGCCGCGCAAGGTGATCACCTGCTCGACAACGGCGGCGGCGTTGGCCTGCAATGCAGCGTCGATCGTCGTCTCGACGACAAGACCCTCGGCTCCGGACGCGACGCCTGCCACATACGCCGGTCCGAGCTGATCCATGACGTAGTCGATGGCGTAATCGGCACCGGCAGGCTCGGCGCGCTCTGAGCGCTCGAAGGCGCGTGAGATCTCGTCGGCCGCCTTGTGCTCCTCATCCTCGGTGATGAAACCGGCCTCCTCCATCTGCGACAGGACGAGACGAGCGCGGGTGCGAGCGAGCGCCGGGTTCGACAGCGGCGAGTAGCGCGAAGGGGCCTTGAGCAGGCCGGCGATCATCGCCGCCTCGCCGAGGGTTAGGTTGCGCGCAGGCTTGCGGAAGTAGCGGCGTGCCGCCTGATCGATGCCGTAGGCGCCGGAGCCGAGATAGACGCGGTTGAGGTAGAGCTCGAGAATGTCGGCCTTGGTGAGCTTCATCTCCAGCCACAGCGCCAGCGTGAACTCCTCGAGCTTGCGCGAGAAGGTACGGTCGGAGGTGAGGTAGAGGTTCTTGGCGAGCTGCTGGGTGAGCGTCGAGCCGCCCTGCACGGTTCGACCCTCGCGCAGATTGGTGATCGCCGCGCGCACCATGCCGAACGGATCGACGCCATGGTGGTCATAGAAGCGCTGGTCCTCGGTAGCGATCACGGCATCGGCGACGTAGCGGGGGAGAAGATCGAGCGGGACATAGTCGTCGGCACCGCCGCGCTCGGACAGCACCGCGCCATTGCGCGCGAGGATGCGCACGTAGGGCACGCTCTCCTTCGGGCGGAGCGACATCGGGTCAGGATAGATCACCGAGTAATAGATCATAAACGCGCCAACGACCGTCGCGCCCGCGGCCGCGGCGGCGAGCGGAAGGATCAGCATTCGGGCCAGCGCCGATCGCTTCGGCCGAGATGGCGGTGGCAACAATAGGCCCATAGTCAGGCCCTGCTCCTGGACGAATATAACTTGCTGAAAGTTTGCGGCGTAGTGCGCACCTCGCCGTCAACCTAACCTGGGTGCGTCTAAGGCGCAGTAAACCTTGCGTCGCACCGGCTAAGCGCCGGGAGTTTCAGGTCTTCTCGCGCAGAAGAACGATCGGATAGGCGACGATAGCGAGAATGATGCGGGCGATGACGGTGAAGAACATCAGTAAGAGCTGCCGCTCCTCGAGAAGAAGCTCCAGCCAAATGTTGTACTTGGGATCGAGACCGGTCGAGGTGATCAGGCCTTTGAAGCTGCGCGCCCAGCCGAGCATCATCGACAGCGTCTCGGGCGAGTAGATGGCTACGAATGCCATCAGGAGCGCGCCGAGGATGAGCGACAAGACGACGTTGCTGATCGAGAGAAACAGACGCAGCACGGAAATACCCCCCAATACTCGGGCGAAGCCGCAATGCCGGCAGCCTAGCACCGGGGCGCGGGCCACGAAACAACCCTAACACTATGCGTCGATGCATCCCTATATGGAACCGTTGCGCGCGCTGCAGGTTTCGCAGGCGGCGGCTTCTGGGTCCCGAACTGGAGCGGGCATTAGCATGGCTTACGTCAAACCCGGCGCGGCCGGCACGTTCGAGCGCATCGAGCGGTTGGAGCAGGCCGAGCTCGAAGCGGCGCTCATGCGCATCAACACATTGGCGCAGATCATGGATTCTCTGTTCGTGATCCCCGGCACGCGGCTGCGCCTGGGCGTAGACGCGGTCCTGGGCCTCGTGCCCGTCGTGGGCGACGTGCTGGCGCAGCTCGTGTCTGCCTACCTCATCTGGGAGGCAAAGCGGCTCGGCGTGTCGAAGCTCACTCTGTGGCGCATGGTGGGCAACACGCTCATCGACACGGTGGTCGGTGCGGTACCAATCGTGGGCGATGCCTTCGACGTCGCCTTCAAGGCGAACATGAAGAACCTTCGCCTATTACAGCGTCACCTGGAGAAGCGCGGCTACAGGGCGTCGGCGCCCGGGGCCGGGTCGGGTCCCGTCATAGACGGCACCTACGAGCGAGTCGCCTAGGGCTTTCAAGTCTCGATCTTGCTCTTCGCCAACTGTTCTATCCCGTCAGTGAGTTGCTTCGAAAGCCCCGCGAGCACACCCTTGTCGAACTTCAGCCCCATAAACTGAACTGCGACTGCAGCAACCGCAGCAGCTTGAGCCGCGTCGCGTCGCCTCTTGAGTCCCTCTCGCGAATCCCGTTTTGACAACCACAGCTTGTGGAGGGCGAATGCGCGTGGATCGATGCAGCTCATGAATAGGGGCGCACCATCCTCTCCAATTACGATCTCCTCGAACTTCGGAGCGTTTAGTAGCCAATTGAGACCTTCGATTGCAGCTGGCTCTAAGTCTTCTTCGGCTTGGGTCAACTTCGGGTTTGGCCTGAAGGCCTCGTCCCTCCGTTCAGGCCGAATGATCTCCACCAAGTATGGATCGTCGTTCTCCGCACGATATGTGCGCGTTTTCTTGAAAGAGGGGTCGACCTGTTTGAGCAAGCCAATCACACCGCGTTCGTTTATGCCGTGCGTCAGAAAAGTGAAGCGCCTACGCGCGTCCCAAAGGAAATCGATGTCCGTAGTCGCCGTCAGATCGCTATCGAACAGCACCCCCGATCTGGCCTCATAGCCATACAATGCGTGCGTGCCCGCCACAAAAAGATGGTGACCAAGAAGTCCCTCTCGATCGAGTTTCCGCATTAGTAGTCGGCTTTGATACGCTCTGTCTCAGCAGACCGAGGCCCGAGTGACTTCGCGCCTCGATATAGGTACTGCTTGCCGCCGACGGTCTTCCACCGCATTTCAGCACGGTAACCGTTGTGGAGGGGAGGATAGCCATGACGAAAGTCCTTCTCGGCGTCCCGCCACGCCTTAAACGTCTGCTGGGTGTCGATAAGCTGGCGTCGCTGCTCGTTCGTTAGCTCTCGAAATCGCATTGGCTGTAACCCATTGATTTGATGCACATTACCGAGTTAACCAAGCAATCTCAACAGGCCGCGGTAAAGCTTGTTATTTCAATGCGTTAGGTCAGCAGTGTCGATGGGTTAGAACCTTCGCCTATTGCAACGGCATCTGGAGAAGCGCGGCTACAGGGCGTCGGCGCCCGGGGCCGGGTCGGGTCCCGTCATAGACGGCACCTACGAGCGCGTCGCCTAGGGCAGAGATGATCCCTCAGACGTCGAGGTTGGTGACCGCGAGCGCGTTGTCCTGGATGAACTCGCGCCGCGGCTCGACGACGTCGCCCATCAGCTTGGAGAAGATCTCGTCGGCCTCAGAGCCCTCGCCGATCTTCACCTGCAGAAGCGTGCGGATGCTGGGATCGAGCGTCGTCTCCCAGAGCTGGTCGGGGTTCATCTCGCCCAGACCTTTGTAGCGCTGGAGCGAGAGGCCCTTTCGACCCGCCTCATAGATGGCGTCGAGCAGCGTGCGCGGCCCGTAGACGTCAATCGTCTCCGACTTGCGGCGCAGCCTGGCGGGCGTCTCGTAGACCTCGGCAAGGTGCGCCTGGCGCTCGTTGAGACGGCGGGCATCGAGCGAGCCGAGCAGGGCGAGGTCGAGGGTGTGGGCCTCGGTGACGCCGCGAACCTCGCGCTTGAAGTGGAAGCCGTCGTTGCCGTAGCGGCCTTCCCAGCCCTTCTCCGTCTCCTCGGCAAGGACGTTCAGACGCTCGGCGATCTTCTGCGCGAGCTCGGTCGCTTTTGCCGCCGACTGCACGATCTTGGCGTCGAAGGCGCCAGCGATGGCCGCCTGCTCGACGACGGTGCGCGAATAGCGCGAATGCAGGCCATCCATCAGCTTCGCGACGGCGCGTGCCTGGTCGACGATCGAACGCAGATCGCGGCCGGCGCGCTCGCCTCCGCCGGTGATGAGAACCGCATCCTCCAGCCCGGACTGGATCAGGTAGTCCTCGAGAGCGGGCTGGTCCTTGAGGTAGGTCTCCGACTTGCCGCGTGCGACCTTGTAGAGCGGCGGCTGGGCGATGAAGACGTGCCCCTTCTCCACCAGCTCCGGCATCTGCCGATAGAAGAACGTCAAGAGCAGCGTGCGGATATGGGCGCCGTCGACGTCGGCGTCCGTCATGATGATGATCTTGTGGTAGCGCAGCTTCGACAAATCGAAGTCGTCGCGGATGCCGGTGCCGAGCGCGCCGATGATGTTGGTCACCTGCTCGGACGAGAGCATCTTGTCGATGCGCGCGCGCTCGACGTTGAGAATCTTACCTCGTATCGGCAGCACGGCCTGGAACTCGCGCTTGCGGCCCTGCTTGGCCGAGCCGCCTGCGGAGTCGCCCTCGACTATGAAGAGCTCGGTGTTGGCCGCGTCGCGATCCTGGCATTCGGCCAGGCCGCCGGGCAAGCGCAGGCCGTCGAGCGCGCTCTTGCGGCGGGTGAGCTCGCGCGCCTTGCGCGCCGCCTCGCGTGCAAGCGCCGCCTCGACGATCTTGCCGACGATCGATTTAGCTTCCTTCGGATGCTCCTCGAACCAGGCCGTGAGCTGCTCGCCGATGATGCTCTCGACGACGGGCTTCACCTCGGAGGAAACGAGCTTGTCCTTGGTCTGGCTGGAGAACTTGGGGTCCGGAACCTTCACGGAGAGCACGCAGGTGAGGCCCTCGCGCGCGTCCTCGCCGGAAAGGTCGACCTTTTCCTTCTTAGCAAGGCCGCTGTCACCCGCGTACTTATTGATGACGCGCGTCAGCGCGGCGCGGAAGCCGGCCAAGTGCGTGCCGCCGTCGCGCTGCGGGATGTTGTTGGTGAACAGCAGCACGTTCTCGTGATAGCTGTCGTTCCACCACAGCGCAGCCTCGACGACGACGCGTTCGCGCTCGCCGCCAAGCATGATTGGCTCAGGTATGAGCGCCTGCTTGGAGCGGTCGAGATAGCGCACGAACGCAGCGGTGCCGCCCTCGTACAACATCTCCTCGCGCTTCACGTCGGCGTGGCGCGCGTCGGTCAGGATGATCTTGGCGCCGGAGTTGAGGAACGCCAGCTCGCGCAGGCGGTGCTCGAGGGTTGCGAAATCGAACTCGGTCTGGGTAAAGGTGTTGGGGCTCGGCAGGAACGAGACCTCGGTGCCGCGCTGGCCGTCCGCTTCGCCGATGACCTTGAGCGGGGCCACGGGCACGCCGTCGCGGAACTCGATGAGGTGCTCCTTGCCCTCGCGCCAGATGCGCGCCTTGAGCCAGGTAGAGAGCGCGTTGACGACAGAGACGCCGACGCCGTGGAGACCGCCGGACACCTTGTAGGCGTTCTGATCGAACTTGCCGCCCGCGTGCAGCTCCGTGAACACGATCTCGGCGGCCGAGCGCTTGGGGTCGTTATCGTCGTCCTGCTTGATGCCGGTAGGAATTCCGCGGCCGTCGTCGCGCACGGTGCACGAGCCGTCGGGGTTCAGCGTAACGGTGCAGGTTTTGGCGTGGCCGGCGAGGATCTCGTCGACGGCGTTATCGACGACCTCGTAGATCATGTGATGGAGGCCCGACCCGTCGTCGGTGTCGCCGATGTACATGCCGGGGCGCTTGCGGACGGCGTCGAGCCCTTTCAGCATCTTGATCGACTCGGCGCCGTACTCCTCGGCGCCCGTGTTTTTCTTCGCGGGCAAAGCGCTCATTTATCGAATTGTCCTAGGGGTCGTTCGGGCTTGCGCTTACGTATAGCACAAAGGCCCGCAAAAAGCACGTTTCCGGCTCTCTCGGCCCCAACATAAATAGTAATATTTTCAGCTAGTTAGAAGGCACTGCGGCACCTTGCTCAGGATGCCCTCCAAAACTGCGCAACAGCCCGTCCTCGACGCGCCAGAATCGGGCCTTGCCGGCGAGCCAGGAAAAGGCCGCCGCATCGGTTCCCGTCATCCAGGCCTGAGCGCCCAGCCGGAGGATCTCCTCAAACAGCGCGGCTCTCCGCTCGGCGTCGAGATGGGCGGTCACCTCGTCGAGCAAAAGGATGGGCGCGGCCTCACGGCGGCGGGCGACGAGCTCGGCGTGGGCGAGGACAAGGCCGATAAGCAGAGCCTTCTGCTCGCCAGTTGAGCAAAGCCGGGCCGGCATCCCCTTCGGGGCGTGCGCCACGAGCAGATCAGAGCGGTGCGGGCCGTCGAGCGTGCGGCCGGCGGCGCGGTCGCGCTCGCGGCCCTGGCGCAAACGCTGCACGTAGAGATCCTCCACCTCAACGGCCGGGAACCGCTCCAGATCCGATTCAAGCGCGCCCTCGAGGGCGAGGCTCGCTGCGGGGAACGGCGAAGATGGATCGCGCGCGGTGCGCTCGGCCATGATGGAGGCGAGGGCGGCGACGGCCTCTGCCCGCTGCGCAGCGATGGCGACGCCTGTCTCGGCCATCAGCAGCTCGAGGCCTTCGAAACGCGAGGGGTCGCGCACGCCGTCGGCAAGCAGGCGGTTGCGCTGCTGCATGGCGCGCTCGAACCGCGAGGCGCCGGTGCGATAGTGCGGATCGAAGCAGAGGATCAGGCGGTCGAGGAAGCGGCGGCGGTCGGAGCCGGGTCCCGTGAAGAGCCCGTCCATGGCGGGCGTGACCCAGACGACCTCGACATAGTCGGCGAGCGTGCCGGCACCTGTCGTCTCGCCGTTGATGCGGACGATTCTCCCTGCCCTTTCATTTCCTGCGTTTTCGGCCAGAAGCCCGGTGCCGATGTCGACCGGCCCCATGTGGGTGTGCATATGAGCGGCGACCGCCCACGCGCCGTCGCCTGCGCCGCGGGCAAGGTCCGGATAGGCCGCGCGACGCATGCCTTGCCCCGGCGCGAGCAGCGAGACGGCCTCGAGGAGGTTGGTCTTGCCGGCACCGTTGGCGCCGACGAGCACCTGCGGCTCGGGGCCGACATCGAGCGCCGCCGAGGCGTAGTTGCGGAAATTTGAGAGCGTGAGCCGCTCGACCCAAAGCATGCGTTCGTTTGCGTTGTGACGCGCTGCGCCGGTCTCAGCGCCGGTTTAGACGCGCATCGGCATCAGCACATAGAGCGCGGTCTCGTCACCCGGGTCGTTGACCATGGTGGGGGAGCCCGGATCGGCCAGCTTGAACGTGGCGCGCTCGCCTTCGAGCTGGCCCGCGATATCGAGCAGATATTTGGCGTTGAAGCCGATCTCAAGGGGCTGGGCCGCGTAGTCGACGCCGATCTCCTCGGTGGCGCTGCCGCCCTCCGGGTTGTTGACCGACAGGATGAGCTTGTCAGGCTTGATGTTGAGCTTGACGGCGCGGCCGCGCTCCGAGGCGATGGTCGAGACGCGGTCGACGGCGGAGATGAACTCGGCGTTGGAGACGGTCATCTCCTTGTCGTTGGCCTGCGGAATGACGCGGCCGTAGTCAGGGAACGTGCCGTCGATGAGCTTGGATGTCAGCGTCACGCTGCCGATCTCGAAGCGGACCTTGGCAGGGCTCACTGCAACCTTCACGCCCGCGGAGCTGTCCTCGATCAGGCGCGTCAGCTCGTGCACGGTCTTGCGCGGGATGATGACGCCGGGCATGCCCTCGGCGCCCTGCGGCAGCGGCAGCTCGACCTGCGCGAGACGGTGACCGTCAGTCGCCACGGCGCGGAGCGTGGTCTTGCCGCCTGCCTGAGCGGTGTGGAAGTAGATGCCGTTGAGGTAGTAGCGCGTCTCCTCGGTGGAGATGGCAAAGCGCGTCTTGTCGATGAGGCGCTTCAAGTCCTGGGCGCTGAGCTCGAACTCCTGCCCCATCTCGCCGACGCCGATATCGGGGAAATCCTCCGCCGGCAGCGTCTGCAGCGCAAAGCGCGCATGTCCGGCGGCAAGCGTCAGGCGCTCCTTGTCGGCTTCCTTGCGGATATCGACCTCGCTGCCGTCGGGCAGCTTGCGAACGATGTCGTGCAGCATGTGGGCCGGAACGGTGACGGCGCCGGGCTGCTGGACGTCGGCGGCGACGCCCTCGATCACCTCGCGCTCGAGGTCGGTCGCCTTGAATTCCAGGGTGGAGTCGCGCGCCCGGAGCAGCACGTTCGACAGGATGGGGATCGTCGTGCGCCGCTCGACGACGCTGGTCACGTGGCCGAGCGCCCGCAAGAGTTCACCACGTTCGATCACAAGCCGCATGGATGGGTCCTCGGCGCGTTCTTTTGCAGCCAGTTCAGTTGCCTGGAACCGCTCCCGGCCTCGTCAGAGGTCGAGCGGCGGCCCGTGTTGCGAGAGGGGGAAGCTCGGCGGGACCAGAGACTGGCGTCTTCTAACGGATTCGCCCCCGGCCAACATGCCCCGAGGCGGATGTCGTTTTCAAGAGCCGGGGGTCAAACGGCGCGATTTGTCTGCTTCTCAGGGCCGTGGCCGCCCGCCCGACGGGACCACCGGCAAAGGAGCGGCGCCCTAAGACGCCGCCCCTCCCCGCTAAAACCCGCCGCACCAGCCCCTAGCGCGGCGGGCCGTTCCGAGACGGCTAGCGTCGCGGCTAGCGTCAATGGCTGAGCAGGCGCTTCAGTTCCTCCAGCTCCTCCTTGAGGCGCGGATTTCCGGACAGCTCGCCCTCGATCTTGCGGATGGCGTGGAGGACCGTCGTGTGGTCGCGGTTGCCGAAGCGGCGGCCGATCTCGGGCAGCGACCGGGCGGTGAGCTGCTTGGCGAGGTACATGCCGACCTGGCGCGGCCACACCACCGAGCGGTGGCGACGCTGCGACAGGAGATCCCCCTTCGAGACGCCGAAGTGGCGCGAGATGATGCGCAGGATGTCCTCGATCTTGATGCGGCGCGGCTCGAGGCCCTGCACCAGATCGCGGATCACCGTCTCGGCGACGTCCGGGGTGATCGGGGTGCGCATGTACTGCCACGTGGCGTACAGGCGGGTGATCGCCCCCTCGAGCTCGCGGCCGCTCTCCGTGAGGCGGTCGGCCAGAAGCGCGAGAATCTCGCGGCTGAGCGCGAAGGACGGATCATTCGCCCGCTTCTCGGCGAGGCGCTTTTCCAGAACCTTCAGGCGCAGCTCGTGATCGAGAACTCCGATCTCGGTGACGAGGCCGCGCTGCAGGCGCGAACGCATGCGCTCGTTGAGGCGCTCGACATGGTTGGGCGCGCGTGCCGAGGCGACAACCACCTGACGGCCGCCGTCGAGCAGGGAGTTGATGATGTGATCGAACTCCTGCTCGGTGCGCTCGCCGTGCATGAACTCGAGATCATCGATGAGGAGCACGTTGATGCCGCGGAACTTCTCCTTGAAGGCCAGCGGATCTTGGCTGCGCAGCGCCTCGACGAACTGATAGCGGAAGCGCTCGGCCGTGAGGTAGAGCACTTGCGCATTGGGGGCGCGACGCTTCACCTCCCAGGCGATGGCGTGCAGGAGATGCGTCTTGCCGAGACCAACCGCCGAATGGATGTAGAGCGGGTTGAAGCCCGGCGCATCGCTCAGCGCCGTCTCGGCAACCTGCGTGGCACCGGCATGGGCCATGCGGTTGGAGGACCCGACGACGAAGCTGTCGAAGGTATAGCGCGGATCGAGCGGAGAGCCCTCGAAGCCGCCGACGCTGGTGCGGCCGGCGGGAGCCGGCGCGACGAACATCGGGCCGCGCTGGCCGGCGTCGACAGCGGCGCCGTTGCGAGCACCATTGACCGGCTCGGCCGGTGCGACCGGCTCGGCCTCGGCGCGTGCGCCGGCGGCGTTGCCGGGCTGACGGAGCACGACCTCCACCTTCTCCGCGCCCTTGAACTCGGCGCGGCAGCAGGCGAGCAGATCCTCCGAGTAGTGCGACTGGATCCAAGTGCGCAGGAACTTGACCGGCACCGAGAACTTGACGGTGCTGCCCTCGAAGTTCTCGAACTCGAGCGCGTTGAACCAGCTCGTGAAAATGTCGTCACCGAGCCGGGCGCGCAGCATGGCCCGCACCTTCTGCCCGCGCGGCTCGTCGCTATTGCTGGCTGTCAGTATGGGAGAAGAAGCGCCGTTGGCGATGGTGGTCGCGTTACGCTCTTCCAGGCCGTTATTGGCAGCGCCCGCAAAGCCGCCAGCAACGGAGTGATCCGCCTTCTGAATCGTCTGCATGTGTGAAACCCCCGCACTTCCTGAACTTTTCGACTTGCACCTCAAAGTCTCCCGGACAAAGACCGACCGACGCCTTCCGCCGCCGCGGCTGCGCAATTGGTCCCAATCCAGGTCTCGAAACGGGTGCCTAACCTTGCACCCAGGCTAGTCCGGCCGCCTTCCAACCGGCGACCTGCCCTCGATGGCGATCGGCGTCGAGAGGCCCCTCGAAGCCGTCCGCCACATTCCTGCATCGTCGATAGCCGGCATGCGCCATGGCCTCCGCAGCCAAGCGACTGCGCGCGCCAGATCGACAGATGAAGAACAACTCGTTGTCTTTAGTGGCGCCCGCCGCATCGAGCGCTTTGGTCATCCGATCCGCGAAGCCCGCATCTGTGCCTTCCGGATACGTCTGCCATTCCACCGTGAGCACCCGCTTGCCGATCGCCTTGAGATCGGGGAGCCCCACGAATGTCCACTCCGCCCGCGTACGCACGTCGATCAGAACTGCACCCGCATCGTCAGCCAGACGAGCCCAGACCTCTTCCACAGGCACGTCATCGATGTGGACGACTTCCAACGACTCCACTCTTCGTCCTCCAACTCACAAACCGAGCTGAACTATGAGCTTCAGATCGGGCTGCTCACATGCTCGGCACGCGACAGGGGAAACGAGATCCTGAACCTTCCAAGCAAGAGCTCAGAAAGATACGCGAAAACCGAACATAAGCTACGCTGAAGCCAGGGACGCGATACTGTACAAAACCTGGCGGTGACGGGCGCTGGAGCACTGGATAAAACCCCGCGCCTCGACCTTGAAGACCGTAGCCCTTAACTCAGCCTTAAGCAAGCGTAACCGGTGCATGAGCGATGGGTTGCAGAGGTGTGCACCGCACCTGCCAATGCGTGGATATCCTGTGAATTGAAGACAAGAACTGTGGATAGCGCTCGCGGCAAGTTCATGTTTTCCAAGAGGTCATGACGCACGCCGACGCCCAGAGAAACTTGTCCTCTGGTACGTCGTCGAAACGTCATTTTGTGCTTGGACCGCCCGATCGCATTTTCAGGCAAGAGTCTGGCGGAGAGCCCGCTCCGCGCGCTCCGAGCGTCGCGGAATCCGTCACTTAGCCCTGTTCAAGACTCGTGCGGTGACGGTGGATGGTGCGGCAGCGCTGTTGCGAACTTACCGCACCGTCATTTGGAGTGCCGTGCAGAAATGCGCCGCGGGCTTAGTTCGACATCGCCTTCACGCGCGCGCTGAGGCGCGAAACTTTGCGGCTCGCCGTCTTCTTGTGCAGGACGCCCTTCTGCGCGGTGCGCGCGAGGACCGGAGCAGCGGCGCGGAGGGCCTTCGATGCAGCTTCCTTGTCGCCCGACTTGATCGCTTCCTCGACTGTGCGGACGGCCGAGCGTGCACGCGTGGTGCGCGCCTTGTTGACTTCCGTGCGGCGGATCGCCTGGCGGGCCGCCTTCTTTGCAGACTTCGTATTCGCCATATCGTATTTCCTCTAAATCACCTGCCGTCGCCCGAACGCAGGCGCCACCCCAGGTGTAGCCCTGTCCAAATGCGCGAGCCGCCCGAAACACGGAGCTTCGAGCGGCGTCAAGTGGCGATCCTATAGACGCGACAAAGTGTAGGGTCAACGGCGCTTGCCAGCGGTTAAGCGTCTCCCGGGCTTGCCAGATCGGCCTTCCCCAGGCTCTGTTGTGGCAGACGGCGACTGCTCGGACCGGCTCGGGAGGGGGGCTCAATGACTGCCATTTGGCTGTGGTTACTGGCGTTGCTGGCGGGGACCGCCGCCGTCAGCTATGGCGCCACGACAGGCCAGACGACGCATATGGCGATCGTGGCGGCAGTGTGTGCCGGATTCGTCGTGCTGGCTTTCATCGATCGCAACCGCCGGATCCGAGCCGGCGGCAGCGAGCCGGCGCTTGCCGGTGCAACGGCGGTGTCGATGGCGCTCGTCTGGGCATGGGCCGGGCTCGCTATGCTCGTTACCTATCAGATCTTCCTCAGCTGGCACGAGTGGTGGCAGTACGTCCTCGCCGGACTGGGCGTCGCCGCCCTCAGTCTCGGCTTCGCAGCGATGATGGCGAAGGACGCCGCGGCCGGGCAACGAGACGAGACCCTGCTCAACATCGCCCGCTATCTCACCATTGCGCAGTTCGCCGGCATGATCATCGCCATGGTGGGCATGATCATCGACAACAAGATGCCCCGCGATCCGAGCGAGCCGGATTGGGCCGCGAACGCCATCTTCTTCTTCGGTGCTGCTGCGCTGGCCGTGATCAGCGCCTACGCGCTCTGGGGTCCGCAGCCGCGGCGGTCGTGACGCACGCCATCCGACCTGACCGCAATCGACGGGGCACCGATGCACACGAAGCGAATGCTGACTACTCTACTGCTCGCGGCGGCGCTGAGCATCGTCATCGCTGTTCTCGCGGCGGGGCGGCGATCGGAGCTAACCTTCTCTCTTGCCGCGTTCCTGTTCGCGCTGCAGGTGAGCTTATTGCTGCTGCGCATCAACGTTCCGCTTTGGCGAGACGCGGCGACGGCAACCGTCGATTGGGCGTGGGACAACTCAATCCTCGCAGCATTTACCTATGGCTGGGGGGCTGCGGTCATGCTCACCGCGTATCCTCTCGGCGGGCTCGTCTGGCAGCACTGGTGGCAATACGGTCTCGGCATGGCGCTGCTCGGCGCGGGAACGCTGCTCTGCGCGCGCTTTCTTCTCGGTCGTGCACCCCGGAGCGGACGTGGGTTGCGCGCGCTGATGCAAATGACGATGGCGCAGACAGCTGCCGTCGCTGCGGCGCTCGTCTACCTCCTCGCCTCGGGAAAGCTCGCGACGCCAAAGGACGACTGGGCGGCGAATGTCATCTTCCTCGCTGGCGGCGTCACGATCCTGCTCATCTCGCTCACCTCGCTGCAGACGTATCGGCGCACGCGCCAGCCCTAGCGCTGGCAGCGCGGGCAATAGAACGTCGACCGACCGCCCTGCACGATGCGCTTCACCGTTCCGCTACATCCCTGACGCTGGCACGGCTCGCCTTCGCGCCCGTACACGGCGAAGGAGTGCTGGAAGTAGCCGAGCTCGCCGTCGGCATGCCGGTAGTCGCGCAGCGTCGATCCACCGGCCTTGATTGCATCCTCGAGCACAGCGCGTATCGCCTTCACCAGAGCCTCGGCGCGCTCGTTCGGCTTGCCGCGCTTATCGGCGATGGTGGACGCGCCACGCTTGGGAGAAAGCGCGGCACGAAAGAGCGCCTCGCAGACGTAGATGTTTCCCAGGCCAGCAATGATGCGCTGGTCAGAGAGGAAGGCCTTCAACGCCACGCGCTTGCCGCAGGCGCGCTGCGCCAGATAGTCGGCGGTCAATTCCTCGCCGAGCGGCTCGACGCCGAGACGATGCAGAAGAGGATGCACCGCAAGCTCGGCTTCGGGGATGAGCATCATGAAGCCAAAACGGCGCGGGTCGTTGTAGGTGATCGAGGCGCCATCGCGCATGTGGAAAACGAGGTGATCGTGTGCGCCGACGAGACCTTCGCCGAACCCATCGGCTGATCCGTTGACGCGCACCGGCATCGAGGATCGCCTGCGGGTGCCGGTAGCGTGGACGGTGAAGCAGCCGGTCATGCCGAGGTGCATCAGCAGCACGTCGCCGCCCGAAAGGTGCGCGAGCAGGTATTTGCCCCGGCGTTCGAGGCGCACGACCTTGCGGCCGCGCAGCCGGGCCGGGAAGTCCTCCGGGAGCGGGAAGCGCAGGTCCGGCCGATGCTGCTCCACGCCGGCGAAGGCTTTCCCCTCGAGCGCAGGGAGGAGGCCACGTCGAACGATCTCGACTTCGGGTAATTCAGGCATTAACCGGCACTTGTGTCGCTGGGGGGAGTTTGAGCTGCAGCATAGCGCTCGGCATTGGGCTTAGCTATTGTCCGGCCATGAGCGAGCACCCCCCGCACGATACCAGCACGAGCTTCGGCTACCGCCGCGTCGACGAGAGCGAGCGGCAGGGCCTCGTAAACCGCGTGTTCGCGAGCGTCGCCGAGCGCTACGACCTGATGAACGACCTGATGTCGGGCGGCCTGCACCGGCTCTGGAAAAGTGATTTCATCGCCGAGCTCAATCCGCCGCGCGGGGGGCAGCCGTTTCGGCTGCTCGACGTCGCCGGAGGAACCGGCGACATCAGCCTGCGCTATGCACGCGCGAGCGGTCCGAACGCAACTGCGGTTCTGTGCGACATCAGCCCGGAGATGATCGCGGTCGGGCAACGACGCGTCGATGAAGCGGGACTCAGTGGCCGCATCAGCTTCACGGAGGGCAACGCGGAAGCACTGTCCTTCGCGGACCGCTCGTTCGATGCCTACACCATCGCTTTCGGCATTCGCAACGTCACGCACATCGACAAGGCGCTGGCGGAGGCCTACCGCGTGTTGAAGATCGGTGGGCGATTCATGTGCCTCGAGTTCTCGCAGGTCCAGGTGCCGATACTCGATCGCCTCTACGACTTCCATTCGTTCGAGGTCATCCCGCGCCTCGGACAGGCGGTGGCTGGGGATTCGACGTCGTATCGCTATCTAGTCGAGAGCATCCGAAAGTTCCCCGACCAGGAGCGCTTTGCGCAGATGGTGCGCGGAGCGGGCTTCGAACGCGTCTCCTATCGCAACCTGACGGGCGGCGTCGCGGCCATTCACTCCGGCTGGAGGCTCTAGTGGCGGGGCTTGCAACCTCGAAGCAGTGAAAAGCTGGGCAACCGCCCAGAATCTAGGCGTGGTTGTTGCGGCGAACGTACAACATCACCACAGTGCATAGGACTTAGTCCGCAGTTCATTATTGCGCGCCCTCGGCTGCGATGCATCACTTTGCATCGTTCAGAGGGAAAGGTGACGATGAGATTTGGCGCCGGTGGAAGGCCCGTTTTTGTTCTCGGGACAGCGACAGTCGGCCTTGCAGTGTTGCTGGCGCTGACGTTCAAAGATGCACGAGGGGGCCGGCGCGAACTGCAGAAGGTGCATGACAAGGTCGCCGAGTTGAACGCTCAGGTTGCAGATCTCGTCGAGCAGAACCGCACCGCGCTCAAGTTGTACCAAAACACCAATTTCGCTTACGCGGAGACTCCGGACGGTCTCGATCTGGTCAGGGCCGAGGCGGGCATCTCCAAAGCCGATCTCGATTTCGTCCGGCGCTTCCGGAAGCCGCTCTTGCCCTCGGATAGCGATCTCGGCGACCTCCCGGTCAAGCTCCGGGCCACGCTGGACGAAGATTATCCGCATTACAGGGATCTCATCGCGGCGAGGCTTCCTGATCTCAGCGAACGCGAGCGCTACATTGCATATGCGCTGGCGCGGACGCATGGAAGCCTGCCGACCTATGTGGTGCGCAACACCGTCCCCGACGATCTCAGACACATCGTCATGGGTTTGGGAGGCAATTGCTCGGATGTCAGCCTGCGCATGATGATGGTCGCGGAGGCTCTTGGCCTCAAGGCGATGTCGATCACGATTTTCACGAAATCCGTCCCCGGCCACATCGTGGTCGACACGTATGACCCTCAGTCAAACGCGTCCTATATTCTCGATGCGACGTTCAACATCATGGCCATCAGCCGCGATACCGACGGCAAGAGCGTGCTCGAGGGATTGTTCCTCGCTGGCGGCGATGCGGCGTCAAAGATCGAGCTAATCCAGCTCCCCTCCTATTTTCGCTTCGTCGACCCAGGCGAAGGTGCCTTCGGCAACGGAGCGGTGACAGCGCGCAGCCTCAACTACTCGCGCGGCGCGCAGCTAGACAAATGGCGCGCCTTTCTAAGCAGCGAGCTCGATGAGTTGCGCACCTCGTGGGAGAACAAGGGGGACGGCTCCATACATCGTCCCAACAGCCTTCCTCAATGGAGAGAATATCTCACAGCCATACCCGCAGAGTTCAATGCCTCGCGCGGTTTCGAGAACGGGTTGAGAGCGGCTGCCGGTATCGCCCCAAATGCCGTCAACGCAGGACGGGGCAGTCCCCGGCAGAAGGGAGACCCGCTCTGATGCCGGCTACTAATCGTCATCCTACTTGGCCGCCGTTCGCCACGGTGGTGCCAGATCCCAGGATGTTCGCGGCATTTCCGTAGGCGAAGAGCACACCGTTATATTCGACGCGGTACTTCTGTCCCGTCACCGAGCCGGACCACGTTACGCTGTTCAACACGATCTCGCCCAGGGTGGTCGCCCGGGCAGTGGCGGTCACCGTGCGTGTGCCGAGCTCGACCGTGAAGGTGTTGAAGTTGAGCACGCCGGAATCCTGGGCAATGAAGGGATAGGCGGCGTCGGCTGTGAATGTCAGCGTCACGCCGACCGCATTGTTGATGGTGCCCTGGAACGCAGCGATGAGGCCGGCGTATCCGGTCTGACCGATGGTGACGTCTGCGCCTATGACGACTTCGGCGCCGTTGTAGGCAGTGATCGCGATTCCCGAGCCGCCGGCCCCCGTTCCCCGGACCGTCATGCTTTGGAGCTTCAGCTTCACCCCGAAGCCGGACGCCGCGATCGTGCCTTCATAAAGACCGTCGTACGTCACGGTCGTCGAGCCGGCACCTGCACCGGAAAGCACCAAGTCAGCGGCCGAGGCCTGACCGACATTGACACCCGGTATCACCTGACCGCTGAAGGTTCCGGAACCGATATCGACGGTGACGGTATGGCCGTTGAAATCGATCGTCTTGCAGACCCCGATAGCCTTGCCGATGGTGAGGAAGGCCGCCCCCGAGGACAGACCGTTGTTGGAGTCGCTGCCGGCGGTGCGCACATAGTAGGTGCGATTGGCGGTGAGCACCTCGCGTCCGCCGCCACCCCCGATGCTGGTGAATGGGAAGCTGACGCTGCCGGTCGAGCGATTGATCAGGATCGCTTCCTTCCAGGTCGAGCCATCGGCGCTGACCTTGAAATGGAAATCGTCGTCGCCGGCGAGCCCCAGCTCGGCACGACCGGAAAAAGCACTCTGGTAGAGAAGGCTCGCGGTGTCACCTGCTGCCGCCTTGTTGATCTTCAGGCGGTGGTCGTCGCCATCGTGGTTGAGCAGCGTGGCGTCGGCGGATACGGCGAGGCGATTGGTGGTGTCGGCCGTCGCATTGATGCCGAGGGTCGAGAAGTCGCCTTCCCCGCCACCTCCGCCGCCACCTTCGCCGGTCGTCAGCGCGGTCCACGCCGATCCGCTCCATACGACGGCGACGTCCTCGTCGGAGACCCAGGCAATCCAGCCTTCGCGCGGGGGATAGAACATCCACGCGCCGTCCTGCCAGGCCGCGATCTCGCCGGCGTGCCCGCTCCAGGCCCCGGTCGGGCTCGCACCGACGATGTAGCGGGCGCCCTCGGCGGAACCCGGCGGTGCGCTCAAGCTCCGGTCGAGCACCGATAGCTGCACGATGGCATCGAGGGCGCGGATCGCCTCGTTGTGGGTGATATGCTTCTGGGATTGGGCCGCCATGATGTAGGGCAGGCCGAGGTTGGGCGCCAAGTCCACGCGATCCTCGCAACTCAAATTCGTTGCGCGAGGATAGGCATGCGCTTCAGGCGCGGGGATAAAGCGCGCGGCAGATCACGCGGCTGCCTTGCCGCGCGCGGCATCGGCCGCCTTGCGGATGGCGGAGATATTCGCCGCATAGGACTCGCGCGTGCCGCCTTTGAACACGGCGGAGCCGGCAACGAGCACGTTGGCACCCGCCGCGGCGACGAGCGACGCCGTCTCGGACGTCACACCGCCATCGATCTCGATGTCGATCTTGCGCGAGCCGATCATCGACTTCACGCGGCGGATCTTCTCGACCACCGAAGGGATGAAGCTCTGGCCGCCAAAGCCGGGGTTCACGGTCATCAGCAGCACGAGGTCGAGCCGGTCGAGCACGTAG
Organism: Pseudomonadota bacterium; assembly: GCA_023405815.1. Classification (GTDB taxonomy): domain Bacteria; phylum Pseudomonadota; class Alphaproteobacteria; order Rhizobiales; family Hyphomicrobiaceae; genus Hyphomicrobium_A. Next base: position 3,811 of record JAEXXM010000020.1, on the reverse strand, counting down.
GCGATGCAATCCTCAGGCGTCGCCGGGTTGATGGCAACGCCGGCCTTCTTGCCGAGCGCCTTGATCGTCTGCAGCGTGCGGTCGAGATGCGGGCCCGCCTCCGGGTGCACGGTGATGATGTCGGCGCCGGCGTCGGCGAACGCTTCGAGATAGGGATCGGCCGGTGCAATCATCAGGTGCACGTCGAAGACTTTCTTCGAGTGCGGACGCAGCGCCTTGATGACCGGAGGCCCGAAGGTGATGTTGGGCACGAAGTGGCCGTCCATCACATCGAGATGAATCCAATCGGCGCCGGCAGCCTCGACGGCCGCCACCTCTTCCTTCAGCCGACTGAAGTCGGCCGACAGGATCGACGGGGCGATGGTTACGGAGCCGGCCATGGGGTCGTCCTCTGTGGTGCTTGGGCCAAGGCTTACCGGTGCGGTGTTCTTCTAGCAACCTCGGTGGTGCACGTCCTGCTGTCTGCGCCTGTGCAAAACGACGCTACGACGCTCTTCGCTTGCGTTCGACGAGGGCGAGGATGTGCGGCGTCAAAATGAGCTGCATGGCAAGATCGAGCTTGCCGCCGGGAATGACGATCGAGTTGGCGCGCGACATGAAGCTCTCGGGGATCATCGACAGAAGATAGGGAAAATCGATGCCGCGCGGATCGCGGAACCGGATGATGACCATCGACTCGTCAGGCGTCGGGATCCAGCGTGCGATAAACGGGTTCGAGGTATCGACTGTCGGCACGCGCTGGAAATTGATGTCGGTCTCGGTGAACTGCGGGCAGATGAAGTTCACATAGTCGGGCATGCGCGTGAGGATCGCCTCGACCGCCTCGTCGTGGGAGTAGCCGCGCATCGACTTGTCGCGAATGAGCTTCTGAATCCACTCGAGGTTGATGACCGGGACGACGCCGATTTTGAGGTCGGCGTGCCTGGCGACATTCACCCTCGACGTGACGACCGCCCCGTGGAGACCTTCATAGAAAAGCAGGTCGGTCCCGCGCGGCAAGTCCTGCCAAGGTGTGAACGTCCCGACGGGGGCGCCATGGCGCACAGCATCCTGCTCGTCGTGGATGTAGTGACGCGTACGGCCGCGTCCGGATTCGCTATAGGTGCGGAAGACCTCCTCGAGCTCCTCGAGCAGGTTCGCCTCCTCACCGAAGTGACTGAAGTGCGCATTGCCGCGCTGGCGGGCCTCGACGATGGCCTGCTCCATCTCGACCCGACCATAGCGATGGAAGGCGTCGCCTTCGATGAAGGCGGCACTGATGTGCTCGCGGCGGAAAATGTTCTCGAACGTCTGGCGCACCGAGGTGGTGCCTGCGCCCGAGGATCCGGTGACTGAGATAATGGGATGCTTAGCTGACATGGTGGCCAGATAGTGCCTTATAATTATTGATTAATTTAGAACCGCAGCAACCCCCGCCGGCTGAACAGGGGCGAGCGCTCGCCGCGGACCTGGCGACCGTCGTGCAGACGCACCGCGTGCTCGACCTCGAAGCGCGAGCCGGCGATCAGCGGCACGCGCTGATGCAGCGAGCTTGGCCGCACCTCGAGAACACGCTCGCGTCCGGTCGATGCTGCCCCACCCGCCTGCTCGATGACCCAGGCGATTGGGTTTGCCTCGTAGATCAGACGCAACCGGCCGTCGCGAAAGCCGCGGCGCTTGTCGCCCGGGTACAGGTAGATGCCGCCACGTGAGACGATGCGATAGATGTCGGCGACGGGCGAGCCCGTCCAGCGCATGTTGAAGTCGCGGCCGCGCGGGCCATCCTTGCCGCGGCGACAGTCCTCGATGTAGGTGCGGACCGGATCGTCCCAATGACGCGAGTTGGAGTCGTTGATGGCGTACTCGCTGGTGCGCGGCGGGACTTCCACCTTCGGATGCGTCAGCAGGAACGTGCCGCTGCGCCGGTCGAGGGTGAAGATCTGGGTCCCGGCGCCCACGGTGACGATCAGCGCCGTCTGCGGTCCGTAGAGAAAGAAGCCGCCGGCAAGCTGATTGACGCCGCATTGCAGGAAGGCGGAAGGGTCATCGTTGTGCTCGAGTGCGGGTAACACGGTGAAAATCGTGCCAATCGACGCGTTGGCGTCGATGTTCGATGATCCATCGAGCGGATCGACGGCGACGAGCAGGGGCGCCTTGGCGTCGAGCAGCAGAGGCGCATCCATCTCCTCGGAAGCGACGGCAGCCACAGGAGCGCTGCGCAGCAGATCGACGATGCGATTGTTGGCGAGAAGATCGATCTCCTTCTGCTCGTCGACCTCGCCCTGCTTGCCGGTGGCGCGGCCCAGCGGACCGGCGAGCGCTCCTTGCCCAAGCAGCTCAGCGAGCTCGATGGCAACCGTCGCCAGGGCCTGCACCGTAGCGGACACGGCGAGTCGCGCCGGGCGGTTTCCCGCCCAACCGGCAAAGTAGGCCGCAAGTGATTGTGGCTGGTTCATCCTCAGGCAGTCCCCTCGGCATCCGCTGCCGCTGCGAGTCCCGGGCCGTTGTCGGCCGCTTGCATCGATCTATGCCACGTAGGCTGCGCATGATCGAGAGCACCTAGAATTTTTGCTTACGCCATTTGGGGTTATCCCGGGGATGCCAGCTCAGCCCTCACGAGTGCTTGACGTGGTGGTTTTACTTGTTGCAACTTTAGGTTGTTCAATCCAGCATCTCTCGCCTGACCGCCATTTCTCCGTCACAGCGCGGTGGCGCCAAGAGGGGAAATGGCGGTCGATCAAGGCGCAGGGCAAGTCGAAGCCAGCAAACGAGAATTTGTACACGCCGCCATTGCTCTAGGGGGAGGCTGGCGACGCATCGGCTTCGCTTCGGTCTGCACGACGGCCCTCAGTTGTCTCGCGCTCGCCGGCCCGCTCTACACGTTCGTCCTGTTCGACCGAGTCGTGCCGTGGGGTGAGGCCCTGGAACTGGTCGCGGCAACGGCGGTCATGCTCGCGTTGTATGCGCTCGGCGCAGGCTTCGACCTCGCCCGCCAAAGACTGCTGCTCCAAAGCGCGCGCCGCTTGGAGCGGGGCCTCACTACCATCGCGGCCAGAAGGCTCGCGCCCCTCCCGATGCGCGAACTTAAAGCAATAGGAAGTGCACTTCGCGGTCCCGTCCCTGCAGCCCTGTGCGACGCGCCATGGGTGCCGCTGTACCTCGCGGCGCTGATGCTGCTGCACCCGTTGCTCGGCGCGCTCGCGGCGGCAGGCGCCGTTGTCACCGCCGGATGCCTTCTGCTGGTCGAGCGAGACTGCGCCAAGACGCGCTCTGGCGAGCGCTCCTCGATCGCGAGGCAGTCCTCACGCGGGATGTGGCTTCTCGCCGAAGCGCAGAGGCGCAATCGGCTCGACGAGGCAGCGCGACGGGCCGCGCTCACGGCAACGCTTCTGCGTGCGCTGCGGCCGGCGCTGCAATCGACGATGCTCGGCGTCGGTGCCTACCTCGTCATGATCGGAGCATGCCGTCCAGGGAGCGTGCTCGCCTCTGCGATCGTCCTCCCGCGCCTGCTGGCGCCCATCGAAACCATCACCGCACATTGGCGCTCGATCGGGGCGGCGCGTCACGGCGCCGAGCGTCTCGCGGAGATGCTCAAGCGTCGATCCACTCGCAGCGCAGGCGAGGACGGTCTCGCGATACGAGAGACCAACGGAGCCCGAGTGAAGATCGTGATCGGGCCGCGCCGAGACTACGCGCGCAGCGCGACTGCAGGAGGGGCGAGGTCGGCGGCGTCGGACTTGCGGCCGACGGCCCAGTAGCGCAGGCCGGCGGCGTGGGCGAGGCCCGCCGAGTAGACGTTGCGCAGATCGACGAGCACGTCGCCGCGCATCTT
>JAEXXM010000013.1 GCA_023405815.1 Pseudomonadota bacterium | reverse complement strand
GCGCTCGACTATGTCTACCGCATCGAGGCGTTCCCGCCTCAGCCGACCAAGGTTCGCTCGCTCGAGCACATCGAGTCGGGCGGCGGCATGGCGGCCAACGCAGCCGCCGCCATCGCGCGGCTCGGTGGCAAGGTCGAGCTGTGGAGCCGCACCGGCGGCGACAGCGCCGGCGAGCGCATCCATAAATACCTCGCCGCCGAGGGCGTCGATATTTCGAACGTGCGCACATTCGAGCATGCGCGCTCTTCGACGTCCGCCGTCATCGTCGATCAACGCGGCGAACGCCTCATCATCGGCGAGCGCGATCATGCCATGCCGATGGACGCCGACTGGCTGCCGCTCGACCGCATCCCCGGCGCTGCCGCGGTGCTGAGCGACCTGCGGTGGGTCGAAGGCACCCGTGCGGCATTCACCGAGGCCCGCGCGCACGGCGTTCCGACGCTTCTCGACGCCGACCTCGGCGGCGGCGGGCTGATGGCCGAGTTTCTGTCGCTCGCCGACTACGCGATCTTCTCCGAGCCGGCGCTCGAAGCCTTTGCGCCCGGCCTCGAGGAGCGCGCACAGCTTGAGCGCGTCCTCGCCGCCGGCGTGCAGCATGCCGGTGTCACCCGTGGAGCCAGGGGCTACTCCTGGCTGTCCCGGACAGGCGAGGGGGGCCACCAGCCGGCCTTCAAGATAGAGGTTATGGACACCACGGGCGCCGGCGACGCCTTCCACGGTGCATTCACCTGGGCGCTCGCCGCTGGCTATGCCCCGGCGGAGTGTGCTCGAATCGCCGCCGCCGCCGCTGCCCTGAAGTGTCGCCGCCTCGGCGCCCGGGCCGGGCTGCCGACACGCTCCGAGGTCGAGGAATTTCTCGCCGCGCGTGTGGATTGAGGCGCAATCCGGCGTTCTGTCCGCGCCTCAAGGCATGGACGGGGGGCGGCGGCCTCGTTAAACGTGCGCCTGACACCTTCCACGAAGAGCCAGGCCCCGGGTAAACCGGCGGGCCCCAGCAGGGATCGATCGATGACCGAGGCGCGCAAGACGACCACCGAGGCGGAGGCGGTCAGCCACAACGACATGGCCAACGCCATCCGGGCGCTGGCCATGGATGCGGTGCAGGCCGCCAAGTCCGGCCACCCGGGCATGCCCATGGGCATGGCGGACGTCGCCACCGTGCTGTTCCGCGAAGCCATGCGCTTCGACGCCGCCGATCCCGACTGGCCCAACCGCGACCGTTTCGTGCTGTCGGCCGGCCACGGCTCCATGCTGCTCTATTCGCTGCTCTATCTCACCGGCTATCCCGGCATGGACGTCGGCGAGCTGAAGCGCTTCCGCCAGCTCGGCGCCAAGACCGCCGGCCACCCCGAGCACGGCCACGCCGCCGGCATCGAGACGACGACCGGTCCGCTCGGCCAGGGCATCGCCAACGCCGTCGGCATGGCGCTGTCGGAGCGGCTGCTCAATGCCCGGCTCGGCGACGACATCATCAACCACCACACCTACGTCATCGCCGGCGATGGCTGCCTCATGGAGGGAATCAGCCAGGAGGCGATCTCGCTCGCCGGCCACCTCGGCCTCGGCAAGTTGATCGTGCTGTTCGACGACAACGGCATCTCCATTGACGGGCCGACGACTCTCACCGTCACCGACGATCAGCTCGCCCGCTTCAAGGCCTCGGGCTGGAATGCCGTCGCCATCGATGGCCATAGCCCCGAGGCGGTCTCCGCCGCGCTGCGTGCAGCGCGCGCCGACTCATCCAAGCCCTGGCTCATCGCCTGCAAGACCACCATCGGCTATGGCGCGCCGACCAAGGCGGGAAAGTCCTCGACCCACGGCGAGCCGTTGGGCGACGAGGAGATCAAGGGCACGCGCGAGAAGCTCGGCTGGCCGCATGCGCCATTCGAGATTCCGGAGCCCGTGCTGCTCGCCTGGCGCGCCGTCGGCCAGCGCGCCGCCAAGGAGCGCGCCGCCTGGAAGCAGAGGCTCGACAAGGCCGGCGCCAACGCCAGGGATCTTGTTGCGAAGCCTGCCGGTGCCGGCAAGCTTGCCGCTGTAGAGAAGGCAATCGCGGCTGCCAAGGAGAAGTTCGCAGCCGATGAGGTAAAGCGCGCGACCCGCGTGTGGTCGCAGCTTGCCATTGAGCACATCCTCCCGGTGCTGCCCGAGCTGATCGGCGGCTCTGCCGACTTGACTGGCTCCAACGGCACGCGCGTGAAGGATCACGTCCCCGTCGCGCGCGGCTCGTTCTCCGGTAACTACATCCACTATGGCGTGCGCGAGCACGGCATGGCCGCGGCCATGAACGGCATCGCCCTGTCGGGCGGTCTCATTCCTTACGGCGGCACATTCCTCGTCTTTACCGACTACTGCCGCCCCTCGATCCGCCTCTCGGCGCTGATGCGCCAGCGCGTCATCTACGTCATGACGCACGACTCGATCGGCCTCGGCGAGGACGGACCGACGCACCAGCCCATCGAGCACCTCGCGGCGTTGCGTGCCATCCCGCATCTGCTGGTGATGCGCCCGGCTGAAGGCCTCGAGACGGCCGAGTGCTGGGAGATCGCGCTGAAGCACGACGCCAACCCGTCGGTGCTGGCGCTGTCGCGGCAGGCAGTCGAGAACCTGCGCAAGACCGCCTCGGCAGAGAATCTTTCCGCCAAGGGCGCCTATGTGCTCACCGAGCCCGAGGGCAGCCGCGATGTGACGCTCATCGGCACTGGCTCGGAATTGGCGCTGGCCGCCGACGCAGCAAAGAAGCTGGCCGGGGAGGGGATCAAGGCCGCCGTCGTCTCCATGCCGTCGATGGAGCTGTTCCGCGCCCAGGACGCCGCCTATCGCGCCAAAGTGCTGGGCGACAAGCCGCGCGTCGCCGTCGAGGCCGGCATCGCCCAGCCCTGGTATGAATGGCTGGGCGACAACGGCCGCTTCGTCGGCCTCAGCGACTTCGGCGCCTCTGCGCCCGCGGGTAAGCTCTACCCGCACTTCGGCCTCACCGCCGATGCCGTTGCCGAAGCCGCGCGCAGCCTCGTCAAGAAGTGAGCCGAGCCAACATGGATCTGACCAAGCTCAAGTCGATCGCCGATGCGGACGTATCCGGCAAGCGCGTGCTCGTGCGGGCCGATCTCAACGTGCCGGTTGCCGATGGCGTGGTGACGGATGCCACCCGCTTGGAGCGCATCCTCGCCGGTCTCAAGGATCTTTCTGCGCGTGGCGCACGCGTCGTCGTCATCTCGCACTTCGGCCGCCCGAAGGCGGGCCCCGATCCTTCGATGAGCCTCGTCCCGGTCGCCGCCAAGCTCTCCGAGCTTCTCGGCCGCGACGTGATCTTCATGCCTGACTGCATCGGCGCCGACGTCGAGAAGAGTGTCGCGGCGCTGGCCCCGGGCGACATCGCCGTGCTTGAGAACCTTCGCTTCCACAAGGGCGAGGAGAAGAACGACGCTGAGTTCACCTCCGCGCTCGCGCGCTCCGGCGACATCTACGTCAACGACGCCTTCTCCGCCGCGCATCGCGCGCACGCCTCGACCGAAGGTTTGGCGCGCGTGCTGCCGGCCTTCGCCGGCCCCCTCATGCTGGAAGAGATCAGCGCCCTGCGCGCGGTGCTCGATTCCCCGCAGCGTCCCGTCGCCGCCCTCGTCGGCGGAGCGAAGGTGTCGAGCAAGATCCCGATCCTGAAGCACCTCTTGGGCAAGGTCGACAAGCTCATCATCGGCGGCGGCATGGCCAACACCTTCCTCATGTCGCACGGTGTCGACGTCGGCAAGTCGCTGGCCGAGCCCGAGATGCTCGACACCGCGCGCGAGATCATGACGGCGGCCAAGGCGAGCGGCTGCGCCGTGGTGCTGCCCGAGGACGCCGTCATCGCCCGCGAGTTCAAGAGCGGCGTCGCCCATGCCGTCGTGCCGACGCTCGCCGTTCCCAGCGACGCCATGATCCTCGACGTCGGCCCGAAGTCGGTCGCCCACATGACCGATGTCCTGAAGGAGTGCCGCACGCTGCTCTGGAACGGCCCCCTCGGCGCCTTCGAGATTCCACCCTTCGGCGAGGGCACGTTCGCACTCGCCCGCGAGGCGGCAAAGCTCACCAAGGAAGGCAGGCTGACGACCGTCGCCGGCGGCGGCGACACGGTCGCCGCCCTCAATGCAGCCGGCGTCACTCAGGACTTCACCTACGTTTCGACTGCGGGCGGGGCGTTCCTCGAGTGGCTGGAGGGCCGCGAGCTGCCCGGAGTCGCCGCCCTCGTGCGGGCGCAGAGCTGAGCGTTAATGGCAACCGGGTAACGTAGGCACGCGTCCGCACGAAGCATGTAGGTCGGTTGAAGGCGTACACATGGGCGATCTGCAGATCTACTTCGGCGTGGCGCTCGCAGGGCTGGTGAGCTTTTTATCGCCGTGCGTGCTGCCGCTCGTGCCGCCGTATCTTTCCTATCTCGGCGGCACAACCATCGACGAGTTCACCGCCGAGGGCGGCATCCCTAAGCACGTCTGGCAACGCGTGATCGTCGCCGCGCTCCTGTTCGTGCTCGGTTTCACCACCGTGTTCGTCAGCCTTGGCGCCGGCGCCTCGCTCGCCGGCCAGTTCATCCAGAGCTACAAGCGCGAGCTGGAGATCGTCGCCGGCCTCGTCATCATCCTCTTCGGTCTGCACTTCCTCGGCGTCTTTCGCGTCAACCTCTTCTACAAGGAGGCGCGCTACCACCATCAGCATCACCACGGCGTGAGCTACATCGGCTCCTACGTCATCGGCCTTGCATTCGCTTTCGGGTGGACGCCATGCATCGGGCCCGTGCTCGCGACCGTGCTCGCGCTCGCCGCCAACGAGGGCAGCCTGGCGACTGGCGTGAAGCTCCTGTTCGTCTATTCGTTGGGCCTTGGCATTCCGTTCATCCTCGCCGCAGTCGCCCTGCGCCCGTTCCTCGGCTTCATGCAGCGCTTCCGCCGCCACCTCGACAAGGTCGAGAAGGCGATGGGTGCCTTCCTCGTGTTGACCGGCCTCCTGTTCTTCACCGGCTCGATCAACTGGTTCGGGAGCTGGCTGTTGGATCGCTTCCCGGCCTTGACGAGGATCGAGGAAGTCGTGACGCCCAAGGATCTCGGCACGAAGATCATGCAGCGCGGCACGCCGCAGCAGTAAGGCGCATCGAAGATGGCCGGCGTCATTTCAACGCCAATCGCGCTCACCATCGCCGGCTCCGATTCCTCCGGCGGCGCCGGCATCCAGGCGGACTTGAAGACCTTCACCGCGCTCGGCGTCTATGGCGCAAGCGTCCTCACCGCGCTCACCGCGCAGAACACCCGCGGTGTCTCTGCCATTCACGCCGTGCCGCCGCGCTTCGTCGCTCAGCAGATCGACGCCGTCGCCGATGACCTGCGTGTCGCCGCAACCAAGACCGGTATGCTGGGTGACCGCGCGACCGTGCTCGCTGTCGCCGAGAGCGTGCGCCGGCACGACCTGCATCCGCTGATCGTCGATCCCGTCATGGTGGCGACCAGCGGCGACCTCCTGCTCGCGTCCGACGCCGTCGATGCTGTGCGCGATGACTTGCTCCCGCTCGCCGATCTCGTCACGCCCAACCTCGCCGAGGCGGCGCGACTGTTGTCGACGTCGGTGGCGAGGACTGAGGCGGAGATGGAGGCTCAAGCGCGCGCGCTGCTCGCGCTTGGCCCCAAGGCTGTGCTCGTCAAAGGCGGACACGGCGAGAGCAGCGAAGCCGTCGACATCCTTGCCATCGCCGATGCATCGACGATGCGCCTTGCGCGGCCGCGCGTTGCGACGCGAAACACGCACGGCACGGGATGCACGCTCTCGGCGGCGATCGCTGCCTATTTGGCGCGCGGCGAGCCTCTCCTCGCAGCAACGAGACTGGCGAAACAATTTGTGCACGCCGCATTGCTTGCGGCCGTCGACATGCGCATCGGTCATGGCGCGGGACCGGTCGATCATCTACATGCCATTGAGCGGCCGCCGAAAAGCTGATCCGGCGCGTGCACCTGTGGCGCGTGTGCACCGTGTTTGTCTGAATGTTGTTCTGCCCTCTTGCGGGCAGCACGTCGTTCTGTAACAAATTTGGGCAACGCGATGCCTTGGCATCGTTTTCGAGCTCCGGGGGGAGCGTCGGGCAGGCGATTAGGGGCGCCACCCGACTTGGCTGAAGAACCGGTCCGGTCCATCCGGACCGGTTTCTTTTTGCGCTGCACCCAAGCGCGATATCTGCCCGACGCGGGATCGATTAGAAGGTGCCACCGGCCCGATTCTCGGGCCCCTCGGCTGACTGCGATGCGCGCGCTTAACCTCGTCCTCGGCACTGGACCGACCGCCGGCCCCCTCGGGCTGCGCATTGCCGCCTTCTTCGCCGCCCTGTTCCTCGCCTACGGGGTGGTCGTCCCGTATTTTCCCGTCTGGCTGCATGCCCGCGGCCTCGACCCGTTGGAAATATCGACCGTCACGGCGGCTCCGCTGTTCATCCGCCTGCTGGTGACCCCCGGAATCGGGCTCCTTGCTGACCGTGTCGGTGACTACCGGCTGGTGATCACCAGTCTTGCGTGGGGCGCCCTGGCCATGGTCATCGGCCTGGGGTTCGCATCAGGCTACGGACCGATCCTCGTCCTCGGCGTCGCCTTCCTGCTCGCCAACGGCACGATGGTGCCGCTGATCGAGACTTTGGCCGCCCGCGCTGTCCGCAGTGACGGGCTGGACTACGGCCGGATGCGGCTCTGGGGCTCCGTCACCTTCATCATCGCCAACTTTCTCGGCGGCATGGCCATCGAGGCGCTGGGTGGTGGCTCTGCCATATGGATGATCGGCGCCGCCGCCATGTTGACCATCGCCGCGGCTCACGCGCTGCCGGGCCCTGCGGTGTCCACACTCGCTTTAGCCCGGCCGCGCATCGACTGGAGGTCGTCGTCTCCGGCGCGCCTCCTCGGCTCGCGCCTGTTCGTGCTCTTCCTGATCGCCATCGGCTGCACCCATGGGGCGCACGCGACCTTCTACACCTTCGGCGCACTCTACTGGCAGTCGCAGGGCCTGCCAGCGGCATGGGTCGGTGCCCTGTGGGCGATCGGCGTATCTGCCGAGGTGGTCCTCTTTGCGTTCTCGGCGCCCGTTGCAGGACGCCTTGGACCGGCGCAACTGATCGCAGTCGGTGCCGGAGCATCCGTCCTGCGCTGGACGGGGACTGCCTTCGACCCGCCCCTTTATGTGCTGGTGCCGCTGCAGGCGCTTCACGCGTTCACCTACGGCGCGGCCCACCTCGGCGCCATCCTCTTTATCAGCCGCGCGGTACCGCACGCTGGCATGGGTACCGCCCAGGCCTTCTACAACACCATCGCCGCCGGGTTGATGCTCGGCATCGTCGGGCTAATTTCCGGCGCCCTCTATGACGCCATCGGCGGCATGGTGTTTCTCGTGCCGGCGGCGGTGGCGGCGGCCGGGCTTGCGGCGGGCATCATGCTGCTGCGCGGCTGGGACGGCCGGCCGCTATGGGACGAGGGCGCCGATGCCCCTGCGGTTAGCCCCACAACTCGGGCGCTGGGGGACTGATCCACCCGTCGACGATGTCCAGCGGCGGCTCGCGGTCGCGCGCCAGCAGCAGCGGCCCGTCGAGGTCCACCCAATCGGCGAAGCCGGAGAGCAGCATTGCCGGCGCGGCGGCAAGCGAGGTGGCGACCATCGAGCCGACCATGATCTTGAAGCCTTGGCTCTTGGCAGCCCTGGCCATCGCCAGCGCCTCGGTGAGGCCGCCGGTCTTGTCGAGCTTGATGTTCACGGCATCGTAGCGGTCGGCGAGCGCGGCGAGATCGGCGCTGGTGTGCGCGCTTTCGTCGGCACAGACGGGCACGATGCGCGCGATGCGGCTCAAGGCGTCGTCGGCGCCGGCGCGCAGCGGCTGCTCGATGAGCTCGACGTTCGCCGCGGCCGCGGCAGCGAGGAACGAAGCGAGTTGGTCCGGTCGCCAAGCCTCGTTGGCATCGGCGACGAGCCGTGCGTCGGGACGCGCCGAGCGCACCGCCGCCATGCGCTCATCGTCGCCTGCGCCGCCCAGTTTCAGCTTGAGCAGCTTCAGATGCGGCACGGCCTTGGCATCGACAGCCATCTGCTCGGGCGCACCGAGGCTCAGCGTGTAGCAGGTCATCGCCGCCTGCGGCGCGGGCAACCCTGCGAGTTCGAACGCGCGTTTGCTGGAAATCTTGGCCTCGAGATCCCACAGCGCGCAATCGAGTGCATTGCGGGCCGCTCCGGCAGGAAGCTCGTTTGCCACTCGTGCGCGCGTGAGGGGACCCGTCAAACGGCGCAGCGCCGTGATCGCATCGTCGACGGTCTCGCCGTAGCGCGCATAAGGGACCGCCTCGCCACGCCCCGAATGGCCGTTCGCCGCGACGTGCGCGACGATGACGTGCGCCTCCGTCTTGGCGCCGCGGGCGATGACGAAAGGCTTCGCAAGCGGCCAGGCCTCGGCGCGGGCCTCGACGAGATGCGCTTCGGCGGCCGATGCGGTCATGGTGGGCTCAGGCGAGCCGGCCGGATGCGTGGGCGAGGAACAGGTAGACACGGCCTGTGTCGGAGACGAGCTGTCCCTGGGACAGGCGCCCGCTCGGATCGCGTGCATCGGAATCGGCGATGATGCGCTCGAAATCCGAGAGATAGCGCGCCACGGTTCGCGACAGCTCCCCGTCGTTGCGGCAGCGATGGCTCACGTCGTCGAACAGCGCCCGACCCTCGTTGCCGTATATGCTGCGCACCATCACCCCGCGCTGGCCGGAGCGGATGCGCGCCCAGATCGCCGCCGCGGTGGCAGGATCGAGCGCGCGCGCGATCGCTTCGAGGTCGAGGTTGAAGGCCGCACCGCCGCGCTGTGCTCCGCCGACATGCCCGGCCCCGTCCTCATCGCGCGAGGCGCGAGCTAGAAGATCGCCGAGCGACCAGCCCTCACGGGCATCGGCTGGCACGCCGCGCTGGCGTTGGCGATTGCCGAGCTCCTGCGCAATGGTGGAGGAGAGCGACGTGATCGACCGCGCCTGTTCGTGCGGGGCGCGGCGAGGCGGCTGCGCGACCGGCGCCAGCGTCTCCGACTGCAGCGTCGGCGGCGGCACGACATCGCGCTGTGCGGCGGTGCGCGCGGCAAGCTGCGAAAGCTGATCGAGCGCCTTGATCTGGTCCTGCAGCGCGCGCCGCATGCCTTCCGAGCTCTCCTGCGCCGTCATCGGCAGGCGCTCCATCTCTCCGCGCAGACGCGCCTGCTCGGCAGCGATTTCCGAAGCCGTGCGCGAAGCCTGCTGGCGCATCTCCTCCGAGGTCTCGGTAAAGCGGTTGGTCAGCGAGCCGAGCTCGCTCGTCACTGCCGATGACACGACGTTGAGGCGGCTGCGCAAGTCTTCAAGCGTGCGCTCGCTTTCGGCGGCGGCCGAGGCGCGCATGCGCTCCAGCTCGCTGCGTGCGCGCTGGTCCGCATCCGACAGCGATCCGGCGATCGAGGTCGAGTAGTCGCCGACGAAGCTCGTGAACTCGTCGGCCTTGCCGGCGAGGCGGTCGAGCGTCTGCGTCAGCTCGGCGTGGCGGTTCTGCAGCGTCTTGTCGATTCTGAAGTTGACCGTCTCGAGCGCGTTGGCCGCCTTCATGATCTGCTGGCCCTGGTTCTCGAAACGACCAGTGATGCCGCCGATCTGCGTCAGGAGGTTCTCGGAGATGTTTTGCAAGAGCGAGGACTGGTTGGCGAGGCCTTCCATCGCCTTGATCGACTGGCGCGTGATGTTCTCCGATGCACGGCGCACCGAGTTGATGCCGTGCATCAGCGCGTCGTCGAGGTCCGCGGCCTGCTTGCCGATGGTCTCGCGGAAGCTGACGGCGTGCGCATCGAGCGCGCTGGTAAGTGCCTGCGTCTTGTCGACGACGGCGGTATCGATCGCCTGCGTGGAGCGCATGATGGATTCATCGAACATGCGCAGCCGCTCGCCGAACGCCTCGTCCAGCGAGCGCGTGCGTTCGATGAGCTGGTAGTCGAGCGCCTGGGCACGATTGGCGAGCGCCGCATCGAGCGCCCGGGCATACTCCTCGAACACCGTTTGCAGGTTTTCGGTGCGATTGGCAAGCGAGGAGTCGAGCTGCAGGAGCTGGCTGTCGAACGTCGTCTGTAGTTGCTCGGCGCGGCTGCCGAGCGCGCCGGCGAGCGCCGTCGTGTAGTTCTCCAAAACGTTTTGCAGCTGCTCGGTGCGCCCGCCCACGGAGCTCTCGAGGTTGCCGACGCTCTGCGCCAGCGACGTCTCGAGCATGGTGAGGTTCTCGCCCGCGCCCTCGATGACCTTGGCAAGCTTCACTTGCTGCTCGGACAGCTTCTCGATCAGCGAGGGTATCTCGCTTCCGAGCCGCAACAGGCTCTCGGACACCCGGTCCGATGTATTGACGAGCGCGTGGCGCTCGCCCGACAGCTCGGAGATCAGTCCGCGAATCTTGCGCTCGTTGTCCTCGTAGGAGCGCTCGAGTACGGCGACTTCGTTGTGCACCATGGCTTCGAGCTCGCCGGCGCGCCCGAGTGCGCGCGAGATCGCATCGTTCATGAAGCCGACCTGCCGCCGCACCGCCTGTCCCAGCGATGCAGCGTTCTGCTCCGCGAGGCGATCAGGCTCGGCGAGACGGATGGCGACCTCGGTCATGGTCGATGAGCGCAGCCGCAGCTCCTCGGTGCGCCAGGCGAGCAATGCCATCAGCCACAGGAGGCCGACGGGCACGACGATGGCAGCGATGGTGAGAAACGTCGACGGCCGCGTGAGCAGAGCGAGCCAGCTGAGATCGCTCGTATCGCTACTGAGCGAGGCGATGGCGAAGGCCGCGCCGAAGATGACCCAGACAGCGCTGGCGATGGCCGCATATTTGAACGGCGCGTTCGATGGCTTCTGCTGCAGCGCGAAGATGAGGCCGCCGATGCTGGGGCCATCGTCGTTGGCAGCGATCCTGTTGCGCGAAGGCCCTGCAGGCCGGCGGCGTGCCATGCGCCGTCGCGGGCCCACGGGCTCCGCCTCGGCATCGGACGCTTCGGGCTCGGGCGCCGGCTGCTCGATCAGCGATTTTTCTTCTGGAGGAAGCTCTGGAGGCGTTGCCGCGGGGATGAAGCCCGCGCTCTTGGGGAGCGGCGGCGGCAGCAGCGCAGGGGGCTGGGCATGCTCGAAGGCGGGGTCGTTGGTCTCGGCCGCGGCCGTCGACGACGCAGCTTCGCCGGGAAGCGGCAATGCCGGTTCCGAACGAACGTCATCCTCGTGCGCGTCGAGAGTGTTCTTGTCTTGCGCCATCGCCCCGTCCATGCCTGACGCGTCTCCTCACCCCGTCAAAAAGAGCACGCGATCGAACGGGGAGTCCGAAGCCATTCGGGACGCGGCGCCTGGCCCAATCCCCCGGGGCCAACCCCAACAGCCGCAATCAGAAAAGCCAATCCACCCGTCACCCAACGCTTGGCCGCAGTTTGGGGCGAAAGAAAGGTTTCTCCGCCCGTTCCTCCGATCACCCGGAGCGCGCGATTCGCCCGAAGGTTAATGCTCAAGTTGGAGGGGCGCAATTTACGGCCATTTATTAGCTGTGTGTGAGGGTTGGCTGCGGCTTACTGGACGTGGATAGGCTCATTTCCGGGCCGCTCCCGGTGCGGAAGAGTGAAAGCGATGGCAAGAGCTTGTGCGCAGGGCAACGGCGTTCCGCCTGATGACGCGCAGGTACCCGTGGATCTCGGCCATCTGCGCCGATTCACCATGGGCGACGAGCGCTTGGAGATCGAGATCCTCGGGCTGTTCGCGGACCAGCTCCCCATCACCATCTCGGCCTTGAAGAATGCCCAGTCCGAGAAGGAGTGGGGCATGGCGGCGCATACCCTCAAGGGATCGGCCCGTGCCGTCGGCGCGTGGTCGCTGGCAACCATCGCCGAGAGCGCGGAGCGCTTGAAGCCGTTGCCCGACGCCGCCGAGCGCGGGCACGTGGTGCGCCGCCTCGAGGAGGCGGCCGGCGCCGCCCGCCGGTACATTGCCTCCCTGGGCCCGGCGGCCTGAATGTCGGCCTGATCCGCGTCGGCCGAAGTTGCGACCCTCATACGCTTGAATTCGTGGGCCTTGCCGACTATTGGTGCGGGGCAATTAATCCCGCCACCATCGCGGATCTCGGCCGACCCGTTTCGGGGCCGGCGCCGCCTCTTGGAGCCTCACGCCGCAACTATGGTCAAGATCACCTTTATTCAGCCTGACGGTAGCGAACAGGTGGTTGAGGCGGAGCCCGGGGTGACGCTGATGGAATCGGCAAAGATGAACGACGTGCCCGGGATCGAGGCCGAATGCGGAGGCGCCTGTGCCTGCGCCACCTGCCACGTCTACGTCGACGATGCCTGGCGCGAGAAGACCGGCACTCCATCGCAGATGGAGGAGGACATGCTCGATTTCGCCTTTGATGTGCGTGAGGCGAGCCGCCTGAGCTGCCAGATCAAGGTGACGCCAGATCTCGATGGGCTCGTTGTGCGGGTGCCGCCCAAGCAGTTCTGAGAAACTCAACAAGGGGTAAGCGATGAGCATGGACGCCAGCCCGCTTTCCGTTGCGATCGAGACCGATGCCGTCATCATCGGCGCCGGCCCGGTAGGGCTGTTTGCGGTGTTCGAGCTGGGCCTTGTCGACGTCAAGGCGCACGTCGTCGACATTCTCGACAAGCCCGGCGGCCAGTGCGCCGAGCTTTATCCGGAGAAGCCGATCTACGACGTCCCCGGGTTGCCGATTGTCACCGGTCAGGAGCTGACCGACCGGCTGATGAAGCAGATAGAGCCATTCGGTGCTGAGTTCCATTTCGGAGAGCGCATCGACACGCTTGAGCGCCTGCCCGATGATCGCTTCCGCCTCATAACCGACGCCGGCACCGAGTTCATCGCCAAGGTCGTCGTCATCGCCGCCGGCGGCGGTTCGTTCACGCCCAAGCGCCCGCCGTTGACGGGCATCGAGGCGTTCGAGGGGACCTCCGTCCTCTATTCGGTGCGCCGCATGGAGACGCTGCGCGGCAAGTCGGTGTTGATCGTCGGTGGCGGCGACTCCGCGCTCGACTGGACCTTGAACCTGGCGCCGCTGGCCAAGAGCCTGACGCTTCTACATCGCCGCGACGAGTTCCGCGCCGCGCCGCACTCGGTCGCAAAAATGCGCGAGCTGGTCGAGACCGGTGACGTGCGCCTGATGATCGGCCAGGTGAGCGCGCTGCACGGCAGCGGCGACAAGCTCGAGGCCGCGACCGTGAAGACCAAGGATGGC
Source organism: Pseudomonadota bacterium (assembly GCA_023405815.1). Classification (GTDB taxonomy): domain Bacteria; phylum Pseudomonadota; class Alphaproteobacteria; order Rhizobiales; family Hyphomicrobiaceae; genus Hyphomicrobium_A. The sequence continues at coordinate 35,346 of JAEXXM010000013.1, read as the reverse complement.
GAGGAGCGCATCGACGTTGACGTCATGCTGCCGTTCTTCGGCTTGACGATGAAGCTCGGCCCCGTCGCCGACTGGGGCCTGCAGCTCCACGAGAACCTCATCCCCGTCGACACCGAGAAATTCGAGACGAGCGAGAAGGGCATCTTCGCCGTCGGCGACATCAACACTTATCCCGGCAAGCTGAAGCTCATCCTCTCCGGCTTCCACGAGGTGGCACTGATGGCGCAGCAGGCGGTGAAGTACGTCTATCCGGGCAAGAAGGTGCTGTTCCAGTACACGACATCGTCGTCGAGCCTGCAGAAGAAGCTCGGCGTCAGCTAATCCCGCGGTAGTAGCGCTGAGCGAGGAAGGCGCGCATCCGCATCGGTGCGCGCTCGATGATTGTCTTGAGGATTGGACGCGCCATCATCAGGTAGATGCGCGTGAAGAACGTGCCCTTGGCCGTCAACGGAACCGCCCAGTTGGTGACGCCCACCGTGCCGTCCGCGCAGCGCAACTTGTAAGGATCGGCTGGCGACAGCAGATCGAAGGTCTTGTAGCCCTCCGCGATCGCCTGGCCGATGGTGTGATGCAAGAGGAACGCGCCGATGCTCTCCTTTGCGAACCGAGCATCGTAGGTGAAGACATGCCCCAGCACGCGCTCGCGGCATCCGATGACGATGTTTGCCGCCGTCACCTCCCCATCGTGCTGAAGGGCGATCGCTTGTGCGCCCGCAGCGCGGTCCCCGCCGCGGGCCGCATCGGAGAAGAAGTCGCGCAGCCGCATATCGGCAAACGCTTCTGAGAAGAGGCCGCGCTCGGCAAGCTGGCGGCGCTTCATGGCGATGGTCGTCGCGGCGAGCGCGCTTCCCCCGTCGCCGTGCATCGGCTCGACGGTCGTGATCCCGAGCTTGGCCATCCGGCGCTCGGCGGCGCGATGCTTTTTGCGCGCCTGAGGCGACCGGCGCCCCATGTAGGTGTCTAGGTCGGGTGTGTCTCTGAGATCGATGTAGGGCGCCTCCATGCGCTGCGTCGCCAGAGCACCGATGTCCTTCATCAGCGGAGCGATGGCGGCGTCATCGCGCACGCGCGGCAGCCAGACGAGGTCGGGCTTAAAGGCGGAGACGACCTTGTCCCAGGCATCGCGCAACTGCTGCGGCGCCTCGATGGAGGGTTCGATCAGTGCATCGCTGTATTGACTGACGGGTGCGCCCATGGAGGTCAGTTTCACCACCCCGGTCCCGCGCTCGACGACGAGCGGCCAGACGAGCACGAGCCGTCCGGACCGTCGACCCGTGACGATCGCGAGCGTCTCCCTGTCGGAGGCTTCGTCGAGATAGTGATTGCACCAGTGCCACAGCCAGTTGAAGGTCTGGAATGCCTGAGCGCCGTTGCCGGCGCGGACGAACAGCGCGTTCCAATCCGAGGCGAGGTTGTCGAAGCCCGAGCGCGTCGTGACGATGTCGTAGTCCAGCGCCGTCGCTGCTTGGGGCGATGGGGGCGCATCGCCGGCGCAGTCCCGTTCCGCAACGATCGTGTCGCGGATGTGGTCGTCGTTGCTGCGTACGGCGGCTGATCTCGCGCGCATTCTTCTCCCCGGCAGTTGCCGGCCGGCATTTGCCGCTCGGCCCTCGATGGTTGAGCAAGCACCGTGCCAGGGAGTCGTTAACGGCCTCAGAGCACCGCGATCTCGATCACGGACAAGGTAACGAGAACGCATACGGTCAGCCAAACCAGTGTGCGCCCGCGCGCAGAGGCAGGGCCGCTGTCGAGGACCAGCATGGTTGACAGCGCCGCTGCCCCGGCAAGGTTAATGACGATGACGCCGGCGAGCCCGAGGCCGTGTCCCATCGAGCTGCCTTCGATGAACAGGGCGGCAGCGATGCCCACGAGTATTGCGCCGCAGATGCGCGGCCAGAACCCGCTGTCGGGGCGCGGCAGCCCCAGCAGCCGCAGCGTCGACATGGGCGCGGCCGCCAGCAGCACGCCGGGAAAGAACTTCAGCAGGGTCTCGACCCATAGGAGCTGCTGCACGTAAGCGGTGCTCCGCCACCCGCGACAACGGTCTCAATCGCCGCTGTTGTCCATGGGGTGCTTCTGCCTGTATTCCGGTGCGGAACTCGCGCCGCCCCAAGAGAAGAGGCCCTCGTCTTGCTGCGGCGGCGGAGCGGAGGGTGTGTAGTCGCCCGCAAGATGGCGTCCCAGATCGGCCTTGATGGTTCGCGTCTTCGCGTCGGTGCAGTATTCGCCCTCGGCGGCGACGGCTTTGGCGACTGCGTTGAACGAGACGTCGTAGATCTTCTCGATCTTGGCCACGTCCGGCACGCCGGGCTGCTGGCGCTCAAACGTGAGGTAATTCGTTTTCAGCTTGGCCGGGTCGAAGTTGAAGCCGCACTTGATGGCGCGGGCTGAGACGGTGCCGACTTGGAAGGCCCGCGCCGGGCCATCGTTAACGGGAGCCGCGGGCTTGCTCTCCCCGAGCAGCGATCCGGTCGACAGAAGCTCGCTTCCGCTCCCGCCACACCCGGCGAGCGCGAGCGCGACCAGCGCCAGCATCGAGCTTGCGGCCTTCATGGCGTGCCCCTCATTCCCGTGCATGCGGCCCTTCCCTCCGCGCGGACCTTAGCGCCAATCGCCGCGGCGTCAATCGCGCCAATCCCCGCTTTTTCGGGCTGTCTGCGCAACCCGAACGCGGCAGCTAGCGCATCAGCTCCACCATCGCCCGGTCGAGACCATCGAGCGTCAGCGGATACATCCGCCCCTCCATTATGTCCCGGATCATGGCAATTGATGGCGTATAGCCCCAGTGCTGCTCTTTGACCGGGTTCAGCCAGACGCTGTGCCGCCACGTTTCCGTCACGCGCCGCAGCCACAGCGCCCCCGCTTCGTCGTTCATATGCTCCACCGCGCCGCCGACGTGCGTCAGCTCGTAGGGGCTCATCGAGGCGTCGCCGATGAACACCACCTTGTAGTCGGCGGGGTACGTGTGGAGCACCTCCCACGTCGGGACCACCTCGCTGCGGCGCCGGGCATTGTGCTTCCACACCGCCTCGTAGATGCAGTTGTGGAAGTAGTAGTACTCGAGATGCTTGAACTCCGAGCGCGCCGCGGAGAACAGCTCCTCCGCGCCCTTGATGTGCCAGTCCATCGAGCCGCCGACGTCGAAGAACATCAAAACCTTCACCGCATTGTGACGCTCGGGCAGCATGCGGATGTCGAGATAGCCCTTCTCGGCCGTGCCGCGGATGGTGCCGGAAAGGTCGAGCTCCTCGGCAGCCCCGGTGCGCGCGAACGAGCGCAGCCGGCGCAGCGCCACCTTGATGTTGCGCGTACCGATCTCGACCTGATCATCGAGATCCTTGAACTCGCGCTTGTCCCACACCTTGATCGCGCGCCTATGCCGGCTTTCCTTCTGACCGATGCGCACGCCGACAGGATTGTAGCCGTAGGCGCCGAACGGCGACGTGCCGCCCGTGCCGATCCATTTGTTGCCGCCGGCGTGCCGCTCCTTCTGCTCCTCGAGACGCTTCTTCAGCGTCTCCATGATCTTCTCCCAGCCGCCAAGCTCCTCGATGCGCTTCTTGTCCTCTTCGCTGAGATGCAACTCGGACATGAGGCGCAGCCACTCTTCCGGGATCTCCGCCTCGATCGCGTCGGGGAGTGCCGCGATCCCCTTGAACACTTCGCCGAAGATGCGGTCGAAGCGATCGAGGTTGCGCTCGTCTTTGACGAGGCAGGCGCGCGACAGGAAATAGAACTCATCGACCTGCCGCCCGGCGACGCCCGCCTCGAGCCCTTCGAGCAGCGTGAGATATTCCTTCAGGCTGACCGGGAGGCCGGCGCGCTTCAGCGCATGGACGAACTTGACGAACATCGGTGATCCTTAGCGCAACTGGCGGCCAGTGTTCCCTACCGTCGCACCAAATGGCAAGTCTCACATTAGGTCCCAAAGCAAAGGATGCGCTCTAAGCGGGAAGGCGAAGTGCTATCCCACTGTCATCCTCGGGCTTGTCCCGAGGACCCATGGTGCCGCACACTCCGGCGTATGGTGAGCGTGCTACATCGCCACTGGGTCTACATCCTCGCGAGTGAGCCGCGCGGAACGCTCTACATCGGCGTCACCAACAACATCCTTGGACGGGTCGAGCTGCATCGCGTCGGCAAGGATTCTGCCTTCACGTCCAAGTACGGCGTCTCGATGCTCGTCGCTGAAGCGCTATCTGCGGCCGTGGAAGCTCAACCTCATTGAGCAGTCGAACCCGCAATGGATAGATCTCTATCCTGGACTTGCGGCGCGAAATGACTTCAGCCGCGGAGCAAGCTGAAAGCTGGGTCCTCGGGACAAGCCCGAGGATGACACTTGGTGGATACGGAGTGCCCACGGGCGCGCCTGCGCGGGAATGACGGGGCGGAAGCTGGCTGACGCCTAGCTAGCGTTTCGAGGGTGCTTGCTGCAGGTCCGCCGGTGCGGCCGCAGGTTTCATCGCCGCAACCGCGCCGCCGCCACCGAACAAAAGGTCTTTGTCGTCGATGTACCAGCGCTCGACCTCGACGATCTCCGGCGGCTTGCCGCTCGCCAGCAGCCAGCCGTCGACGGCGAACTTCTGCTTAGACTTGTTCTCTACCAGAATGCCGGCGTAGTGCGTCCACCCGTTCCAGCCGCGGCGGATGTCCTCCTTCACGTGCATCGAGCCGACCGAGTGGTGACGGAAGAGCTTGTGGCGCTCCATCACCAGCATGTAGCTCGTCAGGTTCGTGGCGACGTCGACGCAATCCATCTGCCCCGGATCGCCGTTGCCGGCCATGTCGTCACCTGGCCTGTCGCCGGCAGTGCCCACGGCGGTATCCGCGCGATGCCCCATCCACGCGATAGCCTTCTTCGCCGCCTCGCGCTCGGCGGCAGGGGAGGCGGCGCCCGCGGCCATCATCTTCTTCACCTCGGCAAGATCGGCTGCTGAGAACCTGAAAGGCGTCTGCGTCCGGCAGCCGTAGGCGCTGCAGACGAACACGCGGTCGCCCTCCGGCAGCCGCGCCTTGTACTTTTGATAGTGCACCTCGATCGGACCGTTGCCGCTGTACGCGCAGCCAGCGAGCATGCACGCGACAAGCGACACGAGCGTCGCGGCGTGGCGCGCGCTTCTCCGTGCGCTGATATCGGATGCGTCGGTCACTGAAGCTCGCGGGAAGAAGCCTGAGAGCAGGAAATGCTCGCAACTACTCACGCTGAGTCGGGGCTTTGCATCGAGAGGGCGAAATCCAATCCCTGTGCAGAGACCGAATGTGATGCGGGCATGCACGCCAACAAGGCACGAAAAAACCGCCCTGGTTTCCCAGGGCGGTTCAAGTGAGAGAGATAGAAGAGTGGCGATCAGAAGTTGATCAGAGCGCCGCCCTTGATGTACTGGAAGGCTTCGGTACCGCAACCGACATCAAGTCCGAGACCGCCGGTAACACCTGCATCCGCGCAGTTTGCACCCTTGATGTCCGCATCGATGTGGCGGTAGGAGATCCACAGCGACATAGCAGCGGCGTCGATTTCCTGAACAACACCGAGACCCCAGAGCTGAGTGCTTGCCGTCAGACCGGCGTCAACGATGGCGTCAGGCGTGGCATCGCTGAACTTCTCATACTCGCCGTAGAGGACCGTGTGACCCAGCGGGTGCCAGCGCTCGCGCAGACCGCCCTTGATGTAGTAGGTGTCGCCGGCGGCACGATCGAAGCCACCAGCCGTGATGCTGTTCGGGTCGATATGACCGTAAGCACCATACAGCCACAGGCCGGTCGGAACGTGCTCGACGTAGGCACCGAGCTGGAAGTAGTCGACCCAGCGGTTGTCGAACTGGTTCGCGACAGGCAGAATGCCCGCGGTGTTCACCAAACCGAAGGCGCCGTCGCCCGTGTCAACAAGACCCGGCTCGGTAAAGAAGTCCTGACTCCACTGCGAGTAAGCAACGGCAGCAGCAAGCTTGAAGCCGTTGAACTCACCCGAGTAGCGAGCCGCGACGTCCCAGAAGTCGTCCTCACCCCAAGAAGCCGAGAACGAGAACCCGGCGAACGTGGGAGAGTCGTAGCGGACCGAGTCACGCGGAGCGCCGAAGCAGTCGCCGCCCGCGCCGCCGCCGCCGAAGCAGAAGCCGCCGACCGTCTGCCAGTTGAGATTGGAGAGGGTGCCGCTGTTGTTGCGGATCAGGAAGGCGTTGTAGTCGAACATGACCCAGTTCGCCGGAACGAGCGAGCCGGAGCCGTCGACCAGGATCGCCGCGTTGTCCGAGGCCGAGGACTGCAGACCGACGCCGAGCTTGCCGAGGTGGTCGCTCTTGATGAACCAGTAGGACTGGAGGAGCTGCACCGAGTAGGCGCCCGACGACAGGTTGTTCGGCTGCAGGGCCGACGGATTATGCTGCGAGAACTGGTTGATGGTCAGCGAGTCGCTGTCCATCGCTTCCACGTGGATCACGTAGCCAGCCGACCAGCCTGGAGAGATGGTCGCCTGACCGGTGAACTTGAAGTGCGAGGCGAGCGTGGAGCCGAGGCCCGTCACATAGACGTTCTGCTCGGAGCCGTCGTCCCACCACATAACCTGCTCGCCGACCCAGCCGGAGATGGTCAGCGACACTTTACGGTTGCCCTTGCGGGCAGTCGTCGCTTCGAGCTCGGCAATACGCTCCTCGAGGTCCGCGCAGCAGTTGCCGCCGAGGTCGGCCGCGGACGCGCTGCCGGCGGAGAGACCGCCCGCGAGCAGGCCCGCTGCCACCAGGGCGCTAAGGCTGAATTTATTCATCATTAGTCTCCCGTCTTCGTCTCAGCTGATGGCGGACGCTGAACTGATCGAACGCGAGACAAGAAAACCGCCCTAGCAATGCGCAATGCGTATCCCTCAAGGATCGCTGCGTGCCAGGGCGGACACTGCTGTGATTCGCCGGAGTGCAACAATTAGGCAGTGCCGAATTGGTGGTGACGAATCCACGAGTGTGGCGGTGCGGCCACGAGCGGCATTGAGGTTACTCAGACATTAACGGCGTCGCGACGCGGCGGTGCCCCGGCAGTCGCAGTGCGTTTTCCGACGGGAAATCGCGCCGCCGTCAATGACTTGCCGAAATGCGCGCCCGGCGCGGGGCGGCCGGGAATCCCGGCTGGCCCCGGATACCTGCTGAACGGCGGTCGCCGGCGCAAGCCGACCCATGACCGCTGTCGTTCTCGGCTGAGGATGATTTGTGGACAAGCACCTTGCGCAGTTCTTGGCCACCTCCGGGGGCGACGGGGCGACCCCGTGCTCGGGCGAACGGTCGGATCCGCGCTCCACACCCGCGACACGCTCCCGAGGGCGCGCGCCGCCGGCCCTCCAGTCCTCAATCGTGCGCAGTGCGGAGAAGAGAAGAGCGGCCGCCGCCCGAGAGAGCGGCCCCAAAAAGCAAGAAGCCGCCCGGTGGGGCGGCTTCCGCTGACTTCAGGTGACGCTCGGATCAGAAGTTGATGAGCGCGCCAGCCTTGATGTACTGGAAGTCTTCGTAGTTCGTGGCGGTGTTGTTGTCGTACTCGAGGTGACGGTAGGACACCCAGAGCGACATGGCAGCCGCGTCGATTTCCTGGACGACACCGAGGCCCCACAGGTCGAACGTCGTGTCCGTGCCGGCGTTGGCGAAGGCGCCGTCGGACTCGTTGTTCTCGTACTCGCCGTAGAGGACCGTGTGGCCCAGCGGGTGCCAGCGCTCACGCAGACCGGCCTTCACGTAGTACGTGTCGGACTCGCCCGAGGCGACGTCGAACTGAGCGTTGCCGTAGGCGCCGTAGACGAACAGGCCGGTCGGCACGTGCTCGAGGTAGGCACCGACCTGGAAGTACTGGTAGGTGTCGCCAGCGATCATGCCGGCGAAGGACTCGTCGCTCAGCTCGTTGTAGGCTCCAGCGGCGGCGAACTTGAAGCCGCTGAACTCACCCGCGTAACGGGCCGCGACATCCCACATGTCGTCTTCGCCCCACGAGGCCGACACCGAGAAGCCGCCGAAGGTCGGCGAGTCGTAGCGGACGACGTTCTGCGTGCCGCCGTTGCAGTCGCCGATGGCGCCGCCGCCGACGCAGCGGCCGATCGAGCCCCACGTCGGGCCGACACCGCCGGTGGAGGTGCGGATGAAGAAGCTGTTGTAGTCGAACGCGACCCAGTTGGCCGGAACGAGCGAGCCCGAGCCGTCAACGAGGATGGCGGTGTTGTCCGAAGCCTGCGACTGCAGACCGACGCTCAACTTGCCGAGGTGGTCGCTCTTGATGAACCAGAACGACTGCAGAAGGGCGATGCCCTCGCCGAACGTGGAGCTACCCCAGTTCTGCGTGATGGCCAGCGAGTTCTTGTTGCGGGCCTCGACGTGCAGCACGTAGCCAGCGTACCAGCCGGGAGAGATCGTGGCCTGACCGGTGAACTTGAAGTGCGAGGACAGCGTCGCGCCGATGTCGCCGACGTACACGTTCTCCTCGAAGCCGTCGTCCCAACCCACGACCTGCTGGGCGACCCAGCCCGAGATCGTCAGAGAGACCTTGCGGTTGCCCTTGCGAGCGGTCGTCGCCTCGAGCTCTGCAATGCGCTCCTCGAGATCGGCGCAGCAGTTACCCCCCAGGTCGGCGGCGGAGGCGCTACCAGCGGAAAGACCGCCAGCCAGCAGGCCTGCTGCCACTAGGGCACCCAAACTATACTTTTTCATTGACCTACTCCCGTCTGCTTACTTTCTGATGGCGACGCCACGCACAAGTGCCGCCTACTCCCTACAAAACTCGACGCAACCTCGTTCACTTGCCGCGCGGCGGCCGTAAGACCGAATCACCGCTCAGGGCAAAAGATTAAGCAGAGATTGATTGCCCAGGAAACAGGCCGTGTGCCGAACGCAGCCGAATCCAACCCTGTTGTGTCTCGACTGCAACGATGCACATTTCCGCCACAACTGTTTGTGTTCCCACATATTTCCTGCTGCGAAGCGTGTCGGGCGCAGCCGACTTATCCCCAGAACCAACCGCTGTATGTGAGTTCGGCAACGCTTCGCGCGCTCCGTTCGAGCGTCCGATCGTCAGCTCAGAGTTCCCTCGCGGCGGCTCTTCCGCGACTGGATGAACTCGCGCGACAGGAGCGCGAGCAGGATGACGACGAACGCCATCGAGTGCGTCACGAGCACCATCGCCGGGCGGTCGACGAAGCTCTGGCCGACGAAGTGGTGGAAGAAGTCGGGCTGGAAGCGGCTCGCCTCGCCATAGAGCGCCCGATACTGGTCGAGCGTCGCATCGAGCAGCATGTAGGTATTGGCGAGCGCCTTGCCGTTGATCCACTCGAACAAGGCGATGCCGGCCAGCGCCAGGAAGCGGGCGATGACGTTCAGGCTCTCGACCGCCTCGTCATATATGAAGAGCAGCGCGAAGATGGCGATATGGGCGGTGACGAAGAACTGCCAGAGGAAGTCGATCTGCGAGCGGATCGAAAGGATCGCCTCGATGAGCGTCGCTTCCTGGATCATGACAGCTTATCCCCCCGCGATGCTGCCCGGAGAGGGAGCACCGCCACGCCACTGACTAATGAACACCGATCCTGGCCCGACGTCCCCCGTCAGGCCCGGACCACGCTACCTTTGCGGCCGGAATATGCACCCATTATGACCGCGCCCGCCAAGCCGCGCCGGCGTCGCAGCCGGCCCGGCCAAAGTAGAGATTTAGATTTGTTAACCGCTGTCATCTGCTTGCCCAAATCATGCGGCTACATTATTCTGTTGCAGCGCAATAAGAGGCGCCAATCGATCGAGATCGCTCGCCCCGGGGGACAGGCAGCAATGCCGGTTGGGGTGGCGCGTAGGTCGAAAGTCGGTTTGGAAGGAAACTCCGTACAGGGCTGTTAATCCGCTGCAAAGAAGGCTCGCGCCAAGGAGTTGATCCCTTGGAGCGAGGTTTCGGCGGGCGCGCATGCCAGGTGACGCGGAGAGCCATGCCGACGAGGGACGCCTAAAGGCACGGAAAGCAGAAGAAGACAAATGGATGCGACGCGGTTGGACCGGCGATCGGTCCTCTTAACGGCGGGTGCCTTCGCAATGCTTGGGATGAGCGTGCGGATGGATGCCGTCTCGCGCGCTCTCGCCGAGCCCGTGACGGACGCGAGCACCGCGTTCGATCCTGCGCTCGTGCAGAATCTCGCCCAGCAGCTTTCGACCAGCGAGTTCGCGAGCCCTTCGCTGTCGCTGCCTGAATCTTTCAAGCAGCTCTCCTACGATCAGTTCCGCGACGTGCGCTTCCGCACCGATCAGGCGATCTGGCGCGGCGACAAGACCGACTTCGAGCTGCAACTCCTGCCGATGGGCTGGCTTTACAGCACGCCGGTCGAGATCTGGCTCGTCGACGGCGGCTCCGCGCGCCGTCTCAAGGCCGACAGCAATCTCTTCTCCATCGGCCCGCTCATCAAGGATGCGGAGCCCGGCGCGCCGTACGGCTTCTCCGGCTTCCGCGTGCACGGCCCGATCAACCGCCCCGATTACTTCGACGAGTACATCGTCTTCCAGGGCGCGAGCTATTTCCGCGCCGTAGGACGCGGGCAGCTCTATGGACTCTCCGCGCGCGGCCTCGCCATCAACACGGCGCGGCCGGGCGGCGAGGAGTTCCCGCTCTTTCGCGCCTTCTGGATCGAGAAGCCCGCGCAGGGCGCCCGCTCGATCGTCATTCACGCGCTCCTCGATAGCGTATCGACGACGGGGGCCTACCGCTTCGTGGTGGAGCCGGGCGAAGCAACGACAGTTGATGTCGAGGCGACGCTCTATCCGCGCCGCGCGCTCACTCACGTCGGCCTCGGGCCGCTCACCAGCATGTACCTTCACGGCCCTGGCCATCACCGCATCGACGACGACTTCCGTCCCGCGGTCCACGACAGCGACGGCCTCGCGATCTTCAATGGCAACAGCGAGTGCATCTGGCGCCCGCTCACCAATCCGCGCACGCTGCAGATCAGCGCCTTCCTCGACAAGAACGTCAAAGGCTTCGGCCTTTGCCAGCGCGCCCGCTCGTTCCATTCGTACGAAGATCTCGAGGCGCGCTACGAGAAGCGCCCGAGTCTGTGGATCGAGCCCAAGGGCACCTGGGGCTCCGGCTACATCGAGCTCATCGAGATCCCGACCAGCGTCGAGATCCACGACAATATCGCCGCCTATTGGAAACCCGCGTCGGGGCCGGCTGCGGGCACGCCCTATTCGTTCGGCTATCGGATGTACTGGACCGACGCGCTCCCCATCGGCTGGGCGGGCGCATCGACGGCGGCAACGCGCGTCGGCCGCGGCAAGCGCGAGGGCACGACCAAGTTCGTGGTCGACTTCGCCGGCCCTGCGATCACGCCGGTGCGCCAGTTGCCGGTCGCGGTCGTCACCGCCAACCCCGGCACCATCTCCGACATCTCCGTGCACGAGAATCCGGAATCGAATGGCGTGCGCGTCAGTTTCGACCTCGATCCCGGCGGAACCGAACTATCCGAACTTCGTTTGGCTTTGAAGCTCGGCGACCAGCAGATCTCCGAGACGTGGCTCTATCGATGGACAAAGTCATGAGCGACATCACTGTGGCCGGCCAGAAGATCGGCCGCATTCCTGACGCCAGCAGCCCTGAGCTGTTGCCGACGGAGGTGCCGCTCGACATGCCGGACCAGGACTTCAAGGCGCGCGGTGCCAAGCCGCGCCGCCGCCCCGGATACTGGATACCGCGCGCCGCCGTCTTCACGGGCGGAGCCCTGATCACCAGCGCATTCGCCTACGAGCTCTACGGTGTGCTCGCTGTCGAGCAGGTAACGCCGCTGCAGGTGCTCTTCCTCGTCCTTTCGACCATTGCCTTCGGCTGGATCGCCATCGGCTCGCTCAACGCCGCGCTGGGCTTCATCCCTCTCTTTGGCGGCGAGAAGGCCGACACCATCGACCTGCCGCAGCCCGGCGCTGCGCTGACCACGCGCACAGCGCTGCTGTTCCCCGTCTACCACGAGGATCCTGCCCGCATCGCCGGCACCGTCCAGGCGATCGCGCAGGAGCTGCAGTCGATGGACGCGGCGGCCGGCTTCGATGTCTTCATTCTCTCCGACACGCGCGATGAGCGCGACGGCGCCGCCGAGGAAAGCGCCTACCGCGCCCTGCGTCACCGTTTGAAGGACATCATCCCCGTCCACTACCGCCGCCGCCGCGAGAACCACGCGCGCAAGGCCGGCAACATCAAGGACTGGGTGCGCCGCTTCGGCGGTGCTTACGAGCATTTCGTCATTCTCGACGGCGACAGCGTCATGTCGGGCACGACGCTGGTGCGCCTCGCGCTCGCCATGCAGCGCGATCAGACAGCCGGCCTCATCCAGACCGTGCCGCGGCTCACCGGCGCGACGACGCTGCTTCAGTACCTCACCCAGTTCGCCTCCAACGTCTACGGACCGCTGGTCGCCGCCGGCCTTGCCTTCTGGCATCGCGACCAGGGCAACTACTGGGGCCACAACGCCATCATCCGCACGGTGGCGTTCGCCTCGGCCGCCGGCTTGCCGACTCTGCCCGGCCGTGCGCCGTTCGGTGGCGACATCCAGAGCCACGACTTCGTCGAGGCGGTGCTGCTCGCCAAGGCCGACTGGGGCGTGCACATGGTGCCGACCGTCGAAGGCTCCTACGAGGGACAGCCGCCGACGCTGCCCGACGTCGTCGCCCGCGACCGGCGCTGGGCGCAGGGCAACCTGCAGCACCTCGGCATCGTCTTCACCTCCAACATCACGACCATGGGCCGCCTGCACCTTTTGATGGGCGCCACGTCGTACCTCATGTCGCTGATCTGGGCGTCCTCGCTCGCCGTCGGCATCGTGCTCGCCCTGCAGGGCCAGCAGATGATCCCGAGCTACTTCATCGACGAGAAGACTCTCTTCCCGGTGTGGCCGGTGACCGATCCGGGCGCCGCCTTGCGTCTCTTCTTCGCCACCATGCTCATCGTGCTGATGCCGAAGTTCTTGGGGCTCGCCCTCGAGATCAAGCGTGCGCGCCACGCCCGCGAGCAGCTCGGCGCCACGCGCGCGTTCCTCGGCGTTATCACCGAGACGCTGTTCTCGATCCTCCTCTCGCCCATCCTCATGGTCACGCAGACCGCCGCCGTGTTCCAGGTCCTCTTTGGCCTCGACTCCGGCTGGCGCGCACAGAGCCGCAACGGCAACGGCATCCCGTTCATGGACGCGGTGCGCTATCACCGCTGGCACATGCTCATCGGCGTGCTCATGGGCCTCGTGTGCTGGGAGGCTTCGCCGCTCGTGCTGGCCTGGATGTCGCCGGTCATCGTCGGGCTTGTGCTGGCGGCGCCGCTGAGCTGGCTCACCTCGCGCCCCGCGCACCGCTCCTTCGCCGAGCTGCTGTCGACGCGCGACAACCGCTCGCCGCCCGCCATCGTCGAAAGCGCCCGTCGCGCCTCCGGCGAATGGGCCGACCACATCGCCATGCGCGCGCTTGAAAACGGCAACGTCGTCGAGATCACCCGCGCCGCTTGATTTCTTGCCTGGCGACACGAGCTTCGAGAAGCTTGTTCGACATTGGATGCGTCGCGCGAGCGCCGGCCATCAGCTCGCGCATCGCTTGGCCGCACACCAAGCTTCTCTCAACTCGTGTCAGTAGACAGGCTAACTCTTCTCGCCGACGGCGGCGCTGGCGTTTCGCCTGAATGCCTCTGCCAGCATGTCGCGCGCCCGTACCGGCGGAGCGCTGATGAACGGCAGCGGCCGGCACACTTCCACGGCCGCGGCTCCGACACGCGCCGTCAGCGCTCCGTTGAACGCGCCTTCGCCCAGCCGGCGCGACAGCCGCCGTAGAATATCCTGCCCTAGGAACTGCCCGAGCAGGTCGTCCGTCAGCGCGACGCCTCCGGTCGCGAGGATATGCCCAACGACCAGCCGGGCGAGCCGAAATGCCCCGAGCGGACCCGGACGTCCGCCGTACAACCCGGCGATGGCGCGCAGCATGCGCAGGTTCTCGATCAGCACGTAGAGCATGGCGATCCACGCCATCGGGCTGATCGCCGTCACCATGCCGATGCGCTTGGCTGCCGCCAGCACGGTGCGCCGCACCTCCTGATCGAGCGGCATGATCAGCTCGCGGTCGGCCAGCGCCAGCAGTTCGCCCGGATCGAGCACCGCGCGCTCGTGCTCTGAAAAGCGCGCGAGCTGCCATTGCAGGTCGGAGCGGCCGCCGAGCATGCTCTTCAGGTGGCGCACGGCCCGGCGCTCGCTCTTGGCGTCGTTGGTGTCGATGGCGTGCGTCACCGCCTGGCGCAGCGAGGTGAGGCGCTGTAGCCGGATGAACCCGTAGAGCTCGCGCAGGATGAGCACCACCGTCGACAAGCCGACGAGGCACAGTAGCCCGAAGGCGAGCCAGCCCACCCAATCCTGCCGCTCCAGCGCCACCTGCACGTAGCGCGTGAACCACAGCACGGTCGAAAGCGCGACGAGACCGACGACGCCCGACAGCAGCATCGAGCCCCACCGGATGCCGCGGGAAAGGTCGGACGCCGTCGGCCGCACCGTCGTGCGCGAGGCCTGCCGCCGCCGGCGACCGGCGAGTGGCCCGCTCTCTTCCGCCGCCGTCGTCTGCGGCGCTTCGGGCGCGGCCGCGCGCAACGCGGGATCGTCGGTCGAGAAGGCGCGCGGACTGCGGATATCGGTTTCGGACATCACACCAGCCAATCCGAGAGCAGGAAATCGAGGGCGCGGTCGAGACGGATGTGCGGCAGCGGCGGAGCTTCCCCGTCGACGCCGGCGGGCATCAGCCGCGGCGGCCGGAAACGCACGAAGTGCAGCCCGGCCGGCGCCGCGTCGGGTTTCAGCGCATTGCGCGCGTTGGCAGGGAGGTCGCCGGGGAACACCGCCGCCTCCGTCTTGCCGTCGAATACCTTGTTACCGACGCGCTCGCCAGGCATCGGCACGCCGACGATGCACGGCAGCCATTCATCGCCCACCTTCGCGTCCGCCTCGCGCGTCGCCCGCAGCGCTGCAAGCGCCTGCACGCCGACGTCGGCGCCCGTATCCTCCGCACGCCCCATCGCCCGGTCGATGATGACGCGCAGGATCGCCTCCAGCCGGTCATGGCTAGATGAATTGATGTGGTCGGCCTTGGTGGCGGCGAACAGCAGCTTGTCGATGCGCCGCGTGAACAGCGCCGTCAGCCAGTTGCCCGAGCCGATGCGGAATACCTTCAGGATCGCATCGAGCGCGCGCTGCAGATCGACCACCGCGTCGCCGCCCTCGTTGAGCGGGCCGAGCACGTCGACGAGCACGATCTGCCGGTCGAGGCGCGAGAAGTGATCGCGGAAGAACGGTTTGACGACGTGCGTCTTGTAGCTCTCGAAGCGCCGCGCCATCATCGCCGCCAGCGAGTTGCGACCGTAGCTCGGCTCCTTGCCGAGCGCCAGCGGGCAGAACGTCAGCAGCGGCGAGCCTTCGAGATCGCCCGGCAGCAGGAAGCGGCCCGGACCTGTCGTGTGCAGCACGTGGTCGTCGGCGCGCGCCGCCTTGAGGTATTCCGCGAACAGCTGAGCGCCGCGCAGCGCGACCTTCTCGTCCTTCGGCGCGTTGGGATCTACGGTGGCGAGGAACTCGCGCCACGCCTTGGAGTGCGCTTGCCGCCGCGGCGCCTTGGCCTGCTCCACGGCCTCGGCGCACCATTGCTCGTAGCTCAGCTCGAGCAGAGGCAGGTCGATCAGCCACTCGCCGGGATAGTCGACGACGTCGAGATTGAGGCGCGAGATACCGAAGGCCCGGCGCAACGTGCTCGCCGAGCGGAATTCGATGGTGATGCGCACCTGGCTCAGCCGGCGCGTGCTCTCCGGCCACACGGGCGGATCGCGCGCCAGGTCGTCGAGATGTCCCTCGTAATCGAAGCGCGGCACCTGATCGTCGGGCTGCGGCTCGAGGTAGGCGCGCTCGATGCGCCCCTCCGCCTCCGGCATGAAGAACGGCAGCCGGCCGCCGGACACGAGATTGCGGATCAGCGCCGTGATGAAGATCGTCTTGCCCGCGCGCGACAGCCCGGTGACGCCGAGCCGCAGCGTCGGCGTCATCATGTCGGTGATGAGGGCGCCGGCGCGATGCCACGCCTGGCGCGTAGGATCGTTGAGATCGGAGTCGGACAAGGGAACCTCGCGAGGGTCCCCTTAGCTAGTGCTAAGCGGGCGCGGCGGCAAGCTGCGGGCGCTCTGGGCGGCGTCAGCCGTAGAAGATGACCAGGACGCCGGCAGCCATGACGGTCATGCCCATGAGAATGATCAGGCCGCTGCGGATGAACTCTGCCATGGAACTCTCCACCCCAATTGTGGTGTCGTTAGGTTGAGCTTAGGCCGCAATCTTTGAACGCACTCTGAAGTGCGGCGTCAGCCGCCGTTCATTTTTTCCCCTGCTCACTGAGGCGCGGCTGCCGCCGGCTCCTGCGCCGCGGCCGGGACCGCCGTCCACCCTTTCTCCGGCATGGAGATGGTGATGCGGCGCGAGCCGAGCTGCTGGTCGGAGACCCACGGCAGCGTGCGCTCGAAGACGAGCGGCTCGATTTTCTGCGCGAGCAGGCGTTCGACCATGTCGGGGCGCGAGGGCGCGGCGGTGACGAGGCTGAGGGTGAATTTGAACTCGCCCGCATCCTCGGCGATCTTCGGGAACGGATTGCCCACCGGATAGAAGCGCACCGTGTCGGTGAACGTGCCGCGCCCCGGGATCGACAAAGGCGCGAACGAGCGGTTGGGTGCATCCGCATCGACCTGATGCTCGCCGAGGAAGGCGCTGTAGTAGCGCTTCACCTGCTTGGTGCTCTGGTTTTCTACCTGCAACTCCATCGACAGCACGGTGCCGGTACGCGCACCGGAATTGGTGATCGTCACCGGCACGACGAACACCTCCGTGTCGCCGCCGCCGTCGCGCGCGTACTGGATCACGGGTGGCACGAAGAGCTCGATCTCCGCCGTCTTGAAGCTCGACTCGTAGAGGGAGAATGCCGAGATCACGAGCGCCAGAGCCGACAGGATCGTCGCCTGGATGCCGCCGTAGCCGATGGCGGCCGTGAGGCTCGCGAGCGTGCTATCGCTGCTCGGCTGGGTGCCGCTGGTGGTTGTCATGTCGTCTCCCCGTTGGGCGCCTTGAGCCCAGATGACGGGGCAACCACGCCGCCTCATTTTGGCAGCCGCATGGCGCCGGGGTTCACGGAGTGTAACGAAACCGCACGTCGAAGCCGACCTCGGAGGAGGCTCACTCGTAGCGCCGCGTCGGTGGGCGGAACGGGGATGAGAACTGCAGCCCGATGGCGTTGTTCCGGCGCCACCTCACCTGGCCGTCGACCTCCTGGCGATCGACCGGGATATAGAGCGTGACGCGATCTCCCGGCCGCAATTGCCCGGAGCAGTCGGTCCAAAGCTCGATCTTGCTACCCCCCGAGGACATGTCGACGACCGTGCACGGACGCGGCGTCGGCATGAGCGCGGACGTTATGAAACCGTCGACCAGGCGCTGGCGCTTGCGCTCCTTCGCCCGCCGCTCGGCGGGTTTCCGGGTTTCCGCTCGACTGTCCTCGGCGCCGCCGTTGGCGCGGCCCAATAGACCCATGGGCACCCTCTAAGACCCAATCCGCCGGCCATAGGCCGCGGATCGACGGGCTCAGGATGCCCCTGATCTAGATCAGTATAAAACCGCCTTCGCCCCTGCGGTTACGATCGAGTTAACCCGAATGCAGGCGCGTCTCATCGCGGTCCGCTGGGCGGCGCACATAGGTTCGACGCCATGGCGCACAGCGAATCTTGCTATCGCTGTCAGCCGGGGCATGGATCCGCTGAGGTTTGGCGTCTTTCAAGGCTGAACCTCAATGTCGGCCCTGCATTACCGGGAGAGGCCTATGTCCTTTGCGGTTTGGTTGTGGCTGGCGCTTGCAGCCTATGCCATGCACATGCTGGAAGAATACGAACTCGACTGGCGCAACTGGGCGCGTTCCGTCGTTGGCCTGCCGGTCGAATGGACGGACTTTTACGTTACCAACGCCATCGTGGTCGTGCTGGGCATCGCCGCGGCGCAGATCGCCGCGCAATCGCCTGTGGTATCGTTGGCCTTTCCCGCGCTCATGCTGATCAACGCCACGTTCTTTCATGTTCTGCCGGTGTTGCGGACGCGCGGGCGAAATTCGCCAGGCGTGTTCACGGCCGTGGTCCTGTTCTATCCGATCGCGGCGGCCTGCTACTGGCGTGCGTCGCAGGACGGTTTGCTCGACGCACGAACCGTGATCGGCTCTCTGGTCATCGGAGCGCTTCTGATGGCGTTTCCGGTCGTGCTGCTCAAGATCAAGAGCAGGCCGTATTTTCGGCAGGACAGATAGCCGCTGCGTCCATGAAGAGATCACCGGGTTTTCATTTTCCGGTTATGGCTCGGCGACCCGCTGCGCCGCTTGGCGGCATACGGCAGCACGAACATGTAGAGGCCGGTGAATAGCAGCAGGAACAGCGGGAGCAGTGGCGAGTAGACGACCCACGCGGGCGGTTCTCCGAGGCCCATGGCGACGAAGTTGGCAATGACCGTCGCCGTGAAGGCGATCGACAGCCAGCGGTGAAATTGCCGAACCCAACCATTCCAGCTCAATGTCATCTCCTCCAAAAACGAGCGGACGTGAAAAGCGGCAGACTTCACTCTGTCCGCGCCAAGACCTGCTCCAGGTTCGCCAGGAACTGCGGCCACCCGTGCTTGGCGCCGCCGAAGGCCTGCTTCTGATCTGGCCGGAAGCCCGACTGCACCATGCGCAGGTGCGTCCCGGCGGGCGTCGGCGTGAGCGTGAAGGTCACCACGCTCTTCAGATTGAAGGCCGCATCCTCATGCGCAAAATTCCACGTGTAGGACAGCGTTCTTTTCGGCTCGATGGCGAGGACCTCGCAGTCCAGCACGCCGCCCCAGTCTCCGCGCAGATTGAAGCGGTGGCCCACGGCCGGCTCGAAGTCGTTCTTCATCAGCCACTCCGCTATGAGGTGCGGCTGCGTGAGCGCGCGCCAGATCTTCTCTGGCGGATGCGGGAATTCTCGCTCGACAACCACAGTGCGCGTGTCGGCCGACGTCTCGTTCATTGATCCATCCTTTTGAGCAGGTCTTCGAGGTCGTCGAACCGCTTTTCCCAGAACCCGGCCATCTGGCTCGTCCAGTCGATCAGTGGGGCCAGGGCGCCGAGTTGGGCGCTGTAATGCGTCTGGCGGCCTTCGTGGCGGTCGCGCACCAGTCCGGCCTGCTTCAGAACGCCGAGGTGCTTTGAGACGGCCGGCTGCGAGATGCCGGCCCGGGCCGTCAGGGCCCCGACCGTCTGCTCTCCTTCGCGGCACAGTCGCTCGAAGATCGCCCGCCGGGTTGGATCGGCGAGCGTCCGAAACAAGGCATCGTGCGCCTTCGACATTTCAATCAATAACCCTCCGGTTATTGATTGACGTATAACCGCCAGGTTATGAGTTAGTCAAGCATCGCCATGCGCCCCGGGGCGCCGGCGCACGCTCAACTCTCTGATTGGGATTCGGAACCTACTCGCCCCTGCGCCGGGCCATGAAGGCGATGCGCTCGAACAGGTGCATGTCCTGCTCGTTCTTGAGCAGCGCCCCGGCGAGCGGGGGGATCAGCTTGCGGCTGTCGTTCTCGCGCAGCGTCTCCGCCGACACGTCCTCGTTGAGCAAGAGCTTCAGCCAGTCGAGCAGCTCCGAGGTCGACGGCTTCTTCTTGAGGCCGGGCAGCTCGCGGATGTCATAGAAGATCCGCATGGCCTCGGACACGAGGCGCCCTTTGAGGCCGGGGAAGTGCACGTCGACGATCCGCTGCATCGTCTCGTCGTCCGGGAACTTGATGTAATGGAAGAAGCAGCGGCGCAGGAACGCGTCCGGCAGCTCCTTCTCGTTGTTCGAGGTGATGATGACGACCGGCCGGTTGCGCGCTTTGATCGTCTCGCCTGTCTCGTAGACGAAGAACTCCATCCGATCGAGCTCTTGCAGCAGGTCGTTGGGGAACTCGATGTCGGCCTTGTCGATCTCGTCGATGAGCAGCACCGGCCGGACGTCCTTGTCGAACGCCTCCCAGAGCTTGCCCCGCTTGATGTAGTTCTTAATGTCCTGGACCCGGGGGTCGCCGAGCTGGCTGTCCCTGAGGCGGGAGACGGCGTCGTACTCATAGAGGCCCTGGTGGGCCTTGGTCGTCGATTTGATATGCCACTCGATGATCGGCACCTTGAGGGCGTCGGCCACCTCCAGGGCGAGTGCCGTCTTTCCGGTGCCGGGCTCGCCCTTGATGAGCAGGGGCCGGGAAAGCGTGATGGCGGCGTTGACCGCCACCTTGAGGTCGTCGGTGGCGACGTAGCGGCGCGTTCCTTCGAACTTCATCGGGGGGATGGGTCCTGTGCGATGCAACGAGGCTGTTCCGACATTAGTGGGCGGCACGCACGCCGGGCAAGGGAGCTGGCCGGGAAGCGATGCCGCAAGCGCCTGCCCGGTTTGTAGGCGGGTACCTGCCCGCCCGACCGATTCGCAGGCGCTACCTTTTCCGTGTCCCGCCCGCAACTTACCCATCGCTGCGGAACGCCTTGACATAAGTCGCCTCTGCCGCCAATAGGAGGCGCCTGAAGCAGCTTGTTACCGCCGGTTGAGGGACCGGCCGTCTCTATCAAGGCCTCAAGGGAGGCACGGATGAGCAAGCGAAGCGCCAAGAAGCCCGCCAAGGCGAAGGCCACCTCAGTGAGCCGCGCTGCGCCGTCGCGTGCGGCCAAGACCAATGGCGGCAAGGCTCCCAAGACCAAGGCGGCGTCGAGCCAGAGGGCGAGTGACAAGAAGACCGTCGATAGACAGGTCGTCGAAAAGCAGAAGGTTGCGGGGAAAAAGATGACGGCACGCGCCAAGTCTTCGTCGATTGTGCTGCCACCTGACTACCGTCCCTCCGAGGACGAGCCGTTCATGAACGAGCGCCAGCGGATCTATTTCCGCAACAAGCTGCTCGCCTGGAAGGACGAGATCATCCGCCAGACGCGCGAGACGCTCGCCGGCCTGCACGAGGAATCGACGCAGCACGCCGACCTCGCCGACCGCGCCACGTCCGAGACCGATCGCGCGCTTGAGCTGCGCGCCCGCGACCGCCAGAGGAAGCTCATCGCCAAGATCGACGCCGCCCTCGCCCGCATCGAGGACGGCTCCTATGGCTATTGCGAGGAGACCGGCGAGCCGATCGGCCTGAAGCGCCTCGATGCGCGCCCGATCGCCACCCTTTCGGTCGAGGCGCAGGAGCGCCACGAGCGGCGCGAGCGCGTCTACCGCGAAGATTGACCTCCCCACAGCTTCAATCGTTATCGGGCCGCGGTGTCGGCGGACCATCGACGCTTGCCGCTTTGCTCTCGCGCTGCGGCGCTTCGTCGGCGATGCGTGTCAGCACTTGCTGCAGGCCCTCCAAGTCGCGCACGTGCACGTCGCGCTGTGGGAACGGCACCTCGATCTTTGCCTCGCGAAGCGCGTTGAAGATGCGGATGCGCAGGTCGGAGCGGGCATCGCCGACCTTGTTCACGTCCGCGACGATGCCGATGAGCACGAAATCGAGACCGTCGGCGCCGAAGTTGTCGAAGCCGGCCCACGGCGGCGGATGCTTCTGCACGAGGGGGCACTCGCCGGCCACCTTGAGCAGCAGCTCCAGGACCTTCTCCGGATCGGAATCATAGCTCACGCTCACTTTGACGAGCGCACGCCCCAACGCGTTGCGGTGCGTCCAGTTCGTGACCGTCTTGGTGATGAACTCGGAGTTGGGGACGATGAGGCTCGCGCGGTCGAACGTCTCGATCTCCGTGGAGCGCACCGAGATGCGCCTGACGAAACCCTCCTGCCCGTCGACCGTCACGCGGTCGCCGACCTTGATCGGCCGCTCGACGAGCAGGATGAGGCCGGAGACGAAGTTGTTGACGATCGACTGCAGTCCGAAGCCGATGCCGACGGACAGCGCACCGGCGACGATGGCAAGGCTGGTGATGTCGAAGCCGGCATAGGAGATGGCCGCGAGAGTCGCCACGGCAAAGCCGATGTAGCCCGCTCCCGTGTAGATGGAGTTGGCAAGGCCCGCCTCCATGCGCCCTTGCGCCAGCGCTCCTGCCGCCAGCCAGCGCTGCACGAAGCGCGTCACCGCGAGCAGGATGACGAACAACACCACCGCCGTCAGAATGCGCGCCGGCGAGACGCGTATGCCACCGACCTCGAATCCGAAGACCACCGCGCGCGCCCAGCTGGTGATGTCGGCGACCGACAGTCCCCACGACAGCATCAAGAGCGGTACGGCGACCGCGAACAACAGAATGGTGAGCAGGCCGTGCTGCACGCGCACGAGCTGCGTGCGGCCGAAATCGTCGAGGCTGAAGCTCTGCTCGATGATGGCGTTCATGCCCGTCGGCCGCTCGCTCGGCTCGGGCACGATGGCGTGGATGGCGGCGTAGAGGACCGCGACGATGAGGATGCCGGCGCCCGTGGTGAGGAGCTGCGTGAGGATGAAGCGCCCGAGCGCGACATAGCCGAGCAGCGAGGTGGCGACGAGCACCACCGCGAGGCCGATGATCAGCCCCTTCAGCCAATAGGGGGACCAGCGCGAGACCGGTGCGCCCAGCGTCGCGCTGGGAGAGGTCAGCGGCGTGCGCGCGATCATGATGAGCAGCGCGGCGATCAGCAGGCTGGCGATGAAGGCCGCGACAATGCTGGCCGACAGGGGTAGCGACAGGATGCTGGCGAGGCGCCGCGAGAGATAGTCGAGCGCGTAGACGATGGCGATGCCTTGGACCGCAAAGCAAACCGTGCGCGCGCTCCTGTCGTCGAGGTCGAATAGCCGCCAGCGAGGTCGGTTCGGCTGCAGCAGCGCGTGCGCGAGTGCCATGATGCCGATCATCACCAACAGCGGAAATAGCGCCGCGTACGCGAACTTCTCGACCTGCCAGTAGAGCAGCCCAAGCTCGTCGAGCCCAACGTAAAGCACGATGAGCGCCGCGACGCCGGGCAGCGCCAGCGTAGGCGCGACCCATGCCGCCGCGGCCGCCCGCTGCGGCCGTGTCGGCATCGAGGGGCCGGCATCGTCGAGCCTCGAATGGAGGAAGCGCCGCCTTAAGAGGAACAACCCGATGAACGAGGCGAGCGCGCTGCCGACGACCGCGAGCAGTCCGAGCAGGTTGAGCTTCGCCACCGACCACCAGTTGGCGAGAATGAACCCGATCTGGCGCCCCGCGAGGGGGAGCTGGTCACCGGCCTGCACCCACACCTTCCATTGCAGCGGCGTGTCGGTCTGGCGGAACAGGAAGCGCGTGAAGACGCCCTGGCGTGCATGCTGCACGCGGCTCACGAGCTGGCGCGCACGCAACTCAAGCAGGCCTGCCTTCTTGATCGCGCCGTCGATCTGCGCCGCGATGCCGTTGAGCCGCTGGCGCTCGGCCGCAACATCCGGAGCCTCGGGGGGATCGTTCGCGCCCGGAGGCGCGCCGAGCTTGGCGATCTGCGAGCGTACCTCCTCAAGGCGCGGGGCGAGCGCGTCGGCCGCCTTCTTTGCGTTCGAGCCGATCTTCTCGATCTCGCCGCGCAGTGCCGCGAGGTCGCGCTGTCCGCCCGGAGCCTGCTCGAGGTTCTTTTCAGCCGCCTCGATCGCCGCGTTGAGATTGCTGACCGGCCGGACGAGCTCCTCGACGGGAACGCCCGCCGCCTTCTGCTCGGGCTTGGGCGCTGGCGGCGTGCTCTCCGCAGGTGCGGCACCTGCCGGTGCGGCGGGAGCGGCCTGCGAAGGGGCGGTAGGTGCCGCCGCAGCAGGCTGCGCACCCGGCGCGGTCGCGGCCGGAGTAGGTGCCGTCGGAGCCGCTGCGGCCGGTGCTTTGGGCGGAGCGGCTGGCGCCGGGGCCCCAGGAGCCTTGGCCGCCGGCGGTGGTGCAGCGGGCGCAGTCGTCTGCGCCAGCGCACCGACGCTCATCACGCCGGCAAAGAACGCCATCGCGGCGAAAAGCGATCTTCTCGGCACAACTGGTCGCATCAAGAACCTCAGAGCTGGGAACGAAAAAACGGCGATGCTTTGACGGCGAATGCTACTCGGCTGCAAGCCCGAGCGGGTGCGGCGGCTGCGAGCGCGTCGAAGTTGTGGTCTTTGACTCCGTCGCGGATTGCGCCGCACCGATTCCGCTTTCGATCACGATGTCGACGGGACCGCCCGTCATGACGAGATGCTCGACGTTGTCCCGGCGAATGAGCACGAGACGGCGCTTGGCATCGATCACCGTCTGCTCGACGACGTCGAGACGCCTCTGCGACTTCTTCGGTGCAAGCAGACCCGTGAGCCCGGGACCTTGCATCATTTTGCGCACGATGACCGCCACCGCAACGATAGCGGCAGCCACGAATGCAACGACGAGGACGCGCAGCAGAACTTCCGTCATTTCTCACTTCGCGAGTGTAAGGCGCGCAGATTGTTGCCACTTTCGAGTGGCGCGTCTGCGTCGCTCGGCGCCGCTTCCGGGTATAGCGGTAAGTTTAGGCGATTTTAACCCTAATGATCGAACTGTTGACGGGTAAAGCGCCGCAACCCGAGACCTCAGTCACGCCAGAAAATACGGGCATTTCAGCCAGCGCGTGGCGGTAAAAATCGGGTGCGAAGCTTGTTGTGTGTAATGCGTACAGAGTACATGGCCCATGCCGGCGCCCCGCCTCTCCAGCTTCCAGAATCAGATAGCCTTCCTGCGCATGCGCGAGCACGACGCAATCGAGCTGCCGTCCGCTCCATTTGATGCCATCGCACCGATGCATGGGTTGAGCAGCTACCTGCCGACCGTGGGCGCCATCGTCCTCGGCGCGCTGATCGCGCTCGGAGTCGTGGCGAGCGGCGTCGGCACGCCGGTGCTCGTCGCCATGCTGGTGGCGCTCGCCGCCGTCGGCCTCTTCGCGCTGTTCGCCTACTCGGCCGGCTTCATCCGCTTTGGTCAGCGCGCGCCGCTGGCCGATGTCGTCCTCGCAGCCACCGACGGCATGGACGTCGGCGTCATGATCGCCGCCCGCGACGGCGAGCCGCTGTACACCAACGCCGCCTTCGACGCGCTCGTCGGCACCGACGAGCGCGACGGGCGCACGGCTCTGCAGCAGCTCCTTGCCGGCGATGCCGAGGCGAGCGCGGCCCTGTTCCGCCTGACCCGCGCCGCCGAGCGCGGCGAGCCGCTCGCCGAGGAGTTCGCCATTGGCCGCGGCGCCGCGCGCGGACGTGCGCGTGCCAACCTGCAGCTTTCCGTACGCCCGCTCCTTGGCGAAGCGACCGGACCATTGGAACTGGTCATCTGGCGTCTCACCGACGTGACCGCCGACCGCCGCCGCGAAGCCGACCGCATCGCCTCCGTCGAGGTGCAGCTCGCCCGATTTGATAACGCACCCATCGGACTTGCCTCGGTCGGCCCCGACGGCGCGCTGCTTCATATCAATTCTACCCTCGCCCGCTGGATGGGCCGCCCGCTGAAGAGCGTCATCGAGCAGCGGCTGACGCTCTCCGACATCGCTTCCGGCGACGGCGCGGCGCTGCTCTCGCGCCTCAGCGGCGGTGGCACGCCGGATCAGCTGGAGACGATCGACGTCGATCTTACGTGCGAGGATGGCCGCGTGATGCCGGCGCGTCTGCTCGCGCGCACCGTGCCGAGCGGCCGCGGTTTGACAGTTGCCGTCGTCGATGTCGCCGGTGAGGCCGCGCAGTACGAGGGCGACGCCTCGGGCGCACGCTTTGCGCGCTTCTTCCAGTCGGCGCCGTTCGGCATCGCCATGCTCGGCTCCGATGGCCGCATCGTCAGCGCCAACTCCGCCTTCTGCCGGATGGTGCTCGATGGCGCCGCGGGTGCGGGTGTCTCCGCGGCCGATGCACTGGCTCGCTCCGCCGACGCGGCGACGCGCCTAGCCGTCGAGGAAGGCTTGAAGCAGGTCATCTCCGGCCGCGTGCACAACGTGCCGATCGACATCACGTCGGGAGCAAAGCGCGATGTCGTCGCCCGCGTCTACATGAGCCCGTTCCCTTCGGGCGGCGCGCGCGAGTCGGCGATCCTCTACGTCGTCGATGCCACAGAGCAGAAGGCGCTCGAAGCCCGCTTCGCGCAGAGCCAGAAGATGGAGGTCGTGGGCAAGCTCGCCGGCGGCATCGCCCACGACTTCAACAACATGCTGACGGCGATCCTCGGCTTCTCCGACATGCTCTTGACCATGCATCGGCCCAAGGATGTCGCCTACAAAGACATCATGAACATCAAGTCGAGCGCCAACCGCGCCGCCGAGCTGGTGCGCAAGCTCCTGGCCCTCGCCCGTCAGCAGACGTTGCGGAACGAGGTCATCGGTCTCGGCGAGGTGCTGAGCGATGAGTCTTCGCTCCTGAAGCGCTACCTCGGCGAGAAGAGCGAGCTGCGCATAGAGACCGCGCCCGACCTCTGGTACGTGATGGCCGACAAGCACGAGTTCGTGCAGGCGCTGTTCAACCTCATCACCAACGCCAAGGACGCGATGCCCGATGGCGGCACGCTCACCATCCGCGCCCGCAACGTTCCCGAGCGCGAGACGCAGAAGTTCGAGAACCGCGAGTTCGTCCCCGGCGAGTACGTCCTGATCGAGGTCAGCGACACCGGCCACGGCATGAGCCGCGAGGTGATGGACAAGATCTTCGAGCCGTTCTTCACCACCAAGGCCATCGGCAAGGGCACCGGCCTCGGCCTTGCCTCGGTCTACGGCATGGTCAAGCAGTCGGGCGGCTACATCTACCCCGACAGCGAGGTCGGCAAGGGCACCACGTTCCGCATCTACCTGCCGCGCTACTACGCCGACAAGGACGAGGAGATCGCTCCCGTCAAGGAGAAGAAGAGGGAGCAGAAGGCCGCCGACCTCACCGGCACTGGCCGCGTGCTTCTCGTCGAGGACGAGGAGGTCGTGCGCAACTTTGCTGCCCGCGCGCTGAAGCGGCAGGGCTACAAGGTGCTCGAGGCCGCGACCGGCGTCGAGGCGCTCGAGGTCATGGAGAAGAACAAGGGCAAGGTCGACATCGTCGTCTCCGACGTCGTCATGCCCGAGATGGACGGCCCGACTCTCCTGAAGGAGTTGCGCAAGAAAAACCCGGACATCAAGATCATCTTCGTGTCGGGCTATCCCAACGACGCCTTCAAGTCGGCGCTGGGGGACGAGAACTTCGCCTTCCTCCCGAAGCCGTTCTCGTTGCCCCAGCTCGCGGCCAAGGTTAAGGAGGAGCTTGGCCGCGAATAGTGGGGGCTAGGCTCGGATGACCGTCTCGCGATTTTGCGCACTGCTGCTGCTCGGCACTCTGCTGGCATGTCCGGCCCTGTCCGCCGAGAAGATCGTCCCGCGCGCCGGCTTCGCCATCGCGCCGCTGCCGACCGATGCCGCCGTGCAGAAGGGCATGGCGACGATCCGCGACATCGTGCGCACCAACCACTCGCTCGTCACCCACCGGCGCATGCCGCCCGATCACGCGCAGCGCTTTGCAGCGCAGGTGAAGGTCGAGGCCGACAAGATCCTGGCGACGACGAACCTCTCCGGCGAGGCGCAGGGCAAGCTCAAGGCGCTGCTGGAGGAGATCGTGACGGGGCTCGGCGCGGTGGCGCACCCGACCGAGGGCGCGACGGCCATCGACGGCCTCGGCCGCGTCGACGCTGCTCTGGCCCGCTACCCCACCGAGTTCGACGACCCCTCCTGGCAACCCCTCCAGGCGACGGAGTAAGCCGTCTGTCATCCCGGGCGAAGCGACGGCAAGGCCGGAGCAAGACCCGGGACCCAGGAGAAGAGAGTGCGAAGCTCCCTATAACGACGCCTCGCCGCACCTTGTGCTGGATCCCGGATAGCGGCTCGCGCTGCTCGCCGCCTCCGGGATGACAGACCCGGTTAGAACTTCCCGGTGATGCCCACCACGGGCCCCTGCTGGATGACGTCGAACTCGTAGCGGTCGGCGGCGCCTTCCTCGACGTAGTCGACCGACAGCGCGCGATAGCCGAGATACCCGTCGAAATCGATCGCGGCGTGCGAGCCGAGATAGAAATTGTACGTGGCGATCGTCTGCCACGTGAACTTGCTGCCCCACCCGAAGCCGCCGATGTCGCCGCGCACGACGAATGAATCCGTCGGGCTGTGGCGATACGTCATGCGCGCGCCGATGAACGGGTCGACCCAGTCGACGCCGCCCGAGCGCGCCAGCGCCCTGTCGCCCCTGATGATGAGGCCGTCGATGTTGAGCGTGCCCGCGAGAGCGACGTCGACGTTCAGCTCTTGGTGCCAGTAGCGGCCGCCCGCCAGCAGATCGAGCGTCGTGTCGGCCTCGCCGGGACCCGGCGCCAGCCGCCAGCGGTTGGTCTCGTACATGCCGCCGAACTCGACGATCCACTGCCTGTAGTCGGCAGACAGCGCCGCGCCGAGCGAGCCTGAAACGTGCCGCGAGAACTGCCGCGATCTGGCGAAGCTGTCGGACTGGCCGTTGTCGGTATAGAGGACGTCGGAATAGAGCGTGATCGCCCCGCGCCGCGCCTCCTGGTAGCTCATGTAGGCGAAGTCGAGCGACCCCAGCACCTGCGCCGGGTTCTGATCGATGGAAAAGTCGCGCCCCCTGACGGTGGCATCGCCGCTGATCCATGGCAGCCACGCATACGGCGTATACTGGAACCGCCAGCCGCTTGGCCCCGGCTTGATCGGCGTCACGGTCGTCTGAAATCCGTCGGCCTGTGCGGCACAAACGGAGAGGAGCAACGCGGCAGTTGCGAATCCGTGCACGCGCATTTCCAGCCTCCCTCGACGGGATTCCCACAGGTTGTGCACAATGTCTGATTCGATCCGTTGCGGTTGTGACCCTGCGGCCACGCGCCGAGCCGTCCGACTACGGATCGTCGGGGAAGATCGGCGCCGAAAGCGGCGTCCCTCAGCCGAACACGTAGTCGATGATGTACGTGCGCGCGTCCGGTGACAGCCCCGGCGGCGGCTTCACGAACTTGGCGCGGTGGATGGCATTCACGGCCGCATCGTCCATCGCCTTGTTGCCGCTCGAGTGCAGGACCCGCACATAGAGCAGGTCGCCCTGCTGCGTGATCTGGAACGTCACCAGCACGCGCCCCCATAGCGCCACCGGCCCAGGCCGCGTCTTCATCAGGGCATTGATGACACTCTTGGTGAACTCGTCGGATTTGCCGCCCGCGCCGACGCCGCGCACCTGCATGCCGCCCCCGGCCATCGTCGCCTGCTGCTGGCGGCTTGGACGCTGCGGCTTGCGGTCGTAGTGCGCCTTGACCTGCTCCTGCAGGTCGGTCGCGGCGGCATCGAGCAGCGCTTCGAGATCGGGAAGCGTCGGCTGTCCGCCCTCGTGCGGCTTCTCGGCCTCCTTCTCCTCCGGCTTCTCTTCCGTGGGCTGCTGCTCGGACTGCTCCTGCGGCTGCTCCTCGACCATCGGCTGCGGCAGCGCCGCCTGCTGCTGCGGCTGCGGCGGGTTCGGCGTCGGCGGCCCGTTGGCGCCCTCCTGCCATTTCTCCGTCTTCGACTTGAAATCGGGCTCGGGCACGATCTCGACGCTGATCGACTCCGATCCCTGACCGCGCCGCTCGCGCTCCTCCTGCTGCCGTTGCAGCTCGTGCTCGAGCGAGGAGAGCCCGCCGAGGTTCATCATCTGCGCCGCGATGATGCCGGCATAGATGAGCGTGACGAACACGGCGCTCACCCACAGCGTGCGCTCGCCGCGCTCGGCTCCGGCGCGGATGCGCTGGTCGGCATCGAGCGCACCGATGAGCCCCGCGCCTTCGGCCGGAGCGGCCTCTGTCGCAGGCTCCTCTTTGGGCGTTGGCGCGTCGGCCGGCGCCGTCTCGGCCGCCAGCTCCTCCGCCACTTTCGCGATGTCGGTCATCCGGGGACGCGAATCGGCTCGTTGAAGGATGAGCCAGTTTAGCGCGTTGGCGCGCCGGCGCTTGCGGCCAATTGGCCACCATGCACACCGGAAACATTTCGAAATCTTGCGCCGGCCAGGGCCGCTTATTTCTCGTCGGGATCGACGGCGTCGAGGAGGGTGCCGAGCATATCGTCGGCGGTCTTTAGGACGGCGGCGTTCATGCGGTAGGCCTGCTCGGCCTCGATCAGCGTCACCACGCTTTCGATCGGATCGCCGACGGGGAGGGCGCCGATGCGCACCGGCGGTGCGCCGGTCGCGCCCGCGGCATTGGACTGCGCCGTGCCCATGGAGGCGATCGACCGCGCTGCGGCCTCGATCCGCCGGCTCTGGGCGGCCATTCCACTGGCGGCGATGGACATGACGCGGAACACGGAACTGATACTCACGGCGACCGGCGTACCCGACAGCCTCGCTCCCCGGGTGTTACGGCCCGCCTAACGCAGTCGCCTAACAAGCGATTAACGCCGGCTGGACCAACAAGAACAAAAAGTGTACATTCGAGTCGAAATTGAGAACGCAGCTGCCTTGCCATATAGGTGAACGACATGACGAGCCGGCCGGAATTCAAGGTCGTTGACGGGGGTGCGATGGACAAGAACAAGGCGCAGGCGCTGGCGCATGCCCTGGAGCTGATCGACAAGAACTTCGGTAAGGGCTCGATCATGCGCCTCGGCGCCAACGAGCGCTCGATGGATATCGAGGCGATCTCGACCGGCTCCCTCGGCCTCGACATCGCCCTCGGCATCGGCGGCCTGCCGCGCGGCCGCGTGGTCGAGATCTACGGGCCCGAATCCTCCGGCAAGACCACGCTCGCCCTGCAGGTGATCGCCGAATCCCAGAAGAAGGGCGGCACCTGCGCGTTCGTCGACGCCGAGCACGCGCTCGATCCGACCTATGCCAAGAAGCTCGGCGTGAAGATCGAGGACCTGCTCGTCTCTCAGCCCGACGCCGGCGAGCAGGCGCTCGAGATCACCAATACGCTGGTAAACTCGGGTGCGATCGATGTCGTAGTCGTCGACAGCGTCGCCGCCCTGACCCCCAAGGCCGAGCTCGAAGGCGAGATGGGCGACATGACCATGGGCGCCCAGGCGCGCCTGATGAGTCAGGCGCTGCGCAAGCTGACGGCTTCCATTTCCAAGACCCGCTGCATGGTCATCTTCATCAACCAGATCCGCATGAAGATCGGCGTTATGTTCGGCAACCCGGAGACGACCACCGGCGGCAACGCCCTGAAGTTCTATTCCTCCGTGCGCCTCGACATCCGCCGCATAGGCCAGATCAAGGAGCGCGAGGAGGTCGTCGGCAACCAGACCCGCGTCAAGGTCGTCAAGAACAAGGTCGCTCCCCCGTTCAAGCAGGTCGAGTTCGACATCATGTACGGCGAGGGCATCTCCAAGGTGGGCGAATTGATCGACCTCGGCTCCAAGGTGGGCGTGGTCGAGAAGTCGGGCGCCTGGTTCTCCTATGACGGCGAGCGCATCGGCCAGGGCCGCGAGAACGCCAAGGCGTTCCTCAAGGAGAATCCGAAGATCGCCCATGCCATCGAGAAGGCGATCCGCCAGAATGCCGGCCTCATCGTCGACAAGCTCCTGATCGAGGAGCAGGCCGATGCCGACGGCGAGGTGCCGGACGAGGACGGCGTGCTCCCCGACGCGGACGACGGCGCCAAGAAGCCGGCCCGCGCCAAGCGCTGATCCGCGGTCGCCGTCATCCCGGCACTCGTTGCCGGGATCCGGCCTTAAGCTGCTAAGGGCCAGCGGACGGATCGATCCCGGGGACGAACGAGCCCCGGGATGACGTGTCCCAGACGATCTCGTGCGGTAGAAAGCGCCGCAGGCGCTTGACACGGAGCCGTCCGATCCGCGACGGATAACGCCTGCAAATCGGGCCCATGCCTTATCGGCGGGGCCTCAAGGCGCCATTTCCCGAAAGCGACCCATGGCCTCCGTCAACGACATCCGCCGCGCGTTTCTCGACTTCTTCAAGAAGAACGGCCACGAGGTCGTGCCGTCCTCGCCACTGGTGCCGCGCAACGACCCGACGTTGATGTTCACCAACGCCGGCATGGTCCAGTTCAAGAACGTCTTCACCGGACAGGAGACACGCCCCTACGTCCGGGCGGCGTCCTCGCAGAAGTGCGTCCGCGCCGGCGGCAAGCACAACGACCTCGACAACGTCGGCTATACCGCGCGCCACCACACCTTCTTCGAGATGCTGGGCAACTTCTCGTTCGGTGACTACTTCAAGGATCGCGCGATCCCGCTCGCCTGGGACCTGCTGACCAAGGACTTCGGCCTCGATAAGAAGCGCCTCACCATCACCGTCTACCACACCGACGACGAGGCCTATGGCATCTGGAAGAAGCTGACCGGCTTCTCCGACGACAAGATCATCCGCATTTCGACCAACGACAACTTCTGGCAGATGGGCGACACGGGACCCTGCGGGCCCTGCTCGGAAATATTCTACGATCACGGCGACAAGATCCCCGGCGGGCCGCCCGGCTCGCCCGACGCCGACGGCGACCGCTTCGTCGAGATCTGGAACCTCGTCTTCATGCAGTTCGAGCAGCTCCCCGGCGGCGAGCGCATCGACCTGCCGAAGCAGTCGGTCGACACCGGCATGGGGCTGGAGCGCATCGCTGCCGTGCTCCAGGGCGTGCACGACAACTACGACATCGATCTCTTCAAGGCGCTGATCGCCGCCTCGGTTTCGGCGACCGGCGTGCCGGCGACGGGCGAGCACAAGGCTTCGCACCGCGTCATCGCCGACCACCTGCGGGCTACCAGCTTCCTCATCGCCGACGGCGTGCTGCCCTCCAACGAAGGCCGCGGCTACGTGCTCCGCCGCATCATGCGCCGCGCCATGCGCCACGCGCACCTGCTCGGCGCCGAGGAGCCGCTGATGCACCGCCTCGTGCCGGCGCTGGTCCACGAGATGGGCGACACCTATCACGAGCTGCAGCGCGCCCAGCCGCTCATCACCGAGACGCTGCTCCTGGAAGAGACGCGTTTCAAGAAGACGCTCGAGAAGGGCCTCGGGCTGCTCGGCGATGCGACGGGCAAGCTCAAGAAGGGCGATGTTCTATCCGGCGAGACCGCGTTCAAGCTCTACGACACCTACGGCTTCCCGCTCGATTTGACCGAGGACGCGCTGCGCCCGCGCGGGGTCGCCGTCGATACCGAGGGCTTCAACGCCGCCATGGAGCGGCAGAAGGCCGAGGCGCGCAAAGCCTGGAAGGGCTCGGGCGAAGCCGCGACGGAATCGATCTGGTTCGAGGTGAAGGAGAACGTCGGCGCCACCGAGTTCCTCGGCTACGACGCCGAGACCGCGGTGGGCGAGATCGTCGCCCTGGTGAAAGACGGCAAGGAGACGAAGGCGCTCAAGGCCGGCGATGATGCGGCGATCATCGTCAACCAGACGCCGTTCTATGGCGAATCCGGCGGCCAGGTCGGCGATGAGGGTGTAATCGTCGGCTTGAAGGGCGCGTTATTCCGCGTCACCGATACGCAAAAGAAGGCCGGCGGCCTGTTCGTCCACTTCGGCAAGGTAGAGAAGGGCGGCTTCAAGAAGGGCGACGCCGTCGACCTCGACGTCGACCATTCAAATCGCGCCGCCATCCGCGCCAACCACTCGGCGACCCACCTCCTGCACGAGGCGCTGCGCCAGGTGCTGGGCCCGCACGTCGCCCAGAAGGGCTCGCTCGTCGAGCCGGGGCGCCTGCGCTTCGACTTTTCCCACCAGAAGCCGATGAGCGCCGAGGAGATCGCCGAGGTCGAGGCGCGCGCCAACGCCATCGTGCTGCAGAACACGCCCGTCGAGACGCGTCTGATGGCGCTCGAGGATGCGATGCAGTCGGGCGCCATGGCCCTCTTCGGCGAGAAATACGGCGATGAGGTGCGCGTCGTCTCCATGGGCGACGCCGGTCCCAATGCCAACAAGGCATGGTCGGTCGAGTTGTGCGGCGGCACGCACGTCAAGCGCACCGGCGACATCGGCCTCGTGAAGATCATCGCCGAGTCGGCGAGCGCATCCGGCGTGCGCCGCATCGAGGCGCTCACCGCCGATGCCGCGCGCTCTTACCTTTCGCAGCAGGAGGCCCGCATCCGCGAGATCGCCTCCGCGCTGCACGTGCGCCCCGAGGACGTTGCCGAGCGCGTCAAGGCGCTGGTCGACGAGAGGAGGCAACTCGAGCGCCAGCTCGCCGAGGCCAAGAAGCAGCTTGCCCTGTCCGGCGGTGGCGCTGCCGCCGGCGCCGACGCGGGTGGCGGGATCAAGTCCGTCGGCAGCGTGAAGCTGCTGGCGCGCACCGTGCAGGGGCTCAACCCGAAGGATTTGCGCGGCCTCATCGACGACGGCAAGAAGCAGGTCGGCTCCGGTATCGTCGCCATCGTCGGCGTGACGGAGGACGGCAAGGCCGGCCTCGCCGTCGGCGTCACCGACGATCTCATCAAGACCTGGAACGCCGTCGATCTCGTCAAGGCGGGCGCCGAGGCGCTCGGCGGCAAGGGCGGCGGCGGGCGTCCCGACATGGCGCAGGCGGGCGGCCCCGATGGTTCGCGCGCCGATGCAGCCCTGCAGGCGATCGAGGCGCGCCTCAACGCCGCCTGATCATCGGGCCGAGCGATCCTCGCGCCTCAATTGCGGGGATGTTTCTGCTATTGATCGTCCGCAAGGGGCGCGCGCAGAGTCTAAGTACTGTGCTCGACCATGAGCGGGAGAGGCAATGACAGCGGAAGGCACCGATTTCACCGTTTATCGCGAGGCGATGATCGTGCTCGCGACCGCCGCCGTGCTCGTGCCTCTCGGTCAGCGCTTCAAGCTCAGTCCCATCCTCGGCTTTCTCATTGCCGGTGCGGTCCTCGGGCCGCACGGCCTCGGCGCCCTGACGGGTTACGTGCCGTTCCTGAAGTGGATCACGGTTTCGCAGGAGCGCGGGCTTGGCACCATCGCCGAGCTGGGCGTCGTGTTCCTATTGTTCATCATCGGCCTCGAGCTGTCGTTCAAGCGCCTCATCACTATGCGGCGGCTCGTCTTCGGCCTCGGCACGGCTCAGGTTGCCATCTCGGCGTTGATCATCGGCGGGATTGCCGCGCTGCTCGGTGCCAAGGCGGCATCCGCGACGATCATTGGATTTTCACTAGCGCTGTCGTCGACTGCGGTCGTCATCGAGGTCCTGTCGCGCAATGGGCGCCTCAGCACCACGACGGGGCGCACGTCCTTCGCCATTCTGCTCATGCAGGATCTGGCCGTCGTCCCCCTGCTGTTCCTCGTCTCCATCCTCGGTCCCGAGCATGAGGGCAGCCTGATTGGCGGCCTCGCCCAGGCATTCGGTCAGGCCGTGTTCGTCATCGGGGTGATCGCCTTGGTGGGCACGGCGCTGCTGCGCCCGCTGTTCCGTCTCGTGGCCTCGGCCGATTCCACCGAGCTCTTCGTCGCCGCAG
>JAEXXM010000012.1 GCA_023405815.1 Pseudomonadota bacterium | reverse complement strand
CATGGTGATGCCCGGCGACGAGGGCTTGAGGCGCGTGCCGAGCACCGCTTCGCGCGCGAGATTGAAGTCCTTCGAGTGCGTGATGACGGCGCCGCCGACGACCTCGTCGATGTGCTGGCCGTTAAGGTTGTAGCGGTCGACGAGGGCATTCAGCGCCCCGGACATCAGCTCGAGGTTGGAGAGGTCGGCATAGAGGGTGTTGGAGCGGCAGAACGGAATGCGTGCCCCGCCGATCACCGCGACGCGTCTCAGGAACCGTTGCATCGTCTATGCCTCTTTCCTTGCTACTCTGCCGCCGCAGCATGTGCCGGCGCAGCCGGTGCTTGCGCGGCCTTGTAATGCAGCGGCCCGCCGCGAAACGGCGCGAACCCGGTGCCGAAGATGACGCCGGCATCGACGAGATCGGCATTCTCGACGATCCCCGCGTCGAGACACTTCTGCGCCTCCTCGACGAGCGGCGCGATCAGCTCGCGGCCGAGCGCCTCCATCTCCGCCTTGTCCTTCCGTCGCTCGTCCTTGACCGGCTTGCCGTTCCGCCACGCGTAGAAACCCTCGCCCGTCTTCTTGCCGAGCTTGCCCTCGATGACGAGACGCTCGAGCGCAGAGCCGGAAGAGGGATAGTCGAGGATCTTGGCGACGTGCGCACACACATCGAGCCCGACCGTGTCGGCGAGTTCGATCGGCCCCACCGGCATGCCGAAGGCCCGCGCCGCCTCGTCGATGCGCTCCTTGTCCTCGCCCTCCTCGAGACGCTTCATGGCGCCGAACATGTACGGCGTCAGCACGCGATTGACGAGGAAGCCCGGCACGCTCTTGGTGATCAGCGGGAACTTGCCGATTGCCGTCACGAACGCCGCCCCGCGATTGATGTCGTCCTCGCGTGACTGCGCCCCCCGCACCACCTCGACCAGCGGCATCAGCGACACCGGATTGAAGAAGTGCAACCCGATCAGCCGGCCGGGGTCGGGAAGGGCACTTGCGATGTCCTCGATCTGCAGCGAGGAGGTATTCGTCGCCAGCACGGCGCCCGGCTTGAGCTTGCGCTCGACCTCGGACAGGACCTTTTGCTTGATGTCGAGCTTCTCGACGATCGCTTCGATGACCACGTCCGCGCGAGGAATGCCCTCGCCGTGCGGATCGGCGATCAGGCGCGCCTTGGCGGCGTCGCGCTGCGCCTTCGTCTTGAACTTGCGCGCGAACAGCTTGCCCTGTGCCGCGATGCCCTTGGCGAGCTGGTCCGCCGACACGTCCTGCAGCGTCACCTCCATGCCGGAAGCAACGCACCAGCCAGCGATGTCGGCG
Source organism: Pseudomonadota bacterium (assembly GCA_023405815.1). Classification (GTDB taxonomy): domain Bacteria; phylum Pseudomonadota; class Alphaproteobacteria; order Rhizobiales; family Hyphomicrobiaceae; genus Hyphomicrobium_A. Next base: position 45,669 of record JAEXXM010000012.1, on the reverse strand, counting down.
CCCATCGTGCCGGCGCCGATGATGTGCACGCGCTGCGGTTTCCAAGCGAGCTTCTTCGGCGCCTGCCCCTTGAGCAGCTCCGACAGCCAGAACACCCGGCGCAGATTGCGCGACTGGTCCGACACCATCAGCGGTGCAAACGCGCGCGTCTCCGCAGCCTTCATCGCCTCGTCGTTGCCGCCATAGCGCTCGTAGAGGTCGATGAGCCGATACGGCGCCGGGTAGTGCGCCTCGCGCGCCTTCTTGGCCACCTCGGCACGCATGCGCGCTGCGATGAGCCCGCGCGCCGGCCACTTGTTCAGAAGCTGCTGCACGAGCCCGGCGGGCTTCGACTTGCGCTTGCGCAGCACCGCCTTGCGCGCCGCCCACGGCAGCGCACCGCGGCTCTCGACGACCTGATCGACCAGCCCCATGCCGCGCGCCGCCGAGGCCGACATCATCCGGCCTGTCAGCATCACGCCCATCGCCGCGGGAGCGCCGGCCTGGCGGATCGCGCGCGCCGTCCCGTTGAAGCCGGGGAAGATGCCGAGCTTCACCTCGGGGAAGCCGAGCTTGGTCCCGGGATCGCGCGTCGCAATGCGGTAGTGGCAGGCGAGCGCCAGCTCGAGCCCCCCGCCGAGGCAGAAGCCATCGATGGCGCACACGACCGGCACGGGAAGATTTTCGATGCGGTCGAATAGGGCCGTGACCGGCCGAAGACGCTCGACGACGTCGCTTTCGGTCTTTATGTCGGCAAACTCGCGAATATCCGCGCCGACGATAAAGCCGCGCTCCTTGCCCGACATGATGACGAGCCCGCGGATGGATTTGTCCCGCGCGCCCTTCTCAACCTCCGCAACGATCTCGCCGAGCTCTTCCAGCGGTCGCCGGCCGAGCGAGTTCTGGCTCTCGCCCTCCCGGTCGAGCTCTGCCCAGGCGATGCCCCACTGATCGACTGAGAAGCGCCAGTCCTTCAGGTGAGGCAGCGGACGGGACACGGCTTTGAACATCGCAACTCCTCCGGGGCAACCGCCGCCCTCACCTCTTGCATCGAGGCCGGCCGGCGATCGAGTTTATTCTGCAGCAGCGGGGCCGACGTTGCGTGCGTTCTGCACGACGGCGCCGTTGCTCCCCCTATAGTTGGGCTTCACCGCGGCGGGATCAAAGTGATCCACCGCGATGACGCGGGCCGTGAGCGCCTCGAGCTCGCGCAACTGCTGGCCCTCGCTCTCGGTCACGATGCCCTTCTCGATGGCCTCGCCGATCCAGTCGACGCCATGATAGCGCTGCAGCGTTCCGGCGCGGATGGCACGATCGAGCTTCTTCTCCGCTTCCTCGGCGGCCACTGCCTTCTTCAGCGCGATCTCGAGCACGCCGGTCGGATCGTCGGGATCCTTCGATACGTAGATGAAGCGCGTCAGGCGATCGCGCACTTCGGGCGTCTCGAGCATCAGCTTCACGGCACGATGGCCGAGGGCGTCCGAAGCCGGCCTGTAATGAGCACCAAGCGGGAACACGACGGCCCGCATGGCCCAGCGCGCAGCGGGAACCGGAAAGTTGTCGACAACCCCGCGCAGAGCCTCCTGGAAGCGATAAAGCGCGTTCATGGCCACAAGGTCGACGAAGGTGCGGTCGCTCGACAGGCGCCCTTCGTCCTCGTAGCGCTTCAGGACGCAGGCAAGGATGTAGAGTTCCGAGAGAGCATCGGCGAGGCGCCCGGCGATCTTCTGCTTCGTCTTGAGGCCACCGCCCAGCGTCGCCACCGTCACATCGGCGACGAACGCGAAGCTGCGCGCCGAGCGTGTGAGCTGTCGATACCAGTTCGCCGTGTCAAATGACTTCTCCGGCGCCGGCGCGAACAGCGCACCGGTGACGTTGTGGAAGAACGCCCCGCACGCATTGGCGAACGAGAACGCGACATGCTCGCCCAGCGCCGCATCGAAGACTTCGAGGCTCCGCTGGCGGTCGGGATCCTGCGCCGCCTTGATCTCGCGATAGAGATAGGGGTGCGAGCGAAGCGCGCCCTGCGCGAACGTGATGAGCGTGCGCGTCAGAATGTTCGCGCCTTCCACCGTGATGCCAATGGGAACCATCTGGTAGGCCGACTGCACGTAGTTCGCAGGCCCATCGCAAATCGCGCGGCCGCCGTGGATGTCGAATGCATCGTTGACGGCCCGGCGCATGCGCTCCGTCGTCTGGTACTTCATCAGCGCGGAGATGACCGACGGACGCTCGCCGCGCGACACCATCGCCGCCGTCACTGCGCGCGCGGCTTCCGTCGCATAGGCTGTCTCGATCTGTCGCGCGAGCGGCTCTTCGATGCCTTCCATGCGCGCTATCGGCAGCCCGAACTGTTTGCGCAGGCGGGCGTAGGCGCTCGAGAAGCGCAGCATTGCCTTGGCGCCCGCGGTCGCCGTCGATGGCAGCGAGATGGCGCGACCCGCCGCGAGGCACTCCATCAGCATGCGCCAGCCGTGGCCCGCCATGGCTTCGCCGCCGATGATCCACTCGACCGGAATGACGACATCGCGGCCCCAATTGGGACCGTTGGGAAATGCGTTGCCGGCCGGTAGGTGTCGGCGCCCGATCTGCACCCCGGGATGACGCGTCGGGATCAAGGCAACGGTAATTCCAGGCTCCTTGCCCTTGCCGAGGATGTTCTCCGGGTCATTGAGCCGGAACGCGAGGCCCAGGAGCGTCGCCTTCGGCCCCAGCGTGATGTAGCGCTTGTCCCATGACAGGCGAATGCCGATGCCGCCGTCCGGCCCCCGGAACACGGTGCCGATGTCGCGCATCGTCGCCGCGTCCGATCCTGATGTCGGACCGGTCAACGCAAAGCACGGGATCTCCTCGCCCCGGGCGAGCCGCGGCAGGTAATAGCGCTTCTGCTGCTCGGTGCCGTACTTCTCGATCAACTCGCCGGGCCCCAATGAATTCGGCACCATGACGATGGTGGCGACGTCCGGAGAGCGCGAAGCGATCTTGCCGATGATCAGCGACTGTGCCTGCGGCGAAAAACCGAGGCCGCCATGCTCCTTGGAGATGAGCATGCCGAGGAAGCCCCGCGATTTAACGAAGTCCCAGATCTTGTCCGGGATCTCGCGTTGCGCATGCCGCATCTGCCAATCATCGACGAGGCGGCACAGCTCCTCGGTCGGTCCATCGAGGAATGCCTGCTCTGCCGGCGTCAGCACCACGGGAGCGATAGCGCGCAGCTTGTTCCAGTCGGGCGTGCCGGAGAAAAGCTCGGCATCGAAGCCTATAGTGCCGGCGTCGAGGGCCTGCTGCTCGGTATCGGACACCTTCGGCAGCGTGCCCTTCACGAACCTGAGGACGGGGGCGCTCAGGTAGTCACGCCGGATCGAGGGGACGGCGAGGACGGCAAAGCCGGCAGCAAAAATCCAAAGCAGCGCGCCGAAAAGGCTGGCCTCGCCGTGCACGGCCCCAGACTGCCAGACGAGCGCCGCCGCAGCGAGCGCCACAGCCCATCCCCAGAGCGGCGGCTTGTACATGCCAAGAGCCAGGGTGCCGGCCAGCAGCGCGACGAAAAATAGGAGCTCGACCATGGTTTTTGTCTCCGCGGATCGTACCTTTGGCGGGTCCGGTTCAGACGGCAACCTAACGTGCGCCTCATTGCATTGGCGTTAAGCTCAATGCCAGCTTTCCGAGCGTGCCAAATATGGCACGCAATTGGCGCCGGTCGACCGGTCCTGCGATCGAAGCCAGGCCAGTATAGCCCTTTTGTGTTGCACGCGAGACTAATCCTGCGATCGGACTGGCTCGCCAAGGACGCTTTTACCCCTTGCGCGTCAGCGCCGTGCCGTCGTTGAAGGCGTCGGCGATGATGGCGTGATACCAGGCAAGCCCCTCCGCGTAGTTCCGGCGCCGCGTCTCGGCGCTCTCGCCCTTCTGCGACACGAACGGATCGTGCGGGGTGAGGACCGGCTTCCCATCCTTCTCGCCGGGCGCGTAGTCGGCGCCGATCTTGATGCTGTCTTCGGCAGCGAGCAACGACCAGCAGGTGTTGCGGTACCGGGCCGTCGCCGGCTCGCCCCCCGAAAGCGCCGCCAGAATGTCGGCCGCAACCACGCGCCCCTGGCTGTTGGCTGAGTAGGCAGACTTCGGCATCTCGTTTGAGATCGCGGCGTCGCCGATAACGTAGATGCCATTCACGAGGGCGGAGGCAAAGTTCTGCGGCCTGATCGGGCACCAGCCCTTGTCGTCCGCACAGCCGGCAGCAATGGCGATGTCTCCCGCCGTCTGCACGGGAATGACGTTGACTACGGCACCCTTCAGTTTGATCCCGGAGGCGGTCTCCACCTCGCAGGTCTTCGGATCGACGCGCACCACGCGGAAGTCATCGATCTCGTTGGTGAGATTGAGATCGATGATGCCAGAGTAGTATTTGTCGAACGCCTCCTCGAAGGCGCCCTGCTTGGAGAACATCTTCTTCGCATCAAGGATGACGAGCTTGGATTTCGGCTTATGCGTCTTGAGGTAGTGCGCAATCATGCAGGCGCGCTCATAGGGCCCTGGCGGGCAGCGGTAGGGATTATTGGGCACCGTCATGATGACCGTGCCGCCATTGTCCATCGCCTCGAGCTGCTTCATCAAGAGGAGTGTCTGCGGCCCCGCCTTCCACGCATGCGGCATGATCTCGGCGGCTTCCGCCGAATAGCCTTCGATGGCGCTATAGTTGAAGTCGATGCCGGGCGAGACCACGAGCTGGTCATACGAGAGAATGCTGCCGCCCGCGACCTTCACCATCTTCTTTCCGGCGTCGATGTCGGTCGCGGTATCGGTTACGACATTGATGCCGAGCTTCCGCAACCCGTCGTAGCTGTGCTGCAGCGAAGCGAAGCTGCGGAACCCGCCGAAGAAGTGGTTGGAGTTGAAGCAGGAGATATAGATCTCCCGCTTCTCGACGATCGTCACGTCGAGTTGCGGCGCCTCGGTCTTGAGGATGCGGGCAACCGTGCCTCCACCCGCCCCGCCCCCGACGATGACGACCCTTGCCTTGCCCGTCGCCAGTGCCGGTGTGCCGAACCGGCGCGTTGCCGCCGCCAGCGTCGCTACCCCGAGGAAACGCCCGAACGCCCTACGATCGATCATGTTCTCGTGCCTTGTTGCCGGCCCGTCGTTACCGATATCGTATTCGCAGCGCAGCGCGGCCGGCAACATACCCTTTGTCGAGCTGCCCCCCGGCCTGACCGAACATGAAAGGCGCTAACGTGCTCGACCGACGAACTTTTCTGCTCGAAGGCGCTGCTGCAGCCGCCATCTTGGGGCTTATCGGCCGTGCCCCCTCTGCGCGCGCCGAGGCCGCGGCCGAGGAAACGGCCGAGTTCAAGGCAGCGCTCGAGAGCCTGATCGGCAAGGCGACCCCACAAGAGCAGGGCCTTAGTCTCGACCTGCCCGACAGCGTCGAGAACGGCGACTACGTGCCGGTAGCGCTTGCGGTCGACAGCCCGATGACGGCCGAGGACCACGTCAAGGCGATCCACCTTCTTTCGACGGCGAACCCGCGCGCATCCGTCGCCACGTTCCGCTTTTCGCTTCAGTCCGGCAAGGCGCGCGTGACAAGCCGCATGCGCCTCGCCAAGACGCAGGATGTTGTCGCCGTCGCCGAGCTCTCCGGCAGACGCATCCTCCTGGCGCGGCGCAAGGTCGACGTGAAGGTCGGCGGCTGCGGGATCTGAGGAACAACGGCAATGATGAAGAAGCCCCCGCGCATCAAGCTTCCCGACACGATCAACACCGGCGAAGTCATCGAGATAAAGACGCTCGCCACCCACATCATGGAGACGGGCAACCGCAAGGATGCCGCTGGCAACATCATCCCCCGCGATATCATCCACACCTTCACGGCGAGCTTCGAAGGCGAGGAGGTCTTCTCGGCGACCCTCGGCTCGGGGATTGCGGCCAACCCCTACATCGCCTTCTTCATGCGCGTATCAGGACCCGGCACGCTCACGCTCACTTGGCTCGACGACGAAGGCACGACGACCGTCGAGAAGCTCCCGCTCACAGTCGCCTAGCGCGCATCAGGCGGCGGCAGGTGTCGTTGTGCGGTGTCGCGCAGCCTTGTCACGCGCAGAAATATGTTGTGCCACAGCGCCCGCAACCGATGCCGCATGCGCTCGATGTTCGGCCTCACTGCATGCCAGGCGTCCTCAAGTCTCGGCATCAACTGCTCCCATGCAGCGCGCATGTAGTTGCGCACCCGCCATTTGACGACGCGCCCGTAGCGCCAGACCCACGAAGCGCGAATACGCGCGAACAGCGCCTCCTGCCAAGGCAGGAAAATCTCATAGGCGTACGCGAACCAACCGATCTGCATCAGCGCAGGCTTGGTCAGCAGGAACACGCGCGCGATGAGCGCCGTCGAAGCGATCTTGGCGAGGAAGATGACTATGCCGGCGGTGATCAAATGGCCGGTCGTGAGAAAATAGACTCCCAGCAGCTTCGCTGGGATGAGCACCGCGCTCGGAATGCCGAGCGCCAGCAGCGCCCCGTAGGGTGGCAACCCGGCGATGAACAGCTCAAGCTTGGCCCACAACGGATAGCGCGCCAGGCGCGCGAGCAGATTGGAGAGCGGCTGCCAGCCCCACTCCTCGAACAGGAGGATGAGTGCGGCAATGATGTTGAGCGCCAGCACGACGGCCGGCCGCACGAGCTCCCACAGCGCCATGAGAGCGCGACCGAGGATCAGAGCCGCCTCGCCCACAATATGACCGAGCTCGCGACCCAGCGCCTCCACCCTCGACCTGAGTTGCCCCAACATCCACCCCGATCCCACCAGAGACAGCGCGCACGCTACGCGGCAGAGCCTGCCGGCAGCCTAACGCCACCATAGGAGACCCACTCTGCCTCGTGTGGCAACAAGACGCGCGTTGACGGACGGCGCGAATATTCTATACTTCTGTTGTATAGAAATAAGAGAGGGAGAGAGCGATGGGGCTGAGGCGACTGATCACGATGGCTGCTGTATCTCTGGCCTGCGCCGCAAGCGCCGCGACGGCCGCCGAGCACGAGATCAAGATCAAGAACACCAACGGCAAGGGCAAGTTCATGGTGTTCGAGCCAGACTTCCTCAAGGTGGCGCCCGGCGACACCGTCAAGTTCACCCTCGTCGACAAGAACCACAACGCCGAGGCGATCAAGGAGGTCTGGCCGGAGGGCGTCGAACCGCTCAAGGGAGAGATGAACCAGGACGCCGAGTTCGTCGTCGAGAAGCCGGGCTACTACGGCATCAAGTGCCACCCGCACTACACCATGGGCATGGTCGCGCTGATCGTTGCCGGCGAGCCCGAAAACAAAGCCCAACTCGAGGCCTTCAAGGCCCCGGGAGGCGCCAAGAAGCGGTGGGACGAGTTGGTCCAGCAGATCAAGCCATAGACAAGGATCGGTGCCGGCGAACGATTCCCAGATGGCATCCCGTGTCGTCGTTCGGCCCCGTGCCGGCCGCCCCCAAGGTGGCCGGCTCTTTTATTTCACCGCCATCAGGCGCACGTCCTCGGCGTTCAAAGCGCCTTCGCGCTCGGCATCCTCCAGCACGTGCGCCAGGTTCTCCCGTGCTTTTTCCGCCTCTCTCTGGCGCGCCCACAGGCTGGCATAGAGCCCGCCCTTGGCGATGAGCGCCGCATGCGTCCCCTGCTCCACGAGCCGCCCCTTGTCGAGGACGAGGATGTTGTCGGCATGCACGATCGTCGACAACCGATGCGCAATCACCAGCGAGGTCCGGTTCTTCGCCACCTGGTCGAGCGCGTCCTGGATCTCGCGCTCGGTATGGCTGTCAAGCGCGCTCGTCGCCTCGTCGAGGATGAGGATCGGCGGCCCTTTGAGGATCGTGCGCGCAATGGCGACGCGCTGCTTCTCGCCCCCCGATAGCTTCAGGCCGCGCTCGCCGACCATCGTCTCGTAGCCTTGCGGCAGCGAGCGGATGAACCCGTCGATCTGCGCCAGCCGCGCCGCCGCATAGACCTCCTCGTCGCTGGCATCCGGACGCCCATACTTGATGTTGTAGAAGATCGTATCGTTGAACAGCACGCTGTCCTGCGGCACGACACCGATCGACTTGCGCAGGCTCTTTTGCGTCACCTCGCGGATGTCCTGCCCATCGATCAGCACCCTCCCGCGCGCGATGTCGTAGAAGCGGAACAGGATACGCGCGATGGTCGACTTGCCCGCGCCCGAGGGGCCGACGATGGCCACCATCTGGCCGGCCGGCACCTCGAAGCTGACGTCCTGAAGCACCTGCCGACCCCCTTCGTCATAGGCGAAGGTGACGTGATCGAAACGGATCTCTCCGCTTCTCACATCGAGCGGCTTGGCGCCCGGACGGTCCTTGATCTCCGGGCGCTCGCCGAGCAGGGTGAACATTGCCTCGAGATCGACGAGCCCCTGCTTGATCTCGCGATACACCATGCCCATGAAGTTGAGCGGCATGTAGAGCTGGATCATCAGCGCATTGACCATCACGAACTCGCCGACGCTGTGCGTGCCCGCGACGATGCCCCGCGCCGCAAGCAGCATGCACGCGGTCATGCCCGCCGTGAAGATCAGCATCTGCCCGGTATTGAGCACGCCGAGCGACCGGAACGTCTTGATCGCCGCCTGCTCGTAGCGCGCCATCGAAGCGTCGAAGCGCCGCGCCTCCAGCTCCTCGTTGCCGAAGTACTTCACGGTCTCGAAGTTCAAGAGGCTGTCGATGGCCTTGGTATTCGCCTCGGTGTCGCTATCGTTCATCTCGCGGCGAATGGCGATGCGCCGCTCGCTGGCGACGAACGAGAACCACGTGTAAACACCGATGGTAGTGAACATGATGGCGACGTAGCGCCAGTCGAAGTAGTAGAGCAGCATTCCCGATACGAGCAGCAGCTCGATCGCCGTCGGCACCACGTTGAGGATGCCCATGCGTATGATCAGCTCGACGCCGCGCGTCGCACGCTCAATCACGCGCGACAGACCGCCCGTGCGACGCTCCAGATGAAAGCGCAGCGACAGCCTGTGCAGGTGCTCGAATGTGCGGTTGTTGAGCGCGCGGACGGCGTTCTGGCCCACCTCGGTGAAGATGACGTCGCGCACCTGTGTCAGCGCCATCATCAGGACGCGCCCGATGCCATAGGCGAGGATCAGCATGATGATCCCGATGGCGATGCCCTGTCCCGGATTGCTCGCGGCGCCGCTGGCCGATGCGGTCAGTAGATCGGTCGCGTCCTTGTAGAACACTGGCACGGCGACCGTGATCAGCTTCGCGATGAGCAGAACCACGAACGCCAGCACCACGCGGACGCGCAGGTCGGGACGATTGGCCGGCCAGATCAGCGGCACCAGACTGAGCAGTGCCTCCCGATGCGTGGTGCGCGCATGTGGGTATTCCTCCTCCCGCTCATCGAGCGGAGCAGCCGGAATAGCAGGAGGAAATGACATGGGACCTACTTGCTGAAGGGCTGGCGCGCCTCGGCCTGCGGCCAACGCGCGCCAGAAGCGCTACGTTCGCGCACCGCTTCAGTCAATATAGTGAAGGCGATGCCGGCGCGTAAGCCGAGCGCCCCGATGCTTGCGGACCACGTAGTTCCGCGGCGCCGAATAACCATAGCGTGCCACGTACCGGTGCCTGCGCGGCTTGAATATGACCTTGCCGCACCGGCAAGCGCATCCGCCGACAACAACCTCGCCACCACGCCAGCGGGGCTTGCCTGCAAACACCCTGCCCCGCTTCGCGTGCCGGTGCTTGTAGGCATGCCGCTTCACTTTCTTGGCATACGCAAGCTTCCTGCCCTTACCGGACTTCGCCGAGACGCGCTTCGTCTTCCTGGGCTTTGACGGCCCTTCCTGAGCAATCTCGACTGCCTCGTCGCGGGAGTTTGCCGTTGCCTTCGCCACCTCGCGCGGGCTCTCGGGCTTCTTCTCCGGCACCGACGGTAGAGCGACACCGGAGTCCTCCTTCTCGGCAACCGGACTTGCAGGAGCCGGCGGACCAGCCCGCGCTTCTGATGGAGCTGATGGCGTCGGTGCGGGGGAAGGACCCACTGCGACGCGGGCATCATCTTTCGCCTGCGCCGCAGCCTGCATCCGCCGTGTCGCCTCTGCGTCGATCTCGGCCTTGCGCTTGGCCTCGGCCTCCGCCTCGGCAACGGCACGGCGCTCGGCGGCGTCCGCCTCCTCTGCCTGGCGACGCATCTCCTCGGCCTTGCGCCTGGCCTCGGCTTCCGCGGTCTGGCGCTTCTCCACTTCCGCGCGCCGCTTGGCCTCGGCAGCCTGTGCCTCCGCTCGACGTTTTGACTCAGCATCCTCAGCGGCACGCTTGGCTTCGGCCTCTTTGATCAGCCGGGCGCGCGCCTCCGCTTGTGCCTTGCTCTTCTCTTCCGCTGCGGCGGCGAGCCGCTTGTCCTCATCGGCACGCCGTTGAATGTCGGCTGCCTCCGCGGCGGCACGCTGCTTCGATTGAGCTTCGTCCTCAGACCGCTTGGTCGCTGCGGCTTCTGCCTCGCGACGCTGCCTGTCTGCCGCCTCCGCCTCGCGCTTGACCGCGTCTTCGTCCTGCTCGCGCTGCGCCGATTTTCCAGCCGGCGCCGGAGCGATAGGCATAGTAGCCCCGGCTGCGACCGGCTCCTTGGGCGACACCTCGGCGGGCACCGACATGCCTTCGGGCATCCGCAGCGGCGCCACGATCTCGTTCCGGTAGGCACGATTGGCACGCGCCAGCCAGTGACGCATCAGCTCGACCAAACCGCTCCAGCCGCGCAACTCGGGCCGCGCTGGTGCGGCTGGCGGCGACGTTTCCTTGTTCTGCTCGACGATCGTCGTCCAATCGTCCTTGCTCTTGAGCTGCGCGATCACCACATGATCGTAGGATTGCGCGGACCGCTGCAGCCAATCCCAGACGGGCGCCAATGTCCCGGCGGGGCGGCTTTGTTCCGCCGAACTGGCCTGCGCAGCGTTTTGCTTCTTGGCCTCGAGAATGTCCGTGAAGCGCTGCGAAGCAGCCCGCGCCAAATCCTCGGCCCTCTCGCGCAGCTCAGGCTTGTCGAGCTCCGGCTGCCTGTCCGCTGCAAATGCTCCGTGCGTGCCGAGTATCGCCAGCACGAAGAGAGAACGCATACCCGTCATCAGCGTTTTCCGCCACCCGATGATCCGCACCACCGAAACGGAGCGGATATCCCTTATTTACGGCGGTTCTCTGAGATGCCGCCTAGCCCATCCCCATTAAGCACAACTCCGGCGGGGGCGCCAAACCAAGTGCGAAAATCAGGATAACGACGCACCGGCCGGCGCGTCCCCGGCGCCACAATTAACGCTCCCAGAAGGCGCAGCATGTGCTGTCACAAGGAGCAGCCGATACCCATATTAAGCTGCCTCAAGGGGAGGATTTTTCTAGCAACCACGGAAGTTTGAATGAGCAAGAAACGATTGAATGGAAAGAAGATCGCAATTGGCGCGCGCAATGTGTGCGTCTACTGCGGCTCAGGCCTGGGACTGAACCCAGCCTACAGAGAAGCGGCCCGGACACTCGGCGCCGCACTCGCCCAAAACAACCTCGGTCTCGTATACGGGGGTGGCAGCCTCGGCCTCATGGGAGAGGTCGCGAGGTCGACGCTCGATCACGGTGGACGTGTCACCGGCATCATCCCGACCTTCCTCGTCGAGAAGGAAGCGATGCTGCGCGACGTCGACGAGATCATCGTCACCGAGAACATGCACGAGCGTAAGCAGCTCATGTTCGACCGCTCCGACGCGTTCGTCGCACTACCCGGCGGCATCGGTACGCTCGAGGAGCTGGTCGAGCAGCTCACCTGGGTTCAGCTCGGCCGCCACACCAAGCCGGTCGTTGTCGCCAACATCGACAACTTCTGGACGCCCTTCCTCAGTCTGCTGACCCACATGAAGGCCGACACCTTCATCCGTCCCGGGCTTGACGTGCGCTTCTCGGTCGTCGACGACGCCGAGAAGATCGTGCCGGCCATCGCCGGCACGTGGGAAAACCGGCCAGCAACGAGCGACGAGGCGCTGCTCGCCAGGTTCTGAGTAAGGGTCCGCATCCGCGCTCAGCCGAGCAGCTCGTAGTGCACGGGGTTCGCCGGACATCCGGAGAACCCACACTGCGCGAGCGCGCTGAAAGCATTGAGTGCCACGAGCGCAAAGGTAAGCCACACGGCAGCGTCCTCGAATAGGCCGCGCACAGGCCTGCGGTCCCCCGCCGGTGCCGAAGGCCCGAGCGTCAGCATGACGCCCGCGGCCAGCAGCGCCCCGGCAAAGGCGATGAACGCCCAAGTGTAGAAGTGCAGGCCGAGCAGCGTCGATCCGTAGCCGGCATCCCCCGGCATGATGTGAATGAGGATCTGCCGCCCGGCTATTCCCGCGCCCACGAGCGCTGCAATCACCACCAGACCCATGTATTTCGGCTTCGGCCCATGGCGCACCGAGAGGGCCGGCCCGACCGCGAGGGCCGCGAACGCCACCCGCTGCAAGAGGCAAAGCGGGCAGGGCAGCTCACCGTTTGCGAGCTGCCAGTAGAAGGCGACAAGCAATATCCCCGAGACGGCATAGAGCGCCAGGGCGTTGAGGGTTACCGCCGCTTTTGCGCTCATTTCCACTGCAATCCCCCGGCTAGAACGACAAGGAGAGCGCATCGGTCGCGTGGCGCAGGTAGAGTGCCAGAGTGTAGGCAAGCCCTGCGAAAAACACGTAGACCGCCATACGCTCCGCGTCGCGCCATGCGAGCCACATAGCGAGGGCAAAATTGAAGAAGGCGATGAAGAACTCCATGCAACCCGCCCCAGTTTAGGCTCTGATGCGCGATATGACCCTCGAAGCGCAGCATAATCCGAGTCGCCCGGTGCCGCGCGGCGGCTTCCTCGCGAACTACGTGCAAGTGGCTTCCTTACTCGCCGCCTTCACCGCGCTGCTCGCAGCCGTGCTGTGGCCGCAGCTCGGCAGGAACGCGCTCATCCTTGCATCGCTGCTGTCGATCGCCATCGTCGTCTTCGCGGCACGCGTCTCCCCGTCCACCGCGATGCGGATATACGGCGCCCGACCCTACGAAACCGGCGACCTCGCCCAGTTCGATCGCATCGCCGCCGAGCTGGCGCGCCGTGCCGGACTTCGCGCGCCTCCCCGCCTCTACCTTGTGCCGAGCATGCTCGTCACGACCTTCTCCATCGGCTCCTCGCATCGCTTCGCCACCGCGCTCACCGAGGGACTGCTGCGACGCTTGACGATGCGCGAGGTTGCGGCCGTTCTCGCCCGCGAGGCGGCCCATGCCCAGCGCGGCGATCTCTTCGCATTCGGCGTTGCCGACACTGTCTCTCGCTGCGCGCAAGGGCTCTACTACGTGGGGCTGGCTCTCGCCGCACTCAATCTGCTCAGCGCCGTCACCGGGGGTGAGCGGATACCTTGGCTCAGCATCATCCTCATGGTGCTGGCTCCGACGCTGATGAACCTCTTGCAGCTCGGATTGTCGCATGCGCGCGAGCAGGACGCCGACCGCACAGCCGCGCTTCTCACAGGCGACCCGCTCGGCGTCGCCTCGGCAATATCGCGGATCGATGCCTTCGCCGGATCGCCCATCGACGACATCCTACCGCCCGTGCCGGCGCGCAAGGTCGCGCTGCCGTCCATGCTGCGCCTGTCGACCGACGTGGAGCGGCGGGTGTCCAGGGTAACCGCCTTCGACGCCCCACCAATGCCGCCCCTCGACATCACCGAGGGCCCGCGCATTTCGCTCATCGGCGTCGGCCCCATCGAGCTGCGGCCACGCTACCGCTGGCCCGGAGTATGGTTCTAGCAGTGGTTCCGGGGGACGAGGCTTAAGGCCGCCCTTGCGCCTCGAGCCGCTTTACGTTTATCAGCCGGGCATGGCCCAGATGAGAACTCCAGCCCAGCGCGAGCGCATCGAGACCGACGCCCAGGCGTCGGCGCTCATCGCCAAGATGCGTGCCGGCGAACGCCGTGCCACCGCCCTTGTCATTACCGAGCTCGAGCGCCTCTCGACCGCCGCCCCGATCCTGCTGCGCGCCATGCAGCCTCACCTCGGGCACGCTCTCGTCGTCGGCTTCACCGGGCCGCCGGGCGCCGGCAAGTCGACCCTCGTCAACGCGGTGATCGCCGAGCTGCGGCGCGAGGGCAAGACCGTCGGCGTCATCGCCGTCGATCCTTCGAGCCCCGTATCCGGCGGGGCCATCCTCGGCGACCGCATCCGCATGACCGCGGCCCTCGACGACGACGGCGTCTTCGTGCGCTCGCTCGCGTCCCGCGGCTACCTCGGCGGTCTTTCGCCGGCGGCTGTGCGCATCGTAGATGCGCTCGACGCGGCCGGGCGCGATGTCATCCTTCTCGAGACCGTCGGCACCGGCCAGAGCGAAATCGACATCGCCGAAGTGGCCGACGTCCGCGTCGTCATTTCGGCGCCGGGCCTCGGTGACGACATCCAGGCGATGAAATCGGGTCTGCTCGAGATTGCCGACATCATGGTGGTTAACAAGGGCGACCGTCCCGGCGCCGACCAGACCCTGCAGCAGCTCCTCGGCGCGCTGTCGATCCGCGCCATGCGCCGCCACTCTTTGCCCGTGCTGAAGACGACCGCGACGACCGGTGAGGGCGTGCCTGAGCTGGTTGCCGCCATGGCGGCGACCGGTCGAGAGCTAGACGCCGCCGGCCCACTCGCCCGCCGCCGCCGCCGAGCCCGCTATCTCATCGCCCGCGCCGCCTCAGATCTCGTCGCCGAGCGCGTGCGCGAGGGCGGCCCTGCCGCGCTCGACACCCTCGCAGATCAGGTGCTCGCCGGCGTCATCGGCCCCGAGGAAGCAGCACGCCGCCTCCTCGATAAGCAGTGACCAAACGGAACAAATAGCCGGCTGCGATCATTCGCCTTGCGTTTCGGTGTCAGCTTCACCGAAACCCGAAGGGCTGAGCTCAAAGTTTCCGTTGCGGAGCTCATAGATGCCGTCAGGCCGATAGATCCGCACCTGGACACGGGAACCATAGTCGATCGAGGAATCCTTCAGCCTCAACGTGCCTGAGGAGATCGCCGGCGCCACGCCAAGCTCGATTGCCGGCGAGTTGCGCGCGACCCCCGCAGTCGCAGAAGCGCCAAGTGCGACAAGTGTCGCGATCGCAAAGTGGATGTTGGTGCTCGTTACGAGCAAGCCTGCCGTCACCAGAGCCGTCTTGATCACCATCGCAGCTGCCTTCCTCAGGATGCGCGAGGCATGCGCCCTCGCCCAGCAAGATCGCAGCGCGTCGGAAGCGACGCGGATCAACCAGCCTACGCCCGAATCACTCAGCGCCAAGCAAAACTGCTTGTCGTGCTTACCGGGTTTGGCGAAAGTTCTTGTGGACCAGTTCACAGTCGGGAAACAGAATGGCGCGAACGGGTGACGATGCAGGGCTCGCGCGCAACGTGTTCGCGGGCCAGCCGAACGGACTGTCGACACTGTTCTTCGCCGAGCTGTGGGAGCGCTTCTCGTACTACGGGATGCGGGCCCTGCTGACGCTCTTCATCGTCACGCCCATAGCATCCGGCGGCCTCGGGCTGACGTCCGTCGGCGCAGCGCGCGTCTACGGCAACTACACGATGGCCATATACCTCCTCTCGATTCCGGGCGGCTACATCGCCGACCGCTACCTCGGCGCCCGCCAAGCGGTGCTGATCGGCGGCAGCACCATCGCCCTCGGCCACTTCTCCCTGGCGCTGCCGACCGAGGTCTCATTCTACGTTGGGCTGGCTCTGGTGGCGCTCGGCACCGGCCTCTTCAAGCCCAATATCAGCGCCATGGTCGGCGGCCTTTACGCCCCGGACGATGACCGCCGCGACGCCGGTTTCTCGATCTTCTACATGGGCATCAACATCGGTGGCCTGCTCGCGCCGATCGTCACCGGCTTCCTCGCCCAGGCCCCGGAGTTCCAGGCCCTGTTGCGAAGCTGGGGACTTGATCCCGCCATGAGCTGGCATTGGGGCTTCGGCGCCGCCGGCGTCGGCATGACTGTCGGCCTCTTGATTTTTGCGCGCCAGAGCGTGCGCCTCGGCAATGTCGGGAAGAAACCCGAGACCGCACCCGGCTCGTGGATTCCGAGCCTCCTCGTCGTCGCAGGCACCCTCGCATTGCTCGCCTTGACCGTTCTCTCCGACGATCCGCGCTTCCAGTGGCTCCGCGCCGCGTTCCTGCTCGTGCCTATCGCCGCCGTGGTGTGGTTCGCCATGCGCGGCGACATCGACGGGGAGCGTCTCGCCGCCGTGTTCGTCTTTTTCATAGCCGCAATGGTGTTCTGGGCCATCTTCGAGCAGGCGGGCATCACGATCGCCCTCTTCGGGCTCGACCTGACGCGCAACGAGCTGTTCGGCTGGCCGTTCCCGTCTGCCTGGTACCAGACGCTCAATCCGCTGTTCGTGATCCTCCTGGCGCCGCTGTTCGCCGCGCTCTGGATACGGCTCGGAGCGCGGCAGCCGTCGAGCCCGGTAAAGTTCTCGCTCGGGCTGTTCTTCCTCGCGCTGTCGTTCCTGCTCATGGTGCCTGCGGCGGCGCTCACCGCCGAAGGCAAGGTGAGCCCGCTCTGGCTCGTCGGCCTGTTCTTCCTGCAGACCGTCAGCGAGCTGCTCATAAGCCCCGTCGGCCTCAGCACCATGACCAAGCTCGCGCCGCCCAACCTCGTCGGGCTCGTGCTCGGCATCTGGTTCCTCGCTGCCGCCTGGGGCAACAAGCTCGCCGGAGTGCTGGGAACCGGCTTCACATCGACGAATGCCGTCGCATTGGCGCAGTTCTTCCTGCAGCAGGCGGCCATGGTCGCCGTCGCGACCCTCGCGCTCGTCGTGCTCGTCCCCTGGCTGAAACGGATGATGCGCGGCGTGCGCTAGCGTGAAGGGCGCGCGCGTTCCAGACTCGCGGGCTTCCGTGCTTTCGATTTCAAAGAGCACGCGCTCCCGCTGCGATCGAATTTTTATAGGCAGCCAGGGTTAGCGCGCGGAGTTTCTTTAGTCCGCCGCTGACCCTAAGCCGACCTGAGCAGCTGCAGCATACGGGCTCATTGTTGTACGGGCCCCCGGGGGGCCGCCATCCAGTCTCCCCAAATGCGATGCTCAAGCATCGTCGGCAGGGTGTCGCGAGATCGACGACATCATGACCATCCCATGCTCGCGCCCAGGGTGACGAGGAGCTCGTCCAGTTGCTCGAGCTGCTCGGGCAGCCCATCCGCCGCCCCGGAAGCGAGTTCGCCGTCGAGAGCTTCCTTCGAGGGATAGAGGTCGTGATTGACCAGCAGGGTATGGCCGCCCTTTTCCTCGAACGTCAACGTGGTGATGGCTCCCCCCTCATCACCCTCCTCATTGGTCCAGACGAGGCGCGAGTAGGGGGTCACTTCGATGTACTTGCCGAAGACCTCCATCATCTTCGAGCCACCGACGCCGAACACGAGGCGGTACTTGCCCCCGACGCGAACATCCATCTCGCAGGTGAGCAGGGACATGCCCATCGACTTCGGCACCCACCACCGCTTGAACAGCTCGGGCTTGGTCCACGCCTCGAACACGATGCGCGCCGGACCGTTGAAGGTGCGCGCGACGACTAGTTCACGGTCGGATATCCGTTCCACCGTCGTGCGGTTTTTCCCGGAGGCGGGATCACTTTCTCCTTTTGCGTCCATCGACCTTTTCCTTCTTTTTCAGTTCCTCGACAACTTTGTCCAACTCGTCGAAGCGTGAGGCCCAGAGCTGGCGGTACTCCTCGATCCATGACGTCTCTTCCGCCAGTCGCCGCGGGCCGAGCTTGCAGGTCCGCACGCGCCCGACCTTCTCCGTGGTGACTAGCCCAGCCTGCTCTAAGACGCCGACGTGCTTCTTCATGCCCGTGAGGGT
Organism: Pseudomonadota bacterium; assembly: GCA_023405815.1. Lineage (GTDB taxonomy): Bacteria > Pseudomonadota > Alphaproteobacteria > Rhizobiales > Hyphomicrobiaceae > Hyphomicrobium_A. The sequence goes on along the minus strand of JAEXXM010000012.1, from coordinate 27,839 downwards.
CATGTGGAACTTCTCGGCGAGATCGGTGATCGACGCGTCTGCACGTCCGAGCTGCTCCAGAACGCCGCGTCGGGTTGCGTCCGAGAGCGCGGCGAACGAGGCATCGAGGCGGGCTTTTGCATACTGAACCATGTGGTTCAGTATGCAACGCAAGGATAGGTGGCATGCAAGGGGAGGCCGAGCGCGCTCTGCGTTGCCGGCCGCATTTCAATCGATCTGGAATCTGATCGAAGAAGTTTTGCTCGGGAGCCTGCAGCCATGGCCGATCTTGCGACCCTGGCGCTCATCATGCCGGTTCCCGGGCTTAAGCAGACGATGCGCGCCGTTCGCCAGCGAGCGAACGCCCGAGCCCCACGAACGCTGCCAGCGCCAGCGCCGCGAAGAGTGCGCCGGCCACAAAGGTCATTGCAGGACCGCTCACATCCCAGAGCACGCCGGCAATGATGCTCGCCGACAGCACCGCAATGCCCGCCGCAAGGTTGAACACGCCAAACGCGGTTCCACGCAGGTCAACCGGCGCAGTATCGGCAATGAGCGTCGCGATGAGCCCTTGCGTCAGCCCCATGTGCAACCCCCACACGATTGCGCCGATGAAGACCAGCGGTAGCGACACTGCCGCCGCCAGTAGGAGATCGGCGACGATCAGCAGCACGATGCCCACCAGCAGCACGCCAATGCGGCCAAGTCGGTCGGAAGCGGCACCGGCCGGATACGCCGAGAACGCGTAGGCAATGTTCATCACGACGAGTATCGAAGGTATCATCGCCTCTGCCAGCCCGGCATTCTGCGCCTTGAGAAGCAGGAACGCCTCGCTGAACCGCGCCAGCGTGAGCAACGTACCGGCGCCGACGACCCCCCAATACGCCGGCGAAAGGCGCCCTGCGTCGCGCCAATGCAGGCGTTTGCCGGCGTTTCCATTCTGCGTGTGGGGCGCATCGCGAACGCCGAAGGTAATCAACCCGAAAGCCGCAAACGCCGGGATGACCGCGATCCAGAAGACGAAGGTGAAGTCATCGCCCGTCAGCACCATCAGCGCGATGGCCATCAGCGGGCCGAGAAAGGCGCCGACGGTGTCGAGCGTCTGGCGTAGGCCGAAGCTTGCACCGCGCAGATCTGCCGGCGTCAGATCGGCAACAAGCGCATCTCGCGGGGCGCCGCGTATACCCTTGCCGACGCGATCGACGAAACGGGCTGCAATGAGCCAGCCGACACTGCTCGCAAGCGGGAAAACCGGCTTCGTGAAGGCCGCCAAGCCGTAGCCGATGGCCGCGAGCAGCTTGCGGCGCCCCAGCCAGTCGGACACCGTGCCGGAGAATATCCTGGTGATCAGTGCCGTGGCCTCGGCGAGGCCCTCGATGAAGCCGACCGTCAGTGCCGACGTGCCGAGCACCGCGACGAGGTAGATCGGCAGTAGCGCGTGGATCATCTCCGATGAGATGTCCATGAGCATGCTGACGAGGCCAAGCACCCAGACGCCGCGGGGGATGGCCCGCAGGCCGTTTGCACGCTCGTTTCTGCCTGTGGCCATGGAAAGCAGACCGGCCCGTAGCTGGAGGTGGTGCGGCCCCAACGGGCCGGTGCTTGACCCTGAGTTACGCCGCCTGCGCGTTGTCCTTCATCAGCTTGTAGTTGATCGAGTCGAGCAGCGCCTCGAAGCTCGCATCGATGATGTTGGGCGACACGCCGACGGTGGACCAGCGGTTCCCCGTCACCGTGTCGTGGCTCTCGACCAGAACGCGCGTCACGGCCTCGGTGCCGCCCGTCAGGATACGCACCTTGTAGTCGACCAGCTCCACCCCATCGATGTGCTTCTGGTAGCGCCCGAGATCTTTGCGCAGCGCGCGATCGAGCGCATTCACCGGACCGTTGCCCTCGCCGACCGACCACAACGGCTCGTTGTCGCCGTTGACGAAGACCTTGACGATCGCCTCCGACACGGTGACGAGCTTGCCGCGCGCGTTGTGCCGCCGCTCCACCATGACGCGGAAGCTGTCGACCGAGAAATAGCGCGGGACGCTGTCGAGCATGCGCCGCGCCAGGAGCTCGAACGAGGCTTCCGCCGCTTCGTACGAGTAGCCGGCAGCCTCGCGGTTCTTCACCTCGTCGAGCAGCCGCGACACGCGCTCATCGTCCTTGTCGATGGGAATGCCGAGCTTCTCGATCGTCGCCATGATGTTCGAGCGGCCGCCTTGCTTGGAAACGAGGAGGCGGCGCTCGTTGCCAACGCTCTCGGGCGGCACGTGCTCGTACGTCTGCGGCTCCTTGACGATCGCCGACGCGTGGATGCCGGCCTTGGTTGCAAACGCGCTCTCGCCGACGTACGGCGCGTGCCGGTCGGGGCTGCGGTTCAGCACCTCGTCGAGGACGCGGCTCGCGTGAGTCAGCGTCCGCAGGCGCTCAGGGCTAACCTGCGTCGCGAACCTGTCGGCGAACTCGCTCTTCAACAGCAGCGTCGGGATGATCGAGGTGAGGTTGGCGTTTCCGCAACGCTCGCCGATGCCGTTGAGCGTGCCCTGAATCTGGCGGCATCCGGCCCGCACCGCCATCAGCGAGTTGGCGACGGCGTTCTCGGTGTCATTGTGCGTGTGAATGCCGAGGTGCGTGCCCGGCACCACCTTCGTCACGTCGCTGACGATGCGCTCGACCTCGTGCGGCAGCGTGCCGCCGTTGGTGTCGCACAGCACCACCCAGCGCGCGCCTGCTTCATAGGCCGTGCGCACCACCGCTAGCGCATAGTCGCGGTTGCCCTTGTAGCCGTCGAAGAAGTGCTCGCAGTCGATCATCGCCTCGCGGCCCGTCTCGACGATGGCCTTCACCGACTGCTCGACGGCGGCGAGGTTTTCCTCATTGCTGATCCCCAGCGCCACCCGCACGTGATAGTCCCACGACTTCGCGACAAGGCAGATGGCCGCGCTGCGCGAGTTGAGCACCGCTTGCAGGCCGGAGTCGTTCGACACCGAGCGGCCGGCACGCTTCACCATGCCGAACGCCGTCATCTTGGCGGTCTTGAGCATCGAGGGCTCGCTCAGGAATTGCGTGTCGGTGACGTTGGCGCCGGGGAAGCCGCCTTCGACATAGTCGACGCCGAGCTCGTCCAGCACCTCCGCGATGCGGCGCTTGTCCTCGACCGAGAAGTCGACGCCCGTCGTCTGCGCGCCATCGCGCAGCGTCGTGTCGAACAGATAGAGCCGTTCTTTCGTCGTCATGGTCACGTCTTTCCAGCACGCTCGGCCGACGCGTCCTTGTCCGCCAGCGGTTTGCTCATGGTCGTATTGGATAGCCATTCGTCCGCGATGGGCATGAGGTTCCGCTGTCCTGGCACGTAGCCCCGGTCGGCGAAGAACGACAGCGCCGTATCGCTCGCCTCGACGGTGATCTCCTTCGCGCCGCGGGCGAGGGCCAGCCGTTCCAGCGCATCGACGAGCGCCGTTCCTACGCCCTGCCCCGCCGCGTAAGGATGCACGTAGAGCATGTCGAGGACGGTGTTGTTCTTGAGCGAGGCAAAGCCCAGATACTCTCCCTCCACCTGCACGATCAGCGTCACCATGCTCCCGAGCCGTTCCGCGAAGGCTTTGGCGTCCTCCGCCTTGGCCATCCACGCGAGCCGCTGGTCCTCGGTGTAGTCGTCCGCCGTCAGCTCCTCGATGCTCTGCGCATAAAGGTCCCGCAGCGCCATCGTGTCGGCGGGCATGAACGGACGGATCGGGTAGGACTGCTCGGACATCGCAGGACGCTGCTCGCTCTAGAGATAGCCGAACGTGCGAGCGGCGAGCCAGAAGGCCAGGACTACGATGCCGATCTTCACCAGCACGTAGAACAGCCAGTGCCGCGGCTCGGGAGTGTCCTTGTGCCAATCTTCGCTCATCGACGTGCTCCTTGGGGAGGCCAGATCTCGGTATCGTGGTCGGGATGCTGGTAGTTTGCGGACGCGATCTGCTCCAGATGCACCTGCGTCGAGCTGTCTTCTGTTTTTGCACCCGGCAGGTTGAACTCGGGCAGGAACGGCAGCCGCCCTTCGAGCCCGTACTGCTTGCTGAGCGGCACCCGCTCGGGATGATCGAGCGAGCCGAGCGCGATGGCGATCTTCGGCTCATCGATGTAGCGGAAGCTCAGCGGCGTGCCGCACTTGCTGCAGAACCCACGCTCGACCGCCGCCGAGCTGCGGAACAGGGACAGCTCTCCGCGCGTCAACTCAAAATCTATCAGCGGCACGTCCGCCAGCGGGGCGAAATAGTTGCCGAACGCCTTCTGGCACATCCGGCAATGGCAGACGCTCGCGTCGCTGAGCGCGCTCATGAGCGCATAGCGCACGGCGCCGCATTGGCACCCGCCCGTATGCACCGGGGTTCTCTTGCCGCTCATCGCGCTAGCTCCCACGAAACAACTGTCATCCTCGGGCTTGTCCTGAGGATCCAGGGTTCAGCAAGCTCGCACATCGATTGTCTGGGCCAATCGCGACAACGGCCTGCAGCCATCGCAGCAAGCGGACGGTTGGGTCCTCGGGACAAGCCCGAGGATGACAAGGGGGCGGGCATCGGCGCTCCCATTGCGGCTCGTTGCACACAGTGCTGTCTCATCGCGCCAGCTCCCAAGTCGTCACGATCTCGCCCGTATTGGGGTCTTTCGCGTCCTTGAGCACCACGCCGGTGGCCGCCAGCTCGTCCCGGATACGGTCCGCCTCCTTGAAGTTCTTCGCCTTGCGAGCGGCGAGACGGGCCTCAATCAACGGTTCCACCTTTGGCGCCAACGACGCGGCCAGTTCTGCATCGCGCGCCGCAGCGACCGCCAAGGTTGCGCCGCTGAACCCCAAGAACCTCAAGCAGTAGCCCAGCGTGCGCATCTCGCGCTGCGATGCCAGCCGATGCATCTCGGCAATCGCTCTAGGCGTATTTAAATCATCGCAGAGAGCGGCCCAAAACTCTTCGGTCGGTGCAACCGCCTCGTTGTCAGTCGGTTCCTGTTGCGAAAACCAGCTTCCAAGAACCCTCTGGCTTTCCTCCAAACTGCGCCGCGTCCAGTCGATCGGCTGGCGATAGTGCGTGCGCAGCATGTTGAAACGGACGACCTCGCCCGGCCATTCCTTCAACAGATCGTGGATGGTGATGAAGTTGCCGAGCGACTTCGACATCTTCTCGCCTTCGACCTGCAGGAAGCCGTTGTGCAGCCAGTATTGCGCCATCACTTTCGTGTCGTGCGCGCAGCGCGACTGCGCGATCTCGTTCTCGTGGTGCGGAAAGACGAGATCGATGCCGCCGCCGTGGATGTCGAACACCTGCCCGAGGTGCTTCTCCGCCATGGCCGAGCACTCGATGTGCCAGCCCGGCCGCCCCGGCTCGGCGATGCCGGCGGGCGATGGCCACGACGGCTCGCCGGCCTTCGACGGCTTCCACAACACGAAGTCCATCGGGTCCTTCTTGTACGGGGCCACCTCGACGCGCGCACCCGCCGCCATCTCGTCCAGCGAGCGGTTCGAGAGCTTGCCATAATCCGGCATCGAGGGGACGTGGAACAGCACGTGCCCCTCGGCGACATAGGCGTGGCCGTTGGCGATCAGCGCCTCGATCAGCGCCTTCATCTCCTCGATGTGCTCGGTCGCGCGCGGCTCGACCGTCGGCGGCAGCACGCCCAGTGCCTTGATGTCCTCGTGGAACTGCTTCGCCGTGCGCTCCGTCAGCTCGCGGATCGACACCCCTTCCTCGGCGGCGCGGGCGTTGATCTTGTCGTCGACGTCGGTGATGTTGCGCACGTAGGTGACATGCTTTTCCCCGTACATCTGCCGCAGAAGCCGGAACAGCACGTCGAAGACGATGACAGGGCGCGCGTTGCCGATATGCGCGTAGTCGTAGACCGTTGGCCCGCACACGTACATGCGCACGTTCTGCGCATCGAGCGGAGCGAACTCCTCCTTGCGCCGCGTCAACGTGTTGTAGAGCATCAGAGAATGCGCTTCGGCCATGACGGTCCCTAGTGTCCCCGGGAGCCGCTGGTGGGGCGATTTCTCTGTCTCAGGCTTTGGGCAAAGAAGCGCGCCGCGCGCCAGCGGATATTGCTAGCTCGAAATAATGATAATGCCGCACAGATTGACGGCGCGTGTGGGCAGGTTGCGCTTCATGGCCGCCGTTATGCGCAAACTCCCCTTAGCTCGTCAAGCGCGAGCCAGCTAATCCCAGGCCCAGCCAGCATTTTTGCATAGGCAAGCGCGACCAGCCGCCCCAATTGCTCCGCATTGACCCCCTAACCCCTGGTGTCCATAGTTGGACCGCCGAACATGAACGGGCGGCCCACGGCGGTCGGCCAGGCCAGGACAGAATTCAGAATGCGTAAGGCACGTGCCCGGCGGCATGCTCTCGGCGCTGCGATTCTCGCCGCGGCGACGCTTGCCGCGTGTCCTGCTCTGGCCCAGGGCTGGTGGCCGTGGAGCAACTCTCAGTCCGATCGACCGCCGATCCCAGACGAGCCCGTCTACCGCGAGCCGCAGCAAGGCGCGCCCCCGGCCCATCAGCCGTCTCCCGAGCCTGCGCCCGGCGCCCAGCTTCCACCGCCGCAAGCCGCCCCCTCGGTCAACTGGTCGACCAAGAATCCGATCTGTCTGCAGCTCGAGCAGCGCCTCGTCCAGGATGGCCAGCGCTCCAGCGGCATGCGCGACCGCCTCCCCGCCATCGAGGCGGAGATGAGCCAGGTCGAGCAAGCCTATGAGCAGGCCCGCTCCGATCTGGAGCGCTACGATTGCTACGAATACTTCCTGTTCTCCAAGACGCTGCGCCGCACCCGCCGCTGCGTCGACCTCGCCCAGCAGCGCGACGCCGCCCAAAGCCGACTCTCGAGCCTCGAGGCACAGCACGAGCAGATCGCCAACTCCGGCGAGCGCTCCTATCGCGAGGAGATCGTCCGCGAGCTCGCACGCAACAACTGCGGCGCCAACTACACGCAGGAAGCGCGCCGCAACGAGCGCAGCAGCGGCGGCGGATCGATCTGGCAGGACGAGGACGAGGGCAGCTTCTCCAACCGGTGGACGCCCTTCGGCGGCGGAAATTACTCCTCTGCCACCTATCGCACCGTCTGCGTGCGCCTCTGCGACGGCTATTATTTCCCGGTGAGCTTCTCGACGCTGCCGAGCCACTTCGAGCAGGACGCCGAGGCGTGCACCTCCAAGTGCGCCGCGCCCGCCGAGCTCTACTTCTACCAGAACCCCGGCGCCGGCATGGACCAGTCGGTGTCGTTCCGCACGCAGGAACCCTACACGAGCCTCAAGACCGCGTTCCGCTACCGCAAGGAGCTGGTGAAGGGCTGCTCGTGCAAGGAGGCTGAATACGTTCCCCCCGAAGCGGCCAACCAGAGCAAACGTGCCGACAGGGGACCGGATGGCGGCGCGATCACCGGTTGGGAGGCCCGCTCGGAGACCGACGCGCAGAGGCAACAATAGAGGCCGAGCGCTTCTGTCTCGGATCGGGGCCAGGGAACGAGGAATTGAAAAGCGATCCGATGCACGTCTCTGGCGCCCCTGACAGCCTGCTGCAGCTCCTCGAAATCCGGCCGCTGAGCCTCGACGATCTGTCGACTGCCCGCTACGTCGTCAGTGCAGCCTTCACCCGCGCCGCCAAGGGGCACTACACGGCAGCGGAGATGGCCGCATTCGCCGACTTCGTGCGCAGCCCCCACTACGCCGACATCCTCCTCGGCAACCGCGCCTATTCCGCCTGGGTGGGCTCGGAAATGGTCGGTGTTGCAGCCTGGAGCCTCGGTGAGCGGCAGAACCCGACCGCCAGGATCCTCGCCGTCTCCGTGCATCCATTGTTCGGCACACACGGCATAGGAACGCGCCTCGCGGAATACCTCGCCGACGAAGCAATCGCGGCCGGCTACCGCGCGCTGGAGGTCAGCGCAACGCTCAACGCCGTGCCGTTCTTCGAAAGACTCGGCTTCATCGAGACGCGCCGCGGCGCATGGGGCCTCCCCTCCGGCCGCGACCTGCCGATCGTCTTCATGCGCAAGGTTGCCGGCAACCGCCTCGACATCGTCCACTGAGACGCGTCGCTGGGTCCTAAGCCCGACGCCCCAGCAGCCGCATCTCCGCCTTCTGCCGCCCTATGAGTGGAAGCAGCGCCTTTAGCTCCGGGCCGTCCTCACGCGCGGTGAGAGCGAGCCGCAGCGGATGGAACAGCGCACGCCCCTTGCGGCCGCTGGCGGCCTTCAGCGCCGCAACCCAGATGTCCCAGGTCGTCTCGTCCCAGGGCTCCTCCGGCAGCAGCTTCGCCGCCTGCTGCGTAAGCTCGGTGTCCTCGATCGCCGGCTCGATCTCACCCTCGACGATGCGCCACCATTCGACGGCATCGCCGAGCACCCCGATGTTGCCGCGGACGGCCTGCCAGAACCCCGCACCGCCGCCGATACCAAGCCCGATCAATCGTTCGGCCACCTGCTCGTATGCCGTCGCATGCAGCAGGCGCGCATTCAGCGCCTTCAGCTCCTCCGGATCGAACCGAGCCGGCCCCGTCGAGATCTTCTCGAATGCGAAATGGCGCGCGAGCTCATCCAGGCTGTGCTGCGGCTCGATGGCATCGGACGTGCCGATCAGCGCCGTGTAGCTGGCGATCGCCAGCGGCTCGAGCCCTTCTTCGCGCATGCTCGCAATGGACAAGGCCCCGAGCCGTTTCGACAGTGCATGCCCATCGGCGCCGATGAGCAGGCTGTGATGGCCGAACGCCGGCGGCTCTTTGTTGAGGGCCTCGAAGATCTGCAGTTGCACGCCGGTGTTGGTGACGTGGTCCTCGCCGCGAATGACATGCGTGATGCTGAAGTCGGCATCGTCGATCACGCTCGTGAAGGTGTAGAGGAACGAGCCGTCGGCGCGCACGACGACCGGATCCGACAGAGACCCGACATCAACCGTCTGGTCGCCGCGGATGAGGTCGTTCCACGAGACTATGGTGGGCAGCGGCGCGAGGCCCTCCTCGGAATTGGCGAGACGGAAGCGCCAGTGCGGCTTGCGCCCCTCCGCTTCCAGCGCCGTGCGCTCATCATCGGAGAGTTTCAAGCCGCTGCGGTCGTAGATCGGCGGAAGACCGCGCGCGAGCTGGCGCTTGCGCTTGCGGTCAAGCTCGTCCTCCGTCTCGTAGCACGCGTAGAGGCGCCCCTGCGTCTTCAGCAGCTCCGCCGCCGCGATGTAGCGGTCGGTGCGCAGCGACTGCCGCTCCTCCCGCGCCCAGTTGAGTCCGAGCCAGCTAAGATCGCTGCGGATACCCTCGGCGAACTCCTCCGTCGAGCGCTGCAGGTCGGTATCGTCGAGGCGCAAGAGGAAGGTGCCGCCCGACTTGCGCGCGAACAGCCAATTGAGCAGCGCAGTCCGCACGTTGCCGACGTGCAGGCGCCCGGTGGGGCTTGGCGCAAAGCGAACGGTGACGGTCATGGAGCACAGCGGAAGGCTTAAGGTCGCGGCAACCTATAGACGCCGTTTGCGAGAACTCAAGGGCCAACGTCAAGACCGATGGCCGCTCCATGCTCCGGGGCGCGATTTCCTGAGCGCAGTGGCGCTCAGAAATTGATCTTGGCACCCGTGACAAGCACCTGGAAGGCATCGAGCGATGTCTTCCCGACAGGGGCGAAGTTCGCCGCCGTCACCGCGTTGCCGACCACGTCGCCGCTGGAGTTCTGGTAAACGAGGTAGAGCGTCGTATCCGCGGCATCCAGCTTCTGCACGACGCCGGCCTGCCAGGTGTCGACGTTCGACGTTATCGTACGTCCGACGGACGAGCCCGAGTCGTCCCGGCGATATTCGCCAAAGATGTTCGTCTTGCCGAGGTCGATCCATTTCCGCTCGATGCCGGGCTGCAGGAAGAACATGTTGCTCGTCGGCTCGTACACCGTACCGACCGGAAACACGTGCGCGGTGGTCGCCGTGATCGTGCCCCAGCCTCCGTACAGGAAAAGCCCGGTGGGATTGTGCATGATCGTCGAGGCGACGCCGCCCCAGCGGCAGTGGAAGTCCGGCGTCGAGGTAACGGTCGTGCTGCCTGAGATACAGGTCGTGCCGCCGACGACAAAGTCGCCGAGCACTCCATCATCCTGCAAAGTTCCAGGATCGTTGCTCCAGCCATATCCGCCGCGAACCACCAGCATGTAATCGCCGATCTCGCCCTTGTACTGAGCCATCAGGTCGCCGATGTACGTCTCGCCGATGCTGGCCGCCGCGCTGAAGCCATGCCAGTCGGGCGTATCGTAACGGATGATGTCGCGGCGCAGACCGTCACCGGGCGTCGAGTTGGCGATGCCGCGCAAAGCGTCGGTCCACCTCAAGCGGCCGATGTACTGCCCCCCACTTCGAAGCCGGAAGGCTGCGAGGAACACGCCCGCGCCTTCCACGTCGTCGACGTTGCGCGTCAAGGTCGGATCGGCATCGTCGAGCAAGTGGTATGTTGCCATGCCTTCGAGGCCGATGGTCAACTTTCCGTATGTCTTGCTCTTGAAGTACCAGTTACTCTTGCGCAGGTTCAGCGCGAACTCGCGATTGGCTTCCGATCCGCTCTGCGAGGCGATGTTGTCCTGGTCCCAGCGGTTCGACGGGTGGCCCTGCACGCCGACTTCCAGGGTGTAGCCCGCAGTCCAGTCCTTGTTGATCTTGGCTTCGCCGACGAACCTGAAGCGCGACTGCTCGACGAAGTTGGTGCCGATGTAGGCATCATGAAGCACGCCGTCGTCCCACGCGAACAGGGCCTCGTTCACCCAGCCCGAGACCGTGACTTTGACCTTGCGGTTGCCTTTGCGCGCCGTCGTCGCCTCGAGCTCGGCAATGCGCTCCTCGAGGTCGGCGCAGCATGTATCGCCGCTGTCGGCCCCCGCGGGCATTTGCAGCCCGGTCACGCCGATCATGAGGCTTGCTGCGAACAACGTCAGCGCACGCGTAGATCGGCTGTTCAGCATTGGTCCGTCCGATGAATGTATCAGACGCCATTAATGGCTGATTCGACGCAACCCTATGTGACGACAGAGTCTCGCAGTGGGGCCACAATGCATCCGCTGAAGCAGATGCCTTGCATCGCCATCTCTTCCGCGAGCTGTTGCCGGCGCTCATTGCACGCGCGCCACTTCGTTATCACGGAGCGACTCAGAGCGGCTCGCGGAACCTGTTGACGATGGGATATCGCCGGTCGCGCCCGAAATTGCGCGACGATATCTTCACGCCCGGCGGGGCCTGCCGGCGCTTGTACTCGGCAAGGTAGAGCAGCCGCTCGACATGCTTGACCGTCTCAGCCGCATGTCCGCGCGCCACGATATCGGCGAGCGGCATCTCCTTTTCGACCAGGCTGACGAGAATGTCGTCGAGTGCCGGATACGGCGGGAGCGAATCCTGATCCGTCTGGTTGGGGCGCAGCTCCGCAGTCGGCACCTTGGTGATGATCGCCTCGGGGATCACCTCGCCCGCGGGCCCCCTGCCACCTTTCGGCAAGTTTGCGTTCCGCCACCGCGCCAGGCGGTAGACCTCCATCTTGTAGAGGTCCTTCACCGGGTTGAAGCCGCCGTTCATGTCGCCGTAGAGCGTCGCATAGCCGACCGACATCTCCGACTTGTTGCCGGTGGTGAGAACCATCCCCCCGAACTTGTTCGACAGCGCCATCAGTATGATGCCGCGCGCGCGCGCCTGCAGGTTCTCCTCGGTGGTGTCGGGCTTGGTGCCCGCGAGCGCCGGCTCGAGGCTCTTGGTCAACCCTGCGACCGCGTCCTCGATGGGAAGCGTTTGGTAGCTCAGCCCGAGCGCCTTCGCACACGCGGCCGCATCCCGGATGCTCGCGTCCGACGTGTAGCGATAGGGCATCATCACCGCGCGCACCCGCGCCGGACCCAGCGCATCGACGGCAATCGCCGCGACGAGGGCACTGTCGATCCCCCCCGATAGCCCGAGAATGACGCCCGGAAACCCGTTCTTCTCCACGTAATCGCGCACGCCGAGCACGCATGCCTGGTATGCCGCCGCATCGCCATGCTCGATCACGGCGCGCTCGCCCGTGGCGCACACCCAGCCCGCATTACCGCGCCGCCATTCGCTGATGACGAGCCTCTCCTCCCACGCCGGCAACTGCACCGGCAGGCTCCGATCGGCGTTGAGCACGAACGAGGCGCCATCGAAGACGAGCTCGTCCTGTCCCCCGACCTGGTTGAGATAGATGAGCGGCAGGCCGCTTTCGATGACGCGCGCGACGGCGACGTTCATGCGCACATCCGGCTTCGTCCAGTCGAACGGCGACCCATTGGCTGAGATCAGAATCTCAGACCCCGTCTCGGCGAGGCACTCGACCACCTCGCTTCCCCAGATGTCCTCGCATACCGGCAGGCCGAGGCGCACGCCGCGGCAGTTGATCGGTCCCGGCAGCGGCCCCGCAGTAAAAACACGCTTCTCATCGAACACGCCGTAGTTCGGCAGGTCGACCTTAAACCGCACCCCTTCGACGCCGCCATTGTCCAGGAGAGCCACCGCATTGTAGACGCACCCGTTCTCGGGCCAGATGGTGCCCACGAGCACAGCTGGCCCGGGCCCCAGATCACCCGCCAGCGCTTCCACGCCAAGACGCGCCGCAGCCGAGAACGCCGGCTTGAGCACCAGGTCCTCCGGCGGATAGCCGGTGACGAAAAGCTCCGGAAAGACGATGAGGTCGGCCCCCTGCGCGGCAGCCCGCGCGCGCATCTCACGGACCTTGGCGAGGTTGCCATCGATGTTGCCGACAGTCGGGTTCGCTTGCGCGAGGGCGATCTTGAGAGTGGACGGCACGGCATCCGCCTGGGCAGGATTCATAGGGGGAAGATGTAGGGCGCGCCGCCGTTCCGGTCCAGCGGCAAGCAGCCGCGCATCGGGCCTCCCCCTGGACCCGTTGCGCGACGGGCCCTAATCAATCCCACGGCGCCGCCGTCCCTGCAGCGCCAAAACCTAGCCTCCCGTGCCTCACACGGCGGATGACGCGTGCTGTCCCTGATCACCATCGTTGCCCCGATCTTCGCTTTGATCCTCTGCGGGTTCGTCGCCCGACGCTGGGACTCCATCGGCGCCGCCGCGGTCTCCGAGATCAACAAGTTCGTCGTCTACCTGGCTTTGCCGGCGCTGCTCTTCGACGTGATGGCGCATGCGAGCTGGCACGACCTGTGGCAGCCCGGTTTTCTCGCCGCCTTCGGCCTTGCCTGCGGCGCCGTGTTCTACGTGACCGTCGGCGTCAGCCTTCTCCTTCTCGAGCGCCCGCTCTCCTCGGCAGGCATCGATGGTCTGCTCGGCTCATACGCCAACACGGCGTACATGGGCTTTCCGCTCTTCCTGACGCTCTACGGCCAGGAAGGCATGGTGCCCGTCACCATCGCTTCGATCCTCACGGTCTGTGTGCTGTTCGCATCGGCCATCGTGCTGGTCGAGCTCGGCAGTCACAGCGAGCCGCACCCGTTGCGCCTCGCGATGAAGGTTGGCGGCGCGCTCGCGCGCCACCCGCTCATCGTGGCGCCTGCGGCCGGCGTCCTCTACAACGCCACCGGCGTCGGCATGCCGATGGCGCTGGAAACCTTCTTGAAGCTGCTTGGCGGCGCCGCGAGCCCGGCCGCCCTGGTCGTCATCGGATTGTTCCTCGCCGGACCGCGCCCCGTCTCGGTGAAGGAGGCCTGGACCGCGACCGCGCTCGCCGCCATCAAGCTGCTCGTCCATCCGGCGCTCACCTGGGGCCTCGCCGTGCTTCTCGCGGTGCCGCCGAGATTGGCGGTGATGGCAACGCTGCTGGCGGCGCTGCCGACCGGAACCGGCCCGTTCATGCTCGCGGAGCTTTACCGCCAGCCCGCTGCCGTCACCTCGGCGGTCATCCTCATCTCCACCCTCGGCTCGCTGCTCACGCTGCCGCTCGTCATGTGGCTGCTCGGTGTCGTGCCGGGCTAGCCCCAGACGCGCCCCGAGCGCGGCGTATCGATCTGGTAGTCGGTCGCGCGCGCTGCGAAGAACTCCGCCCCGAAGGTCCGCGCCCGCGCAATCGGACCGCCGGGGTCCCGCGACACCTCGGCGCGTGCATTGCCGTAGCCATGCACGACGCCGACGAGTTCGCTCCGCGTGTAGCGGCAGTACTCCTGCACCTGATGCACGATGCCGGCACCGACGGTCGGGAAGGTCTCTTCCGAGGCGAGCGCCAGCCCGACGCGCTTCCCCTTCAGGCGCGCGACGACCTCCGCCGACCTCGGATACGACGCGGCGACGTAGCAGAACATGCGATCGAAGAACGCCTTTGTCTGCGCCGACATGCCGTACCAGTAGATCGGGGTGGCAAGGATCAGGCCGCGCGCCGGAAGCAGCTTATCGAGGAACACGTCGCGGAAGTGATCCTCGATCGCGCACTCTCCGTCAGCGCCTCGACAGGTCCGGCAATCACGCAGAAAGCCGGACAGAACCGCATCGGCGAAAAGCACGTCTGCCGAATGCCCCGAGGCCTCGAGCCCGTCGGCAATCGCGCGCGCCAGCGCCGCCGAATTCCCATCGCGCCGCGCACTTCCGCAAATGATCAAAGCGTCCATGTCCCCTCCGACTTTGCGAAAGGAGCATGGTGCGCTAAGTCACCATCTGACAAGTACACACCTTTTGGTGCCTATAGGAGGCCGAATGGCCAGACGCCCCAAGCCCGCGCCCAGCGTCTTCGACGAGACGTGCTCGGCACGTCATGCGCTGGAGCTGATCGCCGGCAAGTGGCCGATGCTGATCCTCGCGGCGCTGGCCGACGCGCCGATGCGCAACGGCGCCCTTATGCGCCGCATCGGCGGCATATCCCAGAAGATGCTCACCCAGACGCTGCGCGAGCTGGAGCGCAACGGGCTAATCGCGCGCGCGGATCGACAGACGGTGCCACCGCACGTCGAGTACCGGCTGAGCGCACTCGGCCGCACGCTCGCCGGCGCCCTGGTCGAGCTGGACCGCTGGGCCGAGCGCAACTTCCCCGAGCTCGACGCCGCGCGCGAGCGCTTCGACGCGCGAGAGCGCCGCCGCTAGCAATCGTCCGCCTGCGATGGAATAACCCCTCACTCGAAAGCTCATTGCATTCGCTTTCGACCTCTCCCCCTGGGAGAGGCTACGCCCAACCGAATGCACGACGAGCTAGCCTCTCCCCGGTGGGGAGAGGGCGACGCGAAATGCGAGGGCATGAGCGGGGGGGTGAGGGGTCCCGCCCCGGGGGACTTATCAGCTCAGCCTACCGCCGTGATCGGCGCCGGCGGGTGGGCGGCTTCCTCGCGTTCGTGCTTCAAACGCTCGGCAATCAGGAAAGCCAACTCCAGCGCCTGGTCGGCATTGAGGCGCGGATCGCATAACGTGTCGTAGCGATCCTTGAGCTGCGCCTCGGAGATGTTCGCCGCCGCGCCGCCGATGCACTCCGTCACCGGCGAGCCCGTCATCTCGACATGGATGCCGCCGGCATAGGTGCCCTCGGCGCGATGCACGTCGAAGAAAGCCTCTGCCTCTTTCAGGATGCGGTCGAACGGCCGCGTCTTGAAGCCGTTCGCGGTGCTGATCGTGTTGCCGTGCATCGGATCGCATGACCACACGACCACGCGTCCGTCGCGCTTTATGGCCCGCACCAGGCCCGGCAGGTGCTTCTCGACCTTGTCGGAGCCGAAGCGGCAGATAAGCGTCAGTCGCCCGGGCTCGTCGGTCGGGTTGAGGATGTCGATCAGGCGCAAAAGGCCGTCGGCATCGAGCGACGGACCCACCTTGATGCCAATCGGATTGCGGATGCCGCGGCAGAACTCGACGTGTGCGTGATCGGGCTGGCGCGTGCGGTCGCCGATCCAGAGCATGTGGCCCGACGTGGCATAGGGCGCCTGCGTGCCACCCGCCTCGTCCCGGCGCACCAGCGCCTGCTCGTAGCCGAGCAGCAGCGCCTCGTGACTAGTGTAGAACGTGGTTCGACCCAGCGCCGGCACCGTCTGCTCGGTGATGCCGCACGAGCGCATGAACTGCAGCGCCGTTTGGATCTGCTCGCCCATCTCCCGGTACTTCTTGCCGAACGGGCTCTTGTTCTCGAAGTCGAGCAGCCAACGCAGCACGTTGTCGAGGCTGGCGTAGCCGCCCTCGGAAAACGCGCGCAGAAGGTTCAGCGTCGCCGCCGACTGCCGGTAGGCCTCGAGCTGGCGATTGGGATCGGGGATGCGCTCGGCCTCGGTGAAGCCGCCGCCGTTGATGATGTCACCGCGGTAGCTAGGCAGCTCAAGGCCGTCCCGCTTCTCGGTCGGCGATGAGCGCGGCTTTGCGAACTGGCCCGCAACGCGCCCGACCTTCACCACCGGGATGCCGCCGGAATAAGTCAGCACCACCGCCATCTGCAGGAAGACGCGGAATAATTCGCGGATGTGGTTGGCGCCGTGCTCGGCGAAGCTCTCCGCGCAGTCGCCGCCCTGCAGCAGGAAGGCGTTGCCCGCAGCGACGTCGGCCAGGGAGCGCTTCAGCTTGTCGGCCTCGCCGGCGAACACGAGCGGCGGGAAGGAGGCGATCTTCGCCTCGACCTCGGCCAACGCCGCTTTGTCCGGATATTCCGGCACCTGGACGATCGGTTTCGACCTCCAGCTGTCCGGGGACCATGTCAACGCCATTTGAGCTCTCCGTCGCCCCTCGCGCGGCGCCGGCTTCAGGCCGGCGCGGTAACGCAAGCGCATCGTTTTAGAGGCATTATGCCTTTTGTCGCAGCATATAAGCTACCACAGCCAGCAAGGCCAGCGCCCCTGGGGGCCGGAAAGTTGCACAGATAAGGGCCTAAGGCCAATGGGTATCAAGGAGCCGTCCTTCACCTTCGGCATCGAGGAGGAATACCACCTCGTCGACCTCGACAGCCGGGGCTTTGCGGCCGCGCCCCCCGAGCTGATGAAGGCCTGCGAGGACGCCCTCGGCGAGCAGGTGGCACCGGAATTTTTCCGCTCGCAGATCGAGATCGGCACCAGTGTGCATCGCGATTTCAGGGAGGCGCGGCGTGAGTTGGCCGGCCTCAGGCGGACAATTGCCGAAATAACAGGCACCTACGCGATGGCGCCCATCGCAGCGTCAACCCACCCGTTTGCCGACCGGTCCACCCTCGAGACGACCCCCAAGGCGCGCTACCAGTCCCTCGCCAAGGACTTCGGGGGCATCGGCCGCCGGCTGGCCATCTGCGGCATGCACGTGCACGTCGCCATCGAGGACGATGACCTGCGCATCGACCTCATGAACCAGGCGCGCTACTTCCTGCCCCACCTCCTCATGCTCTCGACCTCCTCCCCCTTCTGGCAGGGCGAGGACACCGGCCTCAAGAGCTACCGTCTCGCTGTCTTCCACGAGCTGCCCCGCACCGGCCTCCCCCAGCGCTTCGAGAGCTATGCCGAGTTTGAGCGCACGGTCGATGTCCTCGTCCGCAACAAGGTCATCGAGGACGGCACCAAGATCTGGTGGGACCTGCGCCCCTCGGCCCGCTTCCCCACGCTGGAAATGCGCGTTACCGACATCTGCACCCGCATCGACGACGCCATCTCCGTCTCCGCGCTCTATGCCTGCACCCTGCGCATGCTCTGGCGACTGCGCACCTCGAACCAGAAGTGGCGCTCCTATCCGGCGTTCCTCATCGAGGAGAACCGTTGGCGGGCGCAGCGCTATGGGGTGCGCGAAACGCTGTTCGACTTCGGCAAGGGAACCCTCGTTCCCTTCGCTAGGCTGATCGACGAGCTGGTCGACCTCATCGCCGAGGATGCGGCAGTGCTCGGCTGCGAGCGCGAGGTGAAGCACGCACTCAAGATCGCAACGGGCGGCACCAGCGCCGACCGGCAGGTCGCCTGCTACGAGAGGCTGATCGCGGGCGGGGCCAGCGTCGACGCCGCCCTGATCGGCGTCGTCGACCACCTCATCGCCGAGACCGTCGCCGACACCTAATGCTTATTCCCTCTCCCCAGGAGCGAAGCGAATGGTGAGAGGGTTAGGGTTAGGGTTAGGGTGAGGGGCAGCAGCAAACCACAGCGCGAGTTTCTGCCCCTCACCCTACCCCTCTCCCCGCCAGCGGGGAGAGGGAAACTAAAGCGCGGCCTGCATGCCGCCGTCGATTGCGAGCTCGGCGCCGGTGATGAACGCGCTCTCGTCGGAGGCGAAGAACAGCGCCGCCTGCGCGACGTCCTCCGAGGTCCCGAACCGGCGCAGCGGCGTCTGCTCCAGCAGCGCCTTGGAGAACGCCTCGATCTTGAGCACGCGCTCCGTCAATGCCGTCTCGATGAAGCCCGGCGCCAGCGCATTCACGCGGATGCCGAACGGCGCGTACTCGATCGCGAGCCCCCGCGTCAGCGCCGAGATGGCGCCCTTGGTCGCGCCGTAGGCGGCGAGCGTGCGCATGCCGCGGTGTCCCATGATCGAGGCGAGGTTAACGAGCGAGGCGCGTCCCGACGCCTTCATCAGCGGGAATGCATCGCGGGCGATGCGGATGATGCCGTCGAGGTTCACCTCGCGCAGCCTGACCCAGTCGGCATCCGTCATGTTGCGGAAGTCCGTGCGCACGTTGATGCCGGCGTTGTTGACCACCACGTCGAGCTTCTTGTGCTGCTGCTCGATCGTGCGCATCAGCGCCGTCACGTCCTGCCCGCGCGAGACATCGACTGCCATCGCCGTGGCCTTGAGGCCCTTGGCGTTGAGCTCGGCGGCAGCCTTCTGCGCCGCTTCGCCCGCCACATCGGTGATGTAGACGTGCGCCCCCTCGGCCGCGAAGAGCTGTGCCGTGGCGAGACCGATGCCGGCAGCCGAGCCGGTGACGAGCGCGATCTTGTCCTGCAAACGTGCCATTCAATTCTCCAAGTGAACCTGCGGCTCAGCCGGCCGCTTCCGTCGGCGCGATCCATTTCTCGCGCATGGTGACGAACTCTTCCGCCGCCGTCGGATGCAGCGCGATGGTGGCGTCGAAGTCGGCCTTCGTGGCCCCGAGCCGCAACGCGATGGCGGCCATCTGGATGATCTCCGCCGCCCCTTCTCCGGCCATGTGACAGCCGAGGACCTTCCCGCTCTCCCCATCGACGAGCAGCTTCATGAACATGCGCTCATCGCGCCCCGAGAGCGTCGCTTTCATCGGTCGGAAGGCGGCTTTGTAGACCTCGAGCTTTTTGCAGTGATCGCGCGCGAGGTGCTCTGGGAATCCGACGCTGGCAAGCTCCGGCGTCGCAAACACCGCGGTCGGAACGAAGGTGTGCTCGATCATGCGCGGCTTGCCGCCGAACTCGGTGTCGGCGAACGCATGCCCTTCGCGAATGGCCGTCGGAGTGAGCGCCACCCTGTCCGTCACGTCTCCAACGGCAAAGATGCTGTCCACCGACGACTTGGAATACTCGTTGACGACGACGTGGCCTTTCCCGCCGAGCCTGACGCCCACCCCTTCGAGGCCGAGTCCCGCCGTGTTTGGGGTGCGGCCGACGGCGAACATGATCTGCTCGGCCTCGAGCGTCCCGCCACCCGAAAGATGGCCGACGAGGCCGGCAGCGGTCTTCTCGAAATGCGTGAATATGTTGCCCGTGACGATGCGGATGCCCTGATTCAAGTAGGCTTCTGTGAGCCTATCGCGCAGGTCCTCGTCGAAGCCGCGCAGGATCTTGTCGCCGCGATAGATGAGCGTCGTCTTGACGCCGAAGCGCGAGAAGATGCCGGCGAACTCGACGGCAATGTAGCCGCCGCCGGCGATGACGATGCTGGCCGGCAGCCGCGGTAGATCGAACGCCTCGTTCGAGGTGATGACGTGCTCGAGCCCAGGACGAGGCTCCGCGAGCGAGGGTCTGCCGCCCGTCGCGATCAGTATCTTTCCCGCCGTGACTGTTCGGCCCGACTTCGTGAGCTTGATCGCATTCGCCCCCTCGACTGAGGCTCGCTCCTCGATGATCTCGACCCCCGATTTGCCGAGGTTCGTCCGGTACGCCGCCTCGAGGCGCGACAGCTCCTTGTCCTTCGCCGCGACCAGCGACGCCCAGTCAAAGCTCGTCTCGCCGACCGTCCAGCCGAACCCGCGCGCGTCCTCGAACTCGTCGGCGAAACGGCTGGCATAGACGAGCAGCTTCTTCGGCACGCAGCCGCGGATCACGCACGTGCCGCCGACGCGGTACTCCTCGGCAATGGCAACTCTCGCGCCATAGCCGGCAGCGATGCGCGCCGCGCGCACGCCGCCCGAGCCGGCCCCGATGACGAACAGGTCGTAGTCGTGCTGAGCCATGTCCACCACCGCGCGATCAGATCTCGTCGTCCTCGGCGCCGATCAGCGTAATGCCGTCCGCTGCGGCGATGATGGCAAGGTCGGCGATGCCGATGAACAAGCCGTTCTCGATCACGCCGGGAATGAGCTTCAGCGCCTCGTCAAGCTCCTCGGGCTCGTCGATGCGGCCGAAGTGGCAGTCGAGGATCAGGTTGCCGTTGTCCGTGAGAAAAGGTTTGCCGTTGGCCAGCATGCGCACGCGAACATCGCCCTCGCAGCCGACATCGGCGGCAAGCGCGGTGATCATGTTCCGCGTCGCCGTGAGGCCGAACGGAACGACCTCCAGCGGCAAAGGAAACGCGCCCAGGGTTTCGACCTTCTTGGAGTCGTCCGCGATCACGATCAACCGGCCCGATGCGGTCGCGACGATCTTCTCGCGCAACAGCGCCCCCCCGCCACCCTTGATCAGCCGCAACTCGCCGTCCACCTCGTCGGCACCGTCGACGGTGAGATCGAGGAACGGCGTCTCGTCCAGCGTCGACATGCGGATGCCGAGCTTCGAAGCCTGCTGCTCCGTCGCTTCGGAGGTCGCGACGCAGAGGACATCGAGGCCGGCAGCCACCTTCCGCCCCAGCGCGTCGACGAACTTCGCCGTCGTCGAGCCCGTTCCGAGGCCGAGCCGCATGCCCGGCTCGACAAAGGCCAGCGCGCGCTCGGCCGCTGCCACCTTCAATGCGTCTTGGCTCATGGTTTCCCCGCAATTGGCCAAACCGGACGA
Organism: Pseudomonadota bacterium; assembly: GCA_023405815.1. GTDB lineage: Bacteria > Pseudomonadota > Alphaproteobacteria > Rhizobiales > Hyphomicrobiaceae > Hyphomicrobium_A. Next base: position 6,890 of record JAEXXM010000012.1, on the reverse strand, counting down.
TCTGGATGCGCTGCCGTACGCGCACCGCGATCCGGACGCAAGAGCGAGGTTGAAACGGATGCCTAGAGGCCGCCCATCAGGGTGTATTTCATCTCGAGGAACTCCTCGATGCCGTGATGCGACCCCTCGCGCCCGATGCCGCTCTCCTTCCAGCCGCCGAAGGGAGCGATCTCGGTCGAGGTCAGACCCTCGTTGACGCCGATGATGCCGTATTCCAGCGCCTCGGCGACGCGCCAGCACCGCCCCATGTCGCGGCTGAAGAAGTAGGCCGCGAGCCCGAACGGGGTGTCGTTGGCCATGTGCACCGCCTCCTCCTCGGTATGGAAGCGGAACAGCGGCGCCACCGGCCCGAACGTCTCCTCGCGCGAGACCTTCATCTTCGGTGTCACCCCGGTGAGCACCGTCGGCTCGTAGAAGTTGCCGCCCAAAGGCGAAGGCTTGCCGCCGATGACGACCTTGGCGCCGTGCTTCACCGCATCGGCGACGTGCTCCTCGACCTTCTCGAGGGCAGCCTTGTTGATCAGCGGGCCGACCGTGACCCCGGCATCGACCCCGGGACCAACCTTGAGCGCCTTGACCGCAGCCGTCAGCTTCTCGGCGAAGGCGTCGTAGACACCGTCCTGAACCAGGATGCGGTTGGCGCACACGCAAGTCTGGCCCGCGTTGCGGAACTTGGACGCGAGCGCCCCTGCGACGGCGCGATCGAGATCGGCGTCGTCGAACACGATAAACGGCGCGTTGCCGCCGAGCTCCATGCCGACGCGCTTCACCGTACGCGCCGACTGCTCCATCAGGATCTTGCCCACCTCGGTCGAGCCGGTGAACGTGATCATGCGCACCAGCGGACTCTCGGTGAGCGCACGCCCGACCGGAGCTGGGTTCTGCGTCGTGACGACGTTGAGGACGCCCTTCGGCACGCCTGCCCGCTGCGCCAGCTCCGCCAGCGCCAGCGCCGACAGCGGCGTGTCCTCGGCCGGCTTGACCACGACCGTGCACCCGGCGGCCAGCGCCGGCGACACCTTGCGCGTGATCATCGCCGACGGAAAATTCCACGGCGTGATCGCGCCGACGACGCCGATCGGCTGCTTCATGACGACGACGCGTGCATCCGCCTTGTGCGTCGGGATGATCTCACCGTAGACGCGCTTTGCTTCTTCCGCGAACAGCTCGACGAAATTGGCCCCGTAGATGATCTCGCCGCGCGCTTCCGCGAGCGGCTTGCCTTGCTCCTTGGTGAGCAGCAGCGCCAGCTCGTCCGCGTTCTCGACGATCAGCTCGTACCAGCGCCGGATGATGTTCGAGCGCTCCTTGGCGAGCAGCTTCGACCACGCCGGAAGGGCACGGTGCGCCGCCGCGATGGCCGCATTCGTCTCCTCCGCGCCAAGATCCGGAACGCGGGCGATCTCTTGCCCCGTCGCCTTGTCGATCACCGGCGTGCGCGGCTCGCCGACCCAGGCTCCATCGATGAAGGCTTGCGTCTTGAGCAGGGTAAGGAGGCTTTTGTCCATAAGCGGCACCGGGTTATAGGGGGCTGACGGCCAGCCATTGTCTAAGATGCGCACCCCCGCGTTTCAAGGTACATAACCCTCGCCGCGGCGCTGCGTCCGCTGCTTTGCCCCCCTTAATCGGGCTATTCGAGGCCACATGCGCGATCTGACCCTCGTTTTCGACCTCGACGGCACGCTTGTGGACACCGCCCCCGATCTCGTGGCCTCGACCAACCATGTCTTGGATCACTTAGGTCTGCCGCGCGTCGACGAGCAGACCCTTCGCCCCTTTGTCGGGCACGGCGCCAAGCACATGATCTTCAGGGCCGTCGGACCCGCCGCCGAAACCATGTCCGAGGCCCAGCACGAGGCGCTTCTGAAGCGCTATCTCGATTTCTATGGCGACCACATCGCCGATACGAGCCGCCCGTTCGAGGGCATCGTCCCGCTCTTGCAGAAATTCAAGGCCCAGGGCGTCAAGCTCGCCGTGTGCACCAACAAGATCGAGCGCATGTCGCGCCTGCTGCTCGATGCCCTTGATCTTTCCCGCTACTTCGTCGCCGTCGCCGGCCGCGATACGCTCGGCGCCGCCAAGCCGCATCCGGACGCCCTGCTCGGCACCATCAGCCTCGCGGGGGGCGACAAGGAACGTGCCATCATGATCGGCGACAGCGGCGTCGACGTCGCCACCGCCAAGGCAGCAGGCGTACCCGTGATCGGGGTTAGCTTCGGCTATACCGAGACGCCGGTCGCCGCCTTCGAACCCGACGTGGTCATCGACCACTTCCGCGATCTCGAGCCGGCTATCGCCGGCCTTTACGCCCCCTCACGTCTCGACAGTCTCTGAGACGGCCTCGCGCGTCGGGCTGGCGCGCCGCGGCAGAAGCCGGCGCCCCACCATCAGCACCGCCGGCAGGATCACCAGCTGTCCGATCAGCGACGCAAACAGGCACACGCCCGCGAGCTCGCCGAAGAGGCGCAGCGACGGAAGGTGCGACAGCATCGTCACGCCGAGGCCCATCGCCAGCACGATGGTGGTGAGCACCACTGGCGGACCTATGTGATGCGCCGCCCGCATCAGTGCGGCGTAGGCTGTCTCCTGCGTCGCGCCGATCTTGTCCTCTTCCAGCCGGAAGCGGTTGAGGAAGTGGATGGTGGAGTCGATCGCCAGCGAGAAGGCCACCGTGATCGCGACGATGGAGGCGAACTGCAGGCCCTCGCCCGTCACCCAAAGGATGGCGCCCGTCGCAAAGATGGGGAACAGCGACGGCATGATGCTGGCGACGCCGACCAGCACCGAGCGCAGGGCAATGCCGAGGAAGATGAAGATGATGAACATGTCCCCGACGAGACCCCAGTTGAGGTCCCAGATGAGCTTGGCGGAGTTGCGCGCCGCGATGGCCGGCAGGCCGGTAACCGAAATCTCATAGCCCGGGTTGGCCTGGCGGATCGGCTCCAGCTCCTTGTCGAGCTTGTCGACCACCGGCAGGATTTCGCTCGCATCGACGTCTGGGAGGCGCGCCGTCACCAGCACCGCCTTTTCGTCGGCGGCGATGAATCGGCGCACCAGATGCTCCGGCAGGAGACCGACGTATTTCTTCACGTTCTCGATGCTGGAGTCGCCGGCCGCAGCCAGCCACCGCCGAAGGCTCTCGAGCGACCAGACGTTGCCGAGGCCGGCGCGCTGCTCGAGGACGTCGTGCGCCTGCGCGATGGCCGTCAGCGTCGCCGGATCGTAGATCGACTGATCCCCTGTCCAGCGGATCATCACGTGCATGGGATTGGCGCCGGTGAGCTTGGCGTCGAGGCGCCCCGTCGCGGCCAGCGCCTGCTCCTTGTCCGGCACCTGATCGGCGAGCCGATAGTGCGGCTGGAGCTGGCTGTAGGCCAGGCCGCACAGCACCGTGGCGATGAGCGCCAGCGTGAAGAAGATGCCGGCATTGGCGGCCACGGTGCGCACGATCGCATCGGTGATCCGCTGCAGGACGCCGACGCCGCCTTCTTCCTGCACGTGCGGGTCGACCGCCATCGCCTTCTCGCGCCGCACCAGCAGCGCGGCGAGCGTCGGCACCACGACGGCGACGGCGGTATAGGAGATGCCGACCGCCATAAGCGCCGCGAAGCCGAACGTCCGGATCAGCGCGGAATCCGCAAAAGCGAACGAGACGATGGAGATGGCCTGGTTCATGGCCGTCAGCAGGCAGGCCGGCGCCACGTCCAGCACCGCATTGCGCGCCGCCTCGATCCGATCCATGCCGGAGAGGATGTCGCGCCGGATCGACATGACGAGGTGCATCGAATCCGAGAAGCCCGAGACCAGGATCAGCGGCGTGATGACGTTGATGAACAGGTTGAGGCGGAAGTCCATCGCGCCGAGGACGCCGAGCGTCCAGAAGATGGCGATGGCCGGCCCCAGCACGGCGATGATGGTGAGCGACAACCGCCGGAAGAATAGGTATGCGATGCCGATGCCCACCACGAAGCCGAGGCCGTTGTAGACGAGCCGGTCGCGCTCCACGGCATTGCGGATCTCCAGCTGCATGACTGGAGCGCCGGTCAGCTTGGCCGTGAGACCGCTGTCCGTCAGTTGCTCCTCGACCGTCGCGTTGATCTCGCCGATCACCGTGCGGGCGCTGCGCTCGCGCACCACGTTGCGATCGAGCGCGATGACGATCAACGCCAGCTCGCCGTCGTCGGACAGGAACTTGCCTTTGACGATGTCGTTCGACTTCAGCGCCGCAAGCATGGCGTCGTAGGCCGGCCCGTCCTCCGGCATCTCGTCGGGCACCAGCGGAGGCGGGTAACCCGTCGCATCCGGCTTGTCGCGCGCCGACAGCATCGAGACGAGACCCGCGACGCCGTCGACGAGCTGCAGCTCCGTCGTCAGCCCGGCGAAGGTCTCGAGCTGCTTGCGTTTCAGGAGGTCCTTGCCCTCGACGACCACGAGCACGTCGAACTCGCTCGACGGGAACCGCCGGTCGATCTCCTCGTAGCGGCGGAACTCCTCTGTATCGGTGCGGAACAGCTCCGAGAGGGAATCGTCCACCTGCAGCCGCGACAGTCCGATGCCGGCGAGTACCGTCAGCGTGAGGATGAGGAGGAGCGAGACGAACGGCGCCTTGAGCGCAATGAGCCCGATTCGGTCCAATCCGAACGAAAACAGGAACGATCGGCGCGGCGCGCCCTTGTCGCTATCCATGGGTCCCCCACCGGCGCGTCATTTGGGCTTGTCGTTTACGGCGCCAGAGCCATTTTGTCCCACGCTAGTTGGCAACGCGCCACGTGGAATCGGCAAGCGCGGGCGGATGGTTGCATTTGCGGCACGGCCTGTGAAGTGCCCCGATGGAGAGGCTTCTCTGCAACGGTAAGCGCCCCAATATGGCCGTAAGGGCGGCGTCCTTTTCTGGCCGCCCCAAGCATCCCGCCGGACCCCCCAATGCTGCTGCCGATTGCGCCGTCTCCATCAACCACAACCTCGGCGCGGCGGTTTTATGGGCGTTGCCGCGCAGCGCTGGCGGTCTTGCTTCTCATGGCCCTGGTCGGCGCGGGGCTGCCAACGCATGCCTACGCGACCTCCCAGCAGGCCCCGAACAGCCGCGTCGTCCTCGACCTTCCCGCGAGCTACGTCCCGTCGCCCCTGTTCTCGGGATTTCAGGACGATGCCACCGGCGTCTCATACGTCATCCTCGAGGCCCCGGTCGGCGAGTACGACAAGATGGCACAGGGCTTCACCGCGGAGGAGCTTGCGAAGCGCGGGATCAGCAATGTCGAGAAGGGGGCTCTGCCGCGCTCTGACGCCCACGTCTACATGCGTGCGGTGCAGAAATCCGAAGCCGGCACCTATGCCAAGTTCTTCGTCCTCTTCCGCACCGCGGATCAGACCGTGCTGGTCTCCGTCAACGTGCCCAAGCGGTCGCTCGACGACGGTCACGTGAAGCCGGAGGACATCGAGCGCGTGCTGGCGACAGCCAGGACGACGGAGAAGCCGGCGGTACATGATCTCTACGCACTCAGCTATCTCGGCCCCTTCAAGGAGGCCGGGAAGCTGGTGGGCACCAGCAAGGTCTACACCCTCGACGGCCGCCTCGAGCCCGACCGCACCGGCGACGCGCGCTCGGCATTCATGGTCGCGCCCTCGCTCGACAAGAGGCCAGTGACGGAGCCCGAGAAGCTGGCCGTCGGCCTCCTGGCGTCATTGCCCGGCTACAAAGACCTGAAGCCCGGCAAGCCGCGGCCCGTCATCGTCGGCGGCCTGGACGGATTTGAGCTGGAGGCCGAAGCCGTGGACGAGGATGATGGCAAGCCCATCCGCCTCTATCAGGCGGTGCTGCTCGGCAAGGACGGCGGCTATTTTCGCCTCATCGGCATCGCCACCCCGCAGGACGTGGCCAAGGTCGCCGCCGAGTTCCCCAAGATCGCGCACTCATTCTCGCTTCTTCCCTGAACGGGCCGCAGCGAGCGGTCAGGGAGTAGCTTGACATGGGCGGGCGGCCGCTCGCATAAGGGCCGTCCCGCATATCATTCCCGGTTCGGGCGGTTAGCTCAGCGGTAGAGCACACGCTTCACACGCGTGGGGTCATAGGTTCAATCCCTATACCGCCCACCATTTCCTCGATACCTCTTGAAGTCGAGACGGCGCTAAGCGGCCCGTGGTCGCCTTTGCGTCGCAGCCGCGCCTCCCAAATGGAACGTCCCGAGCAGGCGGTCGAGATCGATCGTCTTGTCGACGAGGGACTTGCTCGCCGCCGTGGCCTCCTCCGCCATAGCCGCGTTCTGCTGCGTCACGCGGTCGATCTCGCCCACGGCCACGTTCACCTCCTGAAGCGCGACGACCTGCTGCTGCGCCCCGCTGGCGATACCGGCGACGACTCCATTGATGTCGGCTACCCGTGTGACGATGCGCTCGAACGCACTGCCGGTCTGAGCAACGAGATCGACACCTTCCTTCACCTGCGTGGTCGATGTCGATATGAGCCCCTTGATCTGCTTTGCCGCATCGGCCGAGCGCTGCGCCAGCGCGCGAACCTCCGACGCGACGACGGCAAATCCGCGTCCCGCTTCGCCGGCCCGGGCCGCTTCGACGCCTGCATTGAGGGCCAGAAGATTTGTCTGGAACGCGATCTCGTCGATCACGCCGATGATCTGCGAGATCTGCTCGGACGACTTGTCGATGTTGCCCATCGCCCCGATCGCGGCGCGTGCGACCTTGCCGCCCTCTTCCGCATCGTTAGTCGCCACGGCGACGGCCTCGCGGGCTTGGGAAGCACCCTGCGCCGCGGTCTTCACCGTGGCCGTGATCTCCTCCAGCGCAGCCACCGTCTCTTCCAGGCTTGCCGCCTGACGCTCGGTGCGACGAGAGAGGTCGTCGGCAGCCGAGGAGATCTCTTGCGAGCCCGCCGATAT
>JAEXXM010000005.1 GCA_023405815.1 Pseudomonadota bacterium | reverse complement strand
CGACGAGTTTCGCGCGGCGGTGCCGCGGCTCGTCGCGGAGGGCAATGCGCTGATGATGTATTTCTATCCGTTCTCGCGCCGGGTGCTGCTGGAAGAGCGGCGCGAGGTTGCCGACGTGGTGCCGCGGTCCTCGGGGCGCTGGTGGCTGCGCAACGCGTTCTGGCGCAAGCTCGGCCCGATGTTCACAATCATGATTGCGCGGGCTTCTCCGAACCGCGCCGTAGAGCACCGCGTGCGCGCCATCTACGATTTCCTCATCTGCCGCTGGACGAGCTTTATCGTCGGCGGGCGGGCGACGAAGCCACAGCTGCAGATCATCCGCCACGTCGACAAGCCGGGGCCATACAAGTTCGTCTTCTCGATGTGGTCGTTCGACGAGGCGAGATTCTTCGACGTGCTGGAGGACTACGTGCGCTTCTGCCACGAGCACGAGACGCGGACCGGGTTTCGTTGCGATCTGCCGGCGGTCGGCTATCGCATGGTCGCAGACAAGAACGCGATTCTGTCGTTCACGCACGATGCGCCAGCAATCAGTATCGATCCCGTATCGACCGGCGGTCCGGGCTGGGATGAGTTCCTCAAAGCGTTCAATGAATTCTCCAGTGCGCGGGGCGGTCATCCGCTACTGAACCAGACGAAACACCTGACGAGCGAGCAGGTGGCGAAGGCGTTCGGGCCGCGCTGGGCGGAGTTCGCGCAGGCACGGCGCGAGCGCGATCCCGGCGACCGTCTCTTGTCGAGCTACTTTGCCACGCTCCTGAAGAGCGGGGACATCGATCAGACGATGCTCTTGGCGTAGAGATCGGTGCGGCGGTCGCGGAAGAATCCCCAGTCGGCGCGGTAGCTCTCGATCTCACCCAGATCGAACGTGTGGACGAGCACGCCTTCCTCGTGCGCGCCGAACGCCTCGACGAGCTCGCCGCGGTGGTCCGATATGAACGAGTGGCCGTAGAACCTCTGCTGCGCGCCGTCGTTGTCCTCCAGGCCGATGCGGTTGGCGGCGACGATGGGGACGGCGTTGGAGACGGCGTGACCCTGCATTGCCCGCTGCCACTGCAGGTGCGTGTCGAGCGACTTGTCGTAGGGTTCCGAGCCGATGGCGGTCGGATAGAACAGTATCTCGGCGCCAGCGAGCGCCATGGCGCGCGCGCACTCGGGGAACCACTGGTCCCAGCAGATGCCGACGCCGATATGCCCGGCTTTGGTCTTCCAGGTCTTGAAGCCGGTGTCGCCGGGGCGGAAGTAGTACTTCTCCTGATAACCGGGACCGTCGGGGATGTGGCTCTTGCGGTAGACGCCGAGAATCTCCCCGTCGGCATCGGCAATAGCGATGGAGTTGTAGTGGCGCGGGCCATCCTTCTCGAAGAAGGAGATGGGGATGACGATCTTCAGCTCGGCGGCGAGCTTCCTCAGCGCCAGCACGCACGGATGCTCGTCAACCGGATGGGCCGTGGTGAACCACTTGGGATCCTGGCGGGTGCAGAAGTAGATGCCCTGGAACAGCTCCGAGGGAAGCACCACCTGCGCGCCCTGCTTTGCCGCCTCGCGCACGAAGGCTTCCGTGCGCGCGATGTTGTCGCGCGTATCGTGGCCGTACCAGGTCTGTATGCCGGCGACGGTGAGCGTGCGGTTTGCCATTCTAACTAGCGCGGCTCCTGCTGAGTGATGCAGTGGAACGATCCGCCTCCGGCAATGCCGCAGCCGAGCAGACCCTTGGAGGGAACGCCGAGCACCTTATGGTCGGGGAACACCTTCTGCAGGGCCGCGAGGGCGGCATCCTGTGTCGGCGTTCCGTAGACCGGCACGATCACAAGACTGTTGGCGATGATGAAGTTCATGTGCGAAGCTGGCGAGACGTCGCCGAGCGCGTTGCGGTAGAGGCCGACGCCCGGGATGCGCGTCACCTCCAGCCTGCGACCGGCGGCATCGGTTGCGGCCTCCAGCGTGCCGGCGATGGCATTCAGCGTCTCGGCATTGGGATCATCGTCGCCCGCAGGCGCCTGGCAGACCACGCGTCCGGGGCCGACGAAGCGGGCGATGTTGTCGATGTGGCCGTCGGTGTGGTCGTTCTTCAGGCCTTCGTCGATCCAGATCACCTTGCGCGCGCCGAACGCCTCGGCAAGAGCCGCCTCGGCCTGCTCCTTGGTCCAGCCATTTCGGTTTGGGTTGAGAAGCGTCTGGCGCGTCGTGAGGATGGTGCCCTCGCCGTCGTGGTCGACGGCGCCGCCCTCGAGCACGAAGTCGAAGCGCCGGACGGGCACGTCGGCTATGCGCGCGATGTCGTCGCCGACCGTCGCGTCGTCGGGGAGGTCGTACTTGCCGCCCCAGCTATTCGTCGCAAAGCGCAGGGCCACCGGGCCGAGGTGCGTGCGGGCGAAGATAGGGCCGGTATCACGCAGCCAGATATCGCCGTAGCGAGCCTTGACGAGCTCGGCGGCGCCGGCGAGCGCCGCGCGCGCGGAAGCCTCGGCCTCCGGGCCGTTGACAAGGAGTCGCACGGTATTGGCCTCGCTGAGGGCGTGCACCAGCGCGGCCACGTCGCGGCGCGGCGCCTCGAGATCGCCATTCCACTCGTCGGGGTCGGCCGGCCACGCCGTCCAGACTGCCTTGAGCAGTGCCCACTCGGGCGGAACGGCAATGGTCGTCTCGGTCACATCTGGCAGCATCGTCTCTCCCGGCTGATCCGTTAATGGATCAATAGCGGCGCAGGGGCCCATTGGGGAGCGTCATATCGTGCCGCAAGGGCTTCAGTACCAGTGGCATGACGACGTAGGCGCACAAAATCCGGGTTCCGGCGCGGAAAAAAGGGCCGACAGCCAACTCCTGAGGAGTGGTTGCCGCGATGACGACACTTGCAGCGACCTCCTGAAGCCTTTGTTTGCGCTGCCCCGAGGTCAGCCCGCGGCGCTGAGCCTCTCGTCATACCTTCTCCGGTATCTCAGCCAACGGACGCCGGCGGAAAAGCCGGCGCGAGGCGTCAGATTCCCGGAGGAAAATTCATGATTCGCAGCACGGCTCTTGCGCTGGCGGCAACGATTTCCATGAGTGCGCTCGGGCTCGCGACCGATGCGGCGGCGCGCGGCGGCTTTGGTGGTGGTCATTTTGGCGGCTTCGGTGGCGGGTTCGGCGGTGGCCACTTCGGCGGAATGCGTGACTTCGGCGGCGGCATGCGCGACTTCCGGCCCGAGTTCCACCCGGAGATGCGTCCTGAGATGCACGAGCCGCGCATGGACGACCGCCATATGCCGGACGATCACCGGGCGGCCGATGACCGCCGTGACGCGGATGATCACCGGGCCGACGGTCACCGGGATGCCGATCAGCGGGCGGATGATCTTCGCGACGCCGAGCAGCGCGCCGCCGATCGCCGGGATGATCTCGCGCAGCACTGGAACAACTGGCACCAGCCGGTGAACGCCGGCCGCTGGGATCACAACGCGTTCTGGAACAACAATTGGAACGCCCGCAACTTCAATTGCTACAACTGCCGCTGGGGCTGGGCCGGCGGCGTGTTCTGGCCATTCGCCTGGGGCGACATGTGGTCGTTCGCCTGGTGGCCGTATGCGGCATCGGCACCGTTCTGGAATTATAGCGTCGATTACATCATGGGCGGGCTGTTCTGGCCGTACGGCGCCTATGCGTGGCCGTCGGGGGGATACGGCGCGACGGCGTGGACGCTGCAAGACAGCAACTATGTCTATGCGCGCGAGTCGCATCAGGACGTCTACAGCTCAGGGCCTTCGAGCAGCAGTGAAGCGACTACGCCGGCAGCTACGCCTGTAGCTCAAGACGACAGCGCCAATCCGGAAATGGCCACCTGTGCCGGCTTTGCGCCGGGCGTCGGCGGGCTGCCGATCGACAAGATCCAGGCGAGCGTCAATCCGAATGGCGACCAACTCTCCGATCTGAAGGCACTGGAGGCGGCCTCGAGCAAGGCCGAGGGCATCCTCAAGGCATCGTGCCCCAGCTCGCCGCCGCTGACGCCGGTCGGCCGTCTCGACGCGCTGCAGAAGCGTCTCGACGCGATGGTGCAGGGGCTAGATCTCGTGCGTGCACCGCTGGCGAAGTTTGACGGATCGCTGTCGGCCGACCAGCGTGCCAAGCTCGATGCGCTCGGCGGCGACAAGGCGACGAGCCCGGCGCAGCTCTGCTCGACGCAGAACCAGGAGTTCATCAACGTCCCGACGCAGGAGATCATCGCCACGGTCGATCCGGACGAGAGGCAGAAGGAAGCTCTCGACCAGCTCGACAACGTCTCCGCCAAGGCGGCGGCGATGCTGCAGGCGACGTGCCCGGCGCAGATCCCGGGGTCGACCGAGGCGCGGCTCGACGCCATGGACAAGCGCCTCAAGGCGACAGTCACGGCGATGAACGAGGTGCGTCCGGCGCTCGTCGGCTTCTATGACTCGCTCTCCGACGAGCAGAAGGCGCGCTTCAATACCATGCCGAGCCAGTAAGCCAGGCGAGGCGGCACGTCTCGGAGGCCGGCGGCGCTCAGCGCTGCCGGCCTTCTTTTATCGAGGCGGCGCTATTTTCGTCGCTGAACCGCGCCGTGTTGGCCGCGGCATTTGCCGCAGATGCAGGCTCAGGGCTTTTTCCAGCCTCTTGCGTAGTGATGACGCCGGCCTGCAATAGCTCCTCGCGGCTCGGAAACCACATCGTCTGGTCCGGGGTCGCCAGAACGCGGTCGATGAAGGCGGCGGGCAAGCCTCTTTCAGCATAGAAGCGCTGCATCGAGGCTTGCGCACGCTTCGTTGCCGCCAACATCCCTCTTTCATCGAGCCCCTTGGGCGCATAGCGCATTCCTGCCGAATGGAACCCGAGCTTGGCCTTGGGAGCAAGACTCCGCTCGCGGCCAGCGAGAAAGGCAAATGTGCAGGCGCTCGAGCACGAGTGCATTGTGGTCGTGTCCAATCCGCGGCCGAGAATCACGCGCGCGAGGCGGAGCCCAGCCCCTCTGTGACCGCCAGTGCTTTCAAGCTGCACCAGTCGGATCGACGGTCTGGCATCGAGGATGTCTGAGAGCTTTCTGTCAACGCCGTAGGTGATCGCCCCGTAGATGATCAAGCGGTCGGAACCGAGCGCGATGCGATAACCGGCACGCGAAATCGCATCGCGCCCGGCAGCAATCTCGCCGAGCATGTTCAACATCGGCCGTGCGACGGCCACGTTGAGGACGATGGCGGTGAGGCCCGCGAGAAGTCCGGCGACGGTCAGGAAAGAAACGATGCGTCCTCCGCCAGCTTGACGCCTTCGTTTGGCCGATCGCCACACGCCGACGCTTTGCCAAACGAAAAGCGTGCATAGCACCAGCAATCCGCCCACGATGACTCGAATGCCGGTTACCGGTTCGAAATCATCGCCCAAATTCCCGAGGATATAATAGAAGCCAGCTACGGCGGCGGCGAAAAGCAGAACGAAGCTTATCCAGAAGCTGAGCCAGAGACTGTAGTCGCCACGCCAATGGCGTAGCGGATAGGACAGGATACCCATAGCACCGCTCTACCTTGGGACCGCCTCAGCCAGCCTGCTGCCCGTCCTCTTAAGGTCGGGCCAAAATGCCCGCGGAAATGCGATGGAACTGGCCGTTAGCCTAGCCTGATCGAGCGCAGGCGGAGGGCGTTGGTGATGACGCTCACCGACGACAACGCCATCGCGGCCGCAGCGATGATCGGCGACAAGAGGATGCCGAACGCGGGATAGAGAGCGCCGGCGGCGATCGGCACACCCGCTGCGTTGTAGACGAAGGCGAAGAACAGGTTCTGGCGGATGTTGCGCATCACGGCCTCCGACAGCAGGCGGGCGCGCACAATGCCCTGCAGGTCGCCCTTGAGAAGCGTGATGCCGGCGCTCTCGATGGCGACGTCGGTGCCGGTTCCCATGGCGATGCCGACCTCGGCGGCGGCGAGCGCCGGCGCATCGTTGACGCCGTCGCCGGCCATGGCGACGACGCGGCCTTGCCGCTTCAGCTTGTCGACGACGGCGCTCTTTTGATCGGGAAGCACCTCGGCCTCGACGTCATCGATGCCGAGGCGGCGGGCGATGGCCTCGGCGGTCGTCTTGTTGTCGCCCGTCAGCATGACGATGCGCATGCCGTCCTCGCGCAGGGCGTCGAGGGCTGCACGCGTGGTCGCCTTTACGGGGTCGGCGATGGCGAGGATGCCGGAGGCCTTGCCGTCGATGGCGACGAAGATCGAGGTGGCTCCCTCATTGCGGAACTTCTCCGCTTCGGCTTCGAGATGCGCGGTGTCGATGCCGAGCTCGGCGAGGAAGCGCGGATTGCCGATGACGACGCGCTTGCGCTCGACCATGCCGATGGCGCCCTTGCCGGTCGGGGAATCAAAGCCCATGACGCGGGCGAGCTGAACATTGCGTTCCTTCGCGGCAGCGACAATGGCGGCGCCTAGGGGGTGCTCGCTCGCGACCTCGACGCTGGCAGCGAACTTCAGCAGCGATGCCTCGTCGAGGTCGCCCGCGGTGACGATGCCGACGACCTTCGGCTTGCCCTCGGTGAGGGTACCGGTCTTGTCGACCACGAGCGTGTCAACCTTCTCCATGCGCTCGAGCGCCTCGGCGTTCTTGATCAGCACGCCTCCTTGCGCGCCGCGTCCGACGCCGACCATGATCGACATCGGCGTCGCGAGGCCGAGCGCGCAGGGGCAGGCGATGATGAGCACGGTGACGGCGGCGACGAGGCCGTAAGCAAGTCGCGGCTCGGGTCCGAAGGCTGCCCAGGCGATGAAGGCGATGACGGCAACGGCGATCACCAGAGGCACAAACCAGCCCGACACCTGATCGGCAAGGCGCTGGATGGGCGCGCGCGAGCGCTGCGCCTGTGCCACCATCTGCACGATTTGCGAGAGAAGCGTGTCGCGACCGACCTTATCGGCGCGCATCACGAACGAGCCGGACTGGTTGAGCGTGCCGGCGATGACCTTGGCGCCGGCGTCCTTGCTCACCGGCATCGATTCACCGGTGATCATAGATTCGTCGAGCGAGGAGTGGCCTTCGAGAAGTGTGCCGTCCACTGGCACCTTCTCGCCGGGGCGTACGCGCAGCTTGTCGCCAACGACGACCTCATCAAGCGATACGTCATGCTCCGCGCCGTCGTCGCCGATGCGGCGCGCGGTCTTCGGTGCAAGGTCGAGAAGAGCCTTGATGGCGCCGGAGGTCTGCTCGCGTGCGCGCAGCTCGAGCACCTGGCCGAGGAGCACCAGCACGGTGATGACGGCGGCTGCCTCGAAGTAGACCGCCACCGCGCCGTCGGCTCCGCGGAAGGCCGGTGGGAAGACCTGCGGCGCGATGGTCGCGATCACACTGTAGACCCAGGCAACCCCGGTGCCCATGGCGATGAGCGTGAACATATTGAGGTTGCGGGTAACGAGCGACTGCCAGCCGCGTCCGAAGAACGGCCAGCCCGCCCACAGCACAACGGGCGTCGCAAAGATGAGCTGGAGCCAGTTCGAGGTGGTCTTGCCCAGCAGCATGTGCAGCCCGGTGAGGTGGCCGCCCATCTCGAGTGCGAGCACCGGCAGGGTGAGCGCCAGGCCGATCCAGAAGCGGCGCGTCATGTCGACGAGCTCAGGATGGGGGCCGTGGTCGCCGGCGGTGATCAACTCCGGCTCGAGCGCCATGCCGCAGATGGGGCACGAGCCTGGTCCCACCTGCCGAACCTCCGGGTGCATGGGGCAGGTGTAGATGGTGCCTTCGGGGACGGGCTCGTGGCGCTGCGCGTCCTTGTCGAGGTACTTCTTCGGATCGGCGACGAACTTGGTGCGGCAGCCGGCGGCGCAGAAGTAGTAGGTGCGGCCGGCGTGGTCGGCGCGGAACTTGGCGGTGTGAGGGTCGACGTCCATGCCGCACACGGGGTCCTTGACCATTCCCGGCTTTGGCTCGGCTGCCTTGTGTCCGCAACAGCCTCCGGCGGCGTGATCGTGGTGATGAGAATGGTCGGGCATGGACGACTCCATGGGGCAACAGCTTGTTGACCAGTATACCCCCTGGGGGTATATGTCAATCATGCGAACGGAAGCCAAGAACTCCTGTCTCAAACGCCTCAGCCGGATCGAGGGCCAAGTGCGCGGGGTTGCGCGCATGGTCGCAGAGGATCGTTACTGCATCGACGTGCTCACCCAGCTTTCGGCGATACGGGCAGCATTGCGCCGCGTCGAAGACGAGGTGCTGCGGGATCACGTCGCTCATTGTGTCGAGCATGCCATCGCGAGCGGCGACGCCAATGAGCAGCGTCAAAAGGTGGCCGAGCTGATGGAAGTCTTCGCGCGCGCCGAGCGGTAGCTCGGCGCGCTCTTTTACCAGGTGACACGCGCTGAGAGAGGCTTTGTTTGCGGCCGTTGTCGCGTGAGCCGATGGCCGGCGCTCGCGCCGGGGCCCTTGGGCCCTCGCCCGCTTCGCGGCCCAAGTGCGTAAGAGCACATTGTTAGGCGGCGGAGAGATCGAAGGCGGCGACCTCGGGCCAGAACACACGGGCTCTGGCACTGATCCCGGCGGGATCGCTCGCGGTCGTGAGCAGTGTCAGCGAGGCGCCGTTGTGGCCTTCGAGATAGCGCGGGTGGCGCGCGAGGTAATCTTCGAGGCTGTCGGCGACTACCTCTGGCTGAGACAGGATGCGGGTGAACGGCGGCAGGTGGCGGCGGAACAGGTGCTCCACCAGCGGGAAGTGGGTGCAGCCGAGGATGGCGCGGTGCGGCGGCAAGCCGTTCGTCTGTGCGAGAAGGCCTTCAACGCCTTCGACGACGAGGCGCTCCAGCTCGGATTCGGGTGCCTCTTCCTCGATGGCGCCGGCGAGGCCCGCGCAGACCTGCTGCACGACGGTGACGCGCGGGCAGCGCTTGCGGATCTCCTCGGGGTAGACGCCCGAGGCGATAGTGCGCGTGGTGCCGAACACGGCGACGACGTCGGTGTTGTACTTCTGCGGATATTGGGGAGAGGACACGGCCCACGGAGTTTGCGTGGCGGCTTCTACCGTGGGGGCGACGATGCCGAGCACGTTGTGTCCGCGCCAGGGGCTCGCCGGGAGCCAATTCTGCTGCAGGTGGCGGGCGGCGACGGCAGTAGCGGTGTTGCAGCCGAGCAGGACGAGCTTGCAGCCTTGCGAGAACAGCGCCTCGACGGAAGCGCGCGTCAGATCGATGACCTCGTCCGACGGGCGATTGCCATACGGTACGTTGGCATGGTCCCCCAGGTAGAGGAACGACTTGTCGGAGAATCGGTCGACGAGCGCGCGCAGCACCGTCAGTCCGCCCAGGCCTGAATCGAAAACGCCGATCATGCGCGTGTGTGAGCCGGCATCGTCAGATCGTCAAGATGCTCGATGGAAGAGAAGCTGGCGGCAACGTGGCCGCCAGCATAGGCATCGGATCGCGGCTATTCCGCGGCTTCCGGCGGCGAGCGGCGCGAGGCATCAGCGTCGAGCTGCTTCAGCGCTTCGAGGCTCGGCATGGCGACGGTGGAATAGCCGCAGTCGACGAAGTGCACTTCGCCCGTAACCGCTCCCGACATGTCGGAAAGCAGATAGAGCGCCGAGCCACCAACCTCGTTGAGGGTCGGCGTGCGGCGCAGCGGCGCGTTCTCTTTCTGGAAGTTGAAGATGACGCGAGCGTCCGAGACGCCGGCGCCCGAAAGCGTGCGCATCGGGCCGGCCGAGAGCGCGTTGACGCGGATGTTCTGCGGTCCGAGGTCAGCGGCGAGATAGCGGACGGATGCTTCGAGTGCGGCCTTAGCGACGCCCATGACATTGTAAGAGGGCACCGACTTCGTGGCGCCACCGTAGCTGAGCGTTAGCAACGAGCCGCCGTTCTGCATCAGCGGAATGGCGCGCTTGGCCACCTCGGTGAACGAGAAGCACGAGATCACCATGGTGTTGGAGAAGTTCTCGCGCGTCGTGTTGACGTAGCGGCCGGAGAGCTCGCGCGGGTCGGAGTAGGCGAGAGCGTGGACGACGAAGTCGAGGTTGCCCCAGGTCTCCTTGATGCGTGCGAAGACGCGGTCGACGCTGTCGAGGTCGAGGACATTGCAGGGCTCTATGATCTCGGCACCGAGCGTCTTCGCCAGCGGCAGCGCGCGGCGGCCAAACGCACCGTCCTGGTAGGTGAAGGCGAGCTCGGCACCCTGTCCGGCAAGAATGCGGGCGATGCCCCAGGCGATAGAGCGCTCGTTGGCGACGCCCATGATGAGCCCGCGCTTGCCAGCCATGATCGGACCAGGTTTGGCGAGATCGATTTCGGTCATGGGAGTTCCTGTCGTTCCTGAATGTGGTTTCGGCGAGCCGGATGGCGCCCGCGCGTTCTTCAGCCGATTGCGCGCGGCTCGCTGTTCCCGACTTGACAGCCTTTGGGCCGTTTTAGCCGGTCACGCGGCGAAAAACGAGCGTGGCATTAGTGCCGCCGAACCCGAAACTGTTCGACATCACGCAGTTAAGGCTAACATTATCCATCCGTTCCCGCACGATAGGCATATCGGCGAGCTCGGGGTCGATTTCCTCGATATTGGCGCTCTCGCAGATGAAACCATTGTTCATCATCAGCAGAGAGAAGATCGCCTCCTGCACGCCGACGGCGCCGAGCGAATGGCCGGTGAGCGACTTGGTGGCGGCGATCTTTGGCACATCGCCATTGGCGAAGACCTTGCGGATGGCCTCGATCTCGCGCAGGTCGCCAATTGGCGTGCCGGTGCCGTGCGGGTTGATGTAGTCGATCTTGCCGCCGACCCCGTTGCCGTCGAGGCCCTTCATGGCGAGCTGCATGCAGCGCACCGCGCCTTCGCCGGACGGGGCAACCATGTCGTAGCCGTCGGAGGTCGCGCCATAGCCGACGACCTCGCCGTAGATGCGGGCGCCGCGTGCCTTGGCGTGCTCATACTCCTCCAGCACGACGACGCCGGCACCGCCGGCGATGACGAAGCCGTCACGGTTCTTGTCGTAAGCGCGTGAAGCCTTGGACGGCGTGTCGTTGAACTTCGACGACATGGCGCCCATGGCATCGAATAGGACCGACAAAGTCCAATCGAGCTCCTCGCAGCCGCCGGCGAAGATGATGTCCTGCTTGCCCCATTGAATAAGCTCGGCAGCATTGCCGATGCAGTGCGCCGAGGTAGAGCAGGCCGAGGCGATCGAATAGTTGACGCCCTTGATCTGGAAGCTCGTGGCGAGCGCAGCCGAAGGGCCAGAGCACATGGCTTTGGGCACCTCGAAGGGGCCGACCTTCTTGGGGTCCTTCTCGCGCGTCACGTCAGCGGCGGCGACGATGGCCCTGGTCGAGGGGCCGCCCGACCCCACGATGATGCCGGTGCGCTCGTTGATGACGTCCTTTTCCTCGAGGCCGGCATCGCGGATCGCCTGATCCATAGCGACATAGTTCCAGCCGACGCCATCGCCCATGAAGCGGCGCGGCTTGCGCGGGACCTGCGATTCCCAGTCTATGTTCGGGGCGCCGTGAACCTGGCAGCGGAACCCCAGCTCGGCATACTTTTCGGCGCGGACGATGCCGGACTTACCTTCGCGAAGCGACGCGAGCACTTCCTGGCAGCTGTTTCCTATCGAGGAAACAATGCCCATGCCCGTGACGACCACTCGTCTCATCCGCCCATCCTCTCGTACCGGAAGCTTTCGGCTTCTCTCGCTGTTCGGCTCCGGCGGAAGCGAGCACGAAATACCATCAAGATCAAGGACTGACGGCAGCCGCAGTCTCGCCGGTCTCGAACAGGCCGACACGCAGGTCGGTCGCGGTATAGATCACTTCCCCGTCAGCCTTCATGACGCCGTCGGCGATGGCCAGCTTGAGCTTGCGCAAGATGACCCGCTTCATGTCGACGATGTACTCGACCCTTTTGACGGTCGGCAGGACCATGCCGGTGAACTTAACCTCGCCCACGCCCAGGGCCCGGCCGCGGCCAGGAGCGCCCAGCCAGCCCAGGAAGAAGCCGGTCATCTGCCAAAGGGCATCGAGGCCGAGGCAGCCCGGCATGACCGGGTCGCCCTGAAAATGGCAATTGAAGAACCAGTCGAGACGGCTGTTGCCGGCCACCTTGAGCTCGGCGGCGATCTGTCCCTTACCGTGCTGGCCCCCGGTCTCAGAGACGGTAGAGATGCGGTCGAACATGAGCATCGGCGGCAGAGGCAATTGCGCGTTGCCAGGCCCGAATAGCTCCCCGCGACCGCACGCGAGCAAATCCTCGTATTCGAAGCTCGTGCGGCGTTCTGTCATGATTTCTTTGCTCAATCCTCGCTGCCGAGGGCCCCTGCCAAGTTTTGTCGGGGGGTTCCTAACACAGTCATTTGGCGTTCAAAAGGGTAAGCGGCGAGCAAGCGGGGGACGATGCGCCTTGCGGCCGCGCCCTCGGGCTCTGTTGCAGGGCGACGGCCGTCTGCCTATAGTATACGTGCGGTGTCATCTTGCTCCTTCCCAGCCGTTTCGGTGCGGGAGAGTGGGCTTTCACCCTCTCAATTTGGTGCAATGCGCACGGCAATGACCGACCATACCTCCAGCTCGCACAAAGACGGCAAATCTCCACGCGGCGTGGCCCAGCTACTACGCAAGGCCGGCCTGCGGCCAACGCGCCAGCGTCTGGCTCTCGGGGCGCTGCTGTTCGAGGGCGAAGATCGGCACGTGACCGCCGAATCGCTGCATGCGGAAGCAACCGCCGTAGGCCAGCACGTATCGCTGGCGACGGTCTACAACACCCTGCACCAGTTCAAGCGGGCGGGGCTGCTGCGCGAGCTCGCGATTAACGGCGCGAAGGCCTACTTCGATACCAACACCTCGAACCACAATCACTTTTTTGTCGAGGAAGAGGGCGAGCTGCACGATATCCCGGGTCATGCCATCCGCGTCGACGGCGTGCCGGAGCCGCCGGAAGGCATGAGCATCTCGCACATCGACGTCGTCGTGCGGCTGGTGTCAAAGAAGGGCTGAGCGATCCCTCGCCGGGCCGCGCGCGTCTCTACTTGACGACCTCGCCCTCGTAGACCCCCCAAAGCTTCTTCTGCTCGATATAGCCCTGGTACTTGTCGATGCTGACGCGGCACCAGGCACCGTCGCAGCCAGCCAGGTTCGCTATGACGCCGGCCTCGATCATTGCGACGGGGCGCGAGCGCTCGCTGTCGTTGCTGCGAAGGGCAACCTTGGGCGCCGGTGCGCCGGGCTTGATCTCCCAGGGCAGCACCAGTGCCGTGCGTCGTCCCGACAGGAAGGACTGCAGCACCCAGCCGGCGGCGCCGTCGGCATCGCGGACCTGGCGCCAGCCTTCGAACTCCTTGATCACCTCAAGCGGAAGGCCGGCCCGGCGGTACACCCAGGCGGTGGGGTAGTCGGTGCCGGGGCCCTTACGCATGTTGACGCGGTCGGACTTGAGGCTGACGAAGCGCGGCACGGGCAGGCCGCTGGCGCCCGAGAAAGTGCCGCCTGCCGGCTGCGCGGCAGCAGGCGGCACGGCCGCAAGCAGCGTCAGCGCTGCCAGAGCAGTGCCGTAGATTTTGTGCGCCGCCGTTCCCCGCATGCTCGTGCTCGCCCTGATCATCCAGCTCGTCGTCAGAATCGCAACAGCAACCCAGAAGAGTGCAGTGGCCAGTTAGCACTCATGGGCGCGCAGAGAAAATCCCGCACTTTGTCATTGCAATGGCGTTCTGTTAGACCTCGTGAACGAGAAGCAGACACGACCTGGCCCCCACCAGCTCCCCCCTTACTTCAAGAGGCAACAGCGGACCCCGATGCCGACAAGCGCCCGAAAGCCAATCGTCATTGTCACGCGTAAGCTGCCCGACGTCGTCGAAACCCGCATGCGCGAGCTGTTCGACGCCCGGCTCAATGTCGACGATACCCCACTTACCCAGTCGCAGATCACCGAGGCCCTTAAGGTCGCCGACGTGCTGGTGCCGACGGTCACCGACCGCATCGATCGTGCAGTGATCTCGCAGGCTGGCCCGCAGCTGCGGCTGATCGCCAATTTCGGCACCGGTGTCGACAACATCGATCTCGACACGGCCCGCAACCGCGGCATCACCGTGACCAACACGCCCGGCGTCCTGACCGAGGACACCGCCGACATGACCATGGCGCTGATCCTCGCCGCGCCACGGCGGCTGGTCGAGGGCGCCGACTACCTCAAGGCGCATAAGGACACCTGGAGCGGCTGGTCTCCGACCTGGATGCTGGGCCATCGCATCTATGGAAAGCGGCTCGGCATCATCGGCATGGGCCGGATTGGCTCGGCGGTGGCGCGGCGTGCCAAGGCATTCGGGCTGCAGATCCACTACCACAACCGGCGGCGCGTCTCCCTCGATCTCGAGAAGGAGCTCGAGGCGACGTACTGGGAGAGCCTCGACCAGATGCTGACGCGGGTCGACATCGTATCCGTCAACTGCCCGCACACCCCCGGCACCTACCACCTCCTGTCGGCGCGGCGGCTGCGGCTCCTGAAGCCTTCGGCCTACATCGTCAATACGGCGCGCGGCGAGGTGATCGACGAGAACGAGCTGGCGCGACTGATCGAGGCAGGGGCGATCGCAGGGGCCGGGCTCGACGTGTTCGAGCATGAGCCGGCGGTCAACCCGAAGCTGCTCGCGTCCGATCGTGTCGTGGCGCTGCCGCACATGAGCTCGGCGACGATCGAGGGCCGCATCGACATGGGCGAGAAGGTCATCATCAACATCAAGGCCTTCCTCGACGGCCACGCACCGCCGGACCGCGTGCATCCAGCTATGTTTTGAGCTGACACGAGCTGAGAGAAGCTTTGTGTGCGGCGGCTGTAGCCGTGAGCTGATAACCGCGCCTGTTTGCGCTGCCGATTCACGCGCTCGCTGATAGACGCTCGGGCGATCGGAGCGATGGCGCGGGGCGCCTTGCGCCCTTGCCAAGAGAGAGCGGTGTCGTTCTTCCACCATGTCATCCTCGGGCTTGTCCCGAGGATCCAGGGTGCCGCAATTCAGGTGGGGCAATCCTTCGGCGAACGTCGGAGCAAGGGGAAAGATGGGTCCTCGGCATAAAGCCGAGGATGACAGCGGGGAGACCTAGTCTCACTCCTGCTCATGCTACTGCGCGCGGGCGGAATCGAGGCGGCCGTCGCCGCATACGGTCGTACGCAGCTTGCAAGTGCCGCGCGCTCGGCGGTCGCCGTTGCAGCGGCCGAGGGCAAGGTGCTCAGCGTCGCCCGGCTGCAGGCCGCCGCCGGCATAGGTGATCTTGCGCTGCTTGCCGATCACGCCTGTGGCAATCGAGGTGCAAATCTCACCGCGGAAGCTGACTGCCTCACACGTGCCGCGACCCAAGGTGGCGCATTCCTCGCGCACCTTTTCCTCCGCCTCGAGGCGCGAGCCGATCCGCCACACAGAGAAGAACGATCCATCCGGCGTGAAGGCGATGGCGCCGTAGACGGCGCCCTTATCGGGCAATGGGGTCGGGGCGATGGAAAGTTGCGATTCGTCGGGCTGCTGGGCGGTGGCCTCGACACCGAAGCCGGGCAGCGGAAGGAGCAGAATGGCGGCTATGATTGATAGGAGCACGGCGCGTATGATCCGAACGAGCAGCATTTAAGCGCTATCCCTTCATGCGGCACATGTCGAGCTGTGTTTGGCCGCCATGGACAAGTCGGTTATCGACGGGTTGCGCCCGCTGATCGGATTCTCGGGATCCCAGGCATAGTTGAGCGTCTCAAAGCGCGCGGCGAGTGCGTCGTACATCAGCAGGCGGCCGGCGAGACTTGTGCCGATGCCGAGGATTTCCTTCAGTATTTCCGTCGCTTGCAGGGTGCCGATGACGCCGACCACGGCGCCGAGCACGCCGACCTCGGCGCAATTGGGCAGCGTTCCGGGCTCGGGTGCATGGGGGAAAAGGCAACGGTAGCTCGGATAGGGCGTGCCGTTCTCGTCGCGCTGGTGCGGCTTGAAGGTCGAGACGTAGCCATCGAACGGGCCGACGGCGCCGAACACGAGGGTGCGTTTCGAGAAGTAGCAGGCGTCGGAGACGAGGTAGCGGGTCTCGATGTTGTCCGAGCCGTCGGCGACGATGTCGAAGCGGGAGATGATCTCGGCGGCGTTGCCGGCATCGAGACGGGCTTCGATCGGCTCTACCGTCACATGGGGATTGATACGGCCAATCGTCTCGCGGGCGCTTTCCACCTTGGGGGTGCCGACGTGGGCGGTGTCGTGAGCGATCTGGCGCTGCAGATTGTCGAGGGAGACCCGATCGTCGTCGACGATGCCAATGGTGCCGACACCGGCCGCGGCAAGGTAAAGGGCAACGGGCGAGCCGAGCCCACCGGCGCCGACGATGAGCACGCGAGCCACCTTGAGGCGCTGCTGGCCCTGGCCGCCGACCTCTCTCAAGACGAGGTGGCGCTTGTAGCGCTCGATCTCGGGCGCGGTCAGGCGGGAGGTGGGCTTGTCCTGCATGTCCCTAATTTACTGCAACCGGCATGGGGCGTCAGCGGGTCGGGACGTCCGTTCACCCCGAGCTCCGCTCTATTCCCTCAAGATAGTTACGAGCGGGCGCAAAAGATAAGGGCCCGGGCGGACAAGACCCGGGCCCTTGTTGCGTTCAGGCCGGTTTGCTCGGATCGAGGAACAGATCGCTCGAGAAGTAGCGCTCGGCCGACGAGGGCGCGAAGGTGACGATGGTCTTGCCGGCATACTCGGGGCGCTTGGCGATCTCGAGCGCGGCAGCGACGTTGGCTCCGGTCGAGATGCCGCCGGGAATGCCTTCGACCTTGGCGACGAGGCGCGAGGTCTCGAATGCCTCCTCGCTCGACACGGTGACGATCTCGTCGATCAGGCTGGTGTCGAGGATCGAAGGGATGAAGCCGGCGCCGATGCCCTGGATCTTGTGTGGGCCGCGCGGCTTGCCCGACAGCACGGGGCTGGTCGATGGCTCGACGGCGATGATCTTGAGGTCGGGCTTGCGTGGCTTCAGGACGCGGGCGACGCCGGTGATCGTGCCGCCGGTGCCCACGCCGACGACGATGGCGTCGACCTTGCCGTGCGTGTCGTTCCAGATCTCCTCGGCCGTCGTCTTCTCGTGAACGAGCGGATTGGCCGGGTTGTCGAACTGGCCGGGAATGACCGCACCCGGAATAGTCTTGGCGAGCTCGTTGGCGCGCTCGACGGCGGCGGGCATGCCGCCGGGGCCCGGCGTCAGGTCGAGCTCGGCGCCCAAGTGGGTGAGGATCTTGCGGCGCTCGAGCGACATCGTCTCGGGCATGACGAGGATGAGCCGGTAGCCGCGCGCCGCGGCGACGAACGCGAGGCCGATGCCGGTGTTGCCAGACGTCGGCTCGACCAGAACGGTCTTACCCGGCGTGATGCGGCCCTCTGCTTCCAACGCATCGATCATGGCGACGCCGATGCGGTCCTTCACCGATGAGAGCGGATTGAAGAACTCGAGCTTCAAGAGGACATCGGCCTTGACGCCGGCAGCCTGGGCGACCTTCGACAGGCGAACCAGCGGCGTATGGCCGATGGTCTCGGCGATCGAGTCGTAAACGCGGCCGCGACCCCACGACTTCGTGGCGGCCAGCGTTTTGATTTGGGGGGTATCGTCCATCGGAGAGTGCCTCTGTAATGCCTGCGGGCTCAAGCGCCCTTCGTGCGGCACGTTGAGCGAACCGCAGGTGCTGTCAAGGCTCGCTGGGGATCAGCGATTGCGGCCGGAGGGCTTCGTCAAACGCGATTTTTTTGGCGCCGCGCGCCCCTTTGGCATGGATTTCTTTTTGGCGGGCGATTTGCGCGAGGCGGCGTTCTCATTGGGCGCAGACTTGCCGGTTGATCCAAATCCGCCTTCGCCGCGCAATGTATTGGACACTTCGTTCGCTTCAGCGAGCGCGGCGTGCGTAACGGGGCTGACGACGAGCTGGGCGATGCGCTCGCCGCGGCGGATGTCGAACGGCGCCTGGCCAAGGTTGGCGAGGATGACCTGGACCTCGCCGCGGTAGTCGCTGTCGATAGTGCCCGGGCTGTTAAGAACGGTGACGCCGTGTCTCAGCGCGAGGCCCGACCGCGGGCGCACCTGGGCCTCGTAGCCGGGGGGCAACTCGAGCACGAGGCCAGTGGGCACCAAGGCGCGCGCGCCGGGGGCGAGCGTCAGCGGGTGCTGAATGTCGAGGGCGGCGATGAGGTCGAGGCCGGCGGCGCCCTCGGTCTGGTATTCGGGCAGCGGCAAGCCCGCGGCATGCGAAAGGCGCACGACCCCGACGTGCACGCGCGCGTCCGCTTTCGACGCTCCTCCTCGGCTCGGCTTTTTCATTCGGCGGCCGCCGCTCCGCTTCCGAGGTGCTCGGCTGCGCGTTGCAGCAGCCGGCGCGCCACCTCGTCCTTACTCAGCGTCGGCCAGTCCTCAATGCCTTCGGCTGTCAGGAGATGCACGGTGTTGCCTTCGCCGCCGAAGACGCCGCGGTCAGGGGACACGTCGTTGGCGACGATCCAGTCGGCACCCTTCGACTTGCGCTTCCTGGCTGCCTCGGCCTCGACGTTCGTGGTCTCGGCGGCAAAGCCGATCACGAGCCGCGGACGGCCAGAGCGGCGTTTGCCGACGCTGGCAAGGATGTCGGGATTCTCGACAAGGTCGAGGCTCGGCGTGGCCCCGGTCTTCTTGAGCTTCTGGCGCTCTTCGGATGCCGTCCGCCAATCGGCGACGGCGGCGGCGAACACGGCGATGTCTGCCGGCAGGCTCTGCTCCACGGCGCGCAGCATGTCCGCGGCCGTTTCTACGCGCACAACGTCCACGCCCGGCGGGTCGGGGATGGTCACCGGTCCCGACACAAGCGTGACGCGCGCGCCGAGTGCGGCAGCGGCGCGGGCAATGGCGTGTCCCTGCTTTCCGGACGAGCGGTTGGCGATATAGCGCACCGGGTCAATCGGCTCGTGCGTCGGGCCTGAGGTAACGAGGACGTGGCGGCCGGCGAGCAGGCGCGCGTGAAGATGTGAGACCGCCCCAGCCGCGCGCTCGGATAGAACCTTCTCGGCCGCAGCGATGATCTCCGGCACCTCGGCAAGGCGCCCGGGGCCTGCCTCGTCGCGCTCGGCCATCTCGCCGGTGTTTGGTCCGACGAGATGAATGCCATCGGCGCGCAACTGGGCGACGTTGCGCTGGGTTGCCGGGTGCAGCCACATGCGCGGGTTCATCGCCGGCGCGACGAGCACCGGCTTGTCGGTCGCCAGCAGCACCGTGGAGGCAAGGTCGTCGGCATGGCCGCCGGCCATCTTGGCGATGAGGTCGGCGGTCGCGGGTGCGACGATGAGCAGGTCGGCCTCGCGCGAGAGGCGGATGTGACCAATCTCCTGCTCGTCGTTGAGATCGAACAAGCTCGTGAAGACGCGCTCCGAGGTCAGGGCGCCAACCGAAAGGGGCGTGACGAATTCGGTTGCCGCCTTGGTCATCACGGCGCGTACGGAGGCTCCCGCCTCGCGCAGCCTGCGGATGAGGTCGAGGCACTTATATGCGGCGATGCCGCCGCCGATGATGAGCAGAATTCGCTTTTGTTTCACGTGGGACGCTCGCATCCTGCAGGCATTCGAGCCTAGCACAGGCGACTGCCGGAAGGTGTTAAGCAGCCGCTGCGGCCAGGGCGGGGCATCATGCGGCGCTTCGCCAGCCTTCCATGACCCAATAAAACCCCGTTTCTGGTCCTTTCAATAGGCCAGCTTAGACCCTGGGGGCGGAATGTTCCTCGTAAGGTTGCTCATTGCCGCGATTGCCGTAGCTGCCGGCCCCCTCGCCGCGTCGGCGACGGTAGTCGATCCGATGGTCGACTGCCTCAGCGACGACAACGAGCGGCGCATCAGCGGCTGCTCGGCGATGATCGACAATCCTGGGCTGCCCGAAGAGCAGCGCAGCCTTGCCCACGGCATGCGGGCGCTCGCCTACTCGCTGCTCGGCATGTTCGACAAGGCCATCGCCGACTACGACGTGGCGCTCAAGATGAAGCCGGACTTTCCCCTGGCACTGAACAACCGCGCGTGGGCCTACTACAAGCTCGGGCGCCCCGCCGATGGGGCCGAGGACGTCGAGCGGGCGCTGGAGCTGGCGCCGGGCAGTCCCTATGCGCTCGATACCCGCGCACACATTCGTCAATCGATGGGGGAGGCGGAAGCTGCCCTACGTGACTACGTCCTCGCCATGCGGGTGGGAGGCGAGCGTATCGTCAAGATGTACCAGTGCGGGCTGCGCTCGCAGGGGCTCTACTTCGGGGCTGTCGACGGCGTCTATACTCCCACGCTCGAGCAGGCCATGCGCACGTGTGTCGGCAATCGTCAGTGCGAACCCCTACCGCCCGACTCGGAATGCCGTCCCGAGGTTTCCTGAGCTTCGGCGCCGCTTACATTGAACGGTCACAAATCGCTGCGGCACATCAGTATTTTTTCGGTGATGGGCGACTTGACGCAGGACCTTTGGTCACCCATGGTGCGGGTCCGGCGAGTCGCGGACCACTCAGCTGGCCATGCAAAAGCATAAGGGTCCAAGTCTAGGGAGAGGATCCCAGGGCGGGGGGATGCGGGAGCGTATCGCCCCGCCTTTTAGTTTTCGGCTCGACCGTATGTTTGGCGTGGACGCATGTCGGTGCGCCACGAGGGTGTCGCAAACGCCGGCAAGACTCCCGCCATTGAAACAGCGCAAGCCATTGCGGCGGACGGGGGCGGGGCTCGGTGCGCGAAGATCTGCACTCAACTGAAAGCGAACCGGCAAAGGCGCGGCTTCCCGTCGTGGCGCTGCTGCTGTGGACTCTGCTCGCCTTCGTCGTGCCGATGTTTGCGCAGGCGCTGAACCTCATCGACATATTCGCCCTGCCGCTCGGCTACTTCATGGTGGCTCAAGGATCGCTGATCGCGTTCGTGCTCGTCGGGCTCGCCTCGGCGCGGTGGCAGGATCGCCGCGAAGCGCGCCGGGCCACGGACGCCTGACATGCCGCTCGACAGCCATCTCTTGACGCCAGCCAAATCGCCCGCGGTCGCGGCGTCGGGCACGTTCGCATCAGCCTCACTTCTCATTGCCGCGCTGGTTCTCGCCGCCGGCTTTGGTGCCTCGGCTGTCTGGGGCGACGGCGGCTATTGGGCCGTCGGAATAGCCGGCGCCGGGGCGATATCGCTTGCGGCCAGCTTGCGTCGACTCGGCGGAGGTGCCGCGCCTATCGCAGGCGGAATGTCGGTCGCCACAGACACCCTGACGGGTGCATTCTTCCTCGCCGTTCCCGGCGCCATTTTCGCGTCGGGACACGACGGGCTGGCCTATGCGCTGGGGCTCGGCGCCGGCTGCCTGCTGATGCAACTTTTGATCGCGCCGCGCTTTGCCCAATCGGGAGCGAACTCGCTCCCGGCTCTTCTGACGCGCCGGTTTTCCAGCCGGGCGGTCGATCTCCTCGGTCTTTCGATCATCACCGCATCGATGGTGGGACTGCTCGTTGCCGGGCTCATGGCTTCGGGACTGGTGGGCATGCGCCTTCTCGGCGTCGACTTTGCTACGGCGACAATCGCGGCGGCATGTGCCGCGCTCGCGTGCTTCGTCGTGCGCGGAGCGGGCGGGACGTCGACCGTCAACGGCATGCTCTATCCGCTGCTGCTGGTGGCGCTGCTCGTGCCGCTCGTCATCCTCTCGGCGCAGTGGCATGGGCTGCCGGTGCCGCAGCTCGCCTACGCGAACTCGATCTGGCAACTGCAGGGGCTCGAGGAGAACCTGCTCGAGCAGGAGCTCGCCGATCCATCTTTCATGAGGCCGATGCTGACGGCGTTCCTGTCGGTGTCGCCCATCAACTTCGCCGGAATCACGCTCGGTCTTGCGGCAGGTGTCGCAGTGCTGCCGAGTCTGCTTGCTCCACCGCTTGCGACGACGACGGCGCGCAATGCGCGTCACACTGCGCTGTGGGGATTGGGATTCTCAGTGCTGGTGCTGGCGCTCGCGCCAGCAGTCGCGGTCTATGCACGGCAGGAAATCGCGACGTTGATCGCGGAGCGGACGGCGCTCTCCGATTTGCCGGCGTGGATCTTCACGTATGGCAAGCTCGGGCTGGTGCAAGTCTGCGGGGAGGCGGCGACGAGCGCCGACGCGGTCGCGCAGGCGTGCGCCGCGCTGCCTGACGCCGCATCGACGTTGCGACTGCAGGACGTGAGCGTTGATCCCGATGTCGTCACGCTCGCGCTGCCAGAGATCGCGGGTCTCAGTGGCGTATTGATGGGCTTGCTCGCCCTTGCGGTGCTGGCGACGGTTCTGGTGACGGCGCACGCGCCATTGAGCGTGATCGTGCGGGCGCTCGGCCTTACGATCGACGGCCCAGACCAGCATGTGCGCGGGATGCGTCTTGCGTCCTATGCGGTCGCGACCGCGGTCATCGCGGCCAGCACGACGCTCGCTTTGCTGCGTCCGGCCGGCATCGTCGATGTTGCGACCTGGGCCGTCGCGGTCGCGGCGGCCGGCCTCTTCCCGGCCGTCGTCGGGGCCTTGTGGTGGCGAGGCGCCAATGCCGCAGGTGCGGCTGCCGGAATGCTCGCTGGTGTCGCGGTGATGGTGCTCTATCTCGCCGGGCGACACTACTTCGCCGTTCCGTTCTTCGAGGCGACGGCGGCGTTGTCGAGCGGGGGAGCCAGCGGCCTCGAATACTTCGGCGAGCTGAAGGAGGCGTGGCTCGATGCCGAGCCGGGGGTGGCCAAGGATGCGGCGTGGCTGATGCTTGATGCACATGCGCGGTCGATCGCCGATTGGTTCGGCATCAGTGGACCTGCAACCGTGCTGCTTGCCCTGCCCGTTGGCTTCCTGACGCTGGTCATCGTTTCGCTGGCAACCCTGGCTCGACGCAGATCGGAAACGGCGCCGTAAGCGTCGGCGTGATAGCCTCGCCCTATGATCTATGACCTCGTCGTCGTGGGCGGAGGCATCAACGGTGCCGGCATCGCCGCCGACGCCGCAGGCCGCGGGCTCACCGTTCTCCTGGCTGAAAAGAGCGACCTCGGTGGGGCCACGTCCTCGGCGAGCTCCAAGCTCATTCATGGTGGCCTGCGGTATCTCGAGCACTATGAGTTCAGACTGGTGCGCGAGGCGCTGGAGGAGCGCGAGGTTCTGCTCGCCAATGCCAGCCACATCATCTGGCCGCAGCGTTTCATCCTGCCGCAAGTCGCTGGCGGACGCTCTGGGCTGATGCTGCGTGCCGGCCTCTTTCTCTACGACCACCTCGGCAAGCGGCAGCGCATTCCAGCGTCGTCGTCGCTCGACCTTCGTCGCGATCCTGCAGGCTATGCGCTGAGGCGCGAGCTGACGCACGGCTTCACGTACTGGGACTGCAGGGTTGACGATGCGCGCCTCGTGGTGCTCAACGCGCGCGCAGCTGCAGATCGCGGTGCGGCGATCGAGACGCGCACGCGGGTTGCGACCGCGCGGGTCGAGGAGGGCACATGGAGAGTGCTGCTCGATAGTGCGCGAGGTCAGCGCGAGGTTCGTGCGCGTGCGCTGGTCAACGCAGCTGGCCCGTGGGTCTCCAGCTTGGGTGGGGGCCCGGCGCTGCGCGCCGTGCCGCTGCGCCTCGTCAAAGGGAGCCACATCGTCGTACCCCGTATCGCCGGGGCGAACGACGCCTATCTTTGCCAGAATGCCGATGGCCGGGTGGTGTTCGCAATTCCATATGAAGAGCGTTTCACACTGATCGGGACGACTGAGGTCGCCTTTGACGGCGATCCCGCGTCGGCGGAGATCAGCCGCGAGGAGGAAGACTACCTTCTGGACCTGACGCGCCAGTTCTTCGCCGCGCCGCCAACTCGCGATGACATCGTGTGGAGCTTTGCCGGCGTGCGTCCTCTGTTCGACGACGACAGCGAGGAGAGTGCTTCCGCCGTATCGCGCGACTACAGTCTTGCCCTCAACAGCGACGAGGGTGCGCCGCTGCTCACGGTGCTCGGCGGCAAGCTCACCACGTATCGGCGACTCGCAGAGGCGGCGTTGGGGAGGCTCAAGCCCTGCTTCCCGCACATGAGGCGCGCGTGGACGGCCTCAGCGCCATTGCCGGGTGGCGATCTCGGCGAAGGAGGGCTCGCCGGCTTCATCCGCGACCTCTGCCGGAGGCATCGCGGGTTCGATGCGGCGTTCCTCGGGCGTCTTGCACGGCGCTATGGAACGCTCACCGACGATGTGCTGGGGGACGCGGAGAACATGGGGGATCTGGGCAGAAGTTTCGGCGCGGGGCTCAGCGAGCGCGAGGTGATCTACCTGCGAGAGCGGGAATGGGCGCGCGGGGCGGACGACATCCTTTGGCGGCGAACGAAGTGCGGCCTGCATATGGATGAGAGCCAGCGTGCGGCCGCACATCAAGAGCTTGCGAAGCTGCTCTGACTTCGGTCAGCCGGGAGCCGGCCCTTCGGGCTTGGGCGAATTTTCGGCGGGCTCATTGCGGATCGCGGGTGAGGACCATGGCCCATGCATGTTGATGATGCTGCGCGGCTGCAGCTTGACCTGCGAAGCCGCTTCGCTCGCTTCGACCGATGGTGCGACATCGCCCACGGCAAGCTCCATGTCGAGGCGGCGCTCGATGAGGCTGATGGCGCCATCGGCCTTCAGGGCCCGGGCGCCCGACACGGCTTCAGCCGATTGCGCGCGCAGGATGCCGTTGGCGACGACGAAGCGGGCATCGAGCTTGTCCACCGAGATGGCGCTGCTGCTCACCTCCTGCCAGGCCGTATCCGGCAGCGCCTCGCTTTCAGGTGCAGTGAGTACGTTGACATCGATGCCGATGCGACCTCCCTCGGCGAGAGTGACGGAGAGCTTTCCGTCCAGGGAGCGCAACAGGCTCTCGCCGCTGTCGCCAGCGGCGGTGAGGTCGATGATAACGGCACCGCGGCCCTGCACGGTCGGATGGCCGAATACGGCCTGGATCGCGTGGCCGACATCGGGGGATTCGAACTTCGCCTGCATGCCATAGCTCGGATCAGGTCCGCTCTGGTCGATGCGGATCTGTCCGACACCGCGCGTTCCATCCTCGAACTCGAGCTCGGCGATGTCGGCGAGCATCTTGCCGCTGCGCAAGGATACGGTGGCCGCGCTGCGCCCGATGGTCGTTGCCGGCAGAACGACGCTGTCCGAGGAGATGCGGAAGTCGGCGTCGATGGCCTCGATGAGGGGGAACGCGAGACCGCTCGCCTCGCGGATGGAGGAGAGCAAGCTTGAACGGTTCTCCGCCGCCTCGGCGTGCTTCAGATACTGCGTCAGGTCGAGCGTCTTGAGGCCAAGCGTGCCCTCGACCGCGGGTCTTGGACCGGCAAAGTTGATCGACAGAGTTCCGCTGGCGTCGTTCTCGTCGAGCTCGATGGCTGCATTCTGAAAGGCCACGGTGCGGTTGACCCACTCGAGCTGACCTTTGGCGCGGAATGGTCCGAAGCCATGACCGCTCGGCCAGTTGACGCCGAGCCAGCGCGCCGTGGCGCGCAGGTCGGTGGAGGTCAGCTCCGCTTGCGGTGAAAGGAGCTGCGGGCTCTCGCCGAGCATGAGGCTGCCGTCGAGCGTCGCCGCGAGCGGCGTGCCGGAGAACGACGCCGATATCGGCCGTGACATTCCCTGCGCGTCGAGGCTGGCGCCGAGCGCGGTCTCGAACTCGATCTTCTCGCCATGGAACTCGAACGAGCCCGAAACTTGGATGGCGCCATTGGGCCTTCCCGAGATCGAAGCGTTCACATCATGAAGCTCGACAGTGGAGGCGTCCGACATTTTGATGCGAACGGTGCTGTCGCGCACGTCGAGGTCGCTGAACTGCATCGATTGCAGCGCCTTCACGAGCGGGGCAATCTCGCCTACAGGCTGCTCCTGAGAGAACGTGGGCTCGCGGGTGGAGAAGTCGGCCGTGAAGGTCGCATCCTCCAGCGTCATCTGCGGGCCGCTGCCGGTAATGAGCATGGCGATCATTTGGCCGCCGCGCGCAAGTCCGGTGCGGTTCGGCGGCATCGAAAGCGTGCCGCTCTCGATCTCGATCGTCGGTCCGGTCATCAGCCGCACGGGGGCGCTGAGGCTGTAGCTGTTGCTCGAGGCAGCGAACACGGCGCCGCTTTGCAGCGCGATGCGATCGAAGCGGTCGGAGATGATGAGGGGGGCGGCGAGGAGGACAGTGAGAAAGCAAGCGACGGCGAGGAGCCGGGAGTAGCGTCGCATCGATTGCTTCGGGCGTTTCATGGACCCCTGTCGCCTCAGCATACGCCACCTGTATCGACGCGTAGGCACAAAGCTCGCCCGCGGGACCCGCCAGTAGCGAGACCTTGGTGCCTTCGCGGATGCTGTAGTCTTAGAGGCGGGTCCGCCGCGGTGCAAGCAGCGAGCGCGTCTCGACGGCGTCGTGCGCCGATTTTTCTTAACGCCCGCAAGTCTTAGCGCGTAGCGCGAGGCATGGCGAGATGGTCGACGTCGTCGCCCACGATTTTCGCACGGCGAGGAAGCAAATTCGTGTGGAGAGCGCTCGAGGGGAAGGTATCGCCCGCGACCATCGCCATAGGAGGTCATGGATTCTCGGCACGACTGCGTGCTTGCACGCGCATGCGCTGTCGTGCAGTTTCCCCCGGGCAGATGGGAGCGGATGAACGGATGAGGAGGCGGGCAACGCCGTGAGGCAGCCGTTCATCATCGGAGGGCTGGCTGTAAAGCCGGGCGAGCGCCGGCTGGTCGATCTGCCGATTTCGAAGCTTTCTAATCACGCCCCTGTTACATTGCCGGTGCATGTGCTGCACGGGGCTCAGCCCGGTCCGACGATGTTTGTGTCGGCCGCCATCCACGGCGATGAGCTGAACGGCGTCGAGATCATACGGCGCCTCTTGAGGACGCTCGCGCCGCAGAGCATCAACGGCACGCTGCTGTGCGTGCCCGTCGTCAACGTGTTCGGGTTCATCAACCGCTCGCGGTATCTCCCCGACCGGCGCGACCTCAACCGCTCGTTTCCCGGATCGGCGAACGGCTCGCTCGCAGCGCGACTGGCGCACCTTTTCCTGACCGAGATCGTCAAGCGGTCACAGATCGGCATCGACCTGCACACGGCCGCCATTCACCGCGTAAACCTGCCGCAGATCCGCTGCGTGTTCCGCAAGCGGCCGCGGGTGAAGGAGCTGGGACGCGCGTTCGGCGCCGAGGTCATGCTGGAAAGTCCCGAGCGACCGGGCTCGCTGCGCGAGGCGGCGCGGGCGGTGGGCCGGCTGGAAGAGATCGCGGCCTGGCGGCAGGGCTGGGACAGCGACGTCGGTC
>JAEXXM010000014.1 GCA_023405815.1 Pseudomonadota bacterium | reverse complement strand
CATTTGCAATCGCCTGCTCGGCGTTGCGGAGCAGGTTGGCGCTGGCGGTATCCGTCGTCTTTTCCGCAGCCGCCGCTCCGGCGCCTTCCTGCTGATCCTCGGCTGGCGCGTAGGTCGGCGGTCGCGCGATCTCACGCGAAGCCGAAAGGGCAGCATCGAGGAGGCTCTCGTCACGCGCCGCGAGCTTCGACCTGTCGATTGTCCAGAGCGCCTTAGCGGCCTCCTCGTAGTCCGGCGTCACGATCAGAGCTGCAGCCTCGTAAAGGCGCATGCGGGTCGCGTCGAAGGGGTGGCTTCTTGCATCGATGGCGGCGAGCTTGGCGGCGAAGCGCACGAGTGCGACATTGCCCGCCGCCACCGCATCCTCGGCGATCGCGAGACCAGTCTCCCGGCGCTCGTCGGCAGACAATCCGCCAAGCATAGCTTGAAGATTGGCGAACCGCTTATCGTCGGCAGCGTAGTTGTGCGCCACGACCTCCTGAGCGAACTGGCGCTCGAAGCTGCGCGCGAATATAGAGCCGCCAAAGCGCCTGAAGTATTGCGATGCAAGCGCGTCAAAAGCGTCGAGCTGTCCCATCTTGGCAGCCAATATGGCCTGCCGGCGTAACGCCGATTCCTCGACCAGGGAGCCCGGTGCAATGACGCGCGCACGGTCGAGCAGGGCATACGCCTTGCGCTGGTCTGTCTTCGCGATCAGCATTGCCCGCACAAGGGCGACATGGCCACCGACGCTGCGGTCGAGGGCTTCCACGTCGACGCCTTCGAGCAGCCTTGTCGCCTCGTCGTCGCGACGCTCGCTGTAGGCCAAGGCGCCCTTCACAAGGCGCTCATCGACGCCATTGGCGGCTCCCGATGACGTCAAGCTGCGCAGAATGCGCGGGTCACCGCCGCTCAAAACGTAGATTACGGCCGCGCGGACGTTCCTCGGATCAGACCACACCTTGGCGTCGAACTTGGTGAGTTGCGCCGCGACCTTGGCAATCCGCTCTCTCTTCTCTCGCTGCTCCGCGCGCGCACTCGTGGCTTTGAGGGCCGCCTGCCCCTGGTGCATCTGGAGCTCGCGGACGAGCTCGAATGGCTGCTTGTCGGGCTCATCCGCGGCGTGAGCGGCGAGCGGCAGTAGTGCGCTCAGCAGCAGGATGCTGTATGAAGCCGGCCGCGTCACGACTTGCCCTTCTCGAGCAGAATCTCGATGCGCCGGTTCTCGGCTGCGAGCGGCTCGGCGGCGTTCTTGTGCTTGTGGTCGGCGTGCCCCTCGATGCGATCGATGCGAGCCTCGGGGATGCCGCTGCGAATGAGCATGTAGTAGGCCATCTGCGCCCTGGCGGTCGAAAGGCGCCAGTTGTCGTAGCCGCCGGACCGGAATGGCCGCCCGTCGGTGTGGCCGCGGATGACGATATGCTCAGTGCGCTCGCCGAGCACCTTTCCGATGCGCTCCATGAGCACGACGAGCTCGGGCTTAGGCTGCGCCGACGCGATGCCGAACATCTCGAAATCGGGCTGGTCGGTGATGGAGATCAACAAGCCCTCGTCAGTGGACTTAACGTCGATGCCAGGAATCGGATCGAAGCCGGTCTGCTTCACGGCTTCCTCGATCGGCGCCCGCAACTGTTCTGAAGCGGGCTTGTTGTCAGACGCAACAGCTTCGCCGCGGCCAGCGTCGGCGCCGGCGCCGCTTGACTCGGCGTGGCTAGGCTCGGCTCCGGCCTGGGGACCGGGTTCGGACGCGGGACCGGATTCGGACGCTGGACCGTGTTCCTTTGCCACGGGAGCCGCATCCGATTTCTCGGCGGATTGCTGCTCAGCCTCGCCTTGGCGCGCGGCGTCATAGCGCGACTCCGGATCGAACGGGTCTCGAAACGCCTCGCCGGTATTGTGCCCCAGTGGGTTCCCTCTCTCGGTGACCTGCAGCGCCGGCGGTCCCTTGCCCGCTTCGGCCGCAAGCTTGTCGAGGACTTCGTAGGGCTCACCGAACATGGCGGCTTCGGCGTTGTTTGGCTGGTCCGTTCCCTTGCCCGTGCGCGATCCGCTGTTCTTGCCGGCGTCCGACGTGCCTGGGGCACCGCCATCCTTGCGGTCGCTGCCAGGATCCTCGTTGTGGATGCCCTTGGGCTTCGCGCTCGGGTCCGTCAAGCGCATCGGATTGAAGTAGTTGGCAACGCCGGTGACCGTCTTGTCGTCGGTGGCATTGATCAGCCACATGACCAGAAAGAAGGCCATGAGTGCAGTCATGAAGTCGGCGTGCGCGATCTTCCAGACGCCGCCCTTGTGCGGCGCGTCCTCTCCGCCGTTGCGGCGTCGGATGATGACAAGCTCGTGCTGTTGGGTATCCTCGCCGCCTTCGCCCGTCATGTGGCCTGCCCCTCACAGTCCTTCAGCCACGCCGCGATGCGGGTCTCGATCAGCGACGAGCCGGCTTTGATTTGAATGTCGGTGGCGGTGTTGGCGATGAACGAGACCGTCGCGACGTTGGGCGAAAGGCTTGCACCTACTGCCTCGAGCAGGTCCTCAGGCCCCGAAATCTCCATAGTCAGTCCAGGGTTGTTGCCGACGAGATCCTGTACGATCGCCCGCAACTGGCGGATTGCCTGGTCTCGCACCGCTTGAGCAAGGAATGGCCTCAACACGCGCTCGACCGCCTCGGCAAGGCGGTTCTCCATATCGGCAACGGCTTCGCCGATTGCCGCGGCGAAGCGCGGCCCTGCCTCCTGCGTCCAGGCCTCGCGCGCAGCAACAAGGCCCACTTCGGCTGCCGCGTTGTGTTCCTCGAGCCGGGCAGCGGCATCGGCTTCGGCCGCCGTCTTCCCCTCCTCAAGTCCGCGCGCGTATGCCTCGTCGACTCGCTCCGCCCAATACGCGTCACCGAGACCGGGGGCCTCCGCCTGCACCTCCTCCGTCACGTCGTCCGGAGGCGGCTTGTTACCGAAGTCGACCAGGAATTGAGCGACGGGGACCCCGCTCACGCCTGCGGCCCTCCGCGCAGCCACTGCTTCAGAATCGCGACGACCTGCTCCTCGTCATAGTCGACCATCTGCTCGAGCCGCTTTTGCGGGGCGCGGTTGATCTTACTGGTCAGGTCTCCGATGAGATCGGCGGCCGATTCAGCCGCGAGCTGCGGCTCCATGGCGAAGGCGGCTGCAATCTGCGGCTCGAACGGCAACTCTGCAGCTGCTGCCTCCGCCACCGGCGCGGGTTGGAATTCGAGCAGCATGCGCGTTGCCGGGCGCAGGCCGAACCAAACCAGGATCATGGCGGCGGCGAGCACAGCCAGCGCCTTCACGATCATGTCCACCTTTCCCAACAGATAGTCGACGATCCCGGGAGAGGGTAGCGGCTCCATCATCTCGCTCTGGCTCAGGAACTCGACAGCCGCGACCGTTATGCGGTCGCCGCGCTTCTGGTCCGTTCCGGTCGCCGATGCGACGAGATTTTCGACCTCCTTGAGCTTGGTGTCGATCGCTTCCTGTGTCGCGCCCGTGCCAAGCAGAGCCTCGAGGCGCCGCTTGTTGACGACGACCGCGACGGTCAAGGCCTCGATCCTATATCCGTCGCTGACGGTCGATATGGTCTTGGAGTTGGCTTCGAAGTTCTTCAGCTCCTCCTTGCGCTCGCTGGCGCGCATGGAGCTGTTATCGCCGCCTCCGGCGGCCTGCTGCTCGGCGGGAAGGTTCTGGTCGACGCCGACGGGCTGCGTGTTGCCGGCATCCTTCGAATTGGTCTTTTCCTTGACGGTGCGGCGCGAGCGCTCGAAGCGGGATTCAGGATCGAAGGCAGTCTCGTTGACCTGCCGCTTGTCGGTATTCAGGCGCGCGGCAACGCTGAGCTGGAAGTTGTCGACGCCGATGTAGGGCGCAAGCGTCTCGCTAACGTTCTGCTTCAGCTCGCTGGCGACGGTGCGCTCGAGCTCGAGCATCTTGGTCGGGGCGGCGCTGAACGTCCCGTCGCCCGACGCAAGGACGGTACCGTCGGTGCTGAGCACGCGGACCTTGTCGATCGTCAATCCAGGAACTGCCGCGGCGACCAGGTGGCGGATGGCCTGGGCGGAGGAGAAGTCGCCGGAAGAATCGGTACGGATCACGACCGATGCGGACGGCTGCTGCGTGCTGCGCCGGAATGAGCCGCTGTCGGCCATGACGATATGGACGCGCGCGGCGCGGATACCCTTCATGCCCTGAATGGTGCGCCCTATCTCGCCTTCGAGGGCGCGCACG
Source organism: Pseudomonadota bacterium (assembly GCA_023405815.1). Classification (GTDB taxonomy): domain Bacteria; phylum Pseudomonadota; class Alphaproteobacteria; order Rhizobiales; family Hyphomicrobiaceae; genus Hyphomicrobium_A. Next base: position 72,715 of record JAEXXM010000014.1, on the reverse strand, counting down.
CGCGTGATCTCTTGCATGAAGGACGTCAGGCCGATAGCACCCATCTTGTCGAAGAGCTCATATCCGGCGTTGGCGCTGCTCGGCAGCCCCTTCTCCGCCAGCAGCATGCGCGCGCGCGAGGCCTGCCCCGGATGGACGAGGACGGCCGTGCCCTCGGGCGTCACGTCAAAGGAAATGCCCGATTCCTGCAGCGCTGCGCCGACGCGCGCCACATCCTGCGGGTCGAGGCCGGCATAGAGTGTCTCGTATTCCGGGCGGCTCAAATAGTAGCTGCCGAGGCCTACGGCCACGAACACGGTGAGCCCGACGAGGCCCAGAACGGCAAGGCGCCGCGGACCCAGGGCGAGCAGGTTGCCCCACAACTGCTTGAGCTGATCGCTCCAGACCATGCGCCTCCCCGGGCAAATCGAATCCGGCTTATGAGTTGTGGCGCGATCTTTCGGGGGGAACCTTGCGCGAAAATTGCCACAAGAAAAGCCAAGCCCTCAGAGAGAGCTTGGCCTTCCGAATGTCAGAGCTTGTTGCCTTAACGGAACAGGCTGAGGATGCTCTGGCTCGAGCTATTGGCGATCGAGAGCGCCTGGATGCCGAGTTGCTGCTTCACCTGCAGGGCCTGCAGCTTCGTCGACTCCTCGTTCATGTCGGCGTCGACGAGCTGGCTGATGCCACCTTCGATGGCATCGCTCAGCGCGGAGACGAACGACTGCTGGATCTCAATGCGGGCCTTGGCGGCACCGAGGGCCGTCGCGCCGGCCGCCATCTCGGTGATCGCCCGATCGGCGCCCTTGATGTAACCGTCAAGAACGGCGAGATCGGCAGCGCTGTCGGTCAAGGCCGAGATGTTGAGCGTTGCGATGGTGAAGGTACCTGCGGCGTCCACCACGCCCGTCGTCGCGTTGCGGGTTGCATCGAGGATGCCGGTCGCCGCAGCATTTGAGTCGAACAGGATCGTCGAGTTGGTGTTGACGGAGATCGTCTGCACCGAAATTGAGCCGCCGGAACGGCTAATCGAGGAGACGATGCTCTTCGTGGCATTGAAGCCGGCCGCGCTCGAGTCGACGGAGAGCCAGTTCTGACCCTGCAGGGTCGCTGCGCTGGCCATGCCGCTGAGCTGCGCCTGCAGCTCGGTGATTTCCGTCTGGATCTTGGCGCGGTCGAGGCCGGGCTGCGCCGCGGCGACGAGCTTGTCCTTGATCTTGGTGACGATGTTCTTGGCCTCGTCGAGGGCGGTGTAGGCGACATCGACGGTGGCGGCGCCGAGGCCGAGCGCGTCCTGCACCGTCGAGAGTGCGGACTGGTCCGACTTCATCGTGGTCGCAATCGACCAGTAGGCGGCGTTGTCGGCCGCCGTGCCGACACGAAGGCCGGTGGAGATGCGATCCTGGGTTTGCGTGAGAGCCTGGTTGGTGGCCGTGAGCGACCGCAACGCCGTCATTGCGGCGACGTTGGTATTGATACTCGCCATTGGGGGTTGTCCCTTGCGTTACACAGTTACAAGCGGGGGGACATACCGGGTCACGGCCGGCATGACAGCTCGGCATCATGCCCTTGAACCCAAAGACGCGGGCTCAACCTGTCATACCTCAGACATACTCGGACTGGGTTGCGACTATGCTAAAAATGCCGGCCGGAAACGTAGCAAAGTGTGGCCGACGAGGTGTCCCTCGAAGAATGGCCTAAGCGGCGATTAACGTCGCCTTCCAAGACGCTTCAAACTGAAACGGCTGGGCGCCCTGAGGTGCCGAGCGGGAAATAAGAGAGCCAAGCCCCCCGAAGGGCTTGGCTCTCGGCTTTAATGCGGCGCCCGGCTTACTGGAACAGCTTGAGGATGCTCTGGCTCGAACCGTTGGCGATCGAGAGCGCCTGGATGCCGAGCTGCTGCTTGACCTGCAGGGCCTGAAGGCGGGTCGACTCCTCGTTCATGTCGGCGTCGACGAGCTGGCTGATGCCGCCCTCGATGGCATCGCTCAGCGCGGAGACGAACGACTGCTGAATCTCGATGCGGGCCTTGGCGGCGCCGAGCGCCGTGGCACCCGCTGCGAGCTCGGTGATGGCGCGATCTGCGCCCTTGGTGTAGCCGTCGAGGATGGCGAGATCGGCTGCGCTGTCGGTCAACGCAGAGATGTTGAGCGTCGCGATGGTGAAGGTACCAGCGGCGTCCACCACACCCGTCGTTGCGTTACGAGTCGAGTCGAGGACGCCGCTCGCCGCTGCGTTCGCGTCGAAGAGGATCATCGACGTCGTGTTGATCGAGATCGTCTGCACGGTGATCGTGCCGCCGGCACGCGCGATCGACGAAACGACGCTCTTGGTGGCGTTGAAGCCGGCAGCGCTCGAGTCGACGGAGAGCCAGTTCTGACCCTGAAGGGTCGCCGCACTGGCGATGCCGCTGAGCTGTGCCTGGAGCTCGGTAATTTCCGTCTGGATCTTGGCGCGGTCGAGGCCGGGCTGCGCCGCAGCGACGAGCTTGTCCTTGATCTTGGTGACGATATTCTTCGCCTCGTCGAGGGCGGTGTAGGCGACGTCGACGGTGGCGGCGCCGAGGCCGAGGGCGTCTTGCACCGTGGAGAGCGCAGAGTTGTCCGACTTCATCGTGGTCGCGATCGACCAGTAGGCGGCGTTGTCGGCGGCAGTCACGACGCGCAGGCCGGTCGAGATGCGGTCCTGCGTCTGCTCGAGCGCCATATTGGTTGACGTCAGCGACCGCAATGCGGTCATTGCGGCTACGTTGGTATTGATACTGGCCATGATTGTTTGTCCCTGGGATTGAGCGTTTGCACGGGGGACATACCGGATCGCCGGCACGGCAGATCGGCATCATGCCTTTGAGCCGGGTGATCCGGGCTCAACCTGCCATGCATCGCTCTTTAGTAAATTTGTATTTAGATATAGTTAACGGGCGCCCCGCGCTGATCCCCCGAGACCCGCGTCTGGAGGGCCCGGCTGCGCCGTGCCTTCATGCCCTTACGCCTACTGCTGGAACAGCTTGAGGATGCTCTGGCTCGAGCTATTGGCGATGGAAAGCGCCTGGATGCCGAGTTGCTGCTTCACCTGCAAGGCCTGCAGCTTCGTCGACTCCTCGTTCATGTCTGCGTCGACGAGCTGGCTGATGCCGCCCTCGATCGCGTCCATGAGGGCGGCGACGAAAGACTCCTGGATCTCGATCCGGGCCTTGGCGGCGCCGAGCGCAGTGGCGCCAGCGGCCATCTCCGTGATCGCCCGGTCGGCACCCTTGATGTAGCCGTCGAGGATGGCAAGGTCCGCCGCGCTGTCGGTCAGCGCCGAGATGTCGAGCGTCGAGATGGTGAACGTACCTGCGGCGTCTACCACGCCCGTCGTCGCGTTGCGGGTTGCATCGAGGATGCCGTTCGCCGCAGCGTTCGTATCGAACAGAATCATCGACGTGGTGTTGATCGCGATCGTCTGCACCGAGATCGTGCCCCCGGATCGGCTGATCGAGGAGATGATGCTTTTGGTGACGTTGAATCCGGCCGCGCTCGAATCGACGGAGAGCCAATTCTGGCCCTGCAGGCTCGCCGCGCTGGCAATGCCAATGAGCTGTGCCTGCAGCTCATCGATTTCCGTCTGGATCTTGGCGCGGTCGAGGCCGGGCTGCGCCGCGGCGACGAGCTTGTCCTTGAGCTTGGTGACGATGTTCTTTGCCTCGTCAAGGGCGGTGTAAGCGACGTCGACTGTGGCGGAGCCCAGACCGAGAGCATCCTGCACTGTAGAGAGCGCAGAGTTGTCCGATTTCATCGTGGTCGCGATCGACCAGTAAGCAGCGTTGTCGGCGGCCGTGCCGACACGAAGACCGGTGGAGATGCGGTCCTGCGTTCGCTCGAGTGCCATGTTGGTAGCCGTGAGCGACCGCAACGCCGTCATTGCCGCTATGTTGGTATTGATGCTCGCCATGGTGCGCCTGTGCCTATGGTTGACGTCTCTGCGGGGACATCCGGATCGCGGCCGGTATGACAGAGCGGCATCATGCCCTTAAGCCCGGAAGTCCTCGGGCCCAAGCTGTCATGGTCAACGCTACTGACACAGCAACTCGCTACGCAAACGAGCGGATCAACCCCCCCACGAGGAGGTTCCAACCGTCAATCAGGACGAAGAAAAGTATCTTGAAGGGCAGCGAGATGACGGTCGGCGGCAGCATCATCATGCCCATCGACATGGTGAGAGTCGCGACGATCATGTCGATGACGAGAAACGGCAGCACCATGAGGAAGCCGATCTCGAACCCGCGCCTCAGCTCGGAAATCATGAAGGCGGGTATCAACACCCGCAGCTCGATGTTCTCGCCATCCGCCGTCGTAGGAGGCGGTGGCGGGGGTGGGGCCGGAGCCTCGCCCTCGGCCTTGTTCTGCTTCGGCCAAAGGTATTCGTGCGCAAGGTCGTTGAAGAGCTTCAGGTCCTTGTCGCGCACATTGGTGAGCATGAAGGTGCGGAACGGCCCGGTGATGCGGTCGTAAGCCTCCGCCTCAGTGATCTTGTTCTCGATCAGCGGGGCCACCCCACCTTGCCAGGCGCGGTCGAACGTCGGCGCCATGACGTAGAGCGTCATGAAGAGCGCAAGGCTGATAAGGATGAGGTTCGCCGGCGTCGTCTGCAGGCCGATGCCGGCCCTCAAGAACGAGAGCGCGATCACGAACCGGGTAAAGCAGGTGACCATGATGAGGATGCCGGGAGCGACCGACAGCACCGTAATCAGAATGACGAGCTGAACAATTCGTCCCGCGGCGCTGGTTTCGCCGGCCGGCATGAGCTGGTCGAGACTCGGCAACTGCTGAGCGGTGGCGTGCATCGTGCCGATCAGAAGCAGGCTGAGGACGAGGAGAACCCGCTTCATTCGACGATCAGTCCCTGAATGATGATTTCCTGGACAAGACCGTCGCTGCGCGCGCGCGCGCGCTCGTTCAGATCCTCGGAGAGATACTGGAACCCGGCTGCCCCCTCTATCTGCTTGACCGAGACCGTGCGGAGGTAGCCGACGATGTCTTCCGTGATGCGGGCGGACAACCCATCGGCATCATCGGGTATCTCCGCAAATACCAATGATGCCTCGAGCCTGATCCAGGCCGGCGTGCTGTCGGAGAGGTTCGTCACGATGGGCGCCAGGGGGCGCAGCTTGGCGCTCTCCATACGCTGGCGCTCACCCAGGTAGCCGGCATGCTGCGCCTTACCGCCGCTGCCCGGCTCCTGGCTGCTGGAGAGAATCTGGCGACCGATCAGGAAGCCGACGGCTGCAGCGGCGAGCGTCAACGCGGCCACGACGATGATGAACTGCAACGTCGAAAGCTGCTTGGGCGTCGCCGGCCCTCCCTCACCCAGTTTCGCATCGTCGGCCATTGTCATGCGGCGTGCCCCGTCACCATGGAAACACGTCGTCGACCAGCTGTTGCCCCCAGGGCGGCTGCTGGACTTCCGTCAGGCGCCCGCGACCGCCATAAGCGATACGGGCCTCGGCGATCTTCTCATAGGCGATCGTATTCTCTGCGGAGATGTCCACCGGGCGCACGATGCCGGCGACGTTCACGACGCGCATCTCGAAGTTGACGCGCACTTCCTGCGAGCCGCTGATGACGAGGTTGCCGTTGGGGAGGACGTCGGAGACCACTGCGGCTACCAGGATCTCGATCTTCTCGGAGCGCTCGATGGCCCCTTCGCTCTTGGTCTTGGTCTTGGAGTCCGCGGTTCCGCCCAACTCGGCTCCGTTCGCGATCGATATATCGCTCGACGTCGCCCCGTAGGTGTAGCCGAGGTCGAGCGAGTTCGATGCGTCGCGCTTGCGCTCGGAGTCGTTGGCAATCGATGCCTTGTCCTTGATGAAGATCTTGACCGTCACCGTGTCGCCGATCTTGCGCGCGCGCAGATCAGAAAAGAGGTCGGCGCGGGAATCCTGCCAGATCGAGCTGTTACCGCGATAGACCGGCGGCGGGGCCGGCTCCATGACCATGGCGACGCGCTTCGGCACCATGCCGGCACCGACGGGCGTCATGTGCGGCTCGCGGTTGAAGTCGCGAACATCAACGGCGCAAGCGCCCAGAGGCGCTGCCAGCAGAACGAGGATAGAGAGCCTGGCGATCATGATCGGCCCTCGCCGGGATAGGCTCGCTCCGGAGCGTCTGCATTCGGAGGCGGCGCCTGGGGCGCCGGCGGCGGTGGCGTCGGCCTGGCGACGAGACGTGCGGCGCCGGCTATGCCAGCGGCAAGTCGCGCCGCCTTCTCCGGCGCCATCTCGTTGAGAATTGCGCTGGCGCTCGCCGGCTCGAGCTTGAACAGGATCGACGCCGCGGTTTCCTCCTCCATGGAGACAAACTGCAGCGCGGCCGCATCCGGCTCCATCTGGGTGTAGATCTTGACGAGCGAAGTTGTTGCCCGCTTCAAGATCTGCTCGCGGCGCTCGACCCACGACTTGTATTCGGCGGTCTTGGCTTCGAGAGCAGCAATGCGCCGGCCGACCTGTTTCTCCATCTCGGCCAGCTTCGACATCTGCATTGCCGTGCGCGTGTCGGCGGCCGCGCTCGATATGCTGACGCAGTAGCTGCGCGCCAGATCGGCGCCTTGTCCATCCACGGTGCCCGTCGTCAGCTCGTTCGCGGGCGTGTTGGCGTCGTCGTTGAAGAGCCGCGCGGCGTCAGTGGCGGAAAGTGCAGGATCCGATTTCGCCGGGTTGATCGCTCCGGTCGTGATCTCGCTTTCATCAACCGGCACCAGGGCCGGCACATCGACCTTGGCGACAGTCTTCGGCTGCTGCGGCTTAGGTTGCGGTAGCGGCGCGGCAACAGGCTTTGTCGCAGGCTTGATGCGGCCAGGTGGAGGGGCGGATGGCAGCGCTTGCATATGGCGCCGCATCGCCTCGGATTTGCTCTCGACGACGGTCGCCCATCCCTGCTCGGCCGCGCGCGCCGCCATCGGCGCGAGCAATCCGATCAGGAGCAAGCCTGCAGCGGCCGAACGGAGGAGGCTGACACTGCCATGACCCATCATTGCACCACGAGGTCGGCCTGGAGCGCGCCGGAAGTCTTGATCGCCTGCAATACTGCAATGATCCCCTGCGGCTTCAGCCCCATGCGGTTCAGGCCGCGAACCAGCACCTGCAGGCTCGTACCGCGGACGATGCGCAAGGTTCCACTTTGCTCATAGGTCGAAATGTCGGTCTCCGGCGTCACGACAGTCTGTCCTTCCGAGAACGGCAACGGCTGAGAAACTTGCGGGGTCTCGGTGACGGTCACGGTCAGGTTTCCGTGGCTGACGGCGACCGTGGAGATCTGCACGTCACGTCCAATGACGATGGTACCGGTGCGCTCGTCGACGACGACACGCGCGGGGGCGTCGGGCTCGACGATAAGCTCGCCAACCTCGGCCATGAGACGCGTCGGCGTGATTCCTGGCGGGCGCTTCACTGCAACGCTGCGCAAATCGGCTGCGCGCGCAAGCTGTACGCCAAAGCGGTCGAGCCCATACGAGTTGATCGCATCGGCAATGCGCACCGCAGTGGAGAAATCCGGATTGCGCAATTCGAGGCCGATGAACTCGACGTCCATGAACTGGCCCGGGGCCTCGCGCTCGATCAGCGCGCCGTTGGGGATGCGGCCGGATGTCGGCACGTTCTGCGTTACGGTCTGCGCGGCACCAGTGATCTGATACCCCGACACGGTGACCGGGCCTTGGGCGACGCCATAGACGAGATTGTCCGCGCCGTAGAGCGGCGTCATGATCAGCGTGCCGCCGAGCAGCGACGTCGCGTCACCCAGGGAGGAGACGGTGACGTCGATGGAGATGCCCGTCTGCGCGAACGCCGGAAGCTCGGCGGTGACGATGACGGCAGCAGAGTTCTTGGTGCGCGTGTTCAGCTTGCGAACGTTGACGCCCATGCGGTCGAGCATGGCCTGCAAGGACTGCTCGGTGAACGGCGAGTTGCGCAGGCTGTCGCCCGTCCCGTTGAGGCCGATGACGAGGCCGTAGCCGACAAGCTGATTGGGGCGGACGCCCTGGACGGAGACGATATTCTTGATTCGGGTCGGCGCGCCGAAAGAAGGAAAGTTGGACGGCCCCAAGTCACCACCGTCCAGACGGCCGATGTCACCGGAGCGCGAGGCGCCCGGTGCTGCGACCATGCAGGCACAGATGATGCTGATCAGGCCGAGGACGCGCCTCATGGGTCACCCAAATGAACCGCTCCGTCAGCCCCGACGGTCCCCTTGATTATCCGCCCGCTGTCGACATTGCGCACCGATACGACTTCGCCCGAGGCGCCGGACTGAAGTGCTATGGCGCTGGCGGTGATGGTCAGCGAACCGCTCTGATAGACGACGAGCGTCGCCTGCCCCTGGGTGACGGCGTGCGGCTCCCTGAGCGCGTCCTGGTAGATCGGCTTGCCGGGCAGCAGCGTCTGCTTTGCCACCTTGCCGACCAGCGCATCGGGGGAGGGCACAGCCGCGACTTGGTTGTCGCCGTTGGTGCGGAACGCCCGGTCGACGAGCATGGCCTTCTCGATCACCTGGCCAGGATAGATGGTGACTCGCGGAACCGGCAGCTGTATCTGGCCGGCATGCACCGCAAGGGCACCACCGAAGCCGAAGACAGCGGCAAGAACGAGCCTCGCCAGTCGCGATCCGAACCAATGGCAGATCATCGCTACCCCCTCGATATCGTGCTGTACATGTCGTCGACAGCCTGAATGACCTTGGAGTTCATCTCGTAGGAGCGCTGCGCCGTGATCAGCTCGGTGATCTCCTTCACCGGATCGACGTTCGAGAGCTCAAGGTAGCCCTGCTCCACCGTGCCGAAGCTCGTGTCTCCCGGCACGCCGACCACGGCGTTGCCCGACGAGAGCGTCTGCCGGTAGAGGTTGCCGCCCATCGGCTCGAGGCCGGCGTCGTTGGCAAAGTTTGCCAGGGTGAGCTGGCCTAGCGACTGCATCTCAGCCTCTGTGCCGACCTGCGCGAAAACTTCTCCCGTCTCGTTCACGACGATCAGGGAGGCGTCCGTGGGAATGGTGATGCCCGGCTGCAGAAGATTGCCGTCGCCGGTGACCATCTGACCATTGGCGTTCTTGTTGAAGCTGCCGGCGCGCGTGTAATAGGTCTCGCCGTTGGCGCCCTCGATCTGGAACCAACCGCGGCCGTTGATTGCGAGATCGAGCTTGTTGCCGGTGCTCGTCAGCGCGCCCTGGATGTGCAGGTTGCGGATCGACACGTTACGGACGCCGAGACCGACGTTGGAGCCCTCCGGAATCGGGTTCTGGTTGCCGCGATTGGGCACGCCCGCCGGACGCTCGGGCTGGTAAAGCAAGTCAGTGAACTCGGCTCTCGCGCGCTTGAACGCCGTGGTGTTGATGTTGGCGATGTTGTTGGCGATGACCTCAACGTTCAACTGCTGCGCGTTCATTCCCGTCGCCGCAATGGCAAGTGCTCTCATGACCTATCCCTCAAATTGCCATGCGGCTGATTTCCATGTACGCGGACACCACCTTGTCGCGCACTGCAATCGCCGTCTGCAGCGACTGCTCCGCGGCCATAACCGACTCGACCACTTGCTGAACCGATGCCTTGTCGCGGATGCCAGCGACCGAAACCGCCTCGGCTCCCTTCAAAGTATCAACCGTGTCACCCGCCATGCGCGCCAGCATGCTGCCGAAATCGGCGCCCGGCTCGGTGACGGTTGCGCTCGGCCGGATAGTCGTGTCGCCCTGAACGGGCGAGCTCTTGGCGACTCCGGAAAGCGCGGGAATGAGCTGCTCCAACATCAACTGCTCCTCAGCAGATCGACCGTCATCATGACCATCGCCCGCGACTGCTTCATCATCTGAAGATTGGCTTCATACGAGCGATTGGCCTCGCGCATGTCCGCCATTTCAACGAGCATGTTCACGTTCGGGTACTTCACGTTGCCGTTCTCGTCGGCGGCCGGATGGCTCGGATTTCGCTCGATGCGGTAGGGGCTGGGGTCGGTACCGATCTGCTCGACACCCACGACGTTCGCACTCAACGTCTCGTCGAAATCGTTGGAGAAGACGATCGTCTTGCGGGTATAGGGATCGCCACCAGGCGTGCTGGCCGTCGACTGCGCGTTGGCCATGTTCTCGGCGATAATGCGCATGCGGTGCGACTGAACGTCGAGACCCGCGGCGGCGATCGATTGCGAGACTTTGAGCGGATCGGCCATGGTCAGCCTTTCGTGCTGGTCAGCAGCATGCGGTGAAACGCCTTGACCACCCCGTTACTCAGCGCGAAGGCGCTGTTGACCTCGCCCGCCTTGACGAGCTCCTTCTCGAGGCTGACCGAGTTTCCGGAGTTGTAGGTGTGCCAGCTCTCGTCGTTTTCGATGACATCATCCACCGGGCGCGACGTCTGGCTCACGTGCCCCGGCTCGCTGGTCGCGAGAGAAAGCTGCTCGGATTGCAGGACAGCTTCGAACGGCTGCACGTCGTGGGCGGCATAGCCCGGCGTGTTGGCATGGGCGATGTTGTTGGAAATCGTCTCCTGGCGCAGCGATAGCCAGTGGTTCCGTTGCGAGGCGATGTCGAAAAGGAATATCGAGCTCATGCCATTAGCTGCGCGTTGATGTCTGCGAAGCTTGATAAAGGCTTAAGCTTGTCCGAGGCTTGTCGCAGGCTCGGCGGCACCGCGGGGGTCGATGCGGTCGAGGGCGGGAATGGGCATCAAGCGTGCGTCGGCGATGGCGTCTATCAACCGCTGCGTGTTTTCGTCAGGCTCGTCGGAGGCTCCCTCGAACGCGACATAGGTGATTTCTACGCCCGCCTGTTGTGCTTCGAGCACAAGCCGGAAATAGACGTTCACGTGCATGTGCCGGAACTCCATGTCGAGCGCGACGCTCGGCGGCTGATCCCAGCTCACGTCGACGTCGCCCGAATGCCCGAAATAGATGGTTCCCGGCTTGAAGAACAGCTCGGCGGAAGAGGCTATGAGATTTGCGATGTTGGCGAAGCGCTCGGTGCGGACGAAGTTGATGTAGTCCGCCGGCTCGACGAGGCGCAGGTCGGAGGCCAGCTCACGAATGCCATGCCCGAGCGCCTTCTCGCGCTCGAAGGTGAACCTGTTGGGTTGCTTCATCATCGTTGCGGGGCGCCTGTTTGAATCGGACGTCCGCGGGACATGATGTAGAGGATCACGTTTGCCACAGCCCTATAGAATTCTGGGGGGATGAGCTGATCAACCTCGACCTTATCGTACAGCGACCTTGCGAGAAGCTTGTCTTCCACCACGGGAATTCCATGCTTCTCGGCAACGCCACGAATCTTCAGCGCGACGAGGTCGAGTCCCTTGGCGACGACGAGGGGTGCCTGGTTCTCGGTGCGGACGTAGCGCAGAGCGATGGCATAGTGTGTCGGGTTGGCAATTACGACGGTCGCCTGGGGCACGCGCGCCATCATCCTCTTGCGGGCGCGGTCGCGAGCGAGAGAGCGCAGGCGCGCCTTGATGATCGGGTCGCCATCGGACTGCTTGTGCTCGTCCTTGACCTCCTGGCGCGTCATCCTCAGCTCGCGCCGCCAGAAGAAGCGTGACCAGACGATGTCTCCCACCACCATCAGCATGATCGCCGCCACGACGGAGACGAACAGCCGGATAGACATGGTCTGCACCAGCTCCGGCAGCGCGTACGGCGACATGAACATCGAGTTGAACACGTCGAATCGGGCCGCGCGCACGAGCAGATAGGCCAGGAAGGCGAGTGCACCGAGCTTGAAGGTGCCCTTGAGAAACTCGACCCACCCTTGCACGCCGAAGAGCCGTTGCCATCCGGCGCTGATGGAGAGGCGCGAGAGCTGCGGCCGGATGCGTTCGAAGACGATGCTCGGCGGATTCTGCACGAGCGAGCTTCCAAGACCGGCAATGGCGAGGACGAGCACGGCCGGCATCAGGAGGCGGGCGGCATCGACGTTGACGGCCCCAAAGACCTGAACCACGTCGGCCGTATTCTCCAGGGGCCAATGACCTGGATCGTCAATGAACCCCTTGAGGGAGGATGCCAGCTCGATGGCGCTGCCGACGATGAAGAAGCTGGTGATGACAATCAGGCCGGTCAGCGAAGCAAAGGCGGGAAGCTCCTTGGAGAACGGCACTCTGCCCTTCTCGATCGCATCCCGAATCTTCTTCTCGGTTGCTTCCTCGGTTTTGCTCTCTTTGTCCTGATCCTGGCTCGACATTCAGCCCCTCAATCAGACTGATCGTCATCGGAGCTGCGGTCCTCGAGCGTAATCTCGCCACGGGCCATGAGGGCGAGAACCGTTGCGACGATGCCGCGGCGCGCTTCCTCGACGTCGCGCGAGCGTGCCGGCGGCGCAGCTTCGAGTTCGGCCTCGACCATGCGCCGGACGCGGGCGGTAAGGGTGGAAAGGACCGCCTCCTGCAGGTCGGGACCGGCGCCGTTAAGGGCCATGACGACCTGCTCGGTCGGAACCTTCTCGAGGATGAGCGAGCGCGCGCGGGGCTTGAGATTGGCGAGATCCGCAAACGAGAAGAGCATGCTCTTCAGCTCGTTGGCGTCCTCGGGACGTGTCGCGGCAATGCTCTTCAAGATCTCGTTTGCCTGTGATCCGTCGAGCTTGTTGAGGATGCCGGCGATGGTCTTGCGCGTTTCCGGATTGGGCGCTGCCAGCATGGTTGCGAGCAAGTCTTCGCGAAGACCATTCTCGATCGCGGCCATGGCGCGCTCGGAGACGCCCTTGAGGCCAAGCATGCGGCGCAAGAGAGAGTGCCTGAACTCAGGCTCGAGAGTGCGCAGCAGCCGAGCGCCGACGTTCGAGTCGAGGCGCGAAAGGACGACGGCGATCGTCTGCGGGTGCTCCTTCATGATGAGTGCGTGCAGGACGTTGTCCCTCAGGGGGACGAGCTTGTCCCAGACCGGCTGACCTTCGGTCGGCTGATCGCGCATATATTGAGCGATCTCATCCGCAGACATCACGTCGGCGAGGAGGCTCTTCACCTCCTCGGCCCCGCCGGCAAAACCGGCCGCGCCGGTGAAGCTCTCCGCGAACTCCTCGATGAGCTCCTCGACCTCGTCGGAGCTGACCGGGCGCATCCGCGTACTCGAGCGCGTAAGAACCCGCAGCTCCTCAGGATCGAGGCGCCGCAGCAGCTGTGCCGCCTTGGTCTTCCCGAGCGCAAGCAACAATATCCCGACCTTCTCGGGGCCGGTCAGCGCGGTGCGCTTGGGACTTCCTCGGTGGTGGGGGTGGGCGACCATGGCGCGTCGTCAGGGAAGGTTCTCGGGGGCGGACGGACCCACCACCTCGGTCAGCGAGATACCGAGCCGCGAGGGGTCGTCGTCCATCACGACAACCTCGCCGCGGGCAACGACGCGACCGTTGACGATCACGTCCACGGGCTCACCGAGCTTGCGATCGAGGGGAATGAGCGCACCACGGCCGAGCTTCAGGAGGGCCGCGACGGGCATCGACGCGGATCCCAGAACGATTTTCACCGTTACGGGGATACGCATGATGGTGTCGAGGCTGAGCCCCTCGGCGCTGCCGGCGCCCGCGCCAAGCCCGTAGGGCGCACCTGGCGGCTGAGCGCCAGCATACTTCGGCTCGGCAGGCATGTCGCCCGGCACCCCCTCGGCTTGAAGATTCAATGGATCGAAGTTCGACATGTGGCTTCCCTGATGATCCGGTGCTCCACCAGCCTAGCTCCTGCTAGCCGGCGAGGATGTCATCCATGAACTCTCGCTGTTGGTCGACGAAGTCGCGAACGCGCAGCGCATAAACTCCATTCGACTTGCCGATTTCGCAGTTGATGAGCGGCTCGCCATTGCACTCGACGCGCAGCGTTCCCTCTGGAGTCGCCTTCAGGGGCAGAACTTGACCAACGGAGAACCGCGCCACTTCGGCGAGCGAAATCTCCTGCTCGTCAAGGACAGCCACGAGGTCGACGTTGGCGCGGGAAACCTCGCTTTGTATCTTCTGACTCCAAGCTGGATCGGGCCTGACCGACTCCGGCCCTGCAGTGCGCGAGAGCTCATTGCGCATCGGGCTCAGAACCGATTGCGACATCATGAGAGTTATGCCGCCACCCAGGCCTAGCGCGAACATGTGAAACTTCGCGGCGACGATAGGCACCGTCAGGCGCCCCAGGACATCGAAGCTCACCCGGGGCGCGGTTGTCTCAACCACGAAGCTCGCGGGCGCTATGATAGAGAAGCCTTCCTCCAAGGCGTGGGCGAACTGCTCGAAGGCCAGCCGCGCGAGCCCGAACTCGGCTCTGGTGAGTTGCCGGTCCGTGCCCGGCACCGGCTCGGTGCCGTCACCGCCGAGCAGCATCTCGACGACCGTGATCACGAACTCATACTCAGCGCAGATGATGAGCCGCGCATTCCATTTCGGCGCTTCAAGGACGCATGCAAGGGCCTGGTTCGCGGTGGCGGCGATCATGCTCTCGGGCGGGCCGCTCTCGACGCCGACCAGCACGACCTCCGGCACCGTCGCGGAGATGCCGCGAAGCTGATCGGCCCAGCTACTGGCCGTCTTCTGCAGGATGGTCCGCAGCATCGGGAGGCGCTCGACCAGATCCTGCGGACCGGCGAAGAGACCATCGAGGCTCCTGCGCGAGGCGGCGGGCTGAGCCATGCGTCAGGCCGCCTCCGCGGCAGCCGGCTCCCCGCTGGCGGCGCTGGAGCTCAGAGCGATCTGCTCGACGTCGTCGATCGAGGGGCGCTCATAGACCGAAATCGTCTTGCGCCCGTGCTCGAGCGCGACCTGCGGCATCGCTCCGTTCATGAAGGCGAGCAGCGTCTGCTTGACGATGACGTAGCTGCGCAGCTGCTTCTCGCGCAAAGTCTTGATCTTGTTGGCGAGGGGCGTGAAGACGGCATAGGAGAGGAAGATGCCGGCGAACGTTCCCACGAGAGCTGCGCCGATGAGGTGTCCGAGAACTTCGGGGGATTCATCGAGCGCACCCATGGCTTTCACGACGCCCAGAACGGCAGCCACGATGCCGAGTGCCGGGAGACCTTCACCGACCGAGACCAGCGCGTGATAGGGCTTCGTCTTGTCGGTGCGGATGGTATTGATCTCCTCGTCCATCAGCGCTTCGATCTCGTGCGTGCGCGCATTGCCGATGATGATGAGGCGGCAATAGTCGCAGATGAACGTCGTCAGGTCCTCGTTGGCGGCGATGCTCGGAAACTTCTGGAACAACGGGGACTGATCGGGGCTGTCGATATGCTCCTCGACCTCGTTGCGCGGCTTGGAGCGCAACTCCCGCATCAGGAAGTAGAGGATGCCGAGAACCTCGAGGTACTGCTGCCTTCCCGGTGCGTCGCCGGTAAAGGCTTCCTTAATGCCTGCCCCAGTATCCTTTATTGTTTTCATGGGGTTGGCGACGATGAACGTGCCCAGGGCAGAGCCGCCGATGATAACGAACTCCCAGGGCTGCCAGATGACGCCGACGTGCCCGCCCATAGCGACGAAGCCGCCAAGCATGCAGGCCAGGGTGACGAAAAGGCCAATCGCTATGGTCACGTCAGGGAATCCGAAGTGATTTTATCCTCTTATGAGTTGAAGCATCACTTCCTTGCGTGAAGCTGTCTCCTAGCCAGGATCCCGCGGTGGTTCGGGCACCAGCTTCACGAAAGGCAAAGAGTGCAACCTTCCTGCAACCTGCCCAACGGGAAGCTCGACCGTGCTCACGACCCTAGCCAGCTACCGTCTGATGAGCGGCGACATGACCCGCCAGCTCTCCATAGCGGCAAAGGCGCCTCAGGTTGCGCGTGATACCGAGTATTACCGCTCCCATATAGGCAAAGTGACCTCGGTCGACGAGTTCATCGAGGACCAGCGCCTCTTCGCGTACGCCATGAAGGCCCACGGCCTGGAAGACATGACGTACGCCAAGGCCTTCATGCGGAAGGTGCTCGAGAGCGACATCAGCGACACGAAGAGCTTCGTCAACAAACTTGCCGACAAGCGCTACCTTGAGTTCGCCAAGGCCTTCAACTTCCTTCCGAGCGGCGCGGTGGATGCAGGCGTGACCACGGCGCAGGACGAAGCGAGCGAAGACGCCATGATCGGCCTCTACTCGCAGCAGCGGATCACCAAGGGCGAGGCTGCGGCCGCCGAAGGGACGTACTACAAGAGCCGCATCGGCAGCATTACGTCGGTCGACGATCTGCTGGCGGATCAGCGCCTCTTCGACTATGCGCTCAAGGCGTATGGAATCGATCCGAACCTTGCATCTGTTTCGGCCATCCGCAACGTGCTCACCAGCGACCTTTCCGATCCGGGCAGCGTCGCCAACACCTACGGTGGAGCCTACCAAGACCTCGCCGCTGCATTCTCATTCGAGACCGACGGTTCCGTTGCAGCGGGTGGGAGTGCGCAGACATCGTTGCAGACCGGCGAGACCATGCTCGCCTACTACGAGGCGACCGGCACCGACGAATCCCCTGCCGCTGCGGCCTTCAAGACCGACTACTTCAACGAGCTTATGGCGTCGATCACCAACGTCGACGACCTCGTCAACAACCACTTCTTGCGAGCCTACGTCGCGACGGCAGCGGGGCTCGATCCCGTCACCACCGCACCGGCGACGATACGCGATATCCTGGTCAGCGATCTTTCCGACCCCAACAGCGTCGCCAACGGGAGCGACGCCTACAAGGCGGTGGCCCAGGCCTTCAACTTCAATACGGACGGATCGCTCGACGCCGGCGTAGCTGCCCAGGATGCAAGCCAGGCGGAAGCGCTCAATGCGCTCTTCCTAACGAACTACGATGACGAGGTGCTCGCGACCGAGGCATCCGACACGCAGACTTACCGGCTCAACATCGGCAAAGTGGATCATGTCGATTCTCTGCTGACGACGAGCAAACTCTACGAATACATGCTCACGTCCTATGGCATCGATCCGAGCGAAGTGACGAAGCTGCAGATCAAGCGCTTGCTGCTCAGCGATCCATCCAGCCCCAGCAGCTACGCAAGCCTGCAAGGCGACTCTCGCTTCACCGCGCTCGCCAAAGCGTTCAATTTCGGTGCCGACGGCTTCACGCTAGGCGCCAAGCTGGTGCAGACTGAGAGCGCGCAAGACAATACCGTGTCGCGCTACACTGAAGCGCTCGGCGAGCTCAAGAGCGATCAGAACCAAGGCACGATCGAAACGGCGTACTACAGAGAAAAGACGAGCAGCATCACAACGGTCGACGAGTTTCTTCAGGACCAGCGGCTGAAGAACTACATCATCAAGGCGTATGACCTCGAGAGCGGCATTTCCAACGACACCCTGCGCAAGATTCTGACGAGCGACCGGTTCGACGAGGACAGCTTCGCCAACAAGTCGAAGAATGCGGTCTACCAGGCGATCGCCGCCGACTTCAACTTCAACAGCGACGGAACCGTGGCGCGCGTCGATGTCGGCGTGGCGCAGGACAAGGAGCAAGTCTTCACCACGCAGGATCTCTACCTGCACCAAACGCTGGAGCAAAACGCGGGCGAAGAGAACGAGGGCGTGCGTCTTGCCCTCTATTTCGAGCGCAAAGCTGCGTCCATCGACAGCGCCTACGACATCCTCGCCGACAAGGCGTTGCTGGAGGTGTTCAAGACCTCGTTCGGCCTTCCGCAGATGTCGCTGCTCGATATCGACGTGCAGGCAAAGCTCATTACCGACAGGCTCGACCTCGCCGACCTCAAGGATACGGAAAAGCTCCGCCAGTTCCTCACGCGCTTTGCCGGCAAGTGGGACATGGATAATTCGAGCGAAACGCAGACGGACCCTGCGGTGACGCTCCTTACTCAACAGTCGCAGGTCAGCGTCGGCATCGATCTGCTGACCAGCCTGCAAAGCCTCAAGCTCGGGGGAGCCTGAAGAAACATGCAATCCGGCCTCTACGTCGCGCTTTCCTCGCAAATGTCCATTCAGAAACGGCTGGAGACGATTGCCAACAACGTCGCCAATGCCTCCACGCCCGGCTTCCGCCGAGAGGAGATCAAGTTCGAGGCCATGCTGAGCAACTCCTCGAGCGAGTCGGTCGCCTTTGCTTCTCCCGGAGACAGCTACATCAAGCGTGACCCCGGACAGATGATCCGCACCGGCAACCCGCTCGACGTCGCGGTTCAGGGCGATGCCTGGTTCGCGCTGCAGACACCGTCGGGCGTCGTCTACACGCGAGACGGGCGTATGCAGATGACGGCCGAGGGCGAGCTGCAATCGATCGCCGGGTATCCAATTCTCGACGCCGGTGGGGCTGCCATCCAAGTCAATCCCAACGCTGGTCCGATCCAGATCTCCAATGACGGCATGATCACGCAGAATGACCTGCAATTCGGCGCCATCGGCTTGTTCACGATCGATCCCACAGCGAAGCTCTCGCGCTTCGAGAACTCCGGCGTCATCCCTGACATTCCCGGCGCTCCGACGCTCGATTTCAACAGGGTGGGAGTCGTGCAGGGGCATATCGAAGGCTCGAACGTCAACCCCATGTGGGAGATGTCGCAGCTCATCATGACGTCGCGCAGCTACGATATGGTATCGAGGTCCGTCGATCAGTCCGAGGACTCGCTGCGTGAGGCCATCAAGGCCCTGGCGCCCTCATCGTGAGCTCCGTGACGAGAGGCGACAGGCGCCTCGATTCCCTCACCTCACTCGCCGAGCGCGTGTCGGCGGCCAATGCTACCCAGCCTCTGGTGCAGGTCGGGGGCACCGTCACGCAGGTGACGCCGGCATCCTGCTGCGTCTCGGGCCTGTCACCATTCGTCAAGCTCGGCGACAGAGTGAGCTTGGCGACCGGCGGGCGCGCGCAACTGGGAGAGGTCATCCGCCTCGATGAGGCGCGCGTGACGATAAAGACGTTCGACGAGCCCATCACGGCCGGTCTCGGCGCCAAAGCCTGGCAGATCGGCCCGGCGACGCTCAATCCCGATCCATCGTGGAAGGGCCACATCTTCAACGCGCTCGGCGTGCCGCTGGGAAACGCCACGGGTCTCGTGCACGGGCATGAGCCGGTATTTCCCGACCGCGGCGCGCCGGCACCGCTGCAGCGGCAGCGGATCGCTACGCCATTCAAGACCGGTGTTCGCATCATCGATCTTTTCACGCCGCTCTGCTTCGGCCAAAGGATCGGCATCTTTGCGGGATCGGGAGTCGGCAAGTCGACGCTGCTCGCGATGCTGTCGCGCGCCAAGGGCTTCGATACGGTAGTCATTGCGCTTGTCGGCGAGCGCGGCCGCGAGGTGCGCGAGTTCCTCGAGGATGCACTCGGCAACAACCGGGAGCGGGTGATCGCGGTTGTCTCGACGGGTGACGAGAGCCCCATGATGCGGCGGCTCGCTCCGAAGACAGCGACCTCCATTGCCGAGTACTTCCGCGACCGCGGCGAGAAGGTCCTGCTCATCGTCGATTCGATCACGCGCTTTGCGCATGCCGCACGCGAGGTGGCGCTGGCGGCCGGCGAGCCCCCCGTGGCGCGCGGCTATACGCCGAGCGTGTTCAGCAATCTCCCGAATCTTCTGGAGCGCGCGGGTCCGGGCGAAGAGGGGGCGGGCTCGATCACCGGCGTCTATTCAGTGCTCGTCGACGGCGACGACCACAACGATCCCGTAGCCGACAGCATCCGCGGGACTCTCGACGGACATATCGTGCTCGATCGGTCCATTGCCGACCAGGCTCGCTATCCGGCCATCAACGTGCTTTCCTCGATCTCCCGCCTCGCGCAGCATGGCTGGACACAGGAGCAGCGCAACCTCGTATCCAAGCTGCGAGCGATGATCGCGCGCTTCGAGGACACGCGCGACCTACGTCTCATGGGCGGCTACAGGGGCGGGGCGGATGCGGAGCTCGACAAGGCGGTCGAGATCATTCCCAAGCTCTATGAGGCGATGAAGCAAAGCCCGCGCGATCCTGCCAGCACCGACGCGTTCCAGGAGATGGCGCGCGCGCTGCAGTCCTGATGTCAGGGGGCGAATTCGGGCCGCGCCTTCATCAGATTGGCGCCATTGCGCACTTCATCCTTCGGCACGAAAGTGAGCTTCTCAATGAGGACGTCCTCAACGAGAGTCTCGCCGAAGCGGTCATTCACGCGAGTTTTGATCGCCGCGGTGAGGGCCTGCAGGTCCTGCTTCTTGGCACCCCGCAGCGCCGCGGCCTCGCCGCTGTAGATCGACCGGAAGGCCGCATCGACGATGAAAACATCGGGCTTTACCGACATCTTCTTCAACGCCTCCGATTTCATCGTGAAGGTAAACTGGGCGAGGACGTAGCCCTGAACCGCGCCGCTCGCCACGACGGGGACGCTGATCACGTCCGAGTGCAATGATTCCAGGCCGGTGAAGAGCTTTCCGGCATCGGCCTCGGGGGCGCCCTCGGAATGCCAAAGCGTTGCCGCGTAGGTCGACAACGCGGTCACGAGGCAGATCCATATGCCGGTTGCGATGAGCCTGATCATCGATAGCTTCCGCCATATCCTCCGCCCGCGGCGGCATGCTGCGAGTACGTGCCGTCCCACTCCCTATCCTGGATGGTGTCGGCGACGACGCTGGCGACCTCGCGGACGGCTTCAAGATGGCGGCGAAGCACGATCTGGTTCACCTCCAGCTTGGTGCGCAGCTGCTTAAGGCGCTGGATCAGGTCCGCGTCGAGCGCAATGCCCTCGAGCGAGCGGGCGGCAAGACCAAGCTCGAGCAGCGCCTGGCTCTTGCTGTTATTGGATTCCTTGAGATCGATTGCAGATCGGGTTCGCAGCGCCTCGGTCTCGCGATCGACGAGCTTCTCGATGCGTTGCATCGTCCTATCGATCGTGTTGCGGGCCGCAGTTCCGCGATCGCTATTTCCCTGTGCCATCATACGTCATCGACCTTCGCTTTGTTTGTGGGCGCGACCGCCAATCTGGCCGCCTCGCCCTCAGCAACCTGCTTCGCTATTCCGACCGCTCCAGAACGTGCGATCTCGGCCGCTACTTTCTCGGCCAGCAGCGACTTCCACATGGTTCCGGCGGTCCCACTGCCGAACATCGCCTCGGAGTCCTCGGGCATCATGGCCTCAACCATGTTCTGGAGGAGCACCGCCTCGAACTGAATGTAGACGTCCTTTCTCTTCTCGGCGCTCTCATCGGAGCTCGGCGTGCCGGCATCAGCGGACACGAGAGGGCGAGGCTCCCCGGCGCTTGCGCGCCGCAGCTCGGTCGACCAGTCGCGGATAGGCTCAGCGGACGACGAGGCCGAAGCAACCTCGGCCGGCTGCTGCCGGCTCAGCATTTCGAGCCGCGCGGCAGCCTCGCGCTGCTTCGCGGTATCCGCTGCGCGGGCAACGCCGAGAACGATATCGGAGCCGGTCGTCATGCCGAATTATCGGGGCCTGCGGGTCTTCGCCATCAGTGCAGGTTCACTCGAAAAGCTTATGGGAGGCTTGCGTCATCGACACGCAGGATGCGCTCTATGGCATCGATGAGCTCTTTATCCGCGACGGCCCGGGAATGCTGCTGCTGGTATGCGCGCACGAGGCGCTCGGCGTGCTTCCTGCGGGCGGCCAATGTCAATAGGGATTTCGATCGGCGCTCTAGCTCCTCGGTGACCCGGACCGTTTCCTCGCCCAGCGACTTGAGTCTGCGCACAATGACGGGCGTGAACAGGCCCTGCAGCCCTTCATCCTCGCTCAGGGCGCCGACGACCTCCTCCTGCTTGGCGGCAAGGTCGGACTGGCGGCCTTTGAGGCCCGCTACGCGCTCCTCTTCGAGACGCTGCAAGCTGCGCTGAACATCAAGGAGGCGCTTTGCTTTCTGCAGGCGTGACTTGACCATCGTCTCAAATCCTCTCGAGCCATTCGGAGAAGCCGCCGACGAAGAGCTGCAGTATCTCGCTGGACGTGAAGTAAAGGATCATGCCGCCGCCAGCGAGAACGAAGGGAATGGAGATGAAGTAGACGGGAATCTGTGGCGTGAGCTTACCGAGAATGCCGAACATAAGGTTGATCATCAGAGAATAGACCATGAACGGGGCCGTCAGGCGCAATGCCAGGAGAAAGGCATCGGTGGCGGCGTCCGTGATCTTGACGATGCCGAAGTTGGCCGCAAGCTCCTTGGCAACCGGGATCGCGGTGTATGAATCCACGAGGGCATGCAGCACCTCCCAGTGCAGATCGGCGACGAAGATCAAGACGGTTGCCGTCAGCGTTACAATGCTCGTCACCGCAGCCTGAGGCTCGTCCTCCTCGATGTGGGCGTCGGGAGTGTTCGAAAGCCCTATGAACATCGCGATCGCCGATCCGGCGAATTGCAGGGCGACAAAGAACATGCGCCCCATCAGCCCCAGGATGGCGCCGACGATCATCTCCGATGCAATCAGCCCGAAGGCGGCTACGGGCGCCTCGCTGTGAATGGACGATTTGACACTGCTGAGGAGCAGGGGCGTCAGGGCCAGCGTTATGCAGAGGGCAAGGAAGAGACGCACGCGCATCGGCACGCGTGGGGAGGAGAACCCCGGCATCAGCATGAGGCAGGTACCGATGCGGCAGAAGATCAAGAAGGTCGCGAGGACCGCTTTCGGTCCTATGTCCGTCACGAGATCGTTCCGAGCGACTTTATCTGAACACCCCTGGCAATCTCGAGATGCGAGAGGACAGGCAAGGTCGCGAAAAGACGCTCGGTTATCATCCTGACATACGGCCGCGCGTCGGGTGCCGCGACCAGAACGAACTTGTGCCGCTGGTCCATCAAGCGGCGAATGACGTTCGACGCCTCGGTGCTGAACTGCTCGATCAGCTTGGGATCGATGTCGAACTCGACGACGTCGCCCTTGACGTCGCGCTTCAAGCTCTGATGGAAGGCGAGCTCCCAGCGATTGCCGAGGCGCAGGACCTTCAGGACGCCGTCGTCCGCCAACTCGCCGCAAATCTGCTGAGCCATGCGCAGGCGCACATGCTCCGCGATCTGCTCAGACCGAGCAGCGTGGGGTGCGATCTCGGCTATGCCCTCGAGAATCAAGTGCAGGTTGCGGATCGAGATGCGCTCGGCGAGCAGCAACTTCAGCACCGCCTGCAGTCCGGAATAGGAAATGCGCGAGGGAATGATCTCGTCGATCAGGCGGCGATACTCCGGCTCGAGGCGATCGAGAAGCGTACGCATGTCCTTGTAGGACAGGAGCTGTGCGAGATTGTTGCGGATGACCTCGCCTAGGTGGGTGAGCAGCACGGACATGTTGTCGACGGCCGTGTAGCCGTCGCGCTGCAGAGCGTTGGCGAACATCTCCGAGACCCACATGGCCTTCATGCCGAAGGCTGGCTCGCGCGTCTCGTCGCCGGGAACGTTGGGTGGTGCTCCATCGCCGACAATGACGAGCACGTCGCCGATGCGCAGCTCCTCGCGCGCCACGACGGTGCCATGGATCTTGATCTGGTAGCTCTTGGGCGGAATGGAGATATCGTCCGTGAGGCGGATCTCCGGAACGACAAATCCATACTGGCGCGCGAATTTGTGGCGCATCTTTCCGACGCGCTGAGCAAGCTCGTTGTGCGCCGACATCAGCGAGCCAGAAATCTGCTTGCCGAGGCACAGCTCCAGCTCGACGGTCTTGAGAGACTCCTTGACCGACTGGCGCACTTCCTCTTCGGCGCGCGCCTTCGCCTCGCGCTCCTTGGCGTCCTCGGCCGCCTTGGCAGCGGCGTGGCGGCGCGGAATGGCGTAGGCGATGAAGCCCATGGTGAAGCCGAGCACCGCGAAGGGCAGGAACGGCAGCCCGGGCGAGAAGGCGAGCACGAACATCACGACGCCGGCGAGGCTCAAGGCGCGCGGATGGTTGCCGAGCTGGCCGAACACCGCCTTTTCCGCGCTGCCGCGGGTCCCGCCCTTGGACACGAGCAGGCCGGCGGCGAGCGAGATGATGAGGGCGGGAATCTGGGTGACGAGACCGTCACCCACCGACAGCTTGGTGTAGATGTCCGCGGCCTCGGCGAACGACAGCTCGTGCCGCATGACGCCGATGATGATGCCGCCGAATATGTTGATGGCTAAGATGATCAGGCCGGCAATCGCGTCACCGCGCACGAACTTCGAAGCGCCGTCCATGGAGCCGAAGAACGAGCTCTCCTCCTCGAGCTCGCGGCGGCGCCTCATCGCCTCCTTCTCGTCGATGAGGCCTGCCGAGAGATCGGCATCAATCGCCATCTGCTTGCCGGGGATGGCGTCGAGGGTGAAGCGGGCACCGACCTCGGCGATGCGTGTTGCGCCCTTGGTGATAACGAGGAAGTTCACAGTGATGAGGATGACGAACACGATCGTACCGATCATGAAGTCGCCGCTCATGACGAAGTTCGAGAAGCCGGCGATGACATGCCCGGCCGCGGTCGTGCCCTCGTTGCCGTGCGACAGGATGAGGCGCGTCGTGGCAATGTTCAGCGCCAAGCGCAATATCGTCGCGATCAGGAGGACGGTCGGGAATGCGGAGAAGTCGAGCGGGCGCTGGATCCAAAGCGCCACCATGAGAACCAGCACGGCCAGCGCGATGGAGAAGGCGAGACCGATGTCGATGAGCGTCGACGGCAACGGCAGAAACAGCACCGCCAAGATAAAGACGATGCCGATGGCAAGACTGACATCCTGATTGCCGGCCCGCTTTAGCGGCGCCGCCGCTGTCACGATCGATTCGGCCATGACCCCCCTCATCTGAGGGGTACAGGGTTACCCGGCGAAGCTTGCGCGAAGGTGCCCTCAAGGGCCGATCGGAGATCAGAAGCCGTTTTGGATGCGGCCGTAAATCTGCTCGGCGAACGCATAGATCACCGTGCCGATGAAGGGCGCCATAAGCGAGGTCACCAAGAGGGTGGCGATGATCTTGGGAATGAACGTCAGCGTGATCTCCTGCACCTGGGTCAAGGCCTGCAGGAGGGCAATGACGATGCCGACCGCCATGGCGGCGACCACGGCGGGGCTGGAGGCGACGATGATGGTCCAGATCGCCGCCTGAACGATATCCAGGGCGTCAGCCTGATTCATCAGCTGATCTTCAGGCCGGAGCCGAGCATGACCTGGTCGCCGTTGTCGAGGACCGCAACGGTGCCTCCGGATACGATGCGAACGGACTCGATCTTGCCGGAGACGCTGCCGTCATCCGACGTGATCGTGCGCCCGATCAGCCCATCGACCTGAGACAGGGCCATCGACGTCATGAGGGAATCGAGCTTGGCGTTGGTCTGGATCGCCTGCTCGACGTTGGAGAAGGATGCAATCTGACCCATCCACTCCGACGGATCGGTCGGATTGGTCGGGTCCTGATTCTTCATCTGCGCAATCAGCAGTCTCAGGAAGGCGGTGTAATCGAGCGATGCGCCGGAGGTGGAGCTTGTCTGCGTCGCCTCGGCCGTATTGTTCTGGAGCTGGGTCGATGTTGTCAGCGTCGTCGAAGGTATCTGCATCAGCGCGCCTCGCAGCGTTGGGCCAATTCGTCTGCATCAGTGTGCGCGCTCTGGTCGAGGATGGAATCCTCGATCGAGAAGAGCGAGCGAAGTACCTTAAGTGCGTCGAACAATCGTCCGCGGTCGAAGAAGTCTCGGACGTCGGCGAGGCCCTTGCGAATGGTCGCGTTCTCGAACGACAGCAAAAGAGAGGCGAGCGATTCGTAGAACATGTTGCGGGCGTCGGCGCCGTTGGCCGGATCGATGAGAAGCGTCTGCACGATGAAGTAGAGCTGGCGCAGAGGCGTCCGCGTGTCGTCGGGGTGGAGCACGTGGTGCTCCAGCAGGAAGGTCACGTCGTTCAGGAACTCGATCGAGACCTTTCGATCGACCTTGAGCACCGCTCCATTGACGTAGATCCGCTCTCCAGGCTTTAGCGAGATTTGCAGCTTTTTCATTTCAGCCCTTCATAGAGCGCCGTCGTGACCTCGATCAGCGGCTTGAAATCCGTCGTTTTTCCGAGGCGAATGTTCTCCGCCTCGCGGATCACCCACAGGCCGATCGAGATGATCTCGGCGCGCAGCTCCTTGGGCAGCGCGTTCTCAGGGCTGGCCAGATCCTCAAGAAGCGTCGCCCACATCCGGCGGCAGAACGTCAGAGCCTCGACAGCCTCAATCGAAGTCGGCCCCTTCTCGTCGGCCGCCTTGAACAGCTCCAGACACCGCTCGAAAACCTGGCGCTCACGGTCGCGCGCGAGCTTTGGGCTGTTCTCGATCACGTCGGCGTATGGAAATTGGTACATATCTCGTCTCAGCTAAGAGTGGTTGCGCTTTTCGTCGTCGGGTCAGAGATAGTTGAGAATGCTGAGTCCCATGATGCGGGCCGTCAGCGCGTAGGAAGTCTCGATCTGTGTTAACAGCGTGCTTACGCGGGTGGCCGCCTCGTTCGGATCGACGCCTTCGAGCGAGGTCACCTGCTTCGTCATGATGTCTATCTGCAAAGACATGCGCTCGCTGGCGTCCTTCACGCGCTGCTCGGATATGCCAAGCTTCGACTGAAGATCTCCCAGCTCCTGGATCGCCTCATTCACGACTTTGGTCGCCTGGTCGATAACCACCTCGAACGCCGGCTGCCCGAGGTTGGCGGTCCCGAGATCCGCCACCATCGTGTAGGCCATGGCGAGCTTTCGGAAGGCCGACTCGTTGGCATTCGTCGAGGTCTCGATCAACTCGGACGTAGAAATGCGGCTGCGCATGTTCTGCGTCGAGGCCGACGACCAGTCGGTGCTCCATGAGGGATCGTCGAACAGATTGGCGAACGTCGTGTCGAGGAAGGTTTGCATATCGGCCGCGCTGATGTTGCTCACGGCCGGATCAGACTGCGTGATTCCGAAGTCTGCGAGGAACGCGTTGGCGACACCCTGACGGCTGGCTGGCGTCGGTGTTTCGAAGTAGTCGGTGAGAGGTTTGACGTCGGAGTTCACGCCAGCGAACAGGTAACCGCTGGCGAAAGACATGTTCATGAGGTCGAGAAAGCCTTCGAGCCGGCTTTGGGCCTCGGTCTCGGCGCCCAGCGCATTGGTGCCGCCGATGCGCAGACCAAGAAGCTGCTCGGAGAAATCTTGCGCATTGTCGACGAGGTTCTGCAGCGTCGTCTGCGAGGCCGTGAGCCGCGAGGAGACTGTCGAGTTGGTCTCGATGATAGTCGTCAGGCGCGCGTGCTCCTGGCGCAGCGAGATGGTTTCGCCGGTGCGATAGCCGAGGGTCTTGCCGACATCGGCAAGGCGGCTCGTCGTCATCTCCTTCTGGGCGTCAGCTAGCTCCTGCTGCACCTTCAGCAGTGCCTGCCGGGTGGCGGCAGAGATGGAGCTCGTTGAGATGAACGTGGTCTTCATGACATTATCTCACCGCGGCCAACAAAGTTTCGAGCATCGCGTTGACCGTCGTGATGAGCTTGCTGGACGCCTGGTAGGTCCGCTCGAGCTCGAGCATCAGCGCCATCTCCTCGTCGAGATTTACGCCAGTGACCTTGTTGAGCGTCTCGGCCGATTGCGCGAGAAGCGTCTCGCTGTAGTCGGCGTCGTCGCTCGCCGTGCTGCGGGACTGCTCGAGCCAAGCAACCGAGGCCGATGCGAAGCTCTTGAGATTCGTCGATGCCGAAAGCTTCGCGGCGGGGTCGAACGCCTGCGCCCCGTTCAACTTATCGATCAGCTCATTGACGCGCCCGGTGTAGCCGGAGGCGTTTGTTGTGTTGTAGTCGTAAGCGGCGCCGTTGATGCCGCCGTCGCGCAAGAGCGTGGCATCGCCGCCCTGGTCGGGGTCGACCAACGTATTGAGCGTGATCGAGGCGGCGAGACCGGGCACGAGCGTGCCGCTCGGGGGAATCGCCGGGCCGCCGCTCCAGGTGAAGAGACCCGTCGCGTCGGGCAGTGCGGGAATGGCACTCTGATCGCTCTCCGCGAACGCGGTGATGAGGCCTCGTGCGACCTCATCGAGCTGGCTCTGATAGGTGACAGCGAGATCGTCCCTCACCTTCACGAGGCCGTTGAGACGCCCTGAGCCTACGCCCATCACCGCCGAGCTGCCCGTGATCGGAACGCCATCCGCGTAGATGGCATTTCCGGTCGTGGCGGCCGAATACGAAGCGGTGGGCTGGAAGCTGATAGCGCGTGCGGACACGTCGAACAGCGTCACGCCGCTGTCCGTGAAAATTGCCATGCTGTTGTCGGCGCGCGTGATGGTCTTGATCCCCACCTCTTCGGAGATCTGGCGGAGAATCTGGTCGCGCTGGTCGAGATAGTCCGTGACGTCGGAACCGGTCCTCGATCCCTTCACGATCTCATTGTTGACCGTCTCGAAGCGCGCCAACAAAGTGTTGAGGTTGTCGACAGAGCCGGCGATGTCCGCGTCGGCCTGGGCGCGAACCTTTTGGATCAAATCTGTCGCATCGTTCAGTGAAGTGACCACGTCACGCGCGGCCGCCACCGCCGCCTGAGCCGTCGCCAGGCTGTCGGGCGCGGATGCGTAGCGCTGCAGCGCATCGTTCAGCTTCTCCAGCAACGCGGCCGGCGAGGCGTCGAGCTCGGTATCGTTGACCGTCTGCTCGAGCTGCTGGAGCGCGTCGGCGATGGCGCGCTGCCCCGCCGAGGTGGAGGTCGACTCCAGCACATTATTGAAGAGTGCAACATTGACGACACGGGTCACGGAGGCAAGACGCACTCCGTAACCCGGGATGGTAATGACCTCTGCGCTCTTGCGCGATGCCGTGGTGTCGCCGGCACGCGCGACGTTGCGCGACAGGATTGACGTTTGATCCGCCGTCGTAGCCAAGCTCGATAGGGCCGTATTCAGACTGGCCGAGAGCGACATCTCAGTGCATTCCCAAAGCTAGCCGCGCATCGCTTAGCGCTTGAGGTTGACCAGGACTTCCATCAACTCAGCACCAGTCTGGAAGACCTTCGAATTGGCGGTGTAGTTGCGCTCGGCCTCGATCATCGTCGTCAGCTCGGAGGCCAGATCGACGGTCGATTGCTCGAGAGCGCCGGAGATCATCTTTCCGAAGCCGCTGTCGCCCGGAAACCCGATCTGCATCTCTCCGGAATCGGAGGTCGGCACGAAGACGTTGCCGGCAAGCGGCTGCAGATTGTCGGGGCTCGCCACGCTGCCGAGGGGAATCTTATAGGTCGCGATGCGCGTGCCGCTCTCAAACACCGTGTAGAGCGTGCCGTCGTCTGCGATCTCAATGCGATCGACCGGGCTCGGCGCATTGCCGTTGACCACCGTTGCATCGAGGAGCGTGTAGGCTGCTCCGAGCTGGGTGCTGCCGGTCATATCGATAAGGAGAGATGCGCCGTTCGGGATGGGCACGGTGACGCCTGTGGGGCTCGCCCCGGTCAACTCGCCGGTGGTATTGTCGAACGTCAACGTCTGCGTCGCCAGAGCAGGAGCGGTGTAAGGGAACCCGCCGCCCGCAGCTGCATCGGCCTGGTTGAAGACGGTGACCTCCCAGTCGCCGCCGCCGACGTTCGTCGAATAGACGTCGAGAGTGATCTTGTTGCCGAGGTTGTCGTAGGCGGTGAGCGAGGTCTTGCCGGTGTACTGCGCGGTTGCGGCGTTGGCAGACGGCAGATTGGCCGGCGCGACTGTCGTCGAGTTGTAGGGCAGGTTGACCTTGAAAGTGCCTGATGTAGAGGGCGTGGCCTGCAGCGCGACCGAGCCGATGTTCACGACCTCGAGACCGGCGGTGCCATTGGCCACCACGGCCGGCGCGCCGTTGGCGAGGCTATAGCCCATCAGCTTGTAGCCGGCAGCGTTGACGAGGTCGCCGACGCCGTTCGGGACGAACGAGCCGGCGCGGGTGAGGAATGTCTGCCCGCTATCGCTTGATACGATGAAGAAGCCTTCACCCCTGATGGCAAGGTCGGTGGCCGACGTCGTGAAGTTGAAGGCGCCCTGCTCGCTGATGGCGTAGCGCGTATGCGATTCGACGCTACCCGAGACGTACTCGGTGCCTCCCGAGTCGAGGACGAGGGAGGAGAATTCCATCGAAGCGCGCTTGTAGCCGGTCGTGCTCGAGTTGGCGATGTTATCGGAGACCGCACCAAGCCGATTGGCCTGGGCGGCCATTCCGGACGCACTCGTTCGCATCGTACTGTAGAGACCCATCGGCTATGCTCCCCGTCCATGCAACTGCATGCTGCATTGGAACATTTCCGGCTTGCGCGAAGCTGATCTAGGTCTCAATTCTTCGCCGCTGAGACCTCAAGCGTCGATCAGCCGGTAGCCGAGGTAACGCTGCGAATCGATCGGGTCGTGTCCCAGCCTGTGGCGCAGCCGCTTGCGCAGCTTGCTGATGTGACTCTCGATAACGTTCTCGTCGATCTCTTCCGAGAAGAGCCCGTAGACGAAATTGAAGATCTGAGTCTTGGTGACGCGGCGCCCCTTGTTGTTCACGAGATACTCGAGAATGCGCCGCTCGCGACGCGGCAGGTGCAGCTGCTCGCCGGCAACCTCGGGATCGCGCCCATCGCCGAAGACGCGGATGTCGCCGCTGACGGCACCCTCGGATTCAACCGCGGCGCGGCGCTTGATGGCTTTGATGCGCGCGAGGATCTCGTGGATGTGGGTCAAGTTGCCGATGACGTCATCGACACCCGAAGCAAAGAGATCGAGCGTCTCTTGCAGCGAACGGCCACCGTTCAACGCCAGAACCGGCGCGCTCGAACGCTGCTTGATCATCTTCGGGAAGATGCGGCGGTCGTTGCACTCTCCAATAAGGAAGGCCTCGACGGCAGCCAATTCCGGCTCTGGAGCCGTTCTCACCCAGTCATGAAAGTCAGACGCGGCCAGGCCCTCCGTGGAGATGCCCTCGCGGCCAAAGCCTAGTGTATCCGTGTCAGTCAACGCCTCACGATCGTCGACAATAATGATCATCGCGGCCCCCGAATCGCTTGATGATCAGAATGTCATTCTTCATGTTACACACAACAACTTACTTAATGGATTGTTCATCCTCTAAAACATTGAGTCCACTTGGTGGTGCGGCTTTGCATCTTCGTGTTGTGCACACGACATTCGCCGAGGGTCGATTCTATATCGGCGCAAGCTTGGCGCAGGCTGACCATCCTAGAGAGGTTCCGAACCTGAGGGTCGGGATCGACGAATGCTGCCGCCAAGGAGATTGCTGCTCATCGTCGCCGGTTTGGCGACCCTCCTCCTGGTGCATGCATGCGTCGTGGTGGGCAGCAGCGTGGTTGCGGCCGTCCTCTGCGCATTCGCGCTGATGATCGCGGGACCGGTGGCCATCCTTGCCTGGCTCGGATCGCTGACGGATCGCGACGCAAGACGCCGAGCCGAACTGCTCAGGCGCGAGAGCGATAAATCCAACGCACTTCTCTGGCAGCGGACCCTGCATGAGATCGAACCGGTGTGGCCGGAAGCAATGGCATCGAGGAGCCGTGAGCGCGAACGGAGCTTCACGTTCACGGCGCGCGGCGTGGCGATTTCCGTTGCATCTGCATTCGCAGAGTGGATGCGCGTAGGAAGACGTGTCGCGCGCCCCATTTTGGGACTGTACCTCATCATTGTATCAACCATCGGACTCGGCGGATGCGGCGTGCCGCCCGAAGCATGGGGAATGGTGCGGCCGGGAATGGGAACGGCAGAGCTCGTCTCGATCGCGGGTGGCCCTGACTATGTCAGGTCGAACGGAACCAACGAGGTCTGGCAGTATTGCCGAGATTTCTACGGCCGCGACGAAGGCCGGTATGCCCGCTACTACACGACGGTTCTCGTCAGTAACCAAACGGTGCAGGACGTGCGGCCCTACCCCGTCCTATCGAACGCGGGTTGCGAGGACTACTACCGGGCGAATTTCTAGCGCGCCGCCGATTGAGAAAGCTCTGTGCACTGCCCATATGACATTGGCACGCTCATTGCTGAGGGGGTGACATAAGTCTCGCGTAGAGGAGCTTGGCTCCATGGTCACCTGGCGTAATCGGTCAATCGACACACTCTCGACGAGGGAGCTGCGGCTTGCGCTCGATGATGCGATCAACCAGATCGCGTGGTCGCGTGCCGCGCGCGACTCAGCATCGTTCTTCTCGGCACTGATGCTCGGCTTTGCCGGCGGCGCTATCGTTTCCGCCTTGGCGGTTGTCACTTTTTCAGTATTGAACTAGCGCAAACGATCAGGCGCTGTTCGGCTCACCGCGACCAAACGAGAACCACGACCGTTTTGCAGCGGCCCTCTGAGCCTCTTCCTCCTCAGCTCTTTCGATAGACCCGTCGTCTGCAAGCACCATCAAGATCGGCGTCAACCCCTCGACATCCTCGAGTGGAAATATCTCGATGTCGCGCCGCGCCCGCTCGCTCCAGCCGGCGATGGTGAGCGCCTTTTCGGCCTTCGAGAACAGGCCGTGATTGCGGATCGGCTGCGCCTTCTCGAAGGCAACATCCTCCTCGGTCATCTCGTCGGGTTTCTTATTGAGCTTCTTCAACCAGTCCTTGCGGATCTGGCTCAAGTCTGTGTCGCTGGCTGCCGCTTCCTCTGCCTTGAGCTTGTCGAGCTCGCCCTTGCGGAAGGTCCACCAGCGCGGCTTTTGCGGCCAGCGAACAAGATCGAGATCATCGAGCACACCGGCGAGCTGGTTCATAGCCAACGCCCTGGCGCTTTCCTCTTCGCTTTTGGGGTCGCAACTGTAGAGATTGGGAATGACGAGGTAGGACGTGCGCTTGTGGTAGATGAAGTGGCGACGCACCCACTCCATGTTCGCGCCCGGCGCGCGATTGATTGCCGTGTTGATGGCGGAGCGGATTTGCCGAACGATCGCCGCGGACGGCCGCTTGCTCTCCGGCGGGGGCGGATTGAGGATCGCCAGGGCGAGGAGGCCGAGGTCGATGCCGATGGTGGCGAGAAGCGCGATCATATCGCGACCGGTGATCGGCTCACCGGACTTGGTAGCTCCCTCGGGCTTTGCGCCGGCGATATATCCGATCAGACTCGACAGGTAGGCGCCGATGTTCTCCCACAAGCGTTTGATGGCATTGGCGACACCGGCCGGGCCCTCGTTGAACGCGGCCTCGCGCAGATTGAGCGTCGCCGGCTGATCGGCCTGAACGGCCGCCTGAGTCAGGCGCTGCGCAAGCGTCGGGTCGTAGCAGGAAAAGCCGCCCTGCCCCGGCGGAACCGAGACCGCGGCGGCGATGGCGCGCATTTCCGTCGCCGTCGACTTGCCGAGCTCGTTGGAGCGCGCGGCGATGTCGCGCGCGCGGGAGCGGATGTTGGTCGCCATGGCATTGAAGCTGGCCTGGCGCTCTGCAACAGTCGAGCCCTGAAGCTGGGCGACACTCTGCTGCAACGACGCAATGTCGGCCTGCACCGGCGTGATCCAGGAATTCTGCACGCCGTCGCGCAACGAGGTGATCTGATCGCGGACACCGACGCGGGCAGCGTAGAGCGGGCCGCGGCCGGCGCCCGACGTGGTTCCGCACGATCCACCGCTCGCCTCCTCGCGCGCCATCTGCGTCTCCGACCAGGTGACGACGCCGTCGAGTCCGACCTTCACCGCGTCGAGGCGCGCGGCGACGGCACTGGCGGCGTCGCCGGCATCCTGCTGAAGACCGGAAAGTCCGGTGCGCGTTGCTTCCTCGCCGGCGATGAGGCTCCACCAGAAGCCGTAGCCGAAGCCGATCGACCAGATGGCGAGGAAGACATAGAGCGGGAAGGTGACGAGGCGCTCGGTCCAGCGCCGGCCTTGCGCGAACGACTCCCGCAGCATCAGCCACATCAGGAAGGTGAGCGCGAAGACGACGATGATGACGAGGAAATCATTGGAGAACGACAGGCCGCCAGGCAGCTCCTGCGAGCTTCCTGCCGGAGAGGTCGTCACGCCAATGATGAAGTCGCGCATTCCGTGCCAGGTGGCGAAACCGGCGATGAGCAGCAGCATGATCGAGGCGATGCCGATCAGCGTGTTGCGACCGAGCAGATAGTCAGTCGCACGGCCCCACAGTGAGCGCGCATCCTGCGTCGTCGCTGCCATGTCCCAAGTCCCCCATGTGTCCCAGCTTGTATAGGCCGATATAGGAAAAACGCGCGTTTGTCGCCCCGGGTTGCGGGGTACCGACGCTGCCGCGTGCAGCGCGTATCGGCGGGGCAACGCGCGACAACCGTCGACACGGGCAGCGCGCGGTTGCCCGATGCCCCGGTCCGGGCATACTCTTTGGACCAACGATGGCCTCCCTCGGACGGTGCAGATGGCGAGCGATGGCTTTGATTTCGAAGGATTAGTCCGCGCGGGATACCCGCTGCGGCGCTTCGAGGCAGGCGAGCGGATCTTCGCCGTGGGCGACGAGGGAAGCACCATGTACGCGGTACGCTCGGGCTCGGTCAGCATCATCTCTGCGGGCGAGGTCCTCGAGACGGTCCACCCGGGGGAGACATTCGGGGAGCTCGCCCTGATCGACGGCTCACCACGCGGCGCCAACGCCGTGGCGAGGGAGGCCACCGAGGTGGCGGTGATCGACGAGCGGGCGTTCAACTACCTCATCGAGCGCAAACCGACCTTCGCGCTGGACCTGATGCGCCGACTGTCGCGGCGCCTCCGGCGCATGAACGAGAACCGGTAGGACCGCAATCTCCTTCGAGCAAGCCAACCCCTCACCCGGAAGCTCATTCCCATTCGCTTCCGGGCTCTCCCACCGGGAGAGGCTAAGAGGCGCTCAGGTCTAACCTCTCCCAGGGGAGAGGTCGACGCGAGGCCAGGCGTCGAGCGGCGGGTGAGGGGTTGCGCCACCCCTAGCTGGCGGATTTTGTGATCACGCCAGGGCGGATCAGCTCGTAGTCGACATAGGCTTTGCCGCGGTGGCCGAAGTCGGCAGCTTCGGGGTGCATGATCTCGGCGAGAATTTCGGCGCTGTCGACGAGACGCGGCCCGGGCCGGTTGAAATAGGCATTGCCGTCGGCGAGGTAGACATGGCCGTTGCGCACGGCGCGGAGCTGCTGCCATATCTCATAGCGCGCGAGCGGCCGGACCTCGCGGCGCGTCACCTCGATGTCGTAGCCGCACGGGGCGACGACGATCACGTCCGGGTCGGCAGCGGCGACATCCTTCCAGGTGATCCAGGGCGAAGACTCGCCTGTAACGCCAAACGTGCTGATGCCGCCGGCATTGTCGATCAACTCGGGCATCCAATGGCCGCCCGACATGGGCGGGTCGACCCACTCAATGAAGGCAAGACGCTTTTTCGGCCGTCCGGCCACCAGGGCGGCGACGGCAGCAAGACGCCCCTGCATGGAGGCGATGAGCGCCTCCCCGTCCTGCGGACGTCCAATCGCCTCGGCGATGCGCGCGATGTCGCGATAGATGTCGGCCATGGTGTGCGGGTGCATGGAGACGACGCGCGGGCGCCCATGCACGAACTCGCAAACGGCGCGCTCGACATCGGCAAGCGAGACTGCGCACACTTGGCACTGGTCCTGCGTGAGGATGACGTCTGGGTGAAGCTTCTCCAGCGCGTCGGCATCGACCTCGTAGACGGAGAGGCCGCGCTCGACGAGGGTGCGCACGCGCTTGTCAACCTCGGCGCTGGAGCCCTCGACGTCGAACTTCGGCCGCGTAACCGCGGGGAGCTGCTTCACGGATGCAGGGTAGTCGCACTCGTGCGAGCGGGCGACCTGTAGGTCTCCGGCACCGAGCGCGTGCAGTATCTCGGTGGAGCTGGCAATGAGCGAGACGACGCGCGGTCGCGGCGATTTCCTTGTCATGGATGAAGTGATCGCACCCGCGGGTCCAGCGTGCAAGCGGATTGGCGCAGCTCACGCCTGCGCATGGTCGGCCTGAAGCGGCCGCTCGGCGAGATAAGCGTGAAGCGCAGCGACGACCTGCGCGCCTTCGCCGACGGAAGCGGCGACGCGCTTGACGGAACCGGAGCGCACGTCTCCGATGGCGAAGATTCCTCGGCGGCTGGTTTCCAGGAGCTTGCCTGCGGAATCGCAGAGTCCCCGCCCCGTGAGCACGAAGCCTTTACCATCGAGCGCCACGCCGGAGTCGCGTAGCCAATCCGTGTTCGGTTCGGCACCAATGAACAAGAAGAGGTGGCGGATCTCGCACCGCTCCTCGCTTCCATTCTGCCGCCAACGGATCGTTTCCAGCCGTCCATCACTGCCCTCGAGCCCAGTCACCTCGGCGTTGAGCAGCACCTCAACGTTTGGCAGGTTGGAGATGCGGTCGACGAGATAGCGCGACATGCTCGCGTCAAGGCTGCTGCCGCGCGCCAGCAGCCACACCTTCTTGGCTCTGCTGGCGAGATAGACCACGGCCTGCCCAGCCGAGTTTCCGGCGCCGACAAGGGCGACCTCCTGCTCGGCGCAGAGATTGGCTTCGAGCGGCGACGCCCAATAGTGCACGCTCGACATCTCGAAGTCGTCGAGGTTCGGAACATCGAGGCGCCGGTAGCGTGCGCCGCAAGCGAGGACGACGGTGCGCGCCTTGATCCGTTGGTCCTCGCCGAGACGGAGGACGAACGATCCGCAGCCGGCGTTTTGGCGCTCCAGACTCTGCGCCTCGCACGGGATGACAACGTCGGCGCCGAACTTCAGCGCTTGATTGTATGCGCGGGCCATGAGCGCCATGCCGGAGACGCCGGTGGGGAAACCCAGGTAGTTCTCGATGCGCGCCGACGCTCCGGCCTGCCCGCCGAAGGCACGACAGTCGATGACGAGAACGGACAGGCCCTCCGAGGCCGCATAGACGGCCGTCGCAAGCCCCGCGGGGCCGGCTCCGATCACGGCCACATCATGGACCCGATCGGGATCGAGTGGCGAGATCAGCCCGACGCAGCGGGCGAGCTCCGTCTCGGAGGGATTGCGCAGCATGGAGCCGTCCGGGCAGACGACGATGGGCAAGTCCTCTGCCGAGACCTGGAATCTCTCGATCAGAACCTGGCCGCAAGAATCCACCTCCGGGTCGAGGCGCATGTGCGGATGGCCGTTGCGGCGGAGAAAGTTCCCGAGCCGCAGCACGTCGCGGTT
Organism: Pseudomonadota bacterium; assembly: GCA_023405815.1. Lineage (GTDB taxonomy): Bacteria > Pseudomonadota > Alphaproteobacteria > Rhizobiales > Hyphomicrobiaceae > Hyphomicrobium_A. The sequence goes on along the minus strand of JAEXXM010000014.1, from coordinate 35,846 downwards.
GTCGGCGCCGCCGACGATGATGGGCCCCCCGGCGCCCGTCTCGATGAGCCCCATGCGGCGCAGAATTAGTGCGCGCATGATGCGCTCGCCGAGCTCGGCTTCGGCGATCAGCAGCGCGCGTATCTGCGCCGTGGGGATGACGATCACCTCTACCGGCTCGCGCGCGATGGCATCGACGAGTGCCGGGCGCCCGCCGAGCTGCGCCAGCTCGCCCATGAAGCCTCCGGGCTCGTGGGTGACGATCAACGACCGATGCCCGCCGTGCGTCTGAAAGACATCGACCTTGCCGGAGAGAATGAGCATGAGGCCCCGAGCGTGGTCGCCGACGCGCGCGAGATGATCGCCTGCCGCAAACGTGCGGGGCTCGCCGAAGCGACGCACGCGCTCGATCTCCTCGGGCAGCAGCGTCGGGAACGCCTGGTGCAGGCGCGTCTCGATTACCGATTGAACCATGCTCTAACCGCTGTGCTGTGGATGAAGGTTGCCGTTCACAACCAGCCTATAGCTCGGACGCTAGGGGCGGAATATCAAGTCATAGGCTGCCTAAAGTCTATTCAGCGACCCGAACAGGCTGGCCCCTGGGACCGGGCGCGCCGCGCGAGGATGGATGATGTCGACTAGCCGCTTTCTTTGGGTGCTCGTCGCGCTGCTCGCCTTCGTCGATGTATTGGCTGTCTTCAGCACCGGCATCACGCTGACGATACTGCACCTGGCGATCCTCCTTACGTTCACGGTGGTGCACGGGGCCATGCGCTATGGCCTAAAGGGCATCGTGGCATTCGCAGCGATATGTCTCGTCATCAGCAACGCCATCGAGAACATCGGCGTCGCGACCGGCTTCCCGTTCGGCCCTTACCACTACACGGATGCGCTCGGACCGAAGCTCGGATACGTGCCACTGCTCATCGGGCCGGCTTATCTCGGCGTCGGCTACCTCTCCTGGGTGATCGGTACGGTTCTCGTCGGCGATGTGAAGCGCGGCAGCGGCGGCCTTTCCGTGGCCGCCACGCCGCTCATCGGCGCATTCGTCATGGTGCTTTGGGACCTGACGCTCGATCCGGCCGTGTCGACGCTCGGCGGCTGGTGGGTGTGGGAGAAGGGTGGCGGCCTCTTCGGCGTCCCCTTGTCGAACTACCTCGGCTGGTACCTGACGGTGTTCGCATTCATGCAGACGTTCGCGGTCTATCTTGCCATCTGGGGACCGGAAGCGGCGAGAGCGCGCCCGAAGAGCTATTACATGCAGGCAGTGACGATGTACGCCGTCGTGGCGCTGCAGTTCGTGGTCAACTGGGCAGTCAAGGGCAGCACGACGCTCGTCGATGCAAACGGCGTCAACTGGCGCAGCGGTGATCTGCTCGAGACTTCGGCCATCACCGCGATCTTCACGATGGGGTTCGTCGTCGCGCTGACGGCGATGACCATCGCGCGTGCACCGAGAGAGAAGGCGCCGTAGGCGCGCTCTGTCATCCCGGAAGCCGCGAACGAAGTGAACGGCTATCCGGGATCCAGCGTAAGGCGCGCGAAGCACCGAATGTGGAGCTTCGCAATTCGCTCCTGGGTCCCGGGTCTCGCTCGCATGTGCTCGCTTCGCCCGGGATGACAGTTAGGAGGTTAGCCTTTGTCTTCGAGCAGGCGGCGGGCGATGACCTGCGCCTGAATTTCCGCCGCACCCTCGAAGATATTGAGGATGCGCGAGTCGCACAGCACGCGGCTGATCGGATATTCGAGCGCGAAGCCGTTGCCGCCGTGGATCTGCAGCGCGTTGTCCGCGTTCGCCCAGGCGACGCGCGCGCCGAGGAGCTTCGCCATGCCAGCCTCGAGGTCGCAGCGGTGTCCCTGATCCTTCTCGCGAGCGGAGAAGTAGGTGAGCTGGCGGGCGATCATCGTCTCCACCGCCATCATGACGACCTTGTTATAGATGCGCGGGAACGAGTAGATCGGCTTGCCGAACTGGTTGCGCTCCAGCGCGTACTTTAGCCCCAAGTCCATAGCCGCCTGCGCGACGCCGACTGCACGCGCCGCCGTCTGGATGCGCGCCGCCTCGAAGGTGTTCATGAGCTGCTTGAAGCCCTGGCCCTCGGTGCCGCCGAGAAGCTGGGACGCGGGCACCTCGAAAGCGTCGAAGGAGATGTCGAACTCCTTCATGCCGCGATAGCCCAAGACCTCGATCTCGCCGCCGCTCATGCCGGTGGCGGGGAAGGGATCCTCGTCGGTGCCGCGCGGCTTCTCGGCGAGCAGCATGGAGAGGCCCTTGTAGCCGGGCTCAGCTGGGTTGGTGCGGACGAGAAGCGTCATCAGGTCGGCGCGGACGGGATGGGTGATCCACGTCTTCTGGCCGGTGACCTTATAGGTGTCGCCTTCCTTCACTGCGCGCGTCTTGAGCGAAGCGAGGTCGGAGCCGGTGTTGGGCTCGGTGAACACGGCAGTGGGAAGGATCTCGCCGGAAGCAATCTTCGGCAGATACTTCTGCTTCTGCTCGTCAGTGCCGTTGTTGAGGATGAGCTCGCCGGCGATCTCGGCGCGGGTGCCGAGGGAGCCGACGCCGATATAGCCGCGCGAGAGCTCCTCGGAGACGATGCACATGCTCTCCTTGCCTAACCCTAAGCCGCCGAACTCTTCCGGCATGGTCAGGCCGAAGACGCCGAGCTCGGCGACCTTCTGAATGACCTCGAGCGGGATGTATGCGTTCTCGAGGTGCCATTCGTGCGCATAGGGCTTCACCTCCTCCTCGGAGAAGGTGTGCATCTGGTCGAAGATGGCTGCGTGCGTCTCGTCGAGACCGACATCGCCAAAGGTCGATGCGTTCGGCTGCGCGGCGATGAGGTCGGCGAGGCGCTTCTTGACGTCCTGGGTCGAGCCGGCGGCGATCATGTCGGCCACCTCGTCCTCATAGCGGCGGATCTCAGCGCGCGAGACGCCGAGCTGCTCGGGACGAATGAGTTCGAGCTGGCTCATCGGAATGCCGCCGGCGATCTGGGCGAGATACTCGGCGAAGGCGGCGGCGAGGAGAAGCTGCTCGAACTCGCCGAAGCGGCCCTCGGCAGAGAGGCGCGTGCCCCAGACCTGCATCTGCCGCAGCCCTTCGACCGCGGTGGCGAGCCACGCAAGGCCATGCGCCTGGTGCTGAGCATTGTCGATGCCGCCGGCGGCATCGACCGCCGCCCGCACGCCGGCCTTGGCCGATTGCAGGATCTTCTCGGCCGACGCGACCGCGATCTCGGCGCGCTTCAGAAGCGCCTCGGGGCCGGCTGAAAGTAGGTTCTGCTCGGCCGTCTTCACCGCAGTCGACATCGTCAGTCCTCCTGGGAAACTCGTCTCGCCAGCGTCTCTGTGACGCCGCGCTGGTGTTGCGTTGCAGAATAACGACCCCGGTCGTCAAGGCAATCGGTGCCGCAGGGGCGTCAGCCGCCCGACAATGCCTTGAGGAAACGGGCACCCGGTCCCGTCGCCGCCGCGAGTCGCTCGGTGAGCGAGGCGGGCTGAGCAGAGTTGGACTTAACAGGGGCAGTGGCCGGATCGCCGATTTCGGCGGCTGGCTCGACTATTTCCACGATGGCCTCGTCGCCGGGGCCAAGGAAGGTTTCGTAGCCATTGAGCAGGAGAGATGGCTCGGGGCTGGCCGCTTGGGATTCGAGAAGGCGGCGGCGAGCACGGTAATTATCCGGCTCGGCACTGAAGGCGGCGGCGACGAGATCATGGCCCGCCGCGTCGATAATCGTCACCGATGCCTCATAGGCGAGATCGTCCGAATAGTCGGGCTCCAAGCTGGTCAAAGTCTCGAGCGCTGCAAGCATGCGCAGGCCATCCTCGGCCTCCGATCCGAAGCCTTTCCCGTCCGCCGCCGTGGCCGCGGGTAGGGGTGGAGGGGCATTGTCGGGTGATCGCAGCTTGGCGGCGCGGGTCGGCGCATCCCCTGCAGAGCGTTCGGCACGACCTTTCTTGCCACTCTTGCGCGCCACGCCAACCTCCCTGCCCTTCCCGGGCTCGGCTGCCATTTTATGAAAGGCGCCGGGCGGCGTCCATGGAACTGCGCGACAGGGCAAACTTCTTAGTGCCGGCGCGGCATTGGCGCGATAGACCGCGGCTCGGCACGCGGGTAGGTTCCAGCCCGAATTTCGATCGAGTTGCAGGAGCAGGGAATGCAGCGCTACCGCACATTGCTCGAGGCCATTTATCGGCTCTACGAGCATAGCGGCTTCGCCATGGCGGGCGCGGTGGCGTTCTCGTTCGTCGTCTCGCTGTTTCCGTTCTGCATATTCCTCGGCGCCCTCGCCGGCATCTTCGGGGGCCGGGAGCTTGCAACCCAGGCGGTGGATCAACTGTTTCAGATCCTGCCGCCGGGTGTCGCCGCGGGCCTTGCGCCGCAGGTGGAGGCGATCATGGGGCGCACGCGCATCGACCTTCTGACGGTCAGCGCCGGATTGTCTCTGTTCTTCGCCACCAACGCGATCGAAACGCTGCGCACCGCGCTCAACGGCGCATACCGGGTGATCGAGAAGAGGCCGTATCTCTACTGCCTCGCACGGAGCATGGTGTTCGTATTCTTCAGCGCCGTGTCGATGCTGGTGCTGACCTGGGTGGTGGTGGTCGGCCCGGCAATGGCGGCGCGGCTCGATCCCACAATCACGCAGTCTTTCTCGCTCATGCGCTCGACGTGGCTCGGCGCCATCCTGCGCTACGCGTCGGCGGCGGCCGTCATCGGAAGCCAGCTTCTCGCCATACATCTATGGCTCGCCGCCGGACGACGGCGCATCAAAGACGTCTGGCCGGGCGTGCTGCTGTCCACGGTCCTATGGATCACCGCGGCCAGCCTTTACTCGTACTACCTGACCTTCAGCGACTACACACGGTTCTATGCCGGCCTGTCGCAGCTCATGGTGGCGATGATCTTCTTCCAGATGACGGCGGTGATCGTCATCCTCGGGGCCGAACTCAACCGCGGCATCTTCGAGTTCAAGCGCATGAGCGCGATGGGCCTCGACGCCGTCGCGGCGCCAACACGGATGCACTGAGGTCATTTGCGCTCTGTCGTCACGGCACTTGTTGCCGGAATCCAGCGTGCGGCTGAGGTCGGAGCGCGCGTATAGATATCCCGGGGCCCCATCGGCCTTCGCCGAGGGCAGGCAACCCCGGGACGACGGCTTACGCTGTCACTTCTTGCGCAGGTTCTGGCTGGCCTCGAGCACGTCCTCGTAGGTTCTGAGGCCCGTCGTCGGCGCCGAGACGAGCACCGCCATGTTGCCGGGCTTATGCTCGTTGCGGAGCATGCGCATGTGGGCCTTGGGGATCTGATCCCAGGGGAAGACCTCGGACATGCACGGGTCGATGCGCCGCTCGACGACGAGCTTATTGGCCTGCGCCGCCTGCATCAGGTTGGCGAAGTGCGAGCCCTGTACGCGCTTCTGGTGCATCCAGAGATAGCGTGCGTCCATGGTCAGATTGTAGCCGGTGGTGCCGGCGCAAATGACCACCATGCCGCCGCGCTTGACGATGAACACCGACACCGGGAACGTTGACTGGCCCGGGTGCTCGAAGACGAAGTCGACGTTGTTGCCCTTGCCGGTGATCTCCCAAATAGCGGCGCCGAACTTGCGCGCGCTCTTGAACCAGGCATCGTACTCCGGCGTGCCGACCTTCGGCAGCTCGCCCCAGCAGTCGAAGCTCTTGCGGTTGATCACGCCGCGGGCGCCGAGCTGCATGACGAAGTCGCGTTTGTCCTCCTCGGAGACGACGCCGATGGCGTTGGCGCCGGAGGTGGCGCAGAGCTGCACCGCCATCGAGCCGAGGCCTCCGGAGGCGCCCCACACGAGCACGTTATGGCCCGGGCGCAGCACGTGCGGACGGTGACCGAACAGCATTCGGTAAGCGGTGGCGAGCACCAGCGTATAGCAGGCGCTCTCCTCCCAGGTGAGATGGCGCGGGCGCTCGAGGAGCTGGCGATCCTGCACGCGGCAGAATTGGGCGAAGGAGCCGTCCGGGGTCTCGTAGCCCCAGATGCGCTGGCTCGGCGAGAACATCGGATCGCCGCCGTTACACTCCTCGTCGTCGCCGTCGTCCTGGTTGCAGTGGATGACGACCTCGTCGCCCACCTTCCAGCGCTTCACCTTCGAGCCGACGGCCCAGACGATGCCCGAGGCATCCGATCCGGCGATGTGGTAGGGGTTCTTATGGCCGTCGAGGGGAGAGATGGGCTTACCGAGCGAGGCCCAAATGCCATTGTAGTTAACGCCGGCCGCCATCACCAGGACGAGCACGTCGTGGCTATCCAGCTCCCAGGTGGGGAGCACCTCCATCTGCATGGCGGTGTCAGGCTCGCCGTGGCGCTCCTTGCGGATGGCCCAGGCGTACATGTTCTTGGGAACATAGCCGAGCGGCGGAATCTCGCCGATTTCATAGAGATCCTTCTTCTCGGCAGTCGCCGACGCGCCCGCGGCAATTTCAGTCCTGGCGGCGCTTTGGCTCGTCATTCTTGGCTCCCGTGATGGATTGCCGGCCTTTTGGCCGAGGCTGATTAGATTTGCGACGTCGTCGACGCCATCATCTGACGGCGTTTCAAGCACGATTTCGCGCTGCAATGAAGAGGCTGTGGCGCCGCTATACGTTCATGTCAACCAACCTTTAGGAAAATCCGGCCTAGAAGGCCATTTTGTTCCAGACGCCATAAGGCAACGCGGACGGGCAAAGGGCTGTCGATGCTGGAGTTCCTGGAGCGAGCCGTAACGGTCGACACCTATACCCTGGTGGTCGTGGCCCTCTTGTCCGGCTGGGCCGGAGTGCTCACGCTGCACGTGCTCTCCCGGACCCTATTGGCCCTCGTCTTCGTCCCGGGATTTACGCTGGGCGCCCTCCTCACCAATTACGCCTTCGAGCTGACAGGTTTCTACCCGACCCCCGACCGCCAGACGAACATCGTCATCGCCTGCACGATCGGGATCATCATCGCGCTGTTCGTTCTGCTGATTTTCCTGCGGGCGAGCTCCATTCTTGCCGGAGTGCGCGTCGCGCGGCATCAGTTCAAGAGCGACTTGCGGCAGGATGTCGGGTTCCGTCGCGAGCTGCGGCGCGCCTGACGGCGGCGAACCTCGTTGCGTCAAAGATAATTTTGCATTGCACCGACGGTTATGGGTACGTTACGGCAACAGCCGAACCCCAACCGAGGTTGACGCATGCGCGAAGGCAAGAGCGGTGCCGAGAGCCGGGCGCCCGACAAACCCTGGCTATTCCGTACCTATGCCGGCCACTCCACGGCCGCGAAATCGAACGAGCTTTACCGGAAGAACCTCGCCAAGGGGCAGACCGGCCTTTCGATCGCCTTCGACCTGCCGACCCAGACCGGCTACGACAGCGACGACGAGCTGGCCAAGGGTGAGGTCGGCAAGGTGGGCGTGCCGGTTTCGCATCTCGGCGACATGCGCACGCTGCTGGCCGGAATTCCGCTCGACCAGATGAACACGTCGATGACGATCAACGCCACGGCAGCGTGGCTGCTGTCGCTCTACGTCGCATTCGCAGACGAGCAGGGTGCCTCGCGCGACAAGCTCACCGGCACGATCCAGAACGACATCATCAAGGAATATCTCTCGCGCGGCACGTACGTGTTCCCGCCCGAGCCCTCGCTGCGGCTCATCAAGGATACGATCGTCTTTTCCTACAAGAACGTTCCGAAGTGGAATCCGACGAACGTGTGCTCGTATCACCTGCAGGAAGCAGGTGCGACCCCTGTACAGGAGCTCGCCTATGCGCTGGCGACGGCGCTGGCGGTGCTCGACACCGTGAAGGCGTCGGGCGAGGTGCCGGAGGAGCAGTTCGGCCAGGTCGTCGGGCGCGTGTCGTTCTTCGTGAACGCCGGCATGCGGTTCATCACCGAGATCTGCAAGATGCGGGCGTTCAACGAGCTGTGGGAGGACATCACCCTCAACCGCTACGGCGTGAAGAACCCGAAGGAGCGGATGTTCCGCTACGGCGTGCAGGTGAACAGCCTCGGCCTCACCGAGCCGCAACCGGAGAACAACGTCTACCGCATCCTGCTCGAGATGCTGGCGGTGACGCTGTCGAAGAAGGCGCGTGCGCGCGCCGTGCAGTTGCCGGCGTGGAACGAGGCGCTCGGGCTGCCGCGTCCGTGGGACCAGCAGTGGTCGCTCAGGATGCAGCAGATCGTCGCCTACGAGACGGACCTGCTCGAATACGGCGATATCTTCGACGGCTCGACCGAGATCACGCGCAAGGTCGAGGAGTTGAAGGAGCAGGCGAAGGCCGAGCTTGCCACCATCGAGTCACTGGGCGGCGCCGTTGCCGCAATCGACTACATGAAGCGGCGCCTTGTCGAGAGCAACACGGCGCGCCTCGCGAACATCGAGAGCGGCCAGCAGATTGTCGTCGGCGTCAACAAGTGGACCGAAACGGAACCGTCGCCGCTCACTGCGGGCGAAGGGGCCATCATGGTCGTCGACCCGGCGGTCGAGGCGGAGCAGATCGAGAAGCTCAAGGCCTGGCGCGCGGCGCGCGACGACAAGGCCGTGCAGGCGGCCATCGCCGAGCTGGAGCGTGCCGCCAAGGAAGGTCGCAACATCATGGAGCCGTCGATCGCGGCGGCGCGTGCCGGCGTGACGACCGGCGAGTGGGGCAAGACGCTGCGCCGCGTGTTCGGCGAGTACCGCGCGCCGACGGGCGTGGCGCAGGCGGCGGTGGCGCGCGAGGGACTGGCGCTCGACAGCGTGCGCAGTCAGGTCGATGCGCTTTCGGGCAAGCTCGGACGGCGGCTTAAGTTCCTCGTCGGCAAGCCGGGCCTCGACGGGCATTCCAACGGCGCCGAGCAGATTGCCGTGCGCGCCCGCGACGTCGGCATGGAAGTCGTCTACGAGGGCATTCGCCTGACGCCGGCGCAGATCGTGCGCGCAGCAGTGGACGAGAGCGCGCATGTCATCGGCCTGTCGATCCTGTCGGGAAGCCACGTGCCGCTGGTGCAGGAAGTGATGGAGCGGCTACGCAAGGAAGGCCTTTCCGACGTGCCGGTGGTCGTCGGCGGCATCATTCCGCCGGAGGACGAGGTGAAGCTCAAAGCCTTTGGCGTCGCGGCCGTCTACACGCCGAAGAACTTCCAGCTCAACGACATCATGGCCGACATCGTGCGCCTGGTGGACAGCCAGGCCATGGCCGCCTGACGCGGACCAAACGACAAGGAAGAAACGACGATGCGTGAGGAAACCCGGCGCAAGCTCGAGCGCGCCCTGTGGCGCGAGCGTCTGAAGAAGATCGGGATCGGCGCGCTGGCGCTTACCGCCATCGCGGCTTACTTCGTCTACGAGGACCTCGATGCGCGCATTGACAACGTACGCATTCCCGCGACGGTTACCTCGGTCGGACCGCTCAACATCAAGAACTCCCAGCTCATCGAAGAAGGGCTGTCGGTGGAGGTGGCGCTCGACAACGGCGGACGCCGCGTATCGGTGATGGCGCTGAAGGCGACCGATCCGCACGTCGGCGACCATGTCGAGATCACCGAGCACCGCCATCACACGGGACGCATCACCTATTCCTGGAAATAGGTCGATCACCTGGCCACGTGTTGGGGCCGCCCCCATTCCTTAACCAATACTTAAAGCTGTTCACTCGCTCGTCGCACTCACCGGGCGGCATGGCGCGTCGCTTGCAACCGCGACGGGCATGGCGGAGCGAACGCCCGAGGAGTGCAGTCTATGGATCGCAGATACCATCCGCGCAGGATCGTCCGGCGCCCCGGCCAGATAAGCCAAGGCGGCAGCTGCGACTTGATCTGCAGCATTCGCAATGTTTCGCAGCAGGGCGCCAAGCTGGAGGTCCCGGGCGCGAGCTGGATCGGCTACGCATTCGACCTGCGAGACGTGATGACCGGCGCCGCGCGCAAGTGCAACGTCGTATGGAGACACGATGTCGAGCTCGGCATCCGCTTCATCGACAAAGGTGCCTGGCCCGAAACGAGACAGTCCATCTCGCGTCCCCTGTTCGGCCGCCGCGGCCGCGACGGGACCTAGCCGCGCCGAGGGCTACTTGTCCGCTGCTGCTGCCGACTTCTCGCCGGGGACGGCGACGTCCTCGCCAAGGGCCTCGCGCACGTAAAGGCGGCGAACCGCAACATCGATGACGATCGCTAGCGGATAGGCGAGCAGCAGGCCTAGCGGTCCGAACAGGATGCCGATCCCAACGACGGCGAGCAGACCGACGGCGGGGGGCAGGTCGACGGCGCGCCCGGTGAGCACGGGCATGATGAGGTTGTTCTCCACCTGCTGCACGACCACGAACACGCCGAGCGTCCAAGCGACCAGCTCCCAACTCACCGTCGAAGCCAGCAGCAACGCCGGTACGGCGCTCAGGATCGGGCCGAGGTAGGGAACGAACTCCAAGACGCCGGCGACGAACCCCAGACCCAGCGCAGACGGCACGCCGACGAGAGCCAGGCCGGTTCCGATCAGCACGCCGACGAGGATCATGGCGATCAGCTGCGCCCCGAGCCACAAGCGCAACGCCGCGCCTGCATCATCCAGCGTATCGGCGATCTGCGGCTGCACTTTCATGGGGAACAGCATGATAAAGCCGCGGCGGTAGATCTCCGGGTTGATGGCGATGTAGAGGCCGGCGATCAGCATGAGGACGACGCTGGCGACCGAGCCGGCCACGGCCTTGCCCCACGACAGGGCGCCGGCGAGCAGGTTGCCGATGGAGGAGCCCTTGACCAGCTCCGACAATGGCACCGACAAGAATGGCACTCGCTGCGAGAACGTCTCCGCCGCCGCCGGCAGATTGGCGGGGAGCGAGGCGAGCTGGGCACTGATCTGGGCGCCGAAGAAGTAGGCGATGAAGACAGCCACGGCCAGCACGCCGAGCACAGCCGCCAGCAGGGAATAGTGCTGGCTGAGGGTCGTGCCCTGATTGATGGGGGTCGCCAGGGCACGCAGGACAACGGCGACGAGCACGGCGCCGAAGGTCAGGAGCAACAGGTCGGAGAGCAGGTAGAGGGCGGCCGCGGCGGCGAGGATGCCCACCACGATCAGCACGCGGCGGATGAAATCGGCATCGGACATCGGGGGCATCGGGGTCGGCACGACGGCATCCTTCTCAGCGAATTGCGCCGGCAACGACGGCCATGCCGGCCCGGTTCCGCTCCGGCCGCGCCTAATTAGCACCTCGGGCTGCTGGCGTCGCTTGAACAGGGCCGCTCGCTGCCAGCGGCAAATTCTATCGACGCGTTGACGGGGAGAAGTCCGCCAGTATGATGCGCGCCACTTTGCAGGCCCTCGCGGGGCAGCAATAGCCCCAGTGGCGGAACGGTAGACGCGACAGACTCAAAATGATCTGCGGTCTACCTGCATGAAGTCAGCAGACTCGATGGCGGAAGGCGGGAAGTCTTTCGGCATCAATCCCCTCAGCGCCCACCAAATCGCTGCTTTAGCGCGACGAAATTTGCTGATCAGCGTCCCTGTGGCAAAAGCCTAAGGTAGTTGTGGCACTAGACGCGGCAGACAGCATGGTTTCCGCTGTGCTTGGAGGGAAGCAGGGAAGACTTGGATGGCGAGCGACGATTGCGGCTGCATACCGAAGAACCTGACGCAGGCCGACCCGACATACAAGCGCGCCCTTGGCATCGTGGTTGCTCTAAACCTGAGCATGGGCGGTGTCGAGATCGTCAGCGGCTTCCTGGCAGGATCGCAAGCTTTGAAGGCCGATGCTCTTGATTTCCTCGGCGACGGCCTCATTACGCTCCTTGGTTTATTGGCAATAGGCTGGGCTGCCGTGTGGCGATCCCGAGCCGCGCTGTTGCAGGGCGTGTTCCTGGCCGTGCTCGGCTTGGGTGTCCTGGCCTCTACGCTTTATCGGGTGTTAGTCGCAAATGAGCCCGTCGCGGAAGTGATGGGCGTTGTCGGCCTCATTGCGCTCGGCGTTAATGTTGCCTGCGCCCTCGTCTTAACGGCGCACCGGAGCGGTGACGCCAACGTCAGAGCTGTGTGGTTGTTCAGTCGAAACGATGCCATCGGCAACGTCGCCGTCGTAGCCGCCGCCATCCTGGTCTATCTAAGCGGTACGGCATGGCCCGACATCCTGGTCGCAGCAGGTATAGCGGCCCTGTTCCTTCATTCGGCGATTGACATTATTCGGGACGCTGGGCGTGAGCTACGTACGCTAGCCGTCCATGCCGAGTAGAGGCGAAACGGAACCACAAATCTGCCGCGTCGGAAGACCTTTCCTTTCCGTGGCAAAGGCTGTAGCAATGCCCCGCCTCAAAGGTCGCCCGGATGGCGGAACTGGTAGACGCACGGGACTCAAAATCCCGCATCCGCAAGGGTATGTCGGTTCGACTCCGACTCCGGGCACCATCTCGAAGAGTACTCAAAATCTGTTATCCGCAAGGGTGTTCCCGTTCGAGTCGGGCCTGGGGCACCAAACGCCGAGCGCTAGCCTTTGATCTATCAGGCCGCCGCGTCGAGCTGATCGCAGTAGCGCGCGATCGCCAATTCCATATCGATCTGCTCGTAGGTGGGGCGCGCACGCACGATCTCGCTCTGGCGATGGTCGGGCACGCGCGTCAGCGCCACGGCGCAGATGGCTCGAACGTCATCGACGGTCAACGAAGCGGGATCTGCGAGGCCTTGCGAGGCAAGCGACGCGATCGTTGCGTTGGATGGACCGATGAGTGCCATGCATACCTCCGAACTGGCCTCCGAACTGGCTATGCCCCTAAGCCAATGCGATTCGGAGTTCAGAAAATGGCGAGGCGCAAGCAGGATGGGGATAGCGGCTAGCGGACGCCGTGAATGTAATGCTCGAGCTGCTCGATGATGAACTTTTGGTCGGCGATGATGCTCTTGACCATGTCGCCGATGGAGACAATCCCGACGACGTCTCCGTTCTCGACGACCGGAAGGTGACGGATTGCCCTCGCCGTCATCACGGCCATGCATTCCTCGACTTTTTGATCCGGGCAGACAACGACGAGCCTTGTCGCCATGATTTCCCGCACAAGGGTGCTGGCAGATGTCCGGCCCTTCAAGACGACCTTTCTGGCGTAATCTCTTTCCGTAATGATACCCGCCAGCTGGCCGTCCTCCATGACGAGCAACGCTCCGATGTTGCGCTCGGCCATCACCCTCACGGCGTCACGGACCGACGCACCGGGCTCGATCCAGTGAACTACGTGGCCCTTCTGCCTCAGGACTTCCCTTACCGTCGCCATCGAGAGCGCCCGTTCAGGTGACAATCAATGGATGGGCGTCCCGATGGGAGCGTGAGGAGTCCTCGCCGTCAGACGACGGAAGTCTCCACCTCGGAGATGGACGAGGGTGCAATGGTCGCCGCCTTCGAAGTAGATGTGATTCAAGCCTTCGAGGTGCTCATCCATGACGGCCGGCAGGCCGAAGGCGTCTGCGATCGGGGGAATTGCACCCGGCTCGCAATCGTCGAAGATTGCCGCCACATCCTCCTCGGTCGCGAGGCAGACCGGCTGCTTGAGCCAACGTCCAAGGGCGTCCAGCGCAACGTTGTGCGAGGCAGGAACGATGGCCAGCAGGAACCCGTCCTGCTTGCGGATGAGGATCGCCTTGGCCAGATTATCCTCGGGGACCGAGCCGGCCTTGGCCGTTGCGAGGGAATGAAGCGTGCGCTCATGCGCCAGGACGTCAAAGCTCACCTGGTGATCTTCGAGGTGCCGCCGGAGTGTTGGCGAAATCGCCATGACTACCTCCCTTAAGTTCCCTTCTTGGGCACATGGATCAGAGAGGCGCCACGGCCTGAAGGGCGGGCTGCGTTTATTTGGGTCTGATATGGGGCGGCGATTTCGGGTTTGCAAGCTAGCTGCCGCTTTGGCTCAGTAGCTCGACCTTGCTCTCATGGTTTACAAATCTGTTGAATTTCCAATTGCTTCCGTTGCCCCCTGGGCAGCTAGAACGATCCGAAGATCGTGCCAAGGCCTAGCACGGCTGACCTGCAGAAGCGCAAGCAGGTCTTCGCCAAGGCGCTGCGTCGGGTGAGCAAGGAGATCAAGCGCCTGCGGAAGTACGAGGCCAACGCCAAGCTCGTTGAAGCGGCGCATCGCGCGCTTGCGTCCCGCCGCGCCAATTTCGTGCCGCCGCCAAGCGCGGGCCGCACTGCGTCGGACGGCATGCGTTCCACCCCGAGCACGCGGCGGCGGAAGATCCTGCCGGGGAGCAAGATCGGCAGCGTGTCCCAGGCAACGAGGGTGGCTCAGGCCGTTCGCGGCGCCACGCGGAGGGCCGCAATCTGAACTGATCGCGGTCCCCGCACGGGCGCACGCGCGCGGCCAGCACTTCAATCACAACGCAGGAATGACATCCGCTCACGCGGCTTGACCGCCGCGCACGGCAGGTCCATATGAGCCGCGGCGACCGCGCATTCTTCTTTTGCGCGCCGCCAATCCCTGGAGAGAGAAACCGATGCCAAGCGACAGTAGTCGATTGTCCGTGCCGTCGCGCCGCGTCGTGGCCTGAGCTCTCGCGCTCGCCACGGGCACCCGCGACGGCGGAAACCCGAGGTGAGCCATGGAAGATACCGTCGCGCCGGTTGCTACGCATCCGTTCGCCGATCTCAACATCGCCGACATCGTCGAGCGCCTCAACGAGGAGGACGCCGAGCGCGCCGCTGCGCTGATCGCACAGCTGCCAATCGAGCGCGCCATAGACGTTCTCGACCGCTCGGAGCTGAAGAACGGCGGCCATATAATGCTGGAGCTGCCGGGCAAGCTCGCCGGCAAGATCCTGAAGGGCATGTCCGCCGACCGAGCGGCGGACACGCTGCGCCAGCTCGACGGCTATGACCGCAGCGCTTTGCTCGCACAGGTCGACTTCGAGACGGCGATGCAGCTGAAGCTGCTGCTCGCCTATCCGGAAGGCTCGGCGGGCAGCTTGATGACGACCGAGTTCACGAGCGTGCCCTCGACGTACACGGTGGGCAAGACACTCGAGTATATCCGCGAAGTGCAGAAGTCGCGCGAGACCGTCTACATGGTGCTCGTCGTCGATCCGCGCACGCGCGGGCTGGTGCGTATCGTGTCGCTGCGCGAGATCATCGCGAGCGAGCCGCAGCAGTCCATTCTGACCGTCGGCGCGGGCGATGAGCCGATCTGGGTCGCTGCCGATGCAGACCGGGAAGAGGTGGCTCGGCTTTTCTCCATCCACGACCTGCTCGCCATTCCGGTGCTGAACGCGCGCCACCAGGTGCTCGGCATCATCACCGTCGACGACGTCATCGATACCATCGTCGCCGAAAGCGACGAGGACGTGCAGAAGTTCGGCGGCGTCGAAGGCGCGGTCGAGCCCTATCTCGAGATCACTTTCCTGCAGATGATCCGCAAGCGTGCCGGATGGCTGTGCGTATTGTTCATCGGCGAGATGCTGACGGCGAGCGCCATGCAGCACTTCGAGGACGAGCTGGCGCGCGCGGTGGTGCTGACGCTGTTCATACCGCTGATCATGAGCTCGGGCGGCAATTCCGGCTCGCAGTCGACCTCGCTGCTCATCCGCGCGCTGGCGCTGGATCAGATCCGCCTGCGCGACTGGTGGCGCGTCGCCATGCGCGAAGTCCCCATGGGCCTCGTTCTGGGCGGGATTCTCGCCGCGCTCGGGATCGTGCGCATCGTCGCCTGGCAGGTATCCGGCATCTACGACTACGGACCGCATTGGGGGCTGGTCGCGCTCACGGTCGCTGCCGGCCTCGTCGGCATCGTCACGTTCGGCTCGCTGGCCGGGGCGATGCTGCCGTTCGTGATGAAGCGGTTGGGGTTCGACCCGGCCAGCGCCTCGGCGTCGTTCGTTGCGACGCTCGTCGACGTCACGGGGCTCGTCATCTATTTCAGCGTCGCCCTCGTCATCCTACGCGGCACGTTGCTCTAGTCGAAGTGCAGGCGACCTCTAGGTTGCCTAGGCGACTGTTCCACACGGAACTGACGACGAACCGTTGCGGGCCATTCATCGCAATTCCGGCCTGGCGCATCATTGCCCGTTGATTCTTTCACGCTAGAGCTTTGGCCCAAGGCTATTTCGGGAGGCACCATGCCCACGTTATCGATTGGCGACTGCATCAGCTTTGGATGGGAGACCTTCAAGAAGCGGCCCTGGTTCCTGATCGGCGCGCTTCTTCTGGCGATGCTCATCAGCGCCCTCCCCGGCGCACTCGGACCGCAACCGGAGATCGGTCCCGACGGTCAGATCATTCCGCAGCCGCTGACAGCTTTCGAGGTGATCATCTCTATCATCAGCGTCGTGGTCTCGATCTTCGTTGCTCTCGGGCTAACGACGCTGGCGCTACGCGCGCACGACAATGTCGAGAGTGCGCAGATCGCCGACTTGTGGAATCCGGGGCCGTTCTGGCGGTTCCTCGGAGCACATATTCTGACGACGATCGCTGTCCTTCTCGGCCTCGTCGCCTTCATCATCCCCGGCGTCATCCTGGGCGTCGGGCTCAGCTTCGTACCCTATCTCGTCGTCGAGCGCGGTCTCGGCCCGATCGAGGCCATCAAAGAGAGCTGGCGCATCACCAAGGGTCACAAGTGGCAGCTGTTCCTGCTGTTGCTCGCACTCCTCGGCCTCAACCTCCTGGGCTTCCTCGCACTCATCGTCGGCATCTTCGTGGCGGTGCCCATATCGATGATCGCCTTCACACACGCCTATCGCACGCTTACGGCCTGATCGCCCAAGAAGTGCGGCAACTTATGGGACGGGCGGCCAAATGTGGCCGCCCGCAACTGTGCGCCGAGGGTCACACCGCACTCGAAAGGCCGGCCCGCTGCGTTGCGGCACCTGCGGCGAGTATGGTATCCGGCGAAGTCGAAGACTGTCTGGGGAACCTAATGCGTCGCGGCACCGCATTCGTCGCCCTATTGCTGCTCGGTGCCCTCGCCTCGCGCGAAGTCGCGGCCGGCCCGGCGATCGTCGTCGAGGTATCCAATAGCAAGGTGCTTTTCTCCGAGGAGGCGGACAGCCTCTGGCACCCGGCGTCGCTCACCAAGATGATGACGGCCTACCTCACGTTCGAGGCGCTGAAGGCCAAGAAGATCGACCTCAAGAGCAAGCTGACCTGCTCGGAAGCGGCGCATGTTCAGCCGCCGAGCAAGATCGGGCTCGCCGTCGGGCGGCAGATGAGCGTCCACCTCGGGCTGCAGGCGCTGATCATCAAGTCGGCGAATGACGTGGCGGTGATGCTGGCCGAGACCGTCGCGGGCAGCGAGGCGGCGTTCGTCCAGCAGATGAACGCCAAGGCCAAGCAGCTCGGCATGGACCGGACGGTGTTCGTCAATGCCAACGGGCTTCCCGCTGCGGCACAGGTGACGACGGCGCGCGACCTCGCAAAGCTCGCACGTGCGATCATCAACGACTTTCCAGAGTATGCGCACTACTGGCAAAAGCCCGAGATGCGGCTCGGCGAGCGGCGCCTCGTCACACACAACGGCCTATTGCAGTCGTTCCCCGGGGCGGACGGCATGAAGACCGGCTTCACGTGCGATTCCGGTTTCAATCTCGTCGCTACCGCGAGCCGGGACGGGCGGCGCATCATAGCCGTCGTGCTGGGCGAGAACTCGAGCGCCGAACGCAATATCCGGGCGGCCAGCCTTCTTGAGCACGGGTTCCAGCAGACTGGCTGGAAGCAGCTCTTCAGCTCGACCACGCTCGACAACATGCCCCTTGCGGAAGCCGCTCAGGTGCGGAGCGTCCGCAACGACGTCGTCTCGTGGGGATGCAAGGAGCGCAAGGCGCGGGTGGCGAAGAAGAAGGCCGCGGCCAAGAAGCGTATTGCGGCAAAGAAGAAGGGCCCTCAGGCGGCGCCTGAGCCCAAGCCGGAAACCGTCACCATCGACGTCGAGCCGTCGGGCACCGATGCCGCCGAGAGCGGCGATGGCGGCCCGGCGACCGTGCAACTGCGCGGCACCGTGCCTCCGCCAGCACCCGCGGCCTTCCAGCAGCAGCAATAGGTAGATGGGACGTGTGCCCCTAGCGGGGTGCAGGTGTCCCTAAACGATCAGCTCGAGCTTGCCGTCCCGATACGGGCACCCGGAGGGCGCGGGACGGTCCTGCTTTTGGCTCGGCGGCTGCGGCGCAGACCAACTTTCAGCGGGCCGGGCCGGCGGGGATGCGCCCGCGGCGCCAGACTCGGCATATGCCGGTCCCGCCACAACCGCCATTGCGACAGCAGAAAGAAGCGTTAACCGCGACGATAGGGACATTGCGAGCCCTCCTGCGCCAGCAGGGCGCCAGACTAGCACGAATGGGCTGCCAGCAAGTTTCATTTTGGCGCAGATACCAGTGGCGCGCTTCTTGCTGATCATCGGAGAAGAAAGCTCACGACAGGATTCGAAGTCGATGGCAAACATCTGGCAAGAAAAGCCATCCATAGACGACCCCGAGTCGGACGCCATGGCGGGCGTTCTCGAGGCGATGCATGGACTGTACGCGGCAGAAGTCGCAGACTTCTTCTCGGCCCTTCATTTCAAAACCGGCGATGCCAGTCGCTCCCTCGCCTGGGCGGACGTCGCCAAGCGCGTGCGCGAGCGACAGCAAGACCGCATGCTTTCCTGATGCCATCAGCATGAGCCAGTCCACCGCCGCTGCCGCCGCCCAGCCGAACGCCCTGCTGCAGGCGCTGAGGCTCGTGCCCTCGCAAGTGACGGAGATCTTCCAGGCGAGGAACGATCGCCATCGCGCGCAGCGCGATGCCTTGACGGCGTTCTCGTTGCGCTGCGCGAGCGCCGGCCTCCTCTACCTGTCGCAGATCGCACTGGCGCGCTGGATGGGCGGCTACGAATACGGCATCTACGTTTTCGTCTGGACCTGGGTGATGATCCTCGGCGGGCTGTCCGACCTCGGACTCGGCGTCGCCACCATCCGCTTCGTTCCCCACTATCGCGAGACCGGCGAGACGGCGTTCGTTCGCGGCATCGTGAGCGGGACGACCCGTCTGACCTTCGCCATCGGCACCGCCATCGCCCTTGCCTGCGCGGGCCTGCTCTATGCGTTCAAGCCATTCGACGACGCATTCATGCTGCCGGCGTATCTCAGCCTCGCCTGCATCCCCTTCTACTCGCTGTCATGGGTGCAGGACGGCATCGGCAAGGCATTCGCCTGGATGAGCCTGTCGATGGTGCCGCCGTATGTGCTGCGCCCGGCGCTGCTGCTCGCCGCGATGACGGCCGCGTTGGCGTGCGGAATGCCAATGCTCGCGACGACGGCGGCCGTTGCCGCCGTCATCGCTACCTGGGGCGCGAGCATCATGCAGTTGGTGCTGATGCGGCGGCGGGTGAGGGAGAGCGTGGGCAAAGGCCCGCGCAGCTACGACTTTCCTCGATGGCTGAAGGCGAGCTGGCCGCTGCTCATCGTCAACGCCAGCGAGATCACGCTGCAGAGCGCCGACGTGCTCATCGTCTCGCACTACATGACCCCGACCGACGTCGCCATCTACTTCGCCGCGGCGAAAACGATGTCGCTGATCATGTTCGTGCACTACGCGGTGGGGAGCTCGGTCGCGAACCGCTTCGCGTCACTCGCCGCGCGCGGCGACAAGGATGCGCTCGACAGCTTCGCTCGCGAGGCCGCGCATTGGACCTTCTGGCCGTCGCTGGCGGCCGGCGCCGGAATCCTGATACTCGGCATTCCGCTGCTGTGGCTGTTCGGGCCGCAGTTCATCGCCGGCTATCCGGTGATGCTCATCCTCGTCGCAGGCTTCCTGTTCCGCGCCGCGATGGGACCCACCGAATTCCTGCTCAACATGCTCGGCAAGCAGGCGATCAGCGCCACTGTGCAGGTCTCGATGGCGGTGTCGAGCATCGGGCTCAACCTCCTGCTCGTCCCGCACTATGGCCTGATCGGCGCCGCGGCCTCGACGTCGCTGGTGCTGTCGCTGGGGGCCCTGGCCAATAGCCTGGTGGTCAGCCGGACGCTCGGCATCGAGGTCGCCGTGTGGCGGAACCTTGGGCGGCGCCGGCAGGCGTAGAAGCTTCCAAGAGCATCGATGTCCATCCCGGCACTTGTTGCCGGGATCCAGAGCGCGGCTCGGGCCTGAGCATACGGATGGATGGATCCCGGGAACTAGCCCCGGGATGACATCAAAAGAAACAGACGATCTCGACCGCTGATCGCGTCAAGGGCCGGCTTACATCGGCGAGCCGATCACCAGCGTCCAGAAGGATTTGAACTCGGTGCGCGGATCCTGCACCAGCGCGATGCCCATGTGCGTCGCATCGGAAAGCAGGAGGTTCTTGTTGTGGCCGGGGCTTTCCTTCCAGCCGCGCATCACTTCGTTGAAGTCGACCTGACCGGTGCCGACGTTCTCGGCAGCAAGACGCGCCCGGAAACCGCTGCGCTTGACGCGATCCCATGGGTTGGACCCGTCCGAGCCGTAATGCGATATGCGGTCCCACTTGGCGAGATCGCGCGAGTGCGCCTTCGCCGCCTCGGTAAGCTCGGCATTGAGCTTCAGGGGCTTCAGGCCCTTGTCCTTGCGGTACTGATTGATGATGTCGCGTGCCTTCTCGGCGTCGAGCGCGGTATGCGAATAATCGCGATCGGAAAGCGCACCGGTCGGGGCTTTCTCAAACGTGCCTTTCGGTGCCTGATCGAGCGCCGCGTATTGCTGGCCGGCAACCGCCGGGGTCTTGGCGCGCGGGGCAGAAGGCTCGCCGCCCAAGGCGACGCCCTGCATGTTCGGTGAAGAGTTGATCGAGGCTGTGGTGTCGGGCTGGTTGTAGCCAGAGGAGATCGATTCAGATCCCAAGCTGCAGGCCGCCATTGCCAATGCGGCACCAGCGCAAAGTGCGACGCGATACATACGGGCCACTCCCGCTTGAATGGATGCGGTACAACGGTTGATCATCGCGTAAACCCGTTAACTCGCCGTTAATGCTAAGGAGTTGTAACCACACGTCCGAAAGCGGGCTCCCACCAGCGCGCTTCGAATTTTCGTGTGGCATTCCCCCGGGTTGCGTCGACGGCACGGTCAAGCGCCGACGCGATCTCGCGTTAATATGTTGTTGGCAATTTGACCCCTGTAAGGCGAAAGGCGGGCGCTCTTTCGAAAACTTGGGGAGCGCATGCAACCGGCATCACCGATCCCGGTCCGCCCTCTTGAAGCCACGACGATCTCTCACACAATCCGACGCGAGCGGCCGCTGATTCGCGCGTACGGCCATGCAAACGGCATGAGGAGATGCGTTGCATGTCGGCCATGAGCAGGAGCGCGCAGGCGCTGCCGGTCAGCGGCGCGTCGCATTCGCGTATAGACGATGTCGTTCTCGCCCGGATCGCCTGCTCGGGAGGCGCGACGCGTGCGCAGATCGTGCGCGACCTCGGGCCGATCGCGACCGGGAAGCTTTTGCCTGCGGCGTGGCGCACGACAGCGGACACGACGCTGGCGCGGCTGATGGTTGCGGGCCTCGTGCGCGAGAACCGCGGCAAACTGCGGCTCAGCGAGCCCGGCGAAGCCATGGTCGCGGACTATTTCAAAGAGAAGCAGGCGCATACGCGCACGTGGAACGACCAGCGCGACATCTGGCTTGTCGCAAAGGCGCTCGGCGTCGACGCCAGCAAGCCGGCACTGCGCAGCGCCCTGTCGCGCATTGACGGGCTTTCGGCGCTCGTGGTGCAGCATGCATTCGGGCTTTCGGTGCGCCAGGCGCTTTCAGCGTCGAAGCTGAGAGCGGCACTGGCGCTCGTCGCGCTCGAGCGGGCCTTCGGTGACAACGTGAAAGAGGGCCTTGGCAAGGGGGCCGCGCTGTCGGCAAAGGCGGGGCGCGTCCTAGCTGGGCAATTGTTGCTGAAGCCACGCGAGTTGGCGACCGATGCCAAGCTCATCGCCGCCCTGTGCGCCGACTATGCGGGCGCGCAGCGTTTCGAGGCCGACGCCCTTCGCGTCGCGGTGCTGCGGAAGCTGGCGAGCGGCGATACACAGTCAGGTCTGCCTCCGGCGGCAAAAGTCGCCTTGCGCAAGGCGAGCGAATCAGTTCCACGAGAGGCTGTTGCGCTCACACCGCAAGCGGAAGAGACGCCGCAGCGCCCTGGCCTGGCGCAATTTTCGGCCGGTGTGCTCAACGCGGCACGCACCAGCGCCGAGGGCTGGCCAGGGGCTCGCAAGGCGTTTATCTCTCGGGTGTGGGACGCGATTCGCACCTCGCACCCCGAATGGGGTCTTTCCGAGCTCGAATTCAAGGACATGCTGGCCGGCGCCCACCGCGCGGGGCAATTGGTGTTGGCCGGTGCAGACCTGAAAAACAAGCAAAACATCAAGGAATTCGAGGAGTCCGCGATTCTCTACAAGAACACCGTCTGGCACTACGTGCGTGTCGAAGACTGAGACGTCGAGGGGCATCGACTGATGCAGCTTAAAGAAGCTTCTCCGCAACCCGCTCCTGACCGGCTCTTTTCGGCGTTCGAGCAATCGATCACCTGGGAGGACGACATCTGGCGGGCCGATCCCGTCGACGTCGCGGAGGTGCACGCCAAGGCGCGGCGCAAGTTCTCCGATCTCTTGTCGAGCATCATATCGGGCCGCGGTCCGGGCACGCAGGATCGTATCCTGCTGTTCCACGGCCAGTCAGGGGCCGGCAAGACGCACCTTTTACGCGCGCTGCGGACTTCGGCGCATCGGGAGGGCAAGGCGTACTTCGGCTATGCCCAGATGACACCCGATGTCGCCAACTATGCCGACTATTACCTACGCCGCCTCGTGCATTCGCTCGAGAAGACCTACGATCCGGACTCGTCGGGCGAGACGGCGCTGCAGCGGCTGACCGGCCGCATGGTCGCCGACGCGGCGATCGATGCGAAGGACCTCGCCAACCTGCGCGAGGCGAACCTCGACGAAGGCAAGCTCGCCAAGCTGGTCCTGAAGGTCGCCGACGATATCGTCGCCGCGCCCAAGTATGCCTCGCGCGAGCTCGACATCAATGTCGTGCGTGCGCTCCTTTATCTCGAGCGCCGAGACCCGCGCATCGACCAGCGCATCCGCCAATATCTGCACGGGCGCCCGCTCACCGAGTTGGCGCATCAGGCCGTCGCCGCCCTCGATCCGAACGACGGCGAGGATCGCGCATTCGAGATCATTGCGGCTCTCGGCGCGCTGATGTGGACGGTCGACAGCGCCGCGCTCGTATTCTGCGTCGACCAGGTTGAAGACCTGCGCTTCTTCTCGGACGCAGAAGAGCGCTTCCAGCGCGCCGTGCGCGATCTCATCCAGATCGCCAACCGCGTTCCCAACGCCATTCTAATCATCTCGTGCCTGGAAGATTTCTACGGCCAGGTGCGCGGCGTGCTGGCGCAATCCTACATCGACCGGATCGAGAAGGCCGGCCCGGTGGCGCTGCTCGAATCGCGCACGCCGGAAGAAGCGCGGCTGATCATCGCCAAGCGCCTGCAGCACATCGCCGAAGCGAGCGAGACTGGCGCCGGCTACCCGGACCCGTCAGCGTACTTCGGGCCGCAGTTCTACGAGGAGTTCGCCGGCCTATCGACGCGCCGTCTGCTCGAGCATGCGCACAGCCGCCTGCGCAGCAAGACCGCGCCCGACGCGGAAGAGCCGGAGGAGGAGGCAGAAGCCGACAAGGGCGGTGGAGGCTTCATCTCGCGCCTCGCCGCTGCGCTCGGGCTCGGCATCGCCGACGACAGCGAGAGGACGCAGGCGGCAGCGAGCGTCGACTATCGCGAATCCTGGGAGCGGTTCCAGAATGCCTCCGAGGCGGAGATCCCGTCCGACGAGCGCGAGTTGCTCGATGTCCTCGGCGGCGCTCTCAGCCTGGCAAAGGAAGAGTGGGCGGGGACCATCGTTCTCAGTGCCGAGCGTCTCGACCTCGGCGACGACCTTGCCGTCATCGACTTCACGCTGAAGCACAAGGGCGGACTCACCACCGACGGGCGCGTCTTCATCTGCAACAAGCCGACGCAGGGCGGCGGCCTCAAGCGCCAGCTCGACCGCGTGCTCGCCAACATGGGCGAGAAGCAGTGCTTCATGCTGCGCGCGTCGGACTATCCGCCCAACCGCAAGAACCAGACGGCAACGGCGTTCCGCAAGTTCCGCGAGAACGGCGGCCGCGCACTCATCGTGCCGCTGGCCGAGTGGGAACGCATGATGATGGTGCGCGAGTTCCACACGCACCACCGGCAAGACCCCGGCTTCATGAGCTGGCTGGCAAACGCCAAGCTGCTCTCGAACCTACCCTGTATCATCCAGCTCCTGCGCCTCGACCTGTTGGGGCGCGCGCTGCCGAAGTCGGCTGCGGCGGAAGCGGAGGCGGCGGCGAACGGCACGAAGGCCAGTCGCGGTCGCAGCCTCATCGGCGCGCTCGAAGAAGTTGGGTCGACGGAGGTCGCCGAACCGGCGGTCGCCGAGGAGGAAGAGCTGCCGCTGTCGGTCATCCTCGATGAGAATGCCTCGGTGTCGAGCATCGCTGCGGGGCGCGAATTGCGCCACGGCGCACGCCCCGTCACCCTCAACAAGGACGTGTTGAAGCGTCACGCGGCGGTGCTCGGCGGCTCGGGCTCCGGTAAGACGACGCTCGCCTTGAGCCTGATCGAGCAGCTGCTGTTGCGCGGCATCCCGGCAGTGCTCATCGACCGCAAAGGCGACCTTTGCAGCTACGCCAATCCTGACGTTTGGCGCGACAACGACGAGGAGTTCTCCGAACGCCGCGGCGACCGCGAGAAGCTCGCCGACGCGATCGACGTTGCCGTGTTCACGCCGGGACGCGCCTCGGGGCGGCCGATCTCGATCACGCTCTTGCCGAACGGCATCAACGAGCTGCCCGAGCATGAGCAGCAGCTCCTCGCCAACCTGTCGGCCGCAGCCCTGGGCGAGATGCTGCATCTCAAGAACTCGGCGACGCACCAGAAGCAGTGGGGCACGCTTTCCGTGGCGCTGCGTATCCTCGGATCGCGCCATAGCCGCGAGGTGACACTCACCGACCTCATCCACCTCCTGGAGGACGAGGACCCGGAGCTTTCCGACCTCACCCAGCGCATGGACCCGTCAGGCAAGATCCGCCGCGATCTAGTGGCGCAGCTCGACAGCTTGCGGCACCGCAACTCGGCGCTGTTCGAGGGCGGAGGCGAGGCGCTGAGCATGGAGGCCTTTCTCGGCCTCGGCCAGCATGCCCGCGAAGGGCGCACGCGCCTGTCGATCATCTACACCGGCTTCCTCGGCGACAACGAGAACATCCTCTTCTGGGTGTCGCAGTTCCTTTCGGAAGCGCTGCGCTTCTGCCAGCGCAATCCGAACGACGAATTGCAGGCCGTGGTCATGTTCGACGAGGCGGACCTCTACATTCCCGCCAACTCGAAGCCGGCTACCGCCGAGCCGCTACAGAGCCTGCTCAAGCGGGCGCGGTCGGCCGGCCTCGGCATCATGCTCGCCACCCAGTCGCCGGGCGACCTCGACTACAAGAGCCGCGATCAGATCACGAGCTGGTTCATCGGCCGCGTGCGCGAAGACACTGCACTGCGCAAGCTCAAGGCGGCATTCCAGAGCGAGTCCGGGCTCGAGCCTGCGGCGGTACTGCCGGGGCAGACGGTCGGCGAGTTCCATCTCGTGCAGGAGGGCCTGGTGCGGCCGATGAAGGCGCAGCGCTCGCTGATCATGGCCGAGCAGGTGCCATTCGATCGGATCGAGCAACTGGCGCGCGAGACGAAGGGGCAGGACGAGCGACAGCTACGGCTGTTCGATGCGCCGGCGCGAGGCAACACCCACAATGTCAAGCGCGGGTGATGCCGGCGCGCAACGCATCCACAGGTTGGTTGTGCAGGAACTTCGGTCCGATTAGGCGGTCCGTCCGCTCACGTGAAGTCCACTAGAGGATTTGATAACGTATTTGCTCCGCTTGATTTTTTGTGGGCGCAAATCGCAGTGCAATCGCGCCTGACCGGCGGCAGTTTTCGCAATTGCGAAACTAAGCGCTGTTTCGCCCGCAAACAGGGCGTGTCAACAACTTTCTTCTGATGTAAATTCGACAAGTCACCGGAAATTTTAAGGGGGTCTCCGGTGACTATGCGGTTGCGTTCGCGTCGTCGGCGGCGTGTGTGCGGGGTAGTGTTATGGTTGCGAAGTCTTTTGTGATGCTGGTGGCAGCAACAGTATTGGGACCAGCCGTGGGCGTCGGCTTGTTCATGCTGCTGCATACCTTCTGACGGGTGGCGCATACGGCAACGCGCCACCGGACGGGGCCAATATCGCCATAAACACGGGCTAGTTGTCGCTCGCTTCGGGCGCTCGCGCGCTCACCTCCTGCGAGCGGCAGGTCATGCTCGTCGTATTTCGCGTTCTGCTGCGGGCGCTTGAGCTTTCGGCGCTGCTGCCGTTTCGCATTTTGCAGCTCCTCCTCGACCGCGTCGCCTTCAACCCGCGACTGGGCCCGCTGCGTCATGTCGCCGGTGCCGGCATCGCCTATACCATTCTCGCGGTTCTGCTCGTCTACGTCTTCGCGCCGATCCGCGGCTATGTGGGCCACTATACCCAAGGGGCGAAGCTGCACTACGACGCCGAGCGGTGGCTCGCTACGGCGATCTACGACGTGCGCGGCAGCTTCGTCGGCACGTTCGATCCGCGCCTCGACAGCCTGCGCGACGTCAACTACTCGAGCGAGGCCATCGACCTCGGCGACTACGTCGCCAACCCGGATCACAAGTCGATCCCGGTGCGCGAGGTTCCCGAGCAGTATTGGCAATGCCTCGTCTATCACGAGGACCGCAATCTCGGAGGTCTGCTGAACCCGTTCGGCATCGACCTGCCCGGCGTGCTGAAGATCCCATTCTCTACGGTGAGGCGCTCGATCGCGGCCAGGCGCCCAGTGCTGGGCGTCGGCGGATCGACGCTCGCCATGCAGTTCGTGCGCGTCATCTATAAGACTCCGCCCGGGTTGCACGAGGGTGCGCTGACGAAGCTGAAGCGCAAGCTCTCCGAATGGTGGCTCGCGCCAGTCGTCTACGCCGAACTCACCCGGGGAGGCAGCAACGAAGCCCTGAAGCAGTGGGCGGCCAACCACCTGTGGCTCGCGCAGCGCACCGGCGGGTCGCCGCTGCACGGCATCGAGCTGACGAGCCGCATCGTGTTCGGCAAGGAGGGGGGCGACCTTTCGATCGCACAGCAGTACGTGCTGGCCTCGGCGGTCAACCGCCCCATCATCCTCCTGGAAGGTGGCGAGCGCCTCAACGCCGTGCGGCTCGACCGCTGGCGGTACCTCACCGAGGTGCGGGCGCGCACCTGCGCGGAGAAGCTGATCAAGGACGAGGCCCTATTGAAGGAGGTTCTGTTCGAGCTCGTCGCCATGGCCGCCGGACCTCCCGATCCGAAGATAAAGCCGCGGCTGCAGGATGCGCTGGACAAATATGCGCCCGGGTTGGCTCTGCCGGCGCAGGCCAACCCCGTGGTGCGCGCCAACGCGCTCATGCCTGCGGCGCGCTACGGCCTTCGGGAAGAGATGAAGCAGCGCTACGGCTTTGCCTGGCGCGACCATGTCCGCGGGGTGACGACGACGTTCGATGCGGCAAGGAACCTCGCCTTTGCCGACACGGCGCGGGCCAAGCTCGCGGAGATCAACTCCCGCTATGCCGACAAGATCGATGCCGGCTACACGCTCGATCCAGCCCAGGTCTCGGACGACCGCCACAGTCCCGGCGTGGTCATCGCCGCGGCCAACGCCAACGGCGAGATCGTGCGCTATTTCGAGCAGGGCGAGAACGCCGCCTACTTCGGCTCCCCCTTCGCGCGAGAAGCATCGACCGGCTTCTACGACGCCGGGCGCGAGAGCCGCATGGTGGCCTCGACGGGAAAGATCATCGCCGCCATCGCCATCGCCAACACGATGCGCGACACGGCGCAGTCGATTTACCCCGACGCGCATGCGCCGGCGCAGGGCCTCGAAACCTGCGCCCGAGGCGACCAGAGCCATGGCAGGCGGGCGCTCACGACATTCGCCTGCTCGCTGAACGATCCCTTGATGACGCGCACGGCGCAGGTCGGCCAGGTTCGGGTCAAGCGGATGATCGACCAGCTTGGGTTCAACATGCCGCCGGCAAACGCCGACGGAAGCGGCACGCCGCCCTCGACCGCCGTCGTCCTCGGACAGGTTGCAGCAGCGCCGCGGCGCGTGCACCACCTCGCCGGCGTGGTGCTTGCGAGCCTCATCGGACGCGGGGCGGCGCCGTTGCAGCAGCCGACGCTGATCAAACGCTACGACTATACGAGCCTCGATGAGCATGAGCCCGACACCAGAGGCCGCATCGTACCGGACCGGATCATCAGGGCCGGTGGGCGTCCGCTGGTGCGGTCATTGCTTCAGGCACCGCTGTGCTACGAGGTCGCCGGCAAACCGACCGGCACTCTCAAGAATCTCGCCCACTGGTGCGCGCGCCGACGCCCCGGGCTCAATCTGCACTTCGCCAAGACCGGCACGCAGGTGACGGAGGACGTCAACGCGACGGTCGATGCCTGGATCGCGGGCGGTGCACAGTTCTCCACCGGCGCCGCATACTCTTATGTGGTCGTCGTCGGCACGGGCTCGGCGAGCAAGCCTTGGGCACGCAGCCTACATGCCGCACAGGTCGCGGTGCCGCTCGTCGATGCGTTGCTTGCCGACCTCGAAGCCGAGGCGACCGGCAAGAAGCCGGCGAGCACAAAGCAGCAGACTGCTGCCCCGACCCCGCTGCGCAAGTCGGCGGACAAGCTCAGCGCCAACTGACGTCACGTCCGCGGGATGCTGCCAACCTTGTCATCCTCGGCCGCCTGTCCCCTCCCCCCGCTGGCGGGGAGAGGGTCAGGGTGAGGGGCAGCCGCAGCTCGGTCCTTCGAGTTCGCGCAAGAGCCACTCGAGCACGCCATCGATGTTGCGCTCGACATCGTCGCTGCAAACGCGCACAACGCGGTAGCCCAATTCGCCGAGTGCTGCCGTGCGCGCGGCGTCAGCGGCGATTTCCGCATCGGTGCCATGCGTGGCGCCGTCGATTTCGACGATCAGCTTCGTTTTGCGACATGCGAAATCGGCGAAGTACGGGCCAACGGCGACTTGGCGCACGAACTTGAAGCCGCCGAGTTGGCGATTGCGCAGCTCGCGCCATAGCTTCTCTTCGGCTGCGGGCTGGCGCGAGCGCAATGCCCGCGCCCGGTTGGTGCGCCACGGCTGTGTGCCACGCATCCGAGTTCGGCTCCCGATGTTTCACCTAGCTTCTGCCCCTCACCCTAACCCTCTCCCCATCGCAAGGGCAGCGCGATGGGGAGAGGGAATGGCGCACTTGTCCGCTCTCCCCGCTGGCGGGGAGAGGGTCAGGGTGAGGGGCAGCCGCTCGCTCCTGTCCTGCGAATTTGTCCCCGCGCTGCACGCCGCGCGCATACTCGCGCCACCCTGTTCCATCGGGACGCAGCAGCTGAGCGGCTTTGCGGGGCCCGGTCGGTGACCCGGTTGAGGCAGGCGTCGCACCGTCGCGGCGGCTGACGCGAGGAGTAGCTCCCTCGGATTCCGGGGCCGGGGATCGGGGCTGTGCGCCGCCAGCAATGGCACGCACGGACGCCCGTAGCGCAGCGGCGCTCGTTGCTCTTTATGTGGGCGCAGATGCCGGAGGTCCTGACGTCGCGGGCCCGGTGGTGGACACCGGGTGGGACCAAAGCGCGCTGACGATGTGATCGCACCCTCGGCACGGCAAGCCACCGACGCGGGCGCCGAAAGGCTGCCTATAAAAATTAGATCGCAGCGTTTCGGCGCCCGCGTTCCCTTTCTTGTTTGCGCCAACCGACTCGCACTCCGGCGAGCCGGCCGGTTGGCGCGTGGGTATTTGTTTGCGCCGGCGACTTCCCCGCGGGGAGCCGGCCGCCGGCGCATGGGGATTCTTGTTTGCGCGTATGACCGCGAGAAGGAGGAGGTATGCGAGATTCAACGGCGGGGTCCGGCAAGAATGCTGACATTGTGCACGGCGGTGTTCCGCCATCGCGGCGCCGTACTGGCGACAAAAACCGCGCCTACCAAAGCTCCCGGATCACTTACCGGCACGATGATGAGACACTGAACGGCGAAAGAGGCGTTTCGCGCATTCGGTGGTGAAACTGCTCTGCGACCTCCAGCGTCGCGAGCGGGCGACCACCTGTGCTCGATTGGTTGGGCAGGTCACCAATGTCGTTGCGGACGGGCGCGCCGTGGTCGCGCACGAGAAATACTGGCAGCAGCTTCGGCCATGGCATGGAGCCATCCGCCGACTGGACCGACCCCGACAGTCCCAAGCGCGACTGGAAGAAGCTCGTCCTCATCGTCGGCCTTGCCGGATTGTCGTGGGTCGCGACCTACGTCGGCATGCTCGAGCTCATCGAGAGCAACATGGGCTCGCTACCGCTCGTCCATAAACTGATCATCGGCTTCTCGGTGGCGATGCTGATGACCATGGTCGTGTGGCTGCTCGACCAGATGTTCTCGCCGATCGACTGGTTCACGCGCCTCAGCTACCTGTTCGGCTACGTGTTCCTCACCATCATCTCGGTCGGCTTCGGGTTCGGGTTCTACTGGAAGGTGCTCGAGAGCCGATCGGAAGCGGCGCGGTCGGCGGAGAGCGCGGTCGGGCAGGTGCAATCCTCGCTGCACGGCGCGGCGACGCGACTGGAGCAGCTTCAGTCCACCCTGGTGCAACTCGCTGCTCTTTCCGCCCAGAAGGCGGGGGTCGAGCGCGAGAAGGGTACGTCATGCCCCAACTCCTCCCCCGGCGACGGCCCGCGGCGGAAGATGCGGGACGAGGATGCAGCCCGATTCAACTTCGCGTCCGAGTTCGTCAAAGGCCGCGTCACGTCCATCAAAGGTGACATGGCGGCACTCGATGCCGACCTCGCCAAGATCGTCTCGAACGACGCTTCGACCATCGACAAGGCTACGGGCACGCGCAACGAGTTCATGCGCTCGCTGGGGCGGCGCCTCGACATGACGGTGACGGGGTTCAACGCCTTTCGCACCGATCCGCAACTGCGCCAGGTCCGTACCGACCTCGCCGATCGGGCCGAGCGCACGACCATAGATGCCGGCAACGGCAAGTCCATCGCCTGTCCCGACGCCCAGTTGCAGGTCGCACTGCGCGGCGTCGTCAGGGCCATCGATCAACTGCCGACGCTGGAGAAGCCGGAGATCGCGGCCGTCGAGGGCTCGGAGGCGACAATCGAGGCATTCCGGCGGCTGACGGCCACGTTCTTCGGCCTTCTTTCCTTCAAGCTGCCCCCGTCGGCGGACGAGTTGCGCATCCTGCAACAGAAGGCGGTGCAGTCGATCGACAATCCAGCCGCACTGCATGCCCTCAATGACGAAGCGGTGGGGCTGTCGAAGCGCGACTACATACCCCTCGGCGTCGCCGTGTTCGTGGATCTGTGCCTTCTGCTCGTGTCGATCGGGCGGCCGATGAACCGTTTCGTCGCCACGCGCCAAAGCATGCTCGAAGCCGAGCGCGGGCCGGTGTTTCCCATCTTGTCGCGGTTCTCGGAGATCCATAACCACGACGAGATGCGGCGCACGTTCGACGTGTTCCGCGAGGTGATCTTCGAATCAGGGGGCACCTACTACGTCGCCGTTCCGCTGAATGCCCCGCGCGGCCACCCGCAGCGGGAGCAACTCCGGCGCGATGCCCAAGCGCTGGCGAACCTCTGCTATGCGCTGGAGGGCCAGGGCGTGCTGTCCCGGCCGTGGAAGATCGCACCCGGGCTCGTCGCACACCGCAAGCTGCGCCGCCAGGGCTCAAAGTTCATCGAGTGCTATCGCGACAGCCATATCGCCCCGGTACCGCGTGCGGCGCGGGCGCTGAAATCCATGTTCGTTGCCGACCGGTCTGGTGGGGAGCGCCCGGCGTTCCGCCTCTATGCCTTCAAGAGCGGCGCCTGGCCGGAGATGATCCTCGGAGCGGTCATGGGGGCCGCTGGGCGGGTCGAGGCGGAGCGGCGCCGGCAGGAGCAGATCAGGCCGGCGGTCGAGGAGGTGCCCGAGGTGCGGGCGGAATTCGAGCGGGAGGTCGCCGCCGCGACGCGCCCCGAATCGGTCGAGCCCAAGGCGGAGCCGCGCCTTACCATCCGGCGCCGGCGCACGCGGCCGAACATCTTCCAGCATCGCCCCGGCGCGGCACAGGAGCCGTCGATGCGGTCCAGCCGAATTGCGCTCTCGGCTGCGCTCAAAGAGCCCGAGCGCCGGCGCGAGCCCCATGTGCCGCGGCCCGAGGCAGCGGCCGACAAGACCTATCGCCAGAGATTCGGCAACTACGCGGGGCTCGCCGAGGCGGAGCTCTCGACTTATCGCGCGCTCGAAGATGCGCCAGATCCCGCCAACAGCAATACTGCGCACACCGAGCCGGCCATCGAGGAACCCGCTGTCGTCGTCCCGTTCCCGGCGCCTGCACCGACGCGTGTCGACGTAGAGCAGCAACCGACCATCGGAGTCGAGCTGCGGCGCGAGACCGCAACCTTCCATGTTCCGGTCGGAGAGACGTCGCTGCCCGAGGCAATCAAGAAGCTCTCGGACGCGCTTCAGATCGATACGGATGATCAGCAGCCGGATCAGCTCGAACTGTCACTGGCTGCGGCGGAATCCGGCACAAGCGAGCAGAGCGGAACGATTCTGCCGGAGGATCTTTCCAATCCACAGGAGATTGATGCGGCCGACTTCGAGCCGCCGCGCGTGCTGCGCAGGATGGTGGACTAAGCTCTTGTCTGCGCATGAGGGAATTCGTCTGCGGCGACGCGCTGTGAAACACTTGCTTAACCGAAATGTCAGCTTAATGGCCGGCAACAGCAACAAACCCGGTGGGACATGTCTCGAGCTTCGATCCCGGGCAACAAGGGGGACCACGGTCATGTCTAACGAAACACCTTCGCAACTGCATGGCCAGTCCATTGCCGAGAAGATCTCCAAGCTGAGTGCCTTCATCGGCGACGACCTCGATGCCCGCGCCGCGCACGGTCTCCATATCACCGGGGGCTGCTACCTTCTCATTGCCCGTTCTTCCGAGAGCCCGGTCGCGCAGGCGCTGCGCGGACATGCGGTGCGCATGGCATCGATGGGTATCCGCGTGCGCGCGATCTTCACGGAGGTCACGAGCCCGGTGCACCTGATGGCTCCGTTCTCCATGCCGAGCGAGTGCCGCCTTGCCCGCGACCCACGCCTGCTGGCGGCGCACGAGCAGCTCTCGCTCTCGCCCAACTGCACGTGGGTAGGTGACTCCATGCGCCGCGACCCCAGCAAGCGCGACGCTCTCGAGCACTATGCCGCCAACTGCGCCCAGACGGGCGCGCATGCTTCCCGCTCGTTCGAGAGCCTTTGGCGCGCGACGGCGCCGCTGTTCTCGGTGCCGCCGATTGCTGCCGCCCTGGCACAGATGCCGGATTTATCGGCTGCCGGCGAGGCTCTGCCAGAGGGGCTGCGCCGCCAGTAGGCGCCAGCTCAGTTCATAGACTTTAGAGGCCGGCGCGGACCAGCGTCGGCCTTTTCATTTTTGCGCCGGCGCAACGAGGCGCAACAGGCGGGAGAAGGCGATATTTCCATGGTTATCGCCGCCGCGTGGACATTGGACCCCGATCGCCTTCACCGGGCCACCTAAGGCTCCGATAATGCGAGCGGATCGTTTCGGCTCAGTCCTTCATGGTGGCCACAATGCCTTTGCTCGCGCGCCTATTCCTCGTCGTCGCTCTCATCCTATCTCCGCTAGGGCCCGCTCTGGCGCAGCAACAGGCCTCGCAGGAGGTGCATCCATTCGCGCACCAAGGGGTCAAGTCGGACGGAGAGCGCTACGAAGCGTACCTCAAGTCGAACTGGAAGCTGTCGGGCAAGAGTGCCGCCGACCTCAGCCGCGAGGGTGAGCGCGCGTTGCGCACGGACCCGCGCGCAGCCTCGCGCAGCTTTGCCGGCGCCGTGGTTGCGGACAGCCGCGATGCAGATGCCTGGATCGGCCTTGCTCGCGCGCTGCTGGCGATCGCTCCCGATCCAAACAAGGACAGCGAGCGCTACGACCTGCCGGTCAATGCCTCCGGCGCCGCCTACATCGCATACGAGCGCAGCCAGAACGACCCGCAGCGCGCGAAGGCGCTGGCCGTGCTCGGCGATGCGCTGCAGCGGCGCTCGTATTGGCGCCCCGCGCTCGATGCATTGAAGACCAGCCTCGCGCTCGCCGACAACGGCGCGGTGCGTGAAACCTATGACAAGCTGCGATCCGAGCACGGCTTCCGCATGACCGACTACAAGGCGGAGGCGGAAACATCTTCGCCGCGGCTATGCCTGCAGTTCTCGGAGAGCCTGGCGCGCGGCCAGGTCGACTTCGGAAAGTTCGTCTCCGTCGACGGCAAGGACCCGCAGAGCGTCACGGCCGAGAACGAGCAGCTTTGCGTCGAGGGCCTCGCCCACGGCCAGCGCTACAAGTTGCAGGTGCGCGCGGGACTCCCCTCGGCGGTCGAGGAGGAGTTGCAGAAGACGATCGACATCGCAGTCTACGTGCCGGACCGCAAGCCGTTCGTGCGCTTCTCGGGCAAGTCGTACGTGCTGCCGAGCCGCGGCCAGCAGGGCATTCCTCTGGTCTCGATCAACACCTCCAAAGTGGAGGTGGAGGTCTACCGAATCGGCGACCGCAATCTCGTCGGCACGCTGGAGAACGGCGACTTCCAGCGCCAGCTGCAGAGCTACGAGATCGAGCAGATCAAATCGCGCACGGGCGAGAAGGTGTTCACCGGCTCGATGGACGTGCCGCAGAAGCTCAACGAGGAGATGACGACGGCTCTGCCGGTTACCGACGCGGTCGGTGCGCTCAAGCCGGGTGTCTACGTGATGATCGCCAAGCCGTCGCAGAAATCGCGCGACGACTACGGCACCGAGGCGACCCAGTGGTTCATCGTCTCCGACCTCGGCCTCACTGCCTTCTCGGGTGACGACGGGGTGCATGCGTTCGTGCGCTCGCTCGCCGGTGCGACGCCGTCAGGCGACGTAAACGTGAAGCTCATCGCCCGCAACAACGAGGTGCTGGGCACGACCAAGACGGACGCGCGTGGCTACGCCCGCTTCGAAGCGGGGCTCGCACGCGGCGAGGGCGGACTGCAGCCGGCGATGCTGGTGGCCGAAAACGCGAACGGCGAATACGCCTTCCTCGACCTCACCTCAGGCGCCTTTGACCTGACCGACCGTGGCGTGAAGGGCCGCGAGACGCCGGGACCGCTCGACGGGTTCGTCTATACGGAGCGCGGAGTCTACCGCCCGGGCGAGGACGTGCACGTTGCTGCGCTGGTGCGCGAATCAGCGGGCAAAGCTGCAACGCTGCCCGTGACGCTCATCGTGACGCGCCCCGATGGCGTAGAGCATGCGCGCTACACGCTGAAGGACCGCGGCCTCGGCGGCCGCGACATCACCCTGCCGCTCGCTCCGTCAGCTCAGACGGGCACGTGGCGCGCGAAGCTGCACACCGACCCAGAGAAGGACCCGATCACGCAGGTGTCGTTCCTGGTCGAGGACTTCGTTCCCGAGCGTCTCGACCTGAAGCTCGAGGCGCCGACCACCGCGCTTTCCCCGCAGGAGACGCAGACGATCAAAGCCACGGGCCGCTATCTCTATGGTCCGCCGGCGGCCGACCTCGCCATCGAGGGCGACATCGTCGTGCGGCCGTCGAAGAAGGACGTCGAAGGCTATCCTGGCTTCCAGTTCGGCCAGGCCGACGAGACCATCGAGCCGGTGCGCAAGCCGCTCGAATCCTCGACCACCACGGATGCGCAGGGCGTGGCCCAGGTTGCCGTGACACTTCCTCCCGTGACGCAGACGGCGAAGCCGCTCGAGGCCAGCGTCATCCTGCGCTTGCGCGAATCCGGCGGTCGCACCATCGAGCGCAGCATCACCATTCCCGTCGACCTCAAGC
>JAEXXM010000069.1 GCA_023405815.1 Pseudomonadota bacterium | reverse complement strand
CGCCTGGGCCTCCTCGGAGGCTGCGGTAGCCTCATCATGCCTTTGGTGAGGAGACACGCCACGCCCCGCGAGTTGCTGCTGCCGATTGAGCGTCGCCTCGGCGAGTGCAACGGCAGCTTCCCGCTCGGCAACAACGGCGCGCGCCTGAGAAATTTCCTCGGGCCGCGTGCCGTTTTCGAGCCTGGCCAGGACAGCCGCCTGGGCCGCTTCGCGCGCACGGGCCAACCTGACCTCGTCGGCGAAATAGGATTTCTCCAGCGAGGCAACGATTTTACCGGCCTGGACCCGGTCACCTTCATCGACCTTCATCTCGGCGATGCGGCCAGCGACTTTGAAGCTCAGATTGACTTGGCGGACGTCGACATTGCCCTGGAGGACGATGCTACCGCCGTCGTCGGATCGGTAGCCAAGGAGGGCACCCCAAGCCCCGACTGCGACGGCGAGGATCGCGAGGCCACTCCCAATCGCCACTCGCTTGCTGAAACCGTTCAAGCAATGTCTCCTTATCAACGAGTCAGATTCCCACTGAGACCCATTCAGGCCACCTCCATGCTCTGCTCCAGGAACGATCTCCAAAGTTGAGGAATGCGAGCAATCTCGCGCGCCGCAATGGTACGAACCGCGTTTTCCGCGTCCGCACTGAGGGGGCCTTCGTGGCAGCCGACGCGCAGATAGGTCATGCGCGGCCGATCAATGGGCATACCGATCTGGCTGACGAGATAGCAATCCGCTTCGGTGACGCCGGGCACCTCGGCAACGATCGCTGTCGCCAGCCGTGAGGCGGCGGCATTATAGAGCTTTCCCACGTGCGTGATTGGGTTCTTGCCAGCCACAGCCTCGAGCGTCATGGGACGACATGGCGTGATGAGCTCATTGGCGCGATTGCCGCGACCAGTCTGGCCATCGTCACCGCCCTCAGCCGATGTGCCGGTGACGGTCAGGTAGACAGACCCGTTGGCAATGTCGTCCGCCGCGTTGACATGCGCTGAGACTCCGAGCGCCGTTGCGCTGTTTGCCGCCTCTAGTGCGGCTGCCAGGAGGCGATCCTTTGCGTCATTGTAAGCTCTTATGTCCCTGAGAAAGCCGCCGATAAACGCGCATGAGATGGTGAGCCAGATGCGCTCATGCGCGCGCACGCCCATCACTTTGATATCCTCGCCGGTTTCCGGGAACTCGGCCTTGAACCGGGGTGTATTGAGGCTTCGCTCAACTGGAAGGACGACACGCTCGAGGTCGGTCAACGGCGCGAATCCTGCTCCGCATGACGTATCGTTCGCCAGGAACGCCCCTTCGTCGCGTTGGCGTACAAACAGATCGACGAGATCATCGGAACCCGGTCGCAGCAGGCAGTGGATGCGGACGTCCTTCTCCGGTGCAAGCGCATGTATGTTGTCGCGCAACCAAGCTGTCGCCGTTTCCTGCGCGAGCGCCCCGATCGGGATCCCCTTGCCGCGCACTTCAGACGTTGCGCGGCCAGCAAGGTAGATATCCATTGGCTCGACGATAAGACCGCCGCCGAAGGCCGGCTCGGAGCGACCTGCGGCCAGCAGGGCCTTGTCGACGTTGTGATGCAGAACGAGCCCGAACTCTTCCAGATAGCTTTTCGACAACGCGACACTCAGCTGCTCGCTGAGCATGTCGCAGATGGTGTCGGGGTGGCCGAGACCTTTGCGCTCGACGATCTCAACCGGCCGTCTCCCTGCCCAAGGTCCACCGTGAGCCTCGATTTGGACCTCCATCCCTTTCTCCGCGAATCGACGCGCTGCCGCCATGTCGCCTTTCACTCCGTGATCATGCCATTCTCAAGTTGGCTCGCGTCATAGAGGAATACGGCATTTGGATCAGGGATCGGTCCGTGCCGGTCCTTGCCGTGAAAGTCGCACCGCGACAGGAGATCCCGGATGACATTCAGTCGTGCCGATCGCTTGTCGTCGGCGCGAACGATGATCCACGGCGCAAACACGCTGTGGGTGCGCGCCAGCATCACGTTTCTGGCTTCTGAATAGTCCTCCCAGTGCTTCGAAGCCTTGGCGTCGATCGGGCTCAGCTTCCATTGCCGCAGCGGATCCTTGCGCCGCTGCTTCAGGCGCCGTTCCTGCTCTTCGCGACTGATGTCGAGGTAATACTTGAGGATGGTGAAGCCGCAATGCACGAGCAGCTGCTCGAACATCGGCGCCGTCTTCATGAATTCCTCGTACTCGGCATCCGTGCAGAAGCCCATCACGCGCTCGACGCCGGCGCGATTGTACCAGCTGCGATTGAAGACAACGATCTCACCCCCTATGGGAAGCTGTTCGACATAGCGTTGAAAATACCAGGCTCGCCGATCACGGTCCGACGGCGTCCCGAGGGCAACGACGCGTGTCTCGCGCGGGCTTAAGTGCTCGACGATACGCTTGATCGTGCCGTCCTTGCCGGCAGCGTCGCGGCCTTCGAAGATCACAAGCACCTTCTGCCCGTGCTTGATGACGTGCTTCTGGAATTTGACGAGCTCGATCTGCGCCTCGCGGAAAGCGCGCTCGTAAGCGGCGTCATCGTCTTTCGCTACATGCCTCATCCGCTTGAGCCCCAATGCCGAAATTTCCGATCACGGATTGCGGTGGTCGTACGTGAACTTGAGCGTGACCGGCTTCGCCGCGCCAGGGCGCTTGATTGTCAGCACGATCGTGTAAAGGTCGGCACCGGGCAGTTCAAAGTAGGCGCCATAGGAGGTCGTCCCGGCGATGGTCATGGGATCCATCGCCTTTCTGGGTCCGGAAAGCGCCAATCCGGAGACCTGGGCGGTCACCATGGTGTCGGAGATGCGCTCACCGGTATTGGCATCGAAGACGGCCGCCACGAGGTGGTATTGATGGCTGCCGCGTGGCACCCCACCGTGCATGGGCTTATCGGCTTTCGTTGCGGCGTGGCCCTGGGTGATCTCCGCGGGCACGAAGCCGATGTAGGCTTCGATCCCCCCAGCCTTCTGGGAGAGGCCACCCTCGCCTGCCCTGGCGGGGAGACTGCCAAGCAAGGTTGCGAGCAAAATCCCATAGAGAAAAGCCCGCCGCCATTCTTCGAGTATCAAGCTCATGGGTTTCTTCCCTACGTCATGAGCGCTCGAGGGCGAGCGCGATACCTTGGCCGCCGCCGATGCACAGCGTGACGAGACCGCGCTTGATGCCATCGCGGCGCATCGCATGCAGGAGGCGGGTGGTGAGGATCGCGCCGGTGGCGCCGATGGGGTGCCCATGGGCGATGGCGCCGCCCTCAACGTTGACGATGTCCTCGGGCAGACCGATCTCCTTGATCAGCGCGATGACGATAGCGGCAAAGGCCTCGTTGACCTCGGCGCGCTCCACATGGCTGGTCGGCCAACCGGCGCGCGCGAGCGCCTGCCGCACCGCCGGGATCGGCCCGAGACCGAACATGCCGGGCTCGACCGCGCCCACGCCGTAGGCTACGAGGCGGGCGAACGGCTCCAGTCCGCGCTTTTCGGCCCACTTGGCGTCGGCGACGATCATCGCCGCCGCACCGCTGTTGAGGCCCGGCGCATTGCCGGCCGTGATCGTGCCGTCCTTGCGGAAGGCCGGCTTCAGCTTGGCAAGCGACTCGGCCGTCGCGTCGGGGCGATTGTGCTCGTCCTTGTCAAACACGGTGGGCTTCTTTCCGCCCGGGATTTCGATGGGCACGATCTCTTCGGCAAACCTGCCCGCAGCCTGCGCCTTGGCAAAGCGTTGCTGGGTTCTCAGGGCCCAAGCATCCTGCGCCTCACGCGTGATCTGATATTTGCTGACGAGATCCTCGGTATGCCATCCGGAATGCTGTCCCGAGAACGCGTCGCTAAGGCCGTCGCGCAGCATGCTGTCGTAGATCGGCGCGTCGCCCATGCGGTAGCCCCAGCGCCCGCCACTGAGGAGATACGGCGCCTGGTCCATGTTCTCCATGCCGCCCGCCACGCAGCACGAGGCGTGACCCAGCATCACCTCCTGCGCGGCGGAAGCGATAGCTTGCGCACCGGAGCCGCAGACGCGATTTACGGTCATGGCAGGAACCTCGACAGGCAGTCCGGCGGCGCGCATCGCCTGCCGTGCCGGGTTCATCTTGGCTCCGGCCTGCACGACCTGGCCCATGACGACGGAGTTCACATCCGCTCCATTGAGCTTGGCGCGCTCGAGTGTCGACTTGATTACGATCGCCCCAAGGTCCGTCGCGGCGGTGCCCTTCAAGGATCCGCCGTAGGTGCCGATCGCGGTGCGCACGGGGGCACAAAGAACGACGTGAGATTTGGCCATCGGTTTCTCCTGTCAACCAGGGGCTAATGTGGCGGGCAGCGTTGCGACGCACGGGCTTCCGGCACGGTTGCAATGGCGCCGTGCGGCGGTAGCCCGTGAAGGCGTTGGGCCAGCCCGAAGCTGGCGACGAGCGCCGACAGCACAATTGCGGCTGTCACGGTGAACGCTGCACCCGGAAGGATCGTGATACCGAACAGCAGACCGCCGGCTGCGGAACCAAGCGCTTGCCCAAGGCTCGCGGCAGCCGTGGCCCAGCCGAGATCGGCGCCCGGCGTTTCGCCCGCAGCTAGCGACACCCAATAGGTGACGATGGGAGAGAGGAGGCCGGCGCTTGCGGCGATCAAGACGACGGCGACGGTGGTTGCAACGTCGGTGGTCGCCAGGGGAACAGCGATGAGACCGAGCGCCAGGGTCACCACGGCAGGTGTGAAGAACCAGCGCGTCACGTCCGGCTTGATGAGCGGGGAAAAGACCAATGCCTGGGCCGCAAACATGACCAGACTGCACGCGGCGAACATGGTGCCAATCTGAGAGGCATCGAGGCCGAGCTCGTATTTGCCGCGCAGCGACAGCCCGACCTCGAAGGCGCCGACGGCGACGGCGGTGACAAAGGCAAGCGCCCATAAGCGGAGCATCACCGGCCGGTCGCCGGCCTCGCGCCTCGCTGCGGTCCGGGGCTGCCGCCCAGCGACCGGGCGGGGCACAAGGCGCCAAATCGCCAACGCCGCAATGAGCGCCAGGCCCGAGGTGACCAGGAACAGCAGCGAAAAGGCGCGCGCGGCGGCTTCGCTCGGCGGCTCTCGAAGGGCGTCCAGCACAAGGCCGCCCAGGATCGGGCCGACAAAGAAGCCGAGCATCCCGGCGACGTTGATCAGCGCGAAACGATGGGCGCGCCAATCCTTCGACGGGGCATGATCGCCGATGAGCGCATAGGCCGCCGGCAGAATCGCCGCCGCGAACAGGCCGTCGAAGAACCGGCCAAGGTAGAGGAGGGGTAGGCTTTCGAAGCGCGTGAACACCGCGACGCTGAGAGCAAATCCGGTGAGGCCGGTGAGCAGCACGGGTCGCCGCCCCCACCGGTCAGACAGCATGCCCCACAGCGGCGCCAAGAGGAAAATGGCGAGAATGTAGGTGCCGGTGATCAGGCCGGTGTGCCAAGGCAATGCGCGGGCGTCCGCCGTGCCGGAGAGCCGGTCGATCAGGAACGGCAGGATTGGCAGCACGATGCCATACCCGATGCTGATCGCGAACACGGCCAGCAGTAGCGCAAAGAGGGCATCCCAAGAGAGTGGCGGCAATCTCAACTCGGGTGTCACGCCGCTGCCTCCGCAGGGCGCAACGCGGGTTGCTCGCTGCTGCTATATCGATGGATGCCGGCGAGCTTGGTGCGCTTGAGCATCAGCGCGTTGACGGCGACGATCACCGAGCTGCCGGACATGGAGAGGGCGGCGATCTCGGGGCTGAGCAGCAACGGGTAGAAGACGCCGGCGGCCAAGGGAAAGGCCACGACGTTGTAGCCAACCGCCCACCACAGGTTCTGGTGCATCTTGCGCAGGGTGGCCCGCGACAGCTCGACCGCTCCGACGACGTCGTAGGGATCGCTTTTCATCAACACGACGTCGGCGCTCTCGATGGCCACGTCCGTGCCGGCGCCGATCGCGAACCCGACATCGGCCTGGGTCAGGGCCGGGGCGTCATTGACGCCGTCGCCGACCATGCCGACCTTTTTCCCCTGCGCCTGCAGCTCTTTTACTTTCTCGGCCTTCTGCCCCGGCAGCACATCAGCCAGGACGATATCGACGCCAAGTGTGCCGGCAATGCGTTCGGCAGTGCCGGCGTTGTCGCCCGTCAGCATGGCGACCTGCACGCCTCGCTTGCGTAATCGGGCGACGGTGGCGCCCGCGGTCGGCCGCGGCGCATCGGCGATGGCGATGAGTCCAATCACCTTGCCGCCCCGTGCCACATGCACCACGGTTCGGCCGGCGCCCTGCAGCCGCTGCGCTTCGGCGGCGAGCTCGCCGAGCGCGAGCCCCTGCGTGTCCATGAGCCGGCGATTGCCGAGGAACACGGTCCTGCCGTCGATCTCGGCGCGCGCCCCCATGCCCTCGACGTTCACGAAGCCCGACTGGCGTGGAACGGTGAGCCCTTCAGCGCGCCTTACGATGGCCTGGGCCAGGGGATGATCCGAGCCTTGCTCAACCGCCGCGGCGTTGGCCAGCACCTCTTCGGTCGTCACGCCCTTCGCCATGACGACATCGACGACCTCCGGCTGGCCCACGGTGAGCGTTCCGGTCTTGTCGAAGATGATGACGTCGAGCTTGGTTGCGTCCTCCAGGGCGGCGGCGTTCTTGAAGAGGATGCCGTTCATCGCGCCGAGGCCAGTGCCGACCATCACAGCCATAGGCGTTGCCAGCCCGAGGGCGTCCGGGCAGGCGATGACAAAGACAGTGATCGTGAGAGTCATGGCGAACAGTAGGGTCTCGCCGATCCACCAGAACCAAGCCGCAAAGGTCAGCAGCCCGATCACGATGGCGGCCAGCACCAGCCATTGCGAGGCGCGGTCGGCCAAAAGCTGCGCCGGCGCCTTGGAGTTCTGCGCCTCCTGCACCAGCTTCACGATCTGCGCCAAGGCTGTGTCCGCACCCACCTTGGTCGCGGTGTAGCGGAAGGTTCCGCTCTTGTTGATCGTGGCACCGATCACCGTGTCGCCAGGCTGCTTCTCGATCGGCATCGACTCGCCGGTCAACATCGATTCATCGACCGTAGAGCGACCCTCGGTCACCGTCCCATCGACCGGTATCTTATTGCCGGGCCGGATGACGACCGTGTCGCCGACGAGCACCTCTGCCGTCGGAATCTCGACCTCGCGCCCGTTACGCAGCACCGTTGCCATAGGGGGTGCCAGATCGAGCAAGGCCCGGATCGCTTCCGAGGCTCCTGCGCGCGCGCGCATCTCGAGCCAGTGGCCGAGCAGGATGAAGACGAGCAGGACGGCGGAGGCCTCATAAAACTGCTCACCCTCGAAGAAGAAGGTGGCGCCGACGCTGAAGAGGTAGCCGGTGCCGACGCTGAGGACGACGAGCACGGCCATGTTGAGAACGCCATTACGCAGCGCGCGGACGGCCGCGATCACGAACGGCCATATCGGATAGAGGATGGCGCCACTCGCCAGAAAGAACAGGAACAGATTGAGCTGCATGCCGAAGGGGGGCGGCAAATCCACGAAGCCCATGCCCATCGGCGAATAGAGAAAGATCGGGACGCTGAAGACCAGGCTGATCCAGAACCGGTTGCGCATATCGCGCACCATGTCCTGCATGTCCATGCCGGCGGCGTGGCCCATCTCATGGGTCATCGCCTCCATCCGCCCCGCGGCGGCGTGGACATGCCCGGCCTCTCGTTCGCGACCCGTCGGCGCAACGGGGTGAACTGCGGGCGCGTGCACAGTGTGCGCACCATGTGCGTGCTCACCCCCTCGGTCATTCGACCGCGAAACGCCTTCTTGGCCACCGTGTTTTGCACCGTCGCAGAGATGCTTCGGTACCAGCGCGCCGGCGCAGTGATGGCCGCACGCCTCGATCGCCTCTTTGATCGCAGCTGGGCTGATCCGCCGCTCATCGTAGGTGACCGTGGCGCAACCGGAGACCGGGTTGACCGCCACCGCCGCGACGCCATCGAGCTTCGCCAGTTGTTTTTCGACGCCCTGGGCGCCAAGTGGTGACAGGAGTTCTCCAACGTGCAGGTTGATGGTTTGCATGG
The DNA here is from genome assembly GCA_023405815.1 of Pseudomonadota bacterium. Lineage (GTDB taxonomy): Bacteria > Pseudomonadota > Alphaproteobacteria > Rhizobiales > Hyphomicrobiaceae > Hyphomicrobium_A. The sequence goes on along the minus strand of JAEXXM010000069.1, from coordinate 31,349 downwards.
CTACTCCGTGCTCTTCCCGGCTCGTATGTGGCGGCTAAGACGACCCGCAAATGACTAAAATCAATCTGCGCATCCAATGCTGGGCGAGAAAATTGTAACGGCTGGTAACAGAATTGGACGGCGCGGGTGACCGGAAGAGGTAAGGCTTGACAGGGGGATGTCCAGGAACTGCGTGAAATCGGATCCGCCCTGTCGCAGCGAACGTTGTCTGGCACCCCTTCCAATGAAGTACGGAATACGCCCGAGGGTTGGGTAAGTCGCTATCAGGCTCCTGATAGCGTGCTGTTGGATGGCTGCGAAGCTTTGCGACGGAGGGAGCATATTCCTCAGCTCCGCGCACTTTCATTGGACCAGCACATGGCCAACGCGAATCGACAGGTCAAGGGGCGCGTCAAAGGCGAAACGACGGATAGTTTCGGTTCGGTCAACGAAGTCGCACGGCACTTCGATTCGTGTCCGGCCTCCTACGTCGCCATCTATTCAAGCGTCAACACGGCATTGACCGCTTTCTTGAAGCGACGCCAGTCGATCGTGATGCAGTATTTGCAGCAGTTGGAACGCGGAAGGATCCTCGATATCGGATGCGGCCCTGGCACCTACGCTCGACCCTGCATCGAGCGCGGCTTCCATTATGTCGGCGTCGACGTATCGAACGAGATGATCAGCACGGCGCAGGTCGAGTTCGGCCATCTTCGAGGCGTGCAATTCGGCATCGCGGGTGCGAGCCAGTTGCCATTCGCCTCCAACAGCTTCGCCGGCGTCTTGTGCCTCGGCGTGCTTGAATATGTAGCTCCAGAAGAGGAACACATTTGTCTCCAGGAGATCGCCAGGGTGATGAAGCCCGGCGGGCTCGTCGTGTTTTCGTTCCTAAATGCGCGTTGTCCTTATGCTTGGTTTGCCGTCTACGTGTTCCCGGTGCTCAAGTTCTGCCTGAAGAACGCCAGAACGATTCTCATGGCAACCCCACGGGTCCCTCTGAGCGAGTGCTCGTTCGAAGGCATACCGACGCGATGGTTCGCGCGGAGCGAACGGCTGAAGGTGCTGCGCGAGCATGGGTTTCGCATCAGCGGCAGCAACATGTATTTTCCGACGGTCTTTCCGCCCTGGCTTCATGAAAAGTTCTACCGTCAATCCTGTTGGCTCAGTTCGCAGCTGGAGCGCGTGTTGCCCAAGTTTGCGCAAGGCTGGCTCTCGACAGCCTTCATCGTCACTGCGAAACTACCGCCTGATTCCTTCCACACGCCGCCGCCAACGCCCTAGGTGTTCAGTCCCGATGTGAGGTGGTTTGGCGGCACTGAACGTTCCGCGACCTGAACAGTGATAGCCGCACGCCTCGATCGCCTGTTCGATCACCGCGACCATGGTCCGATGGTCGTCGTAGGTGACCGTCGCGCAACCGGAGAGCGGGTTCAAAGCCACCGCCGCGATGCCATCGAGCTTCGCCAGTTGCTTCTCGACGCCCTGCGCTCCGAGCGGCGACAGGAGTCCTCCAAACGTGCAGGTTGATGGTCAGCATCCGCCCTGCTGACTGATCGAGGCTTCTGGAAAACCGATAAGCAAACCTCGTATCTTTTGGCTTCACAACGGATGGGGGAATTGATGTAAGTCATTCCCAGCTGCATCGCTGGGGCGAGAATTGTAACGGCTGGTAACAGCACTATTCTCAATCTCAAGGCTCGCAGTGTCTCTCGCAGTCGCAGGATTGTGAGACCGGCGGTGGCCATTGACGGATGTCAAGTGGTAGACTTCGTCGTTGGGTATAGTTTTTGCCTGTAACGCAGCTAAACACGCGTTGACCGACCATCAACGCAGCCCCATGTCAGGTTCTCGCTCGAAGTGAGGCGCATGTCGATCATTCGGCTCATCGCTGCAGTTCTCGTCAGCATCGGGCTCGTGCTATCGCCCGTCGCTGTCGCGAATGCGGCTGCCGCCTTCCCTGCCACTCACGCGGATCAAGCGGCAGGCGCCACCAAATCTCACATGCATGGCGATTGTGGCTGCTGTGACGTGGGCGACCAATGCCCCGCAGCGATGTGCGGCACAAGCTGCGCGCCGCTTGCTCCTGTATTCGAAGCCTATCAGCCCGCCATCCTTGGCCATGCCGCATTGAGCATCAGCGCACCCTTGATGCTGCATGGGCTGGGCTGGAGTCCCCCCACACCACCGCCCCGCGCTTGAAACCGCCGATTTGGCTGGGGTGAGCCATAGCGCTTGCCCAACGTCTGCTCGCGCACTGATGCGCGGCAGCGAATGTCGATCAATCTCGGGAGATAAGAAGATGCTGAAATCACTCAGCGCGGCTCTGGCCGCGGGCGCGCTGGCGATCGTCGGGTTCGCCGGCGTCGCGCAGGCGCAGATGAAATGCCCGCCTCCGGGCACTTCTACTAAGGGATGCTATCTCACACCGACCACACCACAGCTGCCGCCCAGGAAGTAGGGATGACGACCTGGGATCGGCCCTGTCATGGGTCCGACCCGATTGTGATCCCGCAAGCGGTCCATCAAAACTCGGGAGATACGAAAATGCTGAAAACTCTCCTCGCAGCGCTGCTCGCTGCTTCGATCGCCTCCGTCGGCTTCGTTGCGGCGGCGCAGGCGCACCATAAGACCGGGCATTGCGTGCCAGGTATCTTCACCGCGGGATGCCCGATAAAGCCACAGGGTCCGCAGCTCCCGCATCCGGGCAACTAGGCGATCGGGCGGAGCGATCCCGTAGCTATAGGGGCTCGTCTCTGCGACGTATCCAGTGCCACTGGCCCGGCCTCCTGGCAACGGGAGGCCGGGCCGAAATCTGTACCGCTCGACGTGGATGCTTGAGGCGCAAAGCGGCCTAGACGTCAGTCTCAAGGATCGGACAGATCGCTCGCGCATCGCGTCTGCCGGCAGGCTTCTTGGCGAGCGCGCGCAGCTGGCGCCGCAGTCCGGAGAGTTCTGCGATGCGTCGCTCAATGAGGGCCAGGTTGCGCGCAATCATTTGCCTTACGCACACACAAGGCTCCGGCCCTTGCCGACGCAGGGAGAGGATTTCGCGCACTTCCTCGAGCGAGAAGCCGAGGGCCTTGTCGCGGCTGACAAAGCTGTGGATCTTGATCGCATCCCGGTCGTAAACTCGGTAGCCGTTGGCGAGGCGTTCCGCGGTGACTATGCCGTGCCGTTCGTAAAACCGCACAGCCGAGGGACGTAGGCCAAGACGCTTGGCCACCACGCCAATCGTGAGCTTCTCGCCCATGCCCTGTTGACCTTGAACCTAGGTTCAATGTGCAGGATAGCGTTCTCATGGCGCGAAGCAACCCGCCTCGCGCCGCCGTTGAGGAGGAGCGACACGATGCAGGCAAAGCCGTTTGAAAGCTGGAAAGTGGTGCTGAACTGCGGAGTATGTGGGGCATGTCCCGCCGTGGAGATCACACCTCAGTGGGTCACAATCGGCGAGGACGCAAACACCGTACGTCTCACGCATGCTCAGTGGAACGACCTCGTCTCCCGCATTCGCAAGGGTGAGTTGCCGCACATAGACTAGAAGAGAGCGAAACTTGGGCGGAGATCGCCTGTTCAGCGGCAGGAACGAAAAATGGCTTTGCTGAGCCAACCCGAACCCGGTTCAACGAGCATCGCCCTGCCGGGATTGGAGCCGCTCACTTCGAGCACATCCCGCGCTCGCGCCTGCGCGACTACAACGACTGGTCGAGCGCAAGGTGGCGGTCCAGATCGATCACGCGCTGACAGTCTATCGCCACTTGATTGCAGCGCCGCGGCTGGCGATGCGGCCGAAGCACTTAACTCCCCGGTGGGTAGGAGGCTCGATACTTGGGTTCCATTTGCCGGGTATCGGCCCGCGCTTATGACAGTAAATTCGTCGCGGCAAGTTGTGACAGTGATAATAGCTGCGTTGGGAGGCGAGTTCGACTGTTGGCAGCCTATCTCTGGGTGCGATGGGAAACATGCCGAAGGCTGTTGTTTCGGTGGCATATAGCGACGAGCTAACCAACAGAGCGAGCCGCAATAGGCGGAGCGATTTCATCTGCACCTCCCACGCCGCACATGCGACACCAGGGCGTGCTATCTGGCCGTTTCGATTTCGGTGACCGTCAGCTCGCCGTTCACTCGATCGGCCATGAACTTGATAGCGTCGCCGGGCTTCACCTCTTTGAGCATGGCCGGGTCGGCGGCCTTAAACACCATCGTCATGGCCTCCATCTGCAAGTTGGGAATGGCGTCGTGAGCGATGGTGATTTTGCCGGCCGATGCGTCGACCTTCGTCACCTTTCCAGCGACTACCGGATGGTCCTGCCCCTCATGGGCAAGCGCTGCTGATAGCGGTGAGACCGCAATTGCTGCCATGACGAAAGCAGCCGACAAAGACTTGCGCATAGCTCTCTCCTCGAACACCCATTTCCGACAGTCTTTCGTCGCCAGGCCGTTACGCTTGACGTCGATGCTCGATATGGCATCGGATAGCGGAGATTTGCGGAAATCCGATCGGGAAATTTGGTAACGGCTTGTAACGGTCCTGCGCGCCTTACAAGGGGCGCCTAGGCCTTGCCACGCTGCTAGCCGCGGCCCTGCTCCGCTTGCCTGCCGAAGCGTCGCTCATCGACGTATGGCAGCGAGATCGTAATGCGAAGTCCCCCCCCATCGCGATTGGCGAGCGTGATATCGCCACCAAGGCTGCGGACCAGACTGCGCGCAACAGTGAGCCCGAGCCCCGTGCCATCGATCACCGCGCCCGCCGCCTGGGGCAAGCGACGAAATGGCTCGAACACCTCCGCCTGCAATGCTTCGGGAATGCCAGGGCCATCATCGTCGACTGCAATCTCGATCGTGCTTGGCTGTTCGGTCACGTGGATTCTGGCCCGCTTGCCGTACTTTACGGCGTTCTCGACGATATTCGTCAGTGCGCGTTGAACGGCGATCGGCTTAGAGCGGACAGGAAGGTGCTTAGGCCCGCTCACCTGCACCTCGCCGCCGGCATCGCTCAGATCATCCGCCACACGCTGCACGAGCGACATCAAGTCCAGCATCTCAGGCGGCTCCGCCGCAAAATCGAGGCGTGCAAAGCCGAGGGTAGCGGAGATCATGCGGCGCATTTGCTGCAGGTCTTGTAGAATTGGCTTCCGGATTTCCTCGTCGCTCATTTCCTCCGCCCTGAGGCGCAGGCGCGTGATCGGCGTCCCAAGATCGTGGGCAATGGCCGCGGCAATGGCCATGCGGTCTTCGACCAAGCGGCGAATGCGCTCCTGCATGCGATTGAACGCCTTTGCCGCCGTGCGCACCTCGAACGGACCCTGCTCGCTCAAAGGCGGCGCCTGAATGTCGGTCCCCAGCCGCTCCGCCGCCGCGGCAAAGTAGGTCAGCGGTTGCGTCCAACGTTGTAGCGCCCAGCCGGCGACGATGAGCACTGAGGTCAGCATCGCTCCCAGCGCCGCACCGATCTTCCACGCCGAGAAGGGACTGATGCTCAGCAAGGGCGAGACGGCTTGCATCCAAGTCCCATCGGCGAGCTGGACTTCGGTTGTCACCGTGCCGAGAGAATAGATTTCCGCCAATGGCTTCTCAGGAATGTGGCTGATTTCGGTGTGTGTCGAGTCGCTCATAGTCGCGAGCAGATCTTTGGTTCCTTCGGCGCCTTGCTCCGCGTAAGCCACGCGGATGCCCTGCAGCAACGGGCGCCCGAGAAACGTGCTCAGCATGTGCTCGAAGAAGTGCAGCCTTGTCCCCTCAGGCTGCTGAGCTTGGCTGAGCGAAGGACCCGAGGCCATCGAATAGCGGACGAGCGGCCCACTGACACGCTCCAGCACCGATGCGCGATCCTGAACGGGCGTGCGCTCGGTGAGCTTCGAGATGGAGGCGATGCAGTCAGCTAGAAGCGCGTCATGCAGCAGCCCGGACGTCACCTCGCTGCGCTGCGCGTAGAGCCAGAGACCCATCAGTTGCGATAGCGACAAGAATACGAGAAGGACGATGATGACCCGGCCTTTAATGGTATCGAGGACTTGCATCATTCCGTGCTCCCAGTCACCTCCGGGGTGAACGCATACCCCTTGTTGCGGACTGTTTTGATGAGGCGCGGCTGCTGGGGATCATCTTCAATCTTGCGTCTGAGCCGCGCAATTTGCATGTCGACGCCGCGGTCGAAGGCGTTAGCTGAACGGCCACGGGCGAGGTCGAGGAGCTGCTCCCGCGATAGGGTAATCTGCGGATGCTCGGCGAAGGCGACAAGCAGGTCGAACTCGCCATCGGTGAGCATGACACTCACCCCGACCGGTGACTCCAACCGCCGGCGCGCGCGATCGAGCCTCCAGCCGTCGAAACGCAGCACGTGCGCCTTCTGCAGCACATTCTGAACGGGAAGCTCATTGGCGCGGCGCAACACCGCTCTGATACGCGCCAGGAGCTCTTGCGGATTGAACGGCTTCTGCACGTAATCATCGGCGCCCATCTCGAGGCCGAGGATGCGGTCGGCATCGGAGCCAAGCAGTGTCAATAGAATGACTGGGATGCGGCTCGTCTTTCGGAGCTGGCGGCAGAGCTTCAGTCCGTCCTCACCCGGCAGCACGCGATCGAGGACGATGAGATCGATATTCATTACGCCGAGAATCCGCTTCATCTCCGCGCCGTTGGCGGCTACGTCCACCCGCAGGCCGTGCTTGCGCAGGAAGCGCGACAGGAGGGTGCAAATCTCTTGGTCGTCGTCGACGATGAGAATGTGGGGCTCGACCTGCATTGCCTGCCTCAAGACCGCGGCGATACGAGCCAGCTTAGTCCGACGCAAGAGCACTGCCGAGGGCACTTTGTAACAGAGCGTAACAGGCAATCGTGACGTTGTGTTACTTCTCCTGCCTCGACAGTTGGATCCGATATATGCAGGTTGGAGTAGACGGGCTAACGAGATCGACGCTGGCCCGCATTACCAGCTAGGAGCGCATCATGAAGTATCTGATTGGGCTGTTCGCTGCGCTCGTGCTCGGGGTGGTCGGCGGTCTCTTGGTCATGATGAGCGGTGCATTCAATATAGCGGCCACCAATCCCGATAGTGCGATCACCGAATGGATTCTGCACACGACGATGCGGCGATCCGTTGCGGTACGATCCTCGACGATCGTGGCTCCGGAGAGCTTCAACGAGGAGCAGGTACGGGCTGGCTCCAAAGAGTTCCGAGCAATGTGCGCGGGGTGCCATGGAGCCCCGGGCAAGATGCGGAGCGCGGCCGGTAAGGGGCTACGTCCGCGGGCCCCAGATCTCGCATTGGCAGCGCGTGACTGGACTACCGCGAACCTGTTCTGGATCGTCAAGAACGGCGTCAAGATGACGGGCATGCCGGCCTTCGGGCCCACCCACAATGATCAAACGATCTGGAACATCGTGGCCTTCGTGCGCCAGCTCCCGGACATGACGCCGGAACAGTATCAGCGGTTCGCCGATGAGAGTGTCGCCGCTGGGGGGAAGGAACACGAGCACTGAAGGGCTCTGTAGCCCTGCGAACGGTTGCCCGCATCAGATTCCCGTTGCAGGGCCGATTCGATGCTGCCGACAGCACGCCTACGTACAGGTCGAGTCGAGTTGTTGTCGCATGAGCACATAAGGCGCGTCATCTGCGTTTCGGCGTTCGGGCAACCTTGAAGGCATCCGGCCAAGGGCTTAGCAAATGATGCTGAAAGGATTTATACAGGATTTGCATGCTGCGGTGTTGGATCATCATGGTCGTGCTGGCAGCCTTGACATGGGCAGTGTCAGAGGCTGCCGTCGCCTGCGATCATGGCGCCACCTCGCATAGTGACGTTTCGCAGGGGACCATCGGCACTGTATTGGATGAAGCGCCTTCTTTGCAGGCTGCGCCGATGGTTCCCATGAACAAATGCGCGGCCACGTGCCCCGGCGCATGCTGCTGCAACGGCGGCACGCCCCCCTGCAGCTCAGGACAGGCCGCGAGCAACGTGAACGGTGGATTCGACCTGATCGTCCTGGCGGCGATCATTCACGCCGGCCGCTGGCCGCAGCAAGCGGTCTACTACAAAGAGCCTCTCTACGGACTGGATCGGCCACCAAAGGCCTGACGAGCCATCCCCCCGGCTCGAGTTCTGTGATGCTTGCCGACGAGTAGCGGCGTCACGTTGTTTTACGCATCGTAGGTGATCGATACCTGAAGAGCTGTCGCCACCGCGGCAGCAGACGCCCGTGGTGTACAGCGGCGTGCAGGAGACGGAGAGACCAATGCGGGTACCAAGGCCAGCGCTGGCGCTGTTGCTACTGCTGCTGACCGGCTGGGGCGATCGCGATCTCGATTGGCCCTACGCGGGGCCTATGCCCGATCAGCCGCTGGCCGTGCCGCCGCAGCATTACGACTCAGTCATGAGCGGCACCCGCAGCTTTCGGCCCGTCGAGCCGCTGCCCTGGGGTGGAGTGAACCGGGATGTCACGCCGCAGAAGCCAAGCGCACCGTCGACCGGCAAGCCTCCGATGGAGGGCATGCCCGGTCATCATCACCACTAGCTAACGCACGAGGGCGTCAGAGGCGTCGAGATGCTGAGGGAACAACTAAGGGTGATGGAGAGGCGCCGACGCGCGGCGGCCATCTGTGCCGTGCTCGCGCTTACCCTGCTCATGAGCGCCTGCGCCAGATTCTCGCCTGATGAGGGGATGCTGCTGGTCGAGGAGCAAGCCGGCGCGCAACTCGACAAGGACGTGGTGAAGATCCGCAACGAGGCGGATGCGGTGGATGCCGAGGCGCGCGTACAGGCGTTGCTCGCCCAACCGATGAGCCCCAAGTCCGCGGTACAGATCGCACTTCTGAATAACCGCGGGCTACAGGCCGCCTACAACGAACTCGGGATCTCCGAAGCGCAAATGGTCGAGGCAAGCCTGCCGCCGAGCCCGGCGTTTGCCCTGTCGAAGCTCTTTACGACGGGACAGTTCGAGATCGAGCGGCAAATCGTGCAGAACATACTTGGGCTCTTGACGCTGCCGCGTCGGCGGGAGATCGCCGAGGACAAGTTCCACCAAGCCCAGGTGCGCGCCGTCGAGGCGACGCTGCGCACGGCGGCTGGGGCACACCGCGCCTATTACCGCGCGGTGGCGGCCAACCAGATCGTCGGCTTTCTGAAGAAAGCGCGGCTCTCGGCGGAGTCGGTTTCCGAGCTGTCAAAGCGGCTCGGCGAGACCGGCGCACTGCCCAAGCTCGATCAGGCACGCGAGCACGCCTTCTACGCGGAACTCTCGGCGCAGCTGGCGACGGCGCGGCTGCGCCAGCGCTCCGAGCGCCAGAAGCTCAACCGGGCGCTTGGCCTGTGGGGCGCACAGACGAGCTACGAGCTCCCCAGCTCGCTCGCGAAGCTGCCGGCGCCCCCGCCACCCATCGCCGACGTTGAGACCCAGGCGGTGCTGTCGCGCGCCGATCTACAGATCGCGCGCATGGAACTTGCCATTCTCGCCAAGCAATACGGACTGACGCACGCGACCCGCTTCATCAATATGCTAGAAGTAGCGGGGATCAACACCTCCGACAGCACGCTGGTGCCGCAGACCAACGGCGAGGAGCTGCGCGACAAGGATAGGTTCAATGGCTACGCGATCGGCTTCGAGATCCCCATCTACGATTTCGGTCGAGCGCGCACACGCCTTGCCGAGCAACACTACATGCGCGCCGTCAACCTCTTGATCGAGAAGGCCGTCAACGTGCGCTCACAGGCGGATGAGGCGTATCAGACCTATCGCGGCAGCTACGATATCGCCCGCCACTTCGAGAAAGACATTCTGCCACTCCGGGAGATCATCTCTGAGCAGGAGCTGCTCAACTACAGCGGCATGCTGACCGATCTTTTCGAGCTGCTGGCCGATGCCCGGGCGCGCATCCTTGCCAATGTGCAGGCAATCGAGGCCAGGCGCGACTTCTGGCTCGCCAAGGTCGACCTGCACGTGGCCATTGTTGGCGGCGGCGAGGACGGCGCGGCCGGGGCACCGGAGACGACTGCCTTGGTGTCGCGCCCTGGCGGAGATTGACCGCAGAGCCCACATTTCTGGCGACGCCGAGGCAAACCGGTATCGTCGCCGAGGGGCTAGGCGTACTCTATTACGTTGAGCATGATGAGCGTGAGGAGCGTGTCATGACCCTCTCCCGGAGAAACTTCCTAGCCGCGGGCGGCGGCCTTGCGCTGTTGAACGCCGCCCTGGTCTCGGGGCGCGCGGCAGCCGCCGGCATCCCCGAGGCAGCGACGCAAGCGACGCCGGCGATGCAGCCGCCGCTCTATCCCACGTCCGGGCCCGAGTATCAGCCGGTGGTGACGCTCAACGGCTGGACGTTGCCCTGGCGGCAGAACGGCGATTGGAAGGAGTTCCATCTCGTCGCCGAGCCGGTGGTGCGCGAGCTCGCGCCCGGAATGAAAGCGCATCTGTGGGGTTACAACGGCCAATCGCCCGGCCCGACCATCGAGGCCGTGGAGGGTGATAAGGTACGCATCTTCGTCACCAACAAGCTGCCCGAGCACACGACCGTGCACTGGCACGGGCAGATCCTACCCTCGGGCATGGACGGCGTCGGCGGGCTGACGCAGCCGCATATCAAGCCTGGGAAGACGTTCGTCTACGAGTTCCAGCTGAAGGACAGCGGGACCTTCATGTACCATCCGCACGCCGACGAGATGGTACAGATGGCCATGGGCATGATGGGCTCATTCGTCGTCCATCCGCGCGACCCGAAGCTCCATCGGGTGGATCGCGACTTCGCGTTTGTGCTCGCTTCTTATCTCATCGAGCCGGGCGGCTACGTGCCGAAGGTGGCGGAGATGGTCGATTTCAACCTGTGGACCTTCAACAGCCGCGTCTTCCCCGGCATCGATCATCTTGTCGTGCGCCAGGGCGACCGGGTGCGGGTGCGCGTAGCCAATCTGAGCATGACCAGCCATCCCATTCATATGCATGGCTACCATTTCAGCGTGACGTGCACGGACGGCGGCTGGGTGCCGGAAAGCGCCCGCTGGCCCGAGACGACGATCAACGTGCCGGTCGGCGCCATACGGGCCTTCGAGTTTGACGCCGCGTACGAGGGCGACTGGGCGCTGCATTGCCACAAATCGCACCACACCATGAACGCCATGGGACACAACGTGAAGACGTACATTGGGGTCGATCAGAAGGGCATCCAGCAGCAGATCCGCAGTCTCGTCGGTGGCGGCTACATGGCCATGGGCAAGGATGGCATGGCCGAGATGGGCGAGATGAGCATGCCGCTGCCCGACAACACGCTGCCGATGATGTCCGGCTTTGCCCAGTTCGGTGCGGTCGAGATGGGCGGCATGTTCACCGTCGTCAAAGTGCGCGAGGGCCTGGCGCGCGACGATTACAAGGACCCCGGCTGGTTCAAGAACCCGCCGGGCACGGTCGCCTACGAGTGGACTGGAGAAGCACCCGCGGCATCGCGCGCCTCGGGCGAGAACGCCGGAAACGCCGCGGGCGATGTCGAGCTTAAGGCCGTGAAGCCCCAAGGGCATGGCGGTCATTCTGGCCACTAGCGCTTCGGACGGGGCCGGAGTCGCGTGGTCCGGGGCGCGAGCGTTGACTACCGTCGCTCCTCACGTGGGAGCGTGTCAGTGCGCCGGTGCGGTAGCGGCGCCGCACGTTGGCATCGGTAACGATGGCGCATACACGCTATTGCCGCTGATCGTCTGATCTCATTGGCAGGCGTCATCTGCGACGCGAGCAAACTCGCGTTTGCTTGTTGCCACTCTACTCAAGCGCTGTCATAGCCCGCGCAGGGCAGGACGTGCCATCGGGAGTTGCCATCACGCACGCCAGCGCAGCAGCTGCGGGGAAGGGACTTAAGCGCGCGACGTTCTTCGTCGGCGTCACTATGACCTTCGTTACGCGTTGTTATGAATACACGCTGTTACGAAATTTCGGGGTCGCTACGGGCTGATCAGTTGATGTGCCCTGCCCACATATACGCATCCACATTTGGATCAGGCCTGCGATCTCCAATTGGAGGCATCCCATGAAAGCGTTGCTAACACCCATAGCGCTCTTCGGATTCCTTGCCGTGTATGCGACACCGGCTCCATCACGCATCCTCTGCGAGGAGGAGTATCAGTTATCGGGCGGCGCTTTCATCGCGACGCCGTACTGCCAGGATGAGTATTTGGCCAAGGTTGCGCGCGAGCGCGGCATGAATGTCAGCGGTGCGTCCGTTCGCAACGATCCCGCGATCAAAGAGGACGCCTGCCGAAAGGTCGGATACAATCTCCGGGTAAGGGTGGATTGCCCCACCTTCCGCGGCGACTAAGGGTAGCCCGCCACAGACGCCGGCGATTCCTTATCCCCTTTGCGGACCAGAGCCTACTGGGAAGTGCGTTATCATACGCAACGGCGCAGAGACTCTCTCTGCGCCCCTCCGCAGTAGTCGAACAAATCACAATCAACGGCATGCCCTTCATGCCACGCGGTACGCCGCGTCCATGGTCGACATGTTACTGGCCGATCTCACGCGCTGATGCCATGAATGCTTTGGCACATGCGCCGCCTCTCCGACGGCGTGTGGCTCGTCAACCTGCAATCCTTGAAGCAACATATCATCATGCGCGAAGCGCGCAAAGCGCGTACCGCCGTACGTAGCTGAGGGTGCCCGCACTCGGCAACTTCCGCCTAATGTATGCCCGCCGCAGCATGGACTGAACAACAGTCCATGCTGCGCAAAGGTACTCGCCCCTATTTGTGATTGTGCCCACTGCCCTTCTTGGGAGCAGGCTCCGCGAGTATCTCTTTGCACCGAGCATGCGTCATATTCATCGCGCTAGGTCCCTGACCCTTGTCCTGCGAGTGCTCATGGCGCTGCTCGGTGCCCATCTGCTTTTCCATCTCCTCGCATTTTGCACGTTCCTCTGCCGTGGCCGCGAACGCGCTCGGAACCCACGCTGCCATGACGGCCAACGCGCCCAGGCCGATGATGTGACTCTTGATAGGTGCCAGTCGCATGTTTGTCTCCTCTTCTGCTCCAGTCTAAGTTCCTCATTTGCGCAACGGAGCGTTGTTGTTGCAGCAAAGCCTAGGTTCAAATCGGACAAAGGCGGACGTTCGCGACGGATTAAGAGCCGATTGTCCCGAGCGCCATCTACATTGGCGAAGAAGGTTTCAAGCTGCGGCGACCCACCTTCCCGATACAAAGCCGAATGCTACGGCATCGGGGTTGCGCCGCATTACCTCGAGGAGCTGCTCCGGTGCCTCGATCTTATGTCCTTTGCCGCTTTTCCTTTCAGCGCGCAGACCCAGCAAGAAGACCTTCTTCCCGTCCATTCTGGTTTGCAGGCATCCCATCGCACTCTCGCATTGTGCCGTTTGAAATTCAGGTTGAGCCAAACGCGCTCGTGAACAATTGACCAGCATCAACTCACCGCCGCGGCCCTTTGGCACCTTCGCACCAGTCCAGCGATCCGCCAGGCCCCTTTCCGACGGGGATATTCGCCACGCACGCGCCGTTGGTTTCGCGTCAAGGCAAGGTATCGAACGGTGGCGAGGCGCTCAGTGGAGGCATCTGCTCAGCGTCAACCCGATCGGCCCGTAACGGTCGAGAATTTTTTGTAACAGCTTGTAAACAAGCGCACGGTGACGGCGGCGGAACCCTACATGTGAGAGACCGGCTCAGGAACAGATTCATTGCTCCGGAGCTTCACCCTGGACAACAAGAGGCTACGAGAGACATGATCAGGCGCTTAACTACCTTCGTCGCCGCCGCTGGACTGGCGTTTGTGATGGCGAGTCCCTCGGTAGCGCTTCCGGCGCGCGTTATCACAATACCCCAGTGGGGTGGCGACTTGATCGACCAAGTCCATTACCGTCGTCACCGCCACTGCCACTGGCGGCATGGTCATCGCTATTGCCATGGCTATCGGCACCATTACGGCTATGGTTATGGATACGGCTACTGGCCAGGCATCGTGCTTGGCTTTGGTCACGGCCATGGTCACGGACATCACGGCTTTCATGGAGGACACGGGGGCTTCCACGGCGGTCACGGCGGCGGTCACCACGGCCATTAGATGCGCATAGGCGGCAGCCTCTGACATGATCCTTGTGTGCGCCGCCCACGCATTGAGCGTGGTGTCACCGAAGCAGGGGCGAATTGACCGCGATTGGTAGCAGGACCCGCGTTACTGCTCCCTGGCAGCGATGGCCACCGGAATGGCCGCCGTGCCTCCCCAGCTGTCGAGGTGTGCTTGAACGAGCCCTGGCACTCCGGCCAGGGCTCAAAAGCGCAACGGACTTATAATGGGCTAGTGGTGGCGGTGCTCCTCGCGATGATCGCGGTCATGATGGTCGCGGTCCCCGCGATGATGATCTTCATCGCTGCGATGCTGGTAGTTTCGGCGATGCCGCCACGAGGCGTGTCCACCCGGCAGCCGGAGGTTGAGGTAGGGAAAGATGAAGAGTTCATCCCAGAAGATGTGGCCCCTGTAGGCCTCACCATGCCAGCCGCGCGCCGGGACGCCGGCGTCTATGTCGACGGTATGCGCAGATACGGTCTGCAAGAGATGAAAAATGTGCAGACGAACGATTTTATGGGCGGCGTGCTCCGGCGCGCCGCGGATGTCAATGCGTTCAAAATCGACTTGGTGCCATAGATGCGTCCAGGCGAGGCAATGGCTCGCGCACAGCGATCCGAAAATCCCTCGACACGCCGGAGGCTGGTCAGCGCCTCCGTCCGCGGATCTGAGATGGCCTGATCGCGCGATGTAAATAGTGAGACGATCTTTTCTATCGCCAAGCTCTGGCCCTGATGGACGTCAAGGGTTAGCTCCTGGCCGGCGCAGTCGTGATCGGGGAGGCGTCGACGATCTGCATCGAAGGGGTCGCCATCGCGAAAAATGCGGACCCGGGCGGCCTGAGCAATCTGCAGCTCGGACTGGGCCAATTCCGTGCGCAGAAGCAGCGTGTCGGCGTCGACAAGGGATTCTCTAGTCACCAGGTGCTGGGCCGTGAATGGCCGATAGCGGGCGACGCCCGCATTGGTCACGCGTCCGTCAATGGCGCAGCGCACCACGAGGCGCCCCGACCAATTCTCCGGCGTGACGACCATCTGTTGGCCGGCGAGATGCCGCTCGCGCATGTGCACGAGGCGCACTTCCTTCACACTAGTGACGCGGCCGCTGCCATCGCGGAATCGGGCGGCGATGATCAGTAAGCCGCGCCTCAGATCGAGGGTCCGGCGATAGAAAATCACCTGGGCGCCAGTGCGCAGGCCGAGCCATTCGATCCCGCCGCCGCTGACCGCGCCCACGGTGAGCGGCAGCCAGTTCGGCAGGTTGACGAGGTCCTCGTGCTCGATACGGCGCCCGGCAATTTCGCTAACGCCGCGATTGTAACCTCCGGCCAGGTACGTTCCCGGGTAGCGGACCCCATCGGCGACGGCATCTGCTCCGGCGCCGCGCGTGGCGAAGTAGCCGTTGCCCAGGGTGAGGAGCGCCTCTCGCTGACCTTCGACAGCAGCGTCGAACCCGTCGTAGACAAGCGCCCACGGACCGATGGCTTTCCCTTCGACATCCTGCTGTCCGTTCAAGGGCGCGGAGGATCGCTGGCTTTGAGCTCGAGCCGGCGGTGCCCGCTCGGCTCTGCTGCCTGTGCCGACGACAAGCGTCGATAGATCGGTGACAACGATATCGGCACCGTGCGCCGTGAGCGCCTCGGGTGCGCCGCTGCGGCTCACGCCGACGACCAGGCCGAAGTGTCCGGTACGACCGGCAGCCACGCCAGCGAGCGCGTCCTCAACAATGATGGTCCGCGCCGGCTCGATTCGCATGCGGGCGGCGGCCTCGAGGAAGGCATCCGGCTCTGGCTTGCCCTTAAGGTTTAGCCGTTCCTGGTCGAGCCCATCCACCGACACATCGAACAGCTCAGTGATGCCGGCTGCCTGCAAGACCGCTTGGCAGTTTTTGCTCGCGGAGACGACCGCCGTTTTGAAGCCGCGCTGTCGCAGGCTTCGGATCAGTGCAAGGGCATCCGTATAGACCTGCGTCTTCTGGCTTTCTAAAGCGTGAAGGAACAGTTCGTTCTTGCGAGGCGCAAGGTTGGTGATGGTATCGGCTCCGCTGACCGCGTCATCATCGAGGATGCTGATCTGACGTGACGCGAGGAAAGCCTTGATGCCATCGCGTCGTGGTCGCCCGTCGAGGTGGCGGCGGTAGTCGGCGCTGGTGAAAGGCGCGTAAGGCCTATCATCGCGTTCGGCGCGGAGCCGCAGATAGTCGTTGAAGAGCTGCTTCCACGCCATCTCGTGGATGCGAGCGGTGTTTGTAATCACGCCATCAAGATCGAAGGCGACGGCATCAAAGCGGTCTCGTGTGATCAGCGCTTTGCTCGGGAATTCTTTGCGTGTGCCGCGGGAACGAGGCATCGTGGGTCAGACAGCCCTGTTGCTCAAATCAGCGCGCCCCTTATGCCGAGCGCGGCATTGGTCCTGCCGATCGATTGGGCGCCGGTTTCAACGCGCGCCGTCAGGGCGCGGATCGCGTAGATCGTCTCGGGGATGACGATGGCCTGGTTATCGACCATGTAAGCGTAAAACAGCTCATTGCCCTCTACGCGCAGCATGTCAGCCCACAGCGCAACCTCATAGAGATTGCTGTGGGGGCGGCCGAGATCGGAAACGAGCTCCTTCACCGCATTGAGTGCCGTCAGACCACTGTCCATATGCACCATTGCGATGCGCGAGGAAGTGCCGAATGCCGCCAGCACCTCCTCCTTGCTGGCGGGGCGCACCAGCTCGACGGACCAATAGTGAAGGTGGGCAATGGTCTCGGAAACTTTCACCGCCATGGTCACGACGTCGAGCTGCGGATCGACGGTCTGCGCATCGGGACCCTGGTGACTCGGGATGTCAGGCTCAGGTACGAGCGGCCCAGGGATCGGTTGCCCTGCGCAAGAGGATTCCTCGGGCGCGCTTTAACAGCCCTGCTCGCTTGAGCGCGCTTAAGGTGCGAACGATGGAGGTTGTGTTGCAGGAGACCACGCGCGTGGCATCGCGGCCAACGGCCGTCTCGTAATTGGCCTCGGCGACAAACGAATGACCGGTGACTTCGTGCTTCTCGCCCCCCTGCACGATGAATTTCAGCCCGCGGCCGCGGTAAATTTCTATGTTCTTGGCAGCCACCCGCTTCGGGGTGCAGTCGACCACCACATCCGCCTGACCGAGCAGATCCTCAAGGCTGCCGGAAGCCTCGAGGCCGGTCCTCGCCATTGCGTCGACATCTGATCCCGACGCGCCGAATAGAGCATAGCCTCGGCGCCGCGCGAGACAACGCCCCAGATTCGGCCGTCCTCCACCACAGGGACGTGACGGAAGCCGCCGTCACACATCGCCCGAAGCGCGTCGATGGCGCGATGATCAGGTGTGATGGTCGTAGGGTTCGGCGTCATCGCCTGGTCGAGGCTCATGTGCGCCGCACTCTTGCCTTGCTGTGCGAGGGTTCGGACCGCGTCGCGTCCGGTAAAGATGCCGATCAGCCGCTGACCATGGTCGACGACTAGGACCGAGCCGGCGCGCCGTTCCCACATCAATTTGCAGGCGTGCTGCACCGTCTCGCCCTTGGGCATCACAAGCGGCTTCTGGTCCTTTATGATGTAGGCGAGCTTGCGATTGGTCATTGCTGCCATCCTTCCGAGTTTCACGCACGCCGAACCCAAAGTTGAGTGCTATCAATGCAGAACGTTTCGGATCAACTGTGCTCATGCGTCCCTGTTTCACGCTCTCCAGATAGAGTAGCGACTTTGCTTTGAGCACCCAGCGTACCACTCGATTTTTATGCAGATGTATGTGGACGGCCTGAACGGCTATTCACACTTCTTGGTCGGGCCCTATTGGTATCGGCCGCATCTACCTCGCGTCAGCCGTCTACAGCATCGGACGCACAGTGAGTGTCCGCAATTGGGCGAACTCCGGTCGCCGGGGCGTGAAGACCCCTCGGCTGCCGCTTTAACGATGACACATGGCTACTCGGCGGCTAGCCTCGCCGGTTGAGGAGGATCGCGGGAGACTGTGCCGTGTCTCACCCATTCTCGCGCCATTCCAGCAGCAACAACTCTGGGGCGCTCTGCGCAATCCTGCTGGCGCTGCTCGCGCCTGCTGCGGCGGGTACCGGCTTCCGCTTCGTGGACCTGACCGAGGATTTCACCACGAGCGGCGCGGTATTCCAGGACTGCTCGGCCTGCCCGCAGATGGTGGTCATCCCCGCAGGTAGCTTCATGATGGGATCGCCGCAAAGCGACCAAGACGCCCGCGACAACGAACGCCCTCTGCGCAAGGTCACCACTGCAAAGCCTTTCGCGGTGTCGAGGTTTGAGGTGACATTTGCGGAATGGAACGCCTGCGTCGAAGCTGGCGGCTGCGAGCATCGACCCAGCGATCAGGGATGGGGTCAGGGCGTGCGGCCCGTGATCAACGTATCCTGGAACGACATCACGAGCCAATACCTGCCGTGGCTCAGCAGGGTGGCAGGCCAGGCATACCGACTGCTGACCGAAGCAGAATGGGAGTACGCCGCGCGCGCTGGAACGACGACGCGCTACTCCTGGGGCGATGACCTCGGCGAGAACAACGCCAACTGCAACGGCTGCAGGAGCCAGTGGGACAATGAGCAGACGGCGCCTGTGGGCTCATTTGAACCCAACGACTTCGGCCTCTACGACATGCACGGCAACGTCTGGGAATGGGTGCAAGACTGTTATAGCGAGAACGCGTACGCCACTGCGCCCACAGATGGCTCCACCGCACCCGAGGAGCCCAACTGCAATCGCGTCCTACGTGGTGGCTCCTGGCTCGGCAATCCGAGGAGCATGCGCGCGGCGTTCCGTAACGGGATCTATCCCGATTACCGGTTTGCCGGCTATGGCTTCCGTGTTGCGCGCGCTCTTCCCGCTGCCAGGACGAATTAGCTCTCGCTGCTTCACCCCTTTAACAATTGCAGCGCCCTGCTCCGACAGACGTGATCCAGTCACCGTTGGGACCTGGCCATTCGGCGCGAAGCGCCGAATCACACAATTGATGGCGCTCTCGCATGCGGATCACGCGGACGCGTTCTTCAGCAGGCCTGTTTCGAGGACGGCTAGTTGGAGCCGGCCTTGGACTCCCTCGTCATAGCGCATACCGAAGCGGACATTCGCCGAACTTGCATAAGGATCCATCCCGTTCCGCCAATGAGGTCCACTGGCGGGGGAGCTCCGGCCGGGCCGGCAGAAACACCACAGTGCAAAGCGAAGCAACCCACACCGGAGCCGAGGCCGCAGCGGCGTTGGCAGCCTCATTGCCATCTAGAATGTCCAAGTCTGACGCGGATCAATGTTGTGACCAGCACCCCGTCGTAGCGATTGCTCGCCGCCGCTGGCGCTCGGAGACGAGAGGATGTGAGTGCGGCTCCCCTCCGTTGTCAGGCGGCGGTTCACACGAGGAATGTACGCGACCGATGAACTGTGTCTGATCGTTTCACGACATTAACCCACTATTGGCCGTGTTCCTCGATCAGCGTTGATCGGTCGTTGAAGCAGACTTCATGGCTTCCTGCATGAAAATCCACCGGATGATCGCAGACGCCGCCTACTCGCCCGAGATAACCGCCTGGCTTACTCTGGCCCTTGAGGACGCCTGGGTCGAAGTCCGATCCATGGCAAAATCGGATCACGACGCCGAGCGTCTACGCCTCAAGCTCGCTGGGATCTTGATGCTTCTCGGCCAGCGGATGCACGATCTAACTGAGCTGCGCAAACAAGCTATGCGGATCCTGTCCCATGGCGAGGGGTGGAGCGAACACGAGCCAACCAAATAACCTCGGCTCAACGGGCCGTCCGGGGGGATGCGCGCGGCTTCGCGTTATGCATCGTGCCGTATGCGCGAAGCCTGGTGCCAGGCCTGCTGCGAGAGAATGGAAGGGGAGCCGAGATGGGCATAGGCCCCACAAAAACCCCGATGCCGCAAACGCCAAGGCCGGCCCTCTAACGAGTGAACCCCGCACCGTAGGCACGGCCATACAAAAATCGAACAGCCACGGCCACGTCTTACGCGCAGCTTCTAAAGCGGCGCATTGCCCTGCGCGGTGGCCTTGTGCCCCGGAGCTAAACGCGCCGCTCGTAGGCGAGCGCCATCATCTGTAATGCGTCTTGCTTGAGCTGCTCGGCATCCCGTCCATCGTCCCTGGCGGCTGCCAGAACCGAGTGCGCGAGCTGCAGTTGGACCTGTTCGATCTGTGCAGCGTTCTCGGGATCGTAATGGCCAGCGATTTCCTGCCATGCCGCGTCGAAGGCTGCGAAGATGACCTTGAGCGACTCAGGATCGAAGTCAGCGCTTTCGATGGGGCAATGCGCCTTCATGGCCGCCTCCCACCCCTGGTCTAGGAAGTCCCCAAAATCGCAATAGGAGTGCTAGCTTAGTCAATGTTTGGTGCTAAGCGTCCTCAACGGCTTAGAAGCTGACGAGGACTGAGAGGGATTTCGGTTTATCCGCGTGCGGATTGCCCATAAAGTGAGCCGTTGCACTTCACGCCATGATGGGCAGCAACTCCCTCGACCCCGGCAGGATGTGAAGCCCTTGCCGGGGTCACTTCACGCGCCTGGCGGTCCGCTGATCTTGCGATGTGCCCGCTCGCAGGCGTGACCAGCTCGTCGACGTACTCGTACGCGCGTCCACTTCGAGCCCGCTTGTCGAAAGCCCGCGCCCCGCTCGGCGGTTGCTTCAGAAGCTTGCTTCTCCTGATTTCCCGTCATCGCCTGCAGGGACATCGTCCCCCCGCCCGCTGACGCATTCTGCAGCCATTCGAGCCTATGACGAGGCTTGGTCCCCTCGGACCGATAGGCCTCTCCTGCGTCTGCACGGAAATGATTGGAATTACACGCCTGCCCCTGCACACGTTTTGCACATGCCGCGTTCTAACCCATTGCGGATATGGAATTTTCATTCCAGTCCATCATCGGCGCAATGCAGAATCTGTGGCTTAAGTAGCTCATATCACTACATTTTTCTCGCCTCGGTCGGTCCATTCCTTTTTCAGGGCGACTGAGTTTCTCATGCTGCTTCAGCTGCCTGGCACTCCTCCCGTGGGATCGGAACTGCGCAATATCGCCATCTTCCTTCTGGGGATAAGTGCTCCGCCATCGGACGGCGTATTCTGAGTGCACACAATTTGCACGCGAGACTTCCCTCTGCTCTGACATCGGCTTTCTCTGCTGCAAGGATCGCAGAGCGACGCCGTCCTGGGAATTGGGAAAGGCGGGCAAAAGAGTGAAGAGCAAGGCAATCGCGAGAAGAAGAGCGGCACTCGGCAACGGGACAGCCTGAGGTATCGCTCACTTTGAGCGAACCGAGTGTGGCAGGCTAAGGCAAAGTTGCAGACGCTCGGGGCCGAGCAAATCAGCGACCCAATCGTGATGGGTGGAAAGCACCTGCATTCGAGA
Source organism: Pseudomonadota bacterium (assembly GCA_023405815.1). GTDB lineage: Bacteria > Pseudomonadota > Alphaproteobacteria > Rhizobiales > Hyphomicrobiaceae > Hyphomicrobium_A. Next base: position 9,935 of record JAEXXM010000069.1, on the reverse strand, counting down.
TCGTTGCAGCGCGCCGAACAGGGCATCGGCAAGCGCGCCCGCCAGCGCACTTTGAACGAGCGGATGGCAAAAGATCTCAATGCTGCCAATGAGCGGCACGCTCGCCACAAACTGCGCGGCCAGGCGCCGCCCCTTGCTTTCATCGATGACGGCTGCGCCGCCGATCTCAAGTGCCAGCGCAATCGTCGCCGCCTCGCCGTCTTCCAAGGTCATGGCCGAAGGGCCGATCGTCATGGTCTCGAAAAGCGCGAGACTCTGAGATCCAAGGGCTTGCTGCCGAGCCACGCGCGAGGCGATCAATCCTTCCAGGAATTCGGCATCGCGGCGCCCGTTCGCCGTTCCCCGCGCCAGTTCTTCGACGACATCTTCGGCGACAACGACGTCATGGCCCAGCGCCGACAAGATCTCGCGTGCAGCGCCCGATCCGTTGAGATTGATCACGGCGCTGGCATCGAGGACGATTGGAAGTTTTTCATCAGGCCAGGAGCTCGGGGGCGTCATCGCCGTTGCTCCCTTCTGCGTGCCCGTCCTGCAGCAAGCGGCGAAGTTCGACGCGGTCGATTTTGAGAAGCTCGACGAGCTGACCCTCGCTGAGGATTTCTTGCTTCCAGGCCGCAGCCGCGAGCAGGGCAAGGCGAACAGTCGTAGGTTCCCGCGCGTCTTGGATGCCTTGGTCGGGCATCATGCGATCGCCCAACACTTCGCGCTCCTGCTCGTCTGAAATCCCGCCGTTCTTCTCGAACCAGTCCCAGGCTCCTGTCCGAACGAGGCGCAATTCTTCCAGTCGCCGTACGGTCGCCTCGCGGGACACCCCGAAGAAATGGCTGAGCAGAATGACGTGCCGACGCTCCAGCTTCTTCGAGCCTGCCGTCATGTCCTTGAACTGTTCGATGACGGTCCGCGCCGGCATGGTGAAGTTCCGCGAAAAGGCGTGCGCGTACCGCTCTTCACGCGTGTCCTCACCCGTTTGCCGGTGCAGAACTTCCGCCGGCTGCCGGGTCACGAGATGGCCGAGCTCGTGCGCGGCGGAAAGGTTTCGCCGGCCGCGTCGGTGGTTTGCATTGAGCAAGATGCACGCGCCGGTCGCTTCATCGAAGGCGAATAGCCCCGAAATATCCGCCGGCAGCTTACGCACAAACATGCGCACGCCGAGTTGCAGTTCCAGCATGCCAACGATGTCGGGCACGGGCGCCTGTCCGAGGCCCAGCCACTGGCGAAGCTCGAGAGCGTCCTGCTCGGCCTGCATGCGAACATCGCCCGGCAGCAGGGGCCGCGCCGGCGGATAGTTTTGCTTGCGCTGTATGCCGAGAAGATTTTCCAGCTCGACCTCGGCTCTTGCCAGATCGTTCAGCAGATTGGCCGCCTGCTCGACCGCGTCCGGATAGCTGGTTCCCAGCTTCCGGAAGCGCGGCACGAGATCGGCGTGGACCGCTTCCAGCCGAAGCAAGCCATTCACGGACGTTCCATAGAGCCGCGCCAACGCGCGCAATTCCTCGATCCGGACGCGGCGCTGCCCATGCTCGATGGCAACGAGAGTCGTCCGTGCAATGCCGATGGCCTCGGCCGCTTGGGCCTGTTTGAGCTTTGCGTCCTCGCGCGCAATACGCAGGCGCTCGCCGACCTCATGCGGGTTGATGGAATCAAGCGCCGAGGTCATGCGAAGCTCATGCTGCGCTGGCGGATGAAGGAAGTCGACGGCAACAAGCTCAGAAAGGCCCTCCATTCCGCTTCGTGCTGGCCCAGCATCGCGCGCGCCTTTCGCTCGACGCTTTCAACGCTTTCACCAAGGGCGTGGGCCAGCTCCCGGAGCTGGCGCTGTAGAATCTTGGCCTGGCGCGCTGACGATTGCAGCGCGGCAAGATGGTCAAGGTGCAACGGCCCGGCGACGCCATAGGATTGCTGCGCCTCGCCAAGGTTCTTGGTGCGGTCGTAGGCTTTCGCCAAGCCTTCCTCGAGGGTGGGCGCGGCAAGATCTTCGAGCATGTACGTATTGAGCGCCTCAGTTTCGCCGGCCGCGTGGACGCTGAGCCGGCGCAGCATGCACGCTGCGCAATAGCCGCACTGGCGCTTCTCGCCGTTGGCGGACATTTGCGTGCTGGGCTGCCAGCAGGAGCGGGTCTCGCGCCACGCAATGTCGCTGACCTCATCAATGGCAGCGCGCAAGGTCTGTCCTTTCGTCCGCCAGAGCTGGGGAAACTCAAACTCGACATCCGCCCCGAGCAGAGCCCGAACGAAGCGCTCCATCTTGCGGAGAAAAATTGGATGCGAGCGATAGTCACCGTAGCGGTGTCCCGCCAGTACGGGGCCTAAGGCCCCCTGCCCGCTTTCCGGCACGACGATCCGTTTCGATCCCGAGAGGTAAGCGGCGAGCGCGCTGACCATCGCAAACTTGAAGCCCCGCGACCGGCCGCTCGTCTCGGGAAAGTCACGTCCCGGAACAGCGTAGGGCACGGTCGTAAAGGCCAGCCTGCGCCCTTCAACCTTGGGTCGGTCCACTTGCTTGCGCCCGAGCCGCACGAGAACCAAGTTCTCTTTGCGCAGCAGCGTTGCGACCGCCCGGGAATCCATGCCGTCGCTGAAGGGCAGGATGACCGATGAAGGGTGCGGCCAGCGCAAATGGGTTTGATGGATTTCCGGGTAATCGCCCTCCCGCTGCGCGAACGTGAATTCCCAGCGATCGCCCGTCAGTTTGCCCAGCGTATCGACTAAAGAGCCATGAACAGCAGGATCGGCCCAGCGCGCCGGCTCGTGCACAGGCACACGCACGCTGAAATGCCGTCCCCAGCCTCTGGCGGGCCGCTCGTAGCGCCGGTCGCAGTATTCCGCGGCAGCGCAGACGATGAGGGCGTCATAGATGATGGGCTGCCACTCGCCTGAGCAGTACGTGGCGAGCTTGCGCGGGTCGAGATCGATCGCGCTGCCGATCTCACACTTCTCGTAGCCTTCCAGCGTGCTCCCGCCTGCTTCCACGACATCCACACGTCTCAGCGTCAATTGCAGCTCCTCACTCATCGCTCTCCTCGTGGATCGGTGGGCCGTCGCCGAGGCCCTCGCGCTTGGGAGCCGTGCGCGCAACTTTCGTGTCGCTGAGATTCCAGAGGGACCCCGCGATCTCTTGCAGCCTCTCTTCCGGTAAGGCCGCTTGTTCGAGCCGCTCGCGGATCGCCTGCGTCACCGCCTTGCCGAGTTGATCGCGCTGCGCATGCTCTTCAATCGACCGGGCATTTTCCCAGTAGCACTGGTCCAGCGCCGCCGCCGTGCCGCCGATGAGCGCCCGCGTTCCCTTTTCCCCGCTTTGCTCCGCATCCTCGACGCAGTCGAGGAGAAGACCCGCGACCGGATGGCCCGCCGCATCCTGGCGGATGCCTTTCAGCTCATTGATCACGTTCCGCTCGATGAGGGCAGGCGCGCTGTCATCGCGCAAAATTCGCTGCAGCTTGCTTCTGAAATCTGCCGGCAATTCGCGGAACTCCGCCGATAGGGCTGCGGGCACCGCCTCCTGCACCTCGGCCACGGTGTAGTTCTCGTTGGCCGCGCGGTCCGCGACCGGCTGCCAGCACTTCTTGGGCAAGGGGCTCTTGAAGGGTCCGTCGCTCATGCTCGAATTCTCCATGTCAGATTCGTACCATGTATTATCTGACAATGTCAACTTGGCCTTCCGCGCGGCGTTTAGCTCTTCTATTCGCCGCATATTATGCGGTATTTGTTGCGCTTGCGGCGATAAGCTGCCATAATCGCCGCAGGAGGTGCGGTGATTATGCCCTATATTCACGAGAACGCGGACTGGCCCAACTTCACCTGGGATGCTCAGGCCCTTGCGAAGCCGCTCGCAGAGGCGCGGCACCGACAGGGCCGGCTGCTCGGCCGCATGGAGGCCCTGGGCTTCGCCTTGCAGACCGAAGCTACCCTGCGCACCCTCACCGCCGACGTTGTGAAGTCGTCTGCCATCGAGGGAGAAAATCTGAATGCAGACGAAGTGCGTTCCTCCATCGCCCGGCGTCTCGGCATCGATGTCGGCGGCTATATCCCCGTGGGCCGCGATGTCGACGGCATCGTCGAGATGATGCTCGACGCCACCCAGAACTATCAGTTGCCACTCACGACCGAGCGTCTGTTCGGATGGCATGCGGCGCTCTTTCCAACCGGCCGCAGCGGGATGCATCGCATCGCCGTCGGCGCTTGGCGCCCGCTGGAGGCGGGACCGATGCAGGTCGTCTCAGGACCCTATGGACGCGAGCGCGTCCACTTCGAAGCGCCTTCGGCCGAGAGGCTCGATGACGAGATGCGCCGCTTCTTGGACTGGTTCAATCAAGACCATGCGCTCGATCCGGTTCTCAAAGCCGGGCTCGCGCATCTTTGGTTCGTCACCATCCACCCGTTCGAGGATGGCAACGGCCGCATCGCGCGCGCGATTGCCGACATGGCGCTTGCCCGAGCGGACCAGACGAAGAATCGCTTCTACAGCATGTCCTCGCAGATCGAAGCGGAGAGGCGCGACTATTACGAGCAGCTCGAAACGCAGCAGCGCGGTACCCTCGACGTTACGGCTTGGCTTGCATGGTTCCTTGCGTGCCTCGACCGCGCCCTTGGGCGCGCCGAGGAGGCTCTCACTGCCGTCAATACCAAGGCTAGGCTATGGGAGTTCATCAACCGGCAACCCGTCAATGAGCGCCAGCGCGCTATGATCAATAGACTGATCGACGGGTTTCAGGGCCATCTCACAACATCGAAATACGCGAAGATCGCCAAGGCGTCCTCAGACACGGCTCTCCGAGATATCCGAGAGCTGGTGGCGCGCGGCATCCTGGTTCAGAACCCGGGAGGCGGCCGCAGCACGAGCTATCGCCTCGCCACGCTCGAAGAGTTGTCTCGCTAACCGCTCACGCGGATGGGCCGTACGTTGGGGCCATTTAGATTGCGGACCGCTTGTCGACGAGCCTCTCGCGCGAAAAGCGCGCGAGAGAGAGCGCGACATGGAGGAGGACTTCGACAACCATCACTGACTATTCGCTCGGTGTGCCGATAAGCGTCTTTGAACTTAGGGGATGCCAGGCCGGTGCTATAACGGCGATCTGTCCATCTTGCTGAAGTCGCATATGGGCCGCGCCGGGGAAGAGGCCTGGATCAAGAGGTGCTACCGCGCGCGGATTGTGATAGACTTCCAGCCCTTCGATCCACGCTTCCTCATATCCATCGCCGACCGCCCGCCTAAACGGCAGCGGTACAGCTGCGTCAGAATTTGGATCGTATGCAAACCCTTCCCGAATCATCCCGACTCTGCGGGAGCCGAAACCTGCGATTTGGCCCATACGGGCGAACTTCCCGATCGTTCCACTGTTGCTGAAAATTACTGCGCTCACGTTCTCGGCGCCCGCCAAGAAGAAGAACCCCGAAGGGATTTCCTTGCTCTGCCAGCGGTGAGACGTCACCCGCCTTGGCTTCATCACCACTTTTTCGTCTTCCTCGACGCGATCATAGTCATACCCATAGAGGTAGAGCTGAAGCGCTGACCGCGTCATCACGAGCGAGCCGGGTGACGAGAAATCCTCTATGGCAAGCGCGAATGGCTTTCCTCTGACGTGCGCAAGGGCCCAGTAGTCCCGCACAAACTTGGAATACAGGGCGCTGCCAAACTTGATTGGCATGTATTCCTTCAGGTAGGACACACGTCGCTCTGCAGTGTCGAGGGGCGGCGGCTCAATGACCAATCCTCCACTATCACGCGTCGGGTTGACCGTGACGGCTTCGATAGCGACTTCGCCGCCTAGACTCCAAGCCACGAAATCGGGCGCGGGCTCGCTACGATCCACGGCGAAGCCGAGTTCGACTAACGTCGCGAACAGATATAGCTCCCAAAGCCGCGCATCAAAGGCGGTTGTCTGAAATTGCTCGACGAAGTTGCCATCAACATCATCGTACCAACGCATCATAGGTTCGATGATGCCTCGGGCGGGGGAGAAACCTTCCAATTCGATGAGGTTCTTGAAATCGGAATGTAGGCGGTCTGCGGCGACAACAGGAGTGAAGAAGTCCACAGGCACTTTGTGCTGGTGGCCTTGAAAGTGGGTCTCATCTGGGGCCACCGCAGCTTGTTCAAGCAAGGGCCGCAACCGAGCTTGTGCCCACCTCTGGCTGCGCTCGAATGTTGTCATATCCGTCCAGCGATACTGCAGGAGCTCGTCGCGGGCGAACACCATCCCTGCGTAGTCGCCGTCGGTACGGTCACGGATCACCGCGCCAAGGACTTTCCCGCCAGCGTGTTCAAACCACTGGAGCTCTTCACCAATGAGAAGCGCGCGCGGGTCCTGCGCGTATCCTGCGAGGGCCTTGAAACGAAGCTTCTCTATCCGTTGCATGCTGCAGCACCGCTCTGAGGCGACGAGTCCGGTATGGTCATCTTTCCGCGAGCGTGTGGGCTTGGACGTCCAGGCGGTTCTCGTGACTCGCTTGGTTTTCTCAACATATCGATGCGTTTAGCCCGGCGCGGCTGCCCGTCAACCGGCAGACCCTTTCGCACTCACAACCTCTCGCCAAGACAGTCATCATGCAGTTAGGCATAGACCTCCAGCAAGGGGCTCGGGTTATTCCTGGGCACCACAAATTAGGCGGTCCATCGCCTTGCTAATCGCTGCGTAGAGCAGGCAGCGTGAAGTCTCATCATTCCGTCACCGGGCGCGATCAATGCACAGCAAGCAATACCTTGGCGCCGGCACAACAGGGCTTACTCTAGTCGTCCTTGTGCATCATGTGATCGCAGTAGGAACAAAAGCTCGGTGAGTTCACCGAGACATCATTGACCGACATCGGGCTCCCACAGCGGGCGCATTCGCTCGCGGCACTCTCGCCGCAGAAATAGCAGAAATCGATCTCACCATTCTGCACATAGGCCGGCTGTCCGCAGTCTGGACAGTCATTGATGATCGGCTCGCCGCCGTCCTTCGCGGCAAGCAAGTCATCGCCGCCGTGAATGGCTTCCACAACGATTTCAACGAAGCGCTCAGCGTCGATCTTGGCATCGCATGCTTTGCATTTGCCCTCGATCGATGATGGATCTGAATTGTTTGCGTCATTTTGGTAGAGCAGTGCTGACCCACAGTCCGGGCACGCCAGCTCAATATCCTTCAGCCCGGCGTGCCACGGCAAGGCCGCGAGCGACGCATAGCACGCGGCCTTCTGAGCGGCGAAAAACTTCTCTTCTTCAAGCATGGTCTCCCAGGCAACACCAAGCTGCTGCGCGGGATTCTTATCGAGGATCTCGAAGAAGCCGGCAACCAGGGGAAAGCAGGAGGCGATGACCTGGCGGATGGTGGTATCCTGTGCAGAGGAATGGAAGTGCTCGAACTCATTGCGGAGACGCTGCAAAGGATTGATATCGCCCTTGGGCCAATCTAGTCCGAAATCCTTGAACCGCTCGCGCAATTCGCCGAGGTCAATGGTCCGATAGCCTTTCGGAACAATGACTACGGCGCCTGCATCATCGGGCTCCGGCTTGAAGCTGGTGGCCAAAACCTCCATCGGCTCGGCATCGGGTACTTCGTCCAGCAAGCACTGCTTCCCGAGCAGCAGAACGCCGGCATAGAAGTTCCGGACTGCGCTGATGGTGCGCCGCGGATCATTGGATTTGTAATCCTCGATCCCAAGCTGGATAGATGTGATCGCGTTGTGAAGCAGGTGTGGAGTCACGCTGTCTGTCATTTGCGCGTTCCTCGGGCGACTATCGCCGGAGCATCTGGAACTCTGGCCCAACCTCATTCGCTCGTAGCGTCACTGCGACTGCGAACCGACTGCCTCCTCCAACATACTTCGGCGTGGAACGCCACCGCCTAGCAGAGCGATCGCGCGCCCCGCGAGCCTGCTTGCTCCCCGTGGGCAAACCCGAAGCGTTGAGGTGGCGGTGGCAGACAACGCTTTTTGGTCGGTGGAAGCGGCAGCTCGCAATCAGACATCAAGCAACTAGGTCCGGAGAGATGGTTACATCTCTTCGGCGGCATGAGCATGTCTACTCTCCCGCATCTGCACGGAAACATTTGGAACTACACTTTTGCCAGTGCACACGTCTTGCACACACTGACATCTAACCAACTGAAGGAAATGAGTTTTCTCTCCAGTCCATCATGGGCGCAACGCAGAACCTATGCGGTTGATTTTTCACGTATTTTTACGAACTCTCGAAGGGCAAAACGTGAACGTGAGGGCCCGCGTGTGCACTCATTTTCACGGAACGTCCCGCGAATTCTGCGTGTCACTGCGCAGGATTCGCACGCGCGGCGAGTGAGTGCACACGATGGCCACCTTCGCAAGACTGGAGTGGGGATGCTGGCGTGCCCAAGTTCGCCGCAAGGGCCGCTACGCGGCTGACACGTTTCTCCGCCGGCGCGACGCCGAGACCTGGGCACTCGAGGTCGAGCGGGGGGATGCAGTGAAATCGAAGTCTGTCTCGGCCGGGAACGGCTATGCGTCCGAAGGGAGCATTGCGACGCTCCTCGTCCGTTCGAAGCCTCTCGCCACTTCCGCATCAGCTCTTGCGATCGCCCTCGCCTAGCGACGGCTTCGCAAACGGCATCGGCGCAAAGCGCAACCGAGTTGCCGCCGCTCGTCGTCGAGGGAGAATCGACGAAAAGGGTGACCAATAAGGCCGCCGCCAAAGCCAAGCCGCAGGCTGCGCCTCTTTCTTGGCGCCAGCCTATGGGCTGCGCTTATTGTCGCGCTGTGGCTTCCGATGCTCGAGGGCGCGCTGACTATCCCGATGGCGCTGAGCCCGCTCGAGTGGCATGCGCACGAGCTTCTCTACGGATTTCTGCCCGCCGTCGTCGCTGGATTTCTGCTGACCGCTGTCCCGAACTGGACGGGCAGGTTGCCGATTCTCGGCGCGCCGCTGCTTGCTTTGTTTGTGCTCTGGGCCGCCGGCCGTGTCGCCGTGCTTACATCGGGACTGATCGGCATCGGCTTTGCAGCGGCGATCGACCTCAGCTTTCTCCTGGCCCTGATCGCGGTCATTGCGCGCGAGATCATCGCGGGAAACAACATCAGGAACCTGCGCGTCCTCGCTCTCGTGACGCTTCTGTTCATTGGAAACGCCGTCTTCTAGCTCGAGGCGATATCCTCAAGCGGCAACGGTTACGGCACACGCATCGGCATCGCCGCGGCAGTGCTGCTGATATCGCTGATAGGCGGACGCATCATCCCGGGCTTCACGCGCAATTCGCTGGTGCGCCAAGAGCAGGGGCGCCTGGCCCGTTCCCTTCAGCCGCTATGACGGCATCACGATTCTGGTCGGCGCCGTGGCTCTTGTTGCCTGGGTTGCGGCACCACTCGCCACCTTCACTGCCTTTGCGCTCATCATCGCCGGCGCGCTGCATGCCGGCCGCCTTGCCCGCTGGGCCGGCGACCGCACCTCGCCGGAAGTGCTCGTACTGGTGCTGCACGTGGGTTACGCGTTCGTCCCGATCGGCTTCTTTCTCGTCGCGCTCTCGATCATTGCTCCCGACGTTCTGCTGCCGAGCGCCGCCGTTCACGGCTGGACCGTCGGAGCAATCGCCCTGATGACGCTCGCGGTTATGACGCGCGCCAGCCTCGGGCACTCGGGCCGCGAGTTGACCGCCAGCACTGCAACGGCCGCGCTCTACGCCGCGATATTGGTCGCCGTCGTCGCGCGCCTCCTTGCCGGATTCGATATCGCGCGCATGCCGATGCTCCATCTTGCAGCGGCCGGTTGGGTCCTTGCTTACGGTACATTTGCCGTTGTCTACTGGCCCATGCTGACCAAGCCGCGGCTGCGATCCGGCCACTAGCCAAGGAGCGCGAACCATGCGCCTTACCCTGTTCTCCGACTACTCCCTGCGCATGCTCATGTTCACGCACGCGGCCGGTGACCGCCTCGTTACCATAGAGGAGATGGCCGAAGCGTACGGCATTTCGCGCGCCCACCTGATGAA
>JAEXXM010000037.1 GCA_023405815.1 Pseudomonadota bacterium | reverse complement strand
GCCCAAGGAAGCGCGCCCACACGACCTGCACCGCGGGAAGCTGCGAATGCGTGACCAGGTACTTCGCCGACGTATCGAGCGCGGAGAACAGGGCCACCGCGAGACACATGAGGCCGATCGCCTTGAGGCGGTCGGCTGGCGTCATCAGCGCCTCGCGCGGCTTCTGTGCGGCGGCGCGCAACTGCCCGTCCGCCTTGCGAGGGGCGGCTTCTGTTCCGGTCTTTTGCTCCATGGGCCGCTCTATTAGCGCAACGCGTCCGCGCCGCCTAATCGCCAAATCGCACAGGGGAGAAGCCGCGGCCGCATGGCTCCGGGCGGTTGGGTCGCCTTGACCGGGACACCCCTGCCGCCTACAAGCACGGCTCCGATAAGGGTCCGTAGCTCAGTGGTAGAGCACCTGACTTTTAATCAGGGTGTCGATGGTTCGATCCCATCCGGACTCACCAATAAACTCAATCGCTTAGCCTGCGTTGGTGTCGCCGCTGGCGCATGGCCTGCCGCGCTGCCTATCGGCGGCTGAGGCTGAGCGACGCCGACCCACTGTCGCCCGAGAGCGTCACGCTCTGGCTGTTGCCCCGCAGGACGACCCGGATGCTTCCCGAGACGTTGTAGTCCGAATTGTAGAAGCTGCCCCGGAAGCGATTGGGGCTCACCTCGTACACGGTCGCGGTCTGCGACGCCTTGCCCGACGCCGTCGCGCACGTGGCGCTGAGCTCATAGCTCTTGCCGCCGGCAGGGCTGTAGCGCGCGCGGCACCGTGCTCGCTCCTTGGTCCCGGACGCGAACGACACCCATCCTCCGCCGCTCCACGAGCCGGAAAGGCTGCCGCCGCCCTTGGTAGGTTTGCCGAGCACCGGCGTGGCTACCGTCAGCGCCACGACGCCAAGCCCGAGCATGACGTTGCGGGCAGCGCGACCGAGGCGATGGATTTGCGTGGAGGTCAGCGGCACCGAATTCGCGGAGAGATGCGTGTTCATGTTGGCACTCACTCTGATCGTATGGGAGCCAGATTAGCCGATACACACTCTGCACAGGCTCATCGATAAACGCAAAGAGAGACTGAATAGGAGCGAGCTCGGATGGCTATCCCACCGACGGCGCCGTCACGGTCCGGTTGTGACGGATGCGTTTCATGTCGAAGCGCGGCGACCGCCCGGCGCGCCGCCAAACCCATTAAATAGAAGCCAAATTTCGCAAAATGCATCGGCGGGCCGCTTCCCGCAGCCCGCCGACAAGGGCCTTTCAAGGATCAGTAGCGCGACGACAACGTTACGTAGAACGCCTGGGGTGATCCGGGCGTGATGTTGTTGTTGTTGTGCGCCGTGACGTAATACTCGGTGTCGAATAAGTTCTCGACGTTGAGCTGTGCCGCGAGGTGCTCGTTCACGTTCCAGTAGAGCGCCGCATCGACGCGCGTATAGCCGGGCAGCGTAACGGCGTTGTCGACGGCGGCGAACATGTCGGTGCGGTGAATGACGCCAACGCCCGCGCCCCAGTCGCGCGTCACCATATACTTGTTCCACACGGAAACAGTATCGCTCGGCACCATCGCTAGCTCGTTGCCCTTGGTCGTGCCTGGCGTCAGGATTTCCGACCACTGGTGCGCATAGCCCGCCGAGACCTGCCACTGGTCGGTCACGTAGCCGTTGAGCCCGACTTCAATGCCCTTCGTCTCCGACTCGCCGATGAGGATCGTCTGGCTCGTGTTGTTGGGGTTGGGCGCCGGCGAGTTCTCGCGGTTGAGGTGATAAGCCGCGGCGGTGAAGGCGAGCGCCGGGTAGATGTCCCACTTGAAGCCCACCTCGTAGTTGGTGAACTTCTCCGGCTCGAAGTTCTGCGTCGTCGGCGACAGAGATGAGAACTGGTCGCCCGAGCTCGGCAGGTAGGACACGCTGTAGCTGCCGTAGAACGACATTTCCTCGGTCGGTTTCAACACGACGCCGACGCGCGGCGACACAAGATTGTCGGTGCGGCTGAATGAGGTGTGGGTGTTGAAGTTGTCGAACGACATGTCGAAGCGGTCAAAGCGCACGCCCGCGATCAGGTCGAAGTAGCGTGTGATCTCGATCTGGTCCTGGGCATAGACCGCGGCGACGTCGGTGACCGCACTGTTGTTCGCGTCCGACCCACCGTTGTTGGCGAAGAACACTGGATTGTAGACCGTGGGCGAGGAGAAGGGCACGTTGATGGAGGTCGGGCCGCCAGAAGTATTGAAGCGGCCAGTCTCGCGATAGTTATCCGTCCATTGCCGCGAGAACTCGGTGCCGACCAGGAATGTGTGCCGCACGAGGTCGTGGCCGAACTTGTAGGTGAGGTCGGTCTGGTTGAAGAGGTTGGTGCGGTCCGTGAGGTTGTTGTACGCGGCGATCGCAACGGTGCCTGCGGGCACCACCAGAGGGCCGTTGGCATAAACATTCTGATAGAACTTGTCGTAGTTCCCGAGCAGCGTGGTGTTGCGGATCTTGAGACCGAAATCCGTCACGTGCTCGACGATGGCGGTACCGACATTGATGTCCGCATCCGAATAGCTGGCATCAGGGTTGCCGAAGAACGTGTAGTTGGGCGTCGGCGCTGGCCGGCCGGCAAAGGAAGGGATGCCGCGGTCGGCAGTGCGCCGATCCTCGAAGTGCTCGTAGCTCAGCCAGACGTGCGTCCGATCCGCCGGCTTGAGGTGCAGCGTCGGGTTGATGCCGTAGCGCTCCAGCCCGACGTGGTCGCGATAGCTGTTGGCGTCCTCGTAGACACCATTGATGCGCAGTGCAGCCCAGGGGCTGATGACGCCGTTGACGTCGACCGTCGCCCGTTTCTCGTCGAAAGAGCCGAACGTCACCGTGCCCTCGGCAAAGTCTTCGAACTCGGCCTTCTTGGTCACGCGGTTGACGACGCCGCCACCGCCGCCGCGTCCGAAGATCATGGCGTTCGGGCCCTTCAGCACCTCGACACGGTCGATGTTGTAGAAGTCGCGGAAATACTGCACGTCGTCGCGTAGGCCGTCGGTGAAGAAGTCGGCGGTCGTGTTCTGGCCGCGGATGGTCACCTGGTCGCGGTTGCCTTCACCCTGTCCCGGCGTCACACCCGGCACGTAGCGCAAGACGTCGCCCATGCTCTTCATGGACTGGTCCTTGATCTGCTGCTGCGTCACCACCGAGACCGATTGCGGCACGTTGACCAGCGGCGTGTCGGTCTTCGTGGCGGTGGTCGACCGAGTGGCGACGTATCCGACGACGCCCTGGGCGTTGGGCTTGGCGTAGGGTCCGGTATTGGCCGGGGGCGGAGGCGCCGGCTGCGGCGCTTGGGCGACCGGAGATGCGGAAGCGGGCGCGCTCTTCTTGGCGGCAGACTTCTTCTTAGGAGCGGCTTTCTTGGTCGGCGCCTCGACGACGAGGGCAGGCAACTCGGCTTTAGGTGCCTCCTGGGCCGCCGCCGTACCCGTCAGGCCGAGGCCCGCCGAGGTCGACAAAAGCAACGCAACTTGCACCGGCCCGCGACGCCGGCACGCAATAGAACGAGACATACGCAACTCCCCCACGCAACAACAACGCCCTCAGCAGCCGCAACGGCTGCACGCGAAAGCGGCGGGGGGATGCTTACATTGCTGACTAGGGGAGTCAATTTAGCGCCGGTGTCGCAACCGCGCGATCGGCGCATTCATTTTGAAGCCGTGTTGTTCAGAACACAGAGCTATGCGTGCGAGCGTGGAGAGTTGCACGCAGATGGCGATGATCGTCGTCCCCGTCCGGGATCTAGAGCGTCAGGTTCCGCGCGGTTTGGCCCGCGCCGTTGCAGCCGCCGACGCGGGATCGTCCGGCCACGGATGCCGCGGATAGCGCCCCTTCATCTCGGCTTTGACCGCCGCCCACGACCCCTTCCAGAAACCCGGCAGGTCGCGCGTGATCTGGATGGGCCGGTGCGCCGGCGACAGAAGATGCAGTGTCAGCGGCAGCTTTCCATTGGCGATCGAAGGATGTTGCGTCAGGCCGAACAGCTCCTGCACGCGGATGTGTAGCGCCGGCGCGCCCGTCGTCTCGTAGTCGATGGCGTGGCGGTTCCCCGTCGGCGCCTCGAAATGCGTCGGCGCTTCCTCCTCAAGCCGCCGCTTCAAATGCCACGGCAGCAGCGCATCGAGCGCCGCCCCGAGGTCATCTGCGCCAATGTCCGATAGCTTCGTCTTGCCGTTGAGAAACGGCCCTAGCCAATCGCCGGCGCTGGCCGCGAGCGCCGCGTCCGAGAGGTCCGGCCATTCGTCCTCGCCGGCTGCGCGCAGGAAGCCGACGCGGTCGCGAAGCTGTATCTGCGCCTTGCTCCACGGCAGGCGGCCGATCCCGAGCTTGGCGATGCCCTCAGCGAGCAGTCGCGCCGTTTCCTCGTTGGCCGCGACAGCGCGCGGCTCGCTGCCGAGCACGATGGCGTCGAGCCGGCGGACGCGGCGCGCGCGCAATGCGCCGGCGGCTTGATCGAATTCGATCTCATCGCTCGCGCGCACACGGCTTCCTGCCGCTGCGAGCACGTCTGCCTCGTCGGTCGCAGCCGCCAGTAGGATACGCGTCGATGCCGCCGCTCCGGAAAGCTCCGCCGCGACGATGAACGGAGACCGCGCCAGCGGATGCGTCGCATCGAGGCTCGCTCCGCGGCCGTTGGCGAGCAGGAACTGGCCCGGTGCTCCGCGCGCCTTGCCGATGCGCTCGGGATAAGCGAGCGCCAGGAGCCGCGCCGCCGATATGTCTTCGCGCCGCTTTGCAGGCGTGCGCCCGGCACCAGCCTGACGCACCCAGCCGCTCGCCAGCTTGCGCATGTCGGTGGCCCGGCGCGAGCGATCGCGGCGGAAGCCCTCCAGGCGGTGCACGAGGTCGGCGTCGTTGCCGCCGAGCCCGCGCTCCACCATCACCGCAGCGATCTCCGCCGCTTCTTCCGCATGGCCGAGCTCGGATGCCGCGATCACCATGCGTGCGAGGCGAGGCGGCAATGGCAGCGACCTCAGCCGCTTGCCCATCGGCGTGAGGCGGCCGTCGGCGTCAAGCGCTTCCAGCTCGAGCAGCTCCTCGCGCGCGGCATCGATGGCGGCAGGCAAGGGCGTGTCGATCCACGACAGCGCCCGCGGGTCGGCTGCTCCCCATTCCGCGCAATCGAGCAGCAGCGGCGCCAAATCCGCGGAACGGATCTCCGGCTCGGCAAAGGCGGGCAGGCTTTGCGTCTGCGGCTCGTCCCACAGGCGGTAGCACACGCCGGGCTCCGTTCGGCCCGCGCGGCCACGGCGCTGGTCGGCGGCGGCGCGCGACACACGCACCGTCTCGAGACGCGTCACGCCGACGTCCGGTTCGAAGCGCGGCACGCGCGCGAGGCCGCTGTCGATGACGACGCGCACGCCCTCGATGGTGATCGATGTCTCCGCAATCGACGTCGCGAGCACGACCTTGCGCATGCCGGCAGGCGCCGGTTCGAGCGCCAGATCCTGCGCCCTCATGTCCATCGCGCCGTAAAGCGGGGCAAGCACGACATTCGGATCGCGGATGCGCTCCTTCAGCCGGTCCTCGACGCGCCGTATCTCGCCCTGGCCTGGGAGAAAAGCGAGGATGGAGCCGCGCTCCTCGCGCAAGGCGCGCATCACCGCGTCCGCCATCTGGTCCTCGATGCGCTGGGTGGCATCCCGCCCGAGATGCCGCGTCTCGACCGGGAAGGCGCGGCCCTCGCTGGCGATGACGGGCGCGCCACCGAGCAGCTCTGCCACCCGCGCTCCGTCGAGCGTCGCCGACATCGGCATGATGCGCAGATCGTCCCGGAGGCCACGCTGGCAGTCGAGCGCCAGCGCCAGCCCTAGGTCGGCGTCGAGCGAGCGTTCGTGGATTTCGTCGAACAGCACCGCCCCGACGCCGGAAAGCTCCGGGTCGTCGAGGATCATGCGCGTGAAGATGCCCTCGGTGACGACCTCGATCCGCGTCTTTGCGCCGGCCTTGGTCATCAGCCGCGTGCGCAGCCCGATGTGCTCGCCGACGCTCTCCGACAGGGTGCTGGCCATGCGCTCGGCGGCCGCCCGCGCCGCGATCCGGCGCGGCTCCAGCACCAGGACTTTGCGGCCGGAAAGCCAGGCTTCGTCCATCAGGGCGAGCGGAACGCGAGTCGTCTTGCCGGCGCCGGGCGGCGCGACGAGAACGGCGGACGTGCGCGCCTTGAGGGCAGCGCGCACGTCGTCGAGGACGACATCGATCGGCAGCGGCGAGGCGAACTCCATGCCGGCTGTATCCGGCAACATCGCCCGCTTCGCAACTCCGCCGTTGGCGCCGGTCCTCAGACCTTGGCGTAGGCCTCGATCTCGACCTTCTGCCAGGGCCGCAGCATCGACGTCACCTGCACCAGCGTGCTCGCCGGCCTCACCTCGCCGAACACTTCGCGGTGCGCCCGCGCCACGAGGTCGGCGTCGGTGATCTCGCGCAGATAGACGACCGTGCGCACCACATGCCGCAACGCCCCGCCGGCATCGGCGAGCGCCTTCTCGATGATCGCCATCGCCGCCCTAGCCTGCTCGTAGGCGTCGCTGTGCTCGTGAGTGGCGGGCGCGCACGTGCCGGAAACGTGGATGTCATCCCCCACCCGCACCGCGCGCGAATAGCCGAAGATATCCTCGTAAGCGCCCCCGGACGAGATGTTCGTGCGCGCAGTGATGGCGGTCATGTTTCTTCTTCTCCCGTTTTCTTAGATGTTGGTGGCGTCGCGCAGGCGGTACCAGGTCTCGACCACCGGCACGACGCGTTTGGCGATCGGATGAGCTGGGTATGCAGGGAAGGTGAGCTCGTCGAAGGCCGTGCGCCCGTCCTTGCGGCCGAGTAGCTGCAACGCGATCTTGTGTCCGAAGTAGGTGGCGCGCGATACGCCCGTGCCGCAGTAGCCGATCGCATAATGCAGCCCCGCCGCCGTGCGTCCGAGATGCGGGATCTCGTCGTAGGTGTAGCCGATGAGCCCGCTCCAGGCGTGGGTGATGGGGACATCCGCGAGGTCCGGGAACACGGTGAGCATGTCGCGCGCGAGATGGCTGTAGGCCCGGGGAGAGCTCTCCGCCGCAAGGCGCCCGACCCGGCCACCCCAGATGATGCGGCGCGCGCCGGGAGCGACACGGAAATAATAGAACACGCGGTTGGTATTACCGTAGACGCGCCGCTTCGGCAGCAGCCGGTCGAGGATCGTTTCGTCGACATCGTCCGTGGCGATCAGCCCCGATCCGATGGACACGATCCTCTGCCTCAGCTCCGGCACGAGGTCGTTGGTGTAGCCGTTGGTGGCGATGATGACGCTCCGCGCCAGCGTCTCCCCGCGCGCAGTCTTGACGCGGAAAAGCTTGCCCTCCGGCACGATCTCGAGCACCGCGGCATTGCCGACGATGCGCCCGCCTTTCTCCTTCACACGCTGGGCAAGGCCGGAATGATATTGCCCCGGATGCAGAGAGGCATCGCGCGGCAGCACCGATCCGCCGAAGAAGATGTCGGAGCCGATCTCGGAGCGCTGCTCCGCGCGCGGCACCATGAAGCTTTCGACTCCGGCGATCTTCTTGAGATCGTCCATGTCGCGCGCCATCGCTTCGTAGTGCTCGGGTCTGATGGCGGCGCGGAACCGTCCGCAGCGGCGGAAATCGCAATCGATCTTTTCGCTGGCGATGACCTGCTCGATGTGATCGAGCATCTGCGTGCCCTCGCGGATGAGGGCCGCCGCCTTGGCCTCGCCGCGCAAGGCGATCAGCGTCTTCACCTTGAACTTCTGGTTGCCGCTGCCGACCTGTCCGCCGTTGCGCGTGCTGGCGCCGAAGCCGGGGAAATCGCGATCGAAGACGACGGCACCGCTGCCGTTGTCGAGCAGCGTGTTGGCGGCGGATAGCCCGGTGAAGCCCGAGCCGACGATCGCCACGTCGCACTTCTTCGGTACCGGCTCCTCCTGGCGATCGCGCGGCGCCGCCTCCCACCAATAAGGCTGATACCGCAGCCCGGTCTCGCCGCGGTATCCTCCGGCAGCGAGCGCGCCCGCACTGATCCTTTCACCCATCGCGTTTCAGATGCCTCGGATGTGTGTTGCGTTGTTGCGCAGCGTACAAAGAGATTGCATAGCATGCAAGTTGGATGTATACCAAAAGCACTGGGACCTACGCGCCAAGGACTTTCCACCCGAGGGTCGGCCGGCGCTGTCGATTGAAGCGGCAGTGATGTCCAGCGTTCCCCTTGCGGACATGAGTAGATCCCAGGCACCGGCATGCTCTGAGCCGGAAGGAAGCCGGAGGCTTTGGCCAGCCTCCGGCTTTCGCGCTTCGAGCGCTACTCCGCGTAGATGATGATCGACAGGAACCGCACACGCTCGTCGAGCACCCGCTCGGGGCCATGCACGACGTTGCCGGAGAAGGTGAAGGCATCGCCCGGCTCGACGAGATAGGTCTGCTCGCCGAAGCGATACTCCATGCGCCCCTGCAGCATGTAGATGAACTCGGTCCCCGGATGCGCGAAGCGGGGATTGGACTCGCTCTTCTTGTCCATCTCGATGAAAAACGGCTCGAACAGCTTGCGCGGACCGCGGTCGTACGACAGCAGCCGATAGGTATGGCCGTACTTGGTGCCGACGCGCACCACCTCCATCTGCTCGGCCTTCTTCACGAGCTGCGCGCTGCCCTGGCGCGACTCCGATTCGCGGAAGAGATCGGAGAGATTGACGCCGACGGCGGCGCTGATCCGCTCCAGCGCATCCAGGCTGGCAGTGGCCATGCCGTTCTCAATGCGGCTGAGCATGGCGCTCGAAAGCCCGGCGCCGGTGCTGAGCTCCGACAGCGTCAGGTTTGCTTCCAGACGCCGGCGTTTGATCGCCGCGCCGATGCGAGCTTCGAGGGGAAGGTTCGCTTGCTCGTTCTTGACCGGCGCGGCGACGCTCGGCGTTCCGCGGCGCTCGCTCGACGATCTCTTGCCTCGCCCCGAGGACTTCTTCGCAGGCTTCGTCATCTCGCGCCCCTGTTTCCACACCTCTTTGATTAGCGGCTTGCCGGGCCGACTGCAAATCGGCTGCGGGGAAGTATTTGTCGGATGCAAGCCCTACGAAAGTCTGACGGCGATTGCATATCATGCAAATTTGCTGCAATGCACATCATGCAAATTGCTTGCGTATAATGCAACTCGGGGAAATGATGTCTACCGTGACCAGGGGCGCGCATAAGCGCCCAACGGGAGGAAACGGGAAAATGACATTAGCAGTCGATCAGAATGTAATAGGGAGCGCCTCGGCGCAGAGTGAGCCAGGTGGCCTGCACCGGACCATCGATTGGAAGGGCGCCTTCTGGATCGCCAGCGGCGTTCCGGCTCTGGTGCTCATCTCGATCGGTGGCATGGGCGCGACGGCGGGCAAGCTCGCCTTCCTCGTATGGACCATCTCCGTCGTGATGGGCTACTTCCAGGCCTACAGCTACGCCGAGATCGCCGGTCTGTTCTCGAACAAGTCGGGCGGTGCCGCGGTCTACGGAGCGGCGGCCTGGCTCAGGTACTCGAAAATCATCGCGCCGCTGTCGGTGTGGTGCAACTGGTTCGCCTGGACGCCGGTGCTCTCGCTCGGCTGCGCCATCGCCGCGGGCTACATCCTGAACGCCGTCGCGCCGATTCCGGTGTTCTCGCCGGATTCTCCGCAGGTCGTCGCCTGGCTGCAGGACGCCGCCAATGCCGCCACTATTGCCGGCAAGACAGGCGAGGAAGCCGCCAAGATCGCCATCGCCGCCGTCACCGAGGGCGCGACGCCCGTGCTGCGCTCGTTCAAGCTCTTGGAATTCAACTTCCTTGGCGTTGCCAAGATCGAGGTCGGCGCGACGTTCTTCATCGGCGCCGTCCTGATGCTGATCGCCTTTGCCATTCAGCACCGCGGAATTCTCGGCACCGCCCGCATCCAGATGTGGATCGGCCTCTTGGTCGTCGTTCCGATGCTCATCGTCGGCGTCGCACCGTTCTTCAACGGCGGCGTGGACTATCAGAACTTCACGCCGCTCGTCCCGCCCAACGGCGAATGGAACAACTTCGGCTGGACCTATTTCCTCGGCGCGCTGTTCATCGCCGGCTGGTCCACATACGCGTTCGAGACCGCGGTCTGCTACACGCGCGAGTTCCGCAATCCCAAGACCGACACCAAAAAGGCAATCATCACCGCCGGTCTGTTGTGCGTCGTGCTCTACGCGCTCGTCGCCACGGCGTTCCAGGGTCATCTCGGCCTCGAGGGAATGACGCAGCCCGGCATCGTCGACGGCACCGGCGTCGCCGCTGCGATGGGCGACATGGTGGGCGGCGGCAATCCGATCATCGTCCATCTGCTCGAGATGATGATGATCCTCGCGCTCATCCTCGCCATCATGATGGCCATGGCAGGCTCATCGCGCACCCTCTACCAGGGCGGCGTCGACGGCTGGCTGCCGAAGTACCTCGGCCACGTCAACGAGCACGGCGCGCCGACGCGCGCCATGTGGACCGATCTCGTGTTCAACTTGGGTCTGCTGACGTTCGCGGCTTCGGATGCGACGGCCTACTACCTGATCCTGTCGATCTCGAACGTCGGCTACATGATCTTCATCTTCCTCAATCTGCAGGCGACGTGGATCCACCGCATCGACAGCCCGCAGATCCCGCGTCCCTACAAGGCACCGAACTGGCTCGTCGCCTTCAACGCCTTGCTCGGCTTCGCGAACCTCGTGCTCATGGGCGCCGGCGCCAAGGTGTGGGGCAACCCCAACGCGCTCTGGTATGGGCTGGCATTCGCCGCGCTGATCATCCCGGTATTCTTGTTCCGGCACTATGTGCAGGATCGCGGCAAGTTCCCCGATCACATGCTCGAGGATCTCAACCTGAGAAGCCAGGACCTCGGAGCACGAAAGGCGGGCTTCTTGCCGTACCTGACGCTGCTCTTGGCGGCCGCGGTCGTGATCGCCTCCGATTATTACTTCCAGCTCCCGCCGAGCTAGACGCAGCAAAGGGCGGCTCCACCGGAGCCGCCCTATACCGGCTTATCCTGCGCGACTGCGTCGCTGCGCCTAATGTCCCCTTCACCGACGCGCCATTGCAGCCGCCAGACCAAGTGCGGACCTCCTCTTCATCGGCAGGGCGGGTGAGCCGGAACGAGACTGCGCCTGGCCTGCCGCGCAGACGGACAGGCCGCGTCGCATCGGTCGCATGTCCATCGTGGCTTTTCACGCGATGAGGGTGGGCTTCTCTTGGCCTGTGGGGTAGGGCGCAAGTCCCGATCGGCTGCTATGCAATGACCGGCTTCGGGCGCAACGCATTGGTGCGTTGCAGCAATCTCGAAGCGTTGCAGCCCAATGCCGCTGCGTCTACGCTCAGCGGTTCAAATAACGAGATCCTTAAAGGATGTGCGCTGTCCGCCTGTTGCCCGCACGCCCGGAAAGGACCGCCGAGGGGAAACAACTTCAACAATGAAGAACAAGGTCATCACGGCCGAGCAGGCCATCGCTCTCATCAATGATGGCGACGTCGTTTGCACCACGGGCTTCGTTCAAAGCTGCGTCCCCGAGATGCTCCACGCGGCGCTGGAGAAACGGTATGTCGAGACCCAGGCCCCGAAGGGCCTGACGCTCATCATGTGCGCCGGCGCCGGCGACAGTAAGGGTCTGGGCACCGGGCGCCTGCATCATGAGGGTCTTCTCTCCCGTGTCATCGCGGCGAACTTTGGCAGAATGCCGAAGGTTGCGGAAGCTGCCCAAAAGAACAAGATCCAGGGCTACAACCTTCCGCAGGGTGTGATCTCCAAGCTCTACCGCTCCTGCGCCTCGGGTCAGCCCGGTCTCTTCACCAAGGTCGGCCTCCACACTTACGTCGACCCGCGCCTCGGCGGCGGCAAGGTCAACGAGGTCACGACCGAGGACATCGTCAAGCGCGTCGAGGTCGATGGCGAGGAGTGGCTGTTCTACAAGGCGACCCCCATCAACGTGGCGTTGATCCGCGCCACCAGCGCCGACCCCGCCGGCAACCTCTCGATGGAGAAGGAGGCGCTGACGCTCGACTGCCTCGCGCAGGCGATGGCCGCCCACAATAATGGCGGCATCGTCATTGCCCAGGTCGAGCGCGTGGTGGCGCACGGCTCGCTGAAGCCGAAGGACGTGCGCGTGCCCGGCATCCTCGTCGACTGCGTCGTCGTCGCCGATCCGCCCGAGATGCACCGCATGAACTACGGTGTCCACTACAACCCGGCACTATCCGGCGCCATCCGCGTGCCGGTCGAGCACATGCCGCGCATGGAGCTCGACGAGCGCAAGATCATCGCCCGCCGCGCCGCCTTCGAGCTGCCGCTCAACGGCGCCATCAATCTCGGCGTCGGCGCCCCTGACGGCGTTGCCGCCGTCGCGGCCGAGGAGCAGGTGACGTCCTACCTCACCATGACGACGGAGGCGGGCGCCATCGGCGGCGTGCTGGCCGGGGGCTCGAGCTTCGGCTCCTCCGCCAACGCCGACAGCGTCATCGACCAGAACCAGATGTTCGATTTCTACCACGGCGGCGGCCTCGACCTGACCTGCCTCGGCGTGGCGGAGGTCGACGAGCAGGGCAACGTCAACACCTCGAAGTTCGGCGGCAAGCTCAACGGCTGCGGCGGCTTCATTGACATCTCGCAGAACTCGCGCGCGGTCGTCTTTGCCGGCACCTTCACCGCCGGTGGTCTCGAGATCGCGATCGAGGACGGAAAGCTGCGCATCGTCAAAGAGGGGCGCGCCCGTAAGTTCGTGAAAGCGGTCGAGCAGGTCACCTTCAGCGGCAAGTATGCCGCCTCCAAGTCGCAGCCGGTCCTCTACGTGACCGAGCGCTGCGTGTTCCACCTCACGCAAGGCGGCCTCGAGCTGATCGAGGTCGCGCCCGGCATCGACATCGATCGCGATATCCTCGCCCACATGGATTTCAAGCCGATCATCCATAAGCCGGTGCAGATGGACGCGCGCATCTTCCGCGACGAGCCGATGGAACTCATGGAGGAGCTGACCAACCTAAAGCTGTCGGAGCGCTGCTCGTACGATCCCGCCCGCAACATCCTGTTCCTCAATCTCGAGGGCTGGAGCGTGCGCAAGAAGAGCGATGTCGCCGATCTGCAGAAGGTTCTGGTCGACGCTTGCGTCAAGGCTGGCCGGCGCGTCAACGCTGTCGTCAACCACGACGGCTGCCGCATCGCCGAGGACCTCTACGACGACTACGCCGAGATGATCCAGTACATGATGAAGCACTATTACAAGACGACGGCACGCTATTCGACCAGCTCGTTCATGCGCCTCAAGATGAAGGAGGCGCTGTCGCGCCGCGGGCTGGCACCGCACATCTTCGAGAGCGCCGACGAGGCGCACGCAGCAGTGGAGGCAGCGCGGGCGGCAGCCGAGTAGGCGCGCTCCCAAGTCCGACGCAGAAACGACAAGAGGCGCCGAATCTGGGCGCCTCTTTTCGTATCCCGATGTCGCTATCAGCCCTGCGGCGCAGCTCTCGCTGGCGCAGAATCCTGCACGCTTCCCGTGATCGGCGGCACCACCATGAGGGCAGGCCGCTCGAGGCTGCCGGTGACGGGGGCATGCGAATGCCCCGGCGCATCCTCCAGCTTCGACAGAGGAGTTTCAGTCGGTTCCGGCCCCCCGAGGGAGGTTTCCGTCGTCGCCTTGGGCAGCTCCGACGGGGCGATGCTGCTTGTTACCGGCGCTGCCGATTGCGGCGCCTTCGCCGTCTCGACATTGCGCTTTCCGCCGCGCAGCGCGTCCGGGATCGCCGCCTCGATGATCTCCGAGACGCCGAGGCGGCATTTTTCCATGTAGCAGCTCGTCAGCCGGATCTTCTCGGCGACGGCGAAACTCTCCGGGTTCGAGAGCTGCACACGGACGAGCTGGCCGCGGCCGCGCACGCGATTGGGGAGCTGGAACTCCGGCGGCAACGCGTCGGTGACGGGCAGCACCTTCTCGATGTGCCCGATCGTCGTGCGCCCGCGGCCCTTGATCGAGACCTGCTGACCCTCGTCGACATCGAACAGGTAGTTCTCCGGAACGTAGGCGAGCACGTAGCTCGGGCCGGTGTAGATGTTGGCGACCGGAGTCGTTCCTGCACTCAGCACTTCGCCGACCATTGCGACGTGGCTACCGACGTAGCCGCTCGCCGGGGCCGTCAGCACGCCGCTGCCGTAGGTCCGCTTGAGGTCACCGTAGGCGCCGGAAACCTGCTGCAGCGCCGTCTGGTTGGAGTTGATCTCGGTCTCGAGCGCCGCTTGCTCCGCCTTGAGGGACAGAAGCTTGTCCATCGCCTGCACCTTGGCGGCCGACATCTGCTGCAGCGAGCGGGCGACAACCATGCCGTTCTCGTTCGCCTTCTGCAGCGTCGAGAGGAATGCATCAGTCTCTTCGGCTGCGACGCTGGCCATCGGCAGCAGCGCCTTCACCACCTCGCGCCGTGCTTCGAGCTGCGCGATGCGTCCCGTGACACGCGCCTGCTCGGCGGCAAGCTCGGCGAGCGAGCGCGACATGGCGGCCGAATCGACGACCGCGATCCTCTGCCCGGCTTCCACCCAGTCGCCAGGGCGCACGTCGATCTCGCGGATGCGCGCGTCCGGCCAAGGCGATGCCACCGCAACCGTGCGCCGCGTCACCATGCCGTCGGCATCGAGCATGAGGCTGCCGCCGCCGAGCGCATAGATCGACAGGGCGCCGGCGCTGCCGACCAGCATCGTCGTCAGCACCAGCTTGCGCAGCCGCTTCCACTTCACCTGACTTGCCTGCAGTTGATTGCTCATAATTGTTCTCGTCCGTTAGGCGGCGGCCGCTTGGCGGCGAGCCGGTGTCTTGTTCATGATGCGGGCAGCGATCCGTTCCGCGGCATCGCCGCGCCCGAATGGGTTAGGGGCCTTGAGCAGCTTTCGCTCGCTGCCGCTGGTGAGGTTGCGGACGCCCGCGACGATGGCGTCATAATTTGAGCCGACGAGCTGCCCGAAGCCAGCACTGACCACCTCCGGCCGCTCGGTGCTCTCGCGCGTGATGAGAATCTGCAGCCCGAATGTCGGTGCCTCCTCCTGCACGCCGCCCGAGTCGGTGACGACGGTCCACGCCCGGTCGAGCAGGTAGACGAAGTCCGGGTACTGGAGTGGAGCCAGCAGCCGCACGTTGGGGGCGTCACCGAGATAGTTGAGCACGTCGCTGCGGACCTGCGGATTGAGATGCACCGGCAGCGCGATGATCTTGTCGCCGTCGCTGGCGAGCTTGCGCAGCGCGCGCAGGACGTTGTGCATCGGGGCGCCGATGTTCTCGCGCCGATGCATCGTGGCGAGTACCAGCTTCTTGTCCGCGGGCAGGGCGGCAACGTCGGCGTCGAGCGGCTGATAGTCCTTGCCGATCTTGGCGCGCGCATACAGCAGCGCGTCGACGACCGTGTTTCCGGCCATGACGATGTCGCGCGCGGGCACGCCTTCACGCAGCAGATTTGTGCGCGCCTGCTGCGTCGGCGGAAAATGCAGGCTCGAAGCCTGCCCGATGAGGCGGCGGTTGAACTCCTCCGGGAAGGGCGAGAGCAAGTCGCCGGTGCGCAGGCCGGCTTCGACGTGCGCCACCGGAACGCGGCCCATGAAGCCCGCGGCGGCTGCCGCAGCAGCCGTCGCCGTGTCTCCCTGGACGATGATCCAGTCGTAGGCCTTGGCGCGCAGGATCTTCTCCACCTGCTCGGTCATGCGCCCAAACTTTCCGGCGAGGCCCTGCTCCTCGACGATCTGCGAGCCGTTGTGCGTGACGCTGATGCCGAAGAAGTCGAGCAGCCCCGCCGCGAGCTCGATGTGCTGACCCGACCAGAACACGTCGAGCTCGGCGCCCGCATCCTGCAGAGCTTTGCAGACGGGGCCGAGCTTGATGATCTCGGGGCGGGTGCCGAAGGCGACGAGGACGCGCATTCTACTCTTCACTTTCATCGGGTCAGCGATTTGCGGAGACAAAATCGTCGGGGATGTCGTGCACGGTCTTCGACCAGACGATGGGTCTGGTCGCCAGCTCCGACTCCCCGAGGAAGGTTTTCCAGGCCCGGTAGACCGCGGCCATGTTGATGTAGAGCGCGGCCGGCCAGCGCAGGGCGATGCCGATCCAGTCGTACTTGCCGTAGACCTCGTAGCCCGAGATCACGCGCACGACGTAGCGGGTGATGAGCGCGAAGAGGTTGATCCACATCGACACCAGGACGACGTCGCCCATCGGCTCCGGGAAGTCGGCGAGCTCGACGTAGCCGAGCAGCATGAATGCCAGCAGGACGGCGGAGACCGGCGGCAGGAAGCTTGTGATCATCCCTTTACGGTCGCGCAGGAAGAAGTAGAAATCCCACGGATCGCCGTCCCAGCCGAGCTTGCAGAAGGCCTCGAAGTTGATGCCGTAGACCCAGCGGGTCTTCTGCTTGATCGAGGCTTCGAGCGTCTTGGGGAAAAACTCGCGCGTGGCGACGAAATCGAGGCCGTCGTCGGCGCTGCGCGAGATCGCCGCGAACGCTGACTTGAAGCCCGAGCGCTTGGCTTCGATGCCGAGGATGTAGTCCTCGGTCACGGTGCCGGACATCAGCACCTGTCCGCGCGTCGCGAGGAAATGCCGGACGAGCCGCTTCGTCATGCAGGTGCCGACGCCCGCCGACGGGATGGCGGCACCGACGGCATCGCGCACGATCATCTCCCGCGTATGCCGTTCGGCGAACTCGTCCATATACGTCGATGCAACGATGGCGCCCTTGCCGCGGTTCAGCGAGAAGACCGGTGCCTGGATGAAGTCGTTCTCCTGCGCGTACGCGGCATAGACCGGGAACGAGCGCGCATCGATCACGTCCTCGCTGTCGTGCAGGACGACGAGCTCAGGCGCGTCTTCGGCGCTGAACACCTGCGCGAACATCTCGTTCAGCATCTGCCCCTTGGAAGTCGGGCCGGGCAGACGGTTGACGATGACCTTCACGCGGCTCGGGTGCTTGGCCGCGAGCTCCTGCGCAACGCGCAGCGTGCCTGTGTCGTTCGGATAGACGCCGAGATAGAGCGAGACCTGAGGGAGCTGGATGCGCGCGAGATTGCCCTCGACCATTTTGCCGAGGACATCTTCCTCGTGCCAGTTGGCGACGAAGACGGCGGTAGGCGGAACGCGCTGCTCGCCGTCGTCGAGCTGCGGCACGCGCCGGCGCACGATGCCGAGAGCGATGAGATCGATGAACGCATCGTCGATCGACGACACGCTGATCAGCACGCTCACGGCGAACAGCAGGATGATCAGGAACTCGAGCACTTTTTGACGCTTCTCCAGGGCGGTTGCTCGCGTTCGGAGCAACTTCTCTAAAATTCGAACTTTGTCTTGCTTGGCTTTAGTTCGAATTTTCGGAAAAGCGGACTAATGCGTTTCAATCTCCGCGCGAAAAGCGGAATCAGTGTCAATCAATCGTTAGCGCGCGCTCTAAATGGGAGCGATGAGATGCGCTGGGCGCCCCAGGAAGCGGCAGAGACGTGCGTACGCGCGCGCCGGCGCACTTTGGTGCACCGGCGCGCTGCCCCCCGGACGTCCCTCGGCGCCGGGCCGACCGGTGAGACGTTCAGCGTGCGGTCGCGAACGAGATACGGCGCGCGAGGAGATAAGAGAGCGGCATGGCGACCACGATGGCCGCACCGCACGCAATTGGGATGAGCGCCTGCGCGTCGGCATTCAGCGTGGGCACCGAGACGATAACCAGCAACGCTATGCCTGCAAGCGTCGTCGCGAGCATGATCCATACGACCGCGGCGATCCTGAACATGTTTTGCTCCTTCAAATCGGCTGCGTCGGATGAAGGAACGATAGAACGGCAGGCGCGGCTCTGCTTGACGCCAGTCAACAAAAGCCGATGCAAATTGCCCCGATGCCTTGACGGGCGTCAGAAACAAACACCTGCGAGACGCGAACCAAGAACGCTAGTCTGCGTCGCTGCCAACAGCCCGGAGATGAACGATGAAAGCTGCAATCCTCACGCTCGTTGGCTTCTCTGTCCTCCCGGTCTTCGCGGCCACAGTGCAGGCCGAGCCGACCGACATCACGGTGCGCGTGCTGAGCAGGGACGCGAAGTTCATAGGCACGAGCATGGGCGGCATGCGCGTCACGTTGCGCGATGCCCATACCGGCGAGATCCTCGCCACCGGCCTGACGCGAGGCGGCACCGGCGACACCAAGCGCCTGATGCACAAGGACGGCGGGCGTCGAACACAGCTCTCCGATCCGTCGGCATCGAAGTTTGCAATGACGCTCGACATCGACGAGCCGCGACTTGTCGAGGTGGAGGCATACGGTCCCATGGGCCAGCCGCAGGCGGCGCAGCGCGTCGTCTCGACCCAATGGGTGGTGCCCGGCAAGCACCTTACCGGTGGCGACGGCTGGGTGCTGGAGGTGCCCGGCTTTGTCGTCGACGTCCTCGGGCCGCCGGCGCATGTGAGGCTCAAGGGCGCGAGCCAGGTCGACGTGCGCGCCAACGTCGTGATGATGTGCGGCTGCCCCATAGAGCCCGGCGGGCTGTGGGACGCCGACAAATATGATGTGCAGGCGATCGTTCGCCGCGACGGCAAGAAGATCGCGCAAATCCCGATGCGCTACGCCGGCGAGACAAGCCAGTTTTCAGCATCGGTCCCGATAGACCAGAGCGGCGTCTACGAGGTGATCGTGTACGCCCACGACCCCGGCAACGGCAACACGGGGCTCGACCGGACGACCTTCCTCGTCGACTAGAGCAGCACGCAATCTGGGCCGTCAGAGCATCAGCCCGCGCCACACGACATAGAGGCCGACCGCGCCAACGATCACCGCGAAGGCGGTTGCGAGCGACTGCTTGTGCGTTGCGAGACGCCGCGCCGCATAACGCCCGACGACACCGCCGGCGACGCCGCCGCCGATGAAAAAGGCGACGAGCACCCAGTCGATGAAGCCGGAAATGGCATAGTTCACCGCCGTCGTCAGTCCGAATGCGAACACCGACACCAGCGACGACCCGATGGCGAAGATGAGCGGCATGCCCGTCGCCGCCATGATGCCCGGCACGATCAGGAACCCGCCGCCGATGCCGAAAAAGCCGGACAGCGCACCGACGCCGGTGCCGTACGCGAGCAGCCACGGCATCAGTCGCGGCGCCGACTTTCGCGTCAGCCGCACGGCGACATCGCCGCCGCTCGCACGGTTCCAGAACATGAACCCGGCGATGATGATCATCAGCACGCCGAACAGCATCAGCAGCCGCTCGCCGTCGAAGTGCTTGCCGAGCGTCGAGCCGATCGCTGCGCCCGCCGTGCCGGCGATCGCAAAGACGAGCGCGCATGGCCACTTTACGTTTCCGGCTCGTGCATGGCCGACGAGGTTGGACAGGGCGCTCAACGCGACCGCGACGGCGCTCGTGCCGATGGCGACGTGGGGGGAGGGCACGCCGACAAGATAGACGAGCAGCGGAACCGCCAGCACCGAGCCGCCGCCGCCGACCAGGCCGAGCACCAAACCGACGAGCACGCCGGAGAACGTCGCCAGCAGGTCCTGCAGCATCATCAGGCCATGACCTTGGGTTTCGCCAGCCACTCGCGGCCCTTCAGCATCGCCCGCCAATAGAACGGCGGCAGCACGCGCTCCTTGAGCAGCCAGGCCAGACGCGAAGGTTTGGTCCCGTCGATCATCACCTTGGGAAACGTCGGACAGACCTTGCCCCCATAGGTGAACTCGGCGAGCACGATCCTGCCACGCTCCACCGTAAGCGGACACGAGCCATATCCGTCATACGCACCCTGGCTCTGCCGCAGTCCTTTTGCGTAGAGGATGTTCTCGGCGACGACGGGAGCCTGCTTGCGCGCCGCCGCCGCCGTCTTGGCATTGGGCGTGCAGGCGGCATCGCCGAGGCCGAAGATGTTCGAATGCCGTTTGTGGCGCAGCGTCGCGTGATCGACGTCCACCCAACCGTTGGCGTCGGCGAGAGGGCTCGCACGCACGAAGTCCGGGGCCTTCTGCGGTGGGCAGATGTGGATCATGTCGAACGCTGCCTCGACCGTCTGCGTCGTTCCGTCGGGCAGCGTCCTCTTGAAAAAGGCGCGCCGCCCCGGGCCGTCTATGGCGGTAAGCGCATGGTAGAAGTTCAGCGCCGCCCCGTAGCGGCGCACGTAGTCCATCAGCGCCGGCACGTACTCGGGCACGCCGAACAGAACACCGCCGGCGTTGAAGAATCCGACGTCGATGTCCTTCAGCCGCCCGGTCCGGTGCCAGTGGTCGGCCGAGAGGTACATCGCCTTCTGCGGCGCGCCGGCGCACTTGATGGGCATCGGCGGCTGGGTGAACAGCGCGCGCCCCGAGCGCAGCGTGCGCACCAGCTCCCACGTGTAGGGCGCAAGGTCGTAGCGGTAATTCGAAGTGACGCCGTTCTTGCCGAGCGTCTCGTCCAGCCCCTCGATCGCGCCCCAGTCGAGCTTGATCCCCGGGCAGACGACGAGGTGGTTGTAGCGGATGGCGCGGCAACCCTCGATGATGACGCTGTCGCGCTCGGGATCGAAGCCGGCGACTGCGGCCTTGATCCATGTGACGCGCCGCGGCAGCACCGCTCCCATGGGCTTGGCTGTGGTCTCGGGCGAGAAGATGCCGCCGCCGACCATGGTCCAGCCGGGCTGGTAGTAGTGCGTGTCTGCCGGGTCGATCACCGCGATGTCGAGGTCGGGCTTGCGGCGTAGCAGGCTCGCCGCGACGGCAGCCCCTGCTGCGCCGCCTCCGACGATGACGATATCGTGCTTGGCGGCAGGCTTGTCGGTGTCGACCCTTCCGCCGTGAGCCACCCGGCTCATGACGCCAGTGACGTCATATCCTGCCTCGCGCGCGATCTCGACGATCGCGTCCGCGGGCCGCTTGCCGGCCTCGGCGAGCGCCCACAGCGTCGTCGAGCGCGTGCCGCTGCGGCAGTAGGCGAGGATGGGCTTCGGCAGTTCCGACAGCGCGGTCGCGAACGCGGCGGCATCGGCATCGGAGACCTTGCCGCTCGTGACCGGAATATACCGCGTCTCGATCCCCGCACTCGCCGCGGCATCGGCGATCTCGCGGTAGAGCGGCTGGTCGGCGCCTTCCCCGTCCGGTCGATTGCAGATGATGGCCTTGAAGCCGGCAGCCGCCAGCTCGGCCACGCTCTCCGGCGTGATCTGCTCGGCGACCGAAATATCCTTGGTAAGCTTCTTGGTCATCTCGACTTGCGTCCGTTCGTTGAGGAGCCCGCGGCGATCGGCGCGACCGGCCGCGGGCTTTCCGGCTTCTGGCTGTCAATAATCCCCTCTTACGTGAGAGGCCCAAGCCCTCAAAGCTCGTTGATCGGCACCTTGAGGTGGCGCTTGCCGCTGTCGTCCGGCTCGGGGAGGTTGCCGCCCCTGATGTTCACCTGGATCGACGGGATGATCAGCTTCGGCAGCTCCAGCGTCTTGTCCCGAGCTTCGCGCACGCGGACGAACTCGTCCTCGCTCACGCCGTCGCGCACATGGATATTGTGTGCGCGTTCCTCGGCGACGGTCGTCTCCCACTTGATTTCGCGGCCGCCAGGCGCGTAGTCGTGGCACATGAAGAGCCGTACCTCGCCCGGCAGCTCGAGCACGCGCTTGATCGAGCGGAACAGCGTGCGTGCGTCCCCGCCGGGGAAGTCGGCGCGTGCCGTGCCGCCATCCGGCATGAACAGCGTATCGCCGACGAAGGCCGCATCGCCGATCACATGCGTCATGCACGCCGGCGTATGACCGGGCGTCAGCATCGCGAACGCCGTCATCGAGCCGATTGTGTATGTGTCGCCGTCCTTGAACAGGCGATCGAACTGACTGCCGTCGCGCTGGAACTCGGTGCCCTCGTTGAAGATCTTGCCGAACACCTCTTGCACGATCTTGATGTTCTCGCCGATGCCGAGCTTGCCGCCGATCTTGCCCTGGATGTAGGGCGCGGCGGAGAGGTGGTCCGCATGCGCGTGCGTCTCGATCAGCCACTCGACCGTGAGGCCGTTCTGCTTCACGAAGTCGATGATCTGATCCGCCGATTCATACGAGATGCGCCCGGCCGCATAGTCGATGTCCATGACGCTGTCGACGATGGCGCAGGCGTTCGACTTCGGATCCTTCACCACGTAGCTGATGGTGTTGGTCGGCTCGTCGAAAAAGGCCGTCACTTCCGGCTTCACGCTGAGATCGACAGAATGGGGGATGGTCATTGGCTGCCTCCTTTGGGCGCTGCCTTCAGCGCCGCTGACGTCTGCGAAAGAGTATCGATGCCGCGCGCGACGAGCATACCCATGAGCATCGCCGCGACGAATATGGCTGCCGCGCCGGAGCCCGCGCCCAATGCGGTGACGGCAGGCCCGGGACAGAAGCCGACGAGGCCCCAGCCGATCCCGAAGAGCGCCGCGCCGCCGACGAGCCGCGCGTCGATGTCCGTCACGGTCGGCAATTGGAACACGCCGCCGAGCAGGGGGGCATTGCGCCGGAACGCTAGCCGATAGCCGACCGCCGTTGTCGCCACTGCGGCCGCCATCGTGAGCGCGAGGCTGGGGTCCCAGCTTCCGGCGAAGTCGAGGAAGTTGAGAACCTTGGCCGGATTGGCCAGTCCCGACACGATGAGCCCTAAGGCGAACATCAGGCCGGAGATGAACATCACTGCAATCTGCATCTTAGCCTCCCAACACGTGCCGCACGACGAAGACGGTGACAGCGGCCGTGGTCATAAAGATGCCCGTCGCGGCGAGCGAGCGCGCCGACAGGCGCGCCGTGCCGCAGACGCCGTGCCCGCTGGTGCATCCGCCGCCGCGCACGGCCCCGAACCCGACCAGCACCCCGCCTGCTATCAGCAAGGGAACGCTTGTCGTCACATCGATGTTGACGGATGCAGCTGTCGCCACCGCGTAGACCGCTGGTGCCGCGATGAGACCGACGACGAAGGCGAGGCGCGCCGCGGCTTGATTGTCGGCATAGGGCGGCAGCAGCCGCGAGACGAGGCCGCTGACGCCGGCGATACGCCCGGTCGTCGCCATCATCAGCACTGCCGACAGTCCGATCAGGACCCCGCCGCCCGCAGCCGAGAGCATAGAGTTGGTATCCATCTGATTCAGCTTCTCTTCTGGTTAGCCAGACCGCACGTGCTCACCCCGGCGATACCATAGGCGGGGCAGAAGCGGGCGAGCCCGGTGATGAGCGGGATGAGGCCGACGAGGCCCCAAAGGGTCTTCGGGCCGACAAAGACGAGGCTGAGCAAGGCCACGCCGAGAACGATCCTCAGCGTGCGATCCCATGCACCGATGTTCTTTGGCATTGGGTACCTCCTGTTGGTTGGGTAGGAGATAGCCCGCTGACGCCGGTCAGGTCTGTGACCAAGTCACATTGACCCTCAGGGCGCAGTGGCAAGTTGGCGCAAATCTTGCGGCCGCACGATGTCGATAGCCCCCCGCGAGACGGTGATCCACCCGCGCCGCTGGAATTCGTTGAGCTGGCGGCTCACCACCTCGCGCGCCGTGCCGAGCTCTGCCGCGAGCTGCTGGTGCGTGAGGTCGACGCGGCCCTTGTCGTTGGCGCGCTCCAGGAGCCGCTGCGCCAGCCGCACGTCGACGCGCGAGAATGCCACCTCCTCGATGACGCGAAAGAGGTCGGTCACGCGGTGACTGAACGCGGTGAACACGAAGCGGCGGAAATCCGGCGACCGCGCGATGAGATCATCGAAGGTCGCGCGCGGAATGGCGACTGCCTCGACGTCCGTCTCGGCGATCGCCTCGGCCTGGTAGTCCTCGTAGCCCATCAAACAAGCCGTTGTCAGGGCGCAGCTTTCACCCGCGGAGACGCGATAGAGAACGATCTCGCGTCCCGTCTCAGAAACCTGCTGCACCCGGACCGTGCCGCGGATCAAGAGCAGGAAGGCGTCGGGCGCCTGCCCCGGCCCGAAGATGCGCGTCCCGGCGGGAAGACGCACCACGCGGCTCGCCTCGACCAGCGGGCCGACGACGTCGGGCTGCAGCTTGCGCAGCCCCGGAAAGTTCCCGATCCAGTTTTCCGTCTGCATTGTCCGCCCGCATTGAACAGGATGGCGAACATAGTGACGTTGCCGGGCAATGTCAGCTCTGGCTTGCCTCAGGCCGGGAAGCAGTACGCCATGATTTGCTTCATCGGCACGAAGAGGGAGATAGCGGCGATGGAGACGAGCGCGAGGCCGATGACCGTGCGCGGACCGCGCCGGTCGGCCCAACCTTTCAGCGACGCGACCCCGAGCGCCGCAGCCGTCACCGACGGCAGCGTGCCGAGCCCGAAGCCGAGCATGATAATTGCGCCCTGCCGCGCCGTCCCGCTCATCATGGCGAAAAACAGCGTCGCAAAGACCATGCCGCACGGCAGCAGACCCCACATGAGGCCGGTCGAATAGACCCACAGCCAGTAGCTCGGCTGCGGCGAAAGCCGGATGCGCACGAGTCGTTCGGTGATGGTGCGCGTGACGCGGTCCAATGCCGTCGGGGCGGGGGCGAGGCCGGCGACCGACAGCCCGATCCACATCAGCGTCGCGCCGGCGGCCCACCGCAGCACGTTGTGCGCGATCTCCCGATCGAGCCCCGCATAAAGGGTCGTGCCGAAAAGGCCGACGAGCGCGCCGGCAATGACATAGGAGGTGATCCGTCCGGCCTGCGCCACGAGCAGGGTCGGCAAGGCGGCCTGCGCGGAGCCGTTCGGCGCGAGCGCAATCACGAGCCCTGAGGCGATGGGGCCGCACATGCCGACGCAGTGCAGGCTGGCCGCGAGCCCGGCGAGTATTCCGGCGAGAAACGTTAGCTCCGACATGCGTCGGCGTTAGCCGTTATTTGCTCGCGCGTCTAGTCGAGGTCGCTGAGCGGCGGGCTGCTGAGCGCGATCGCCGGGATCAGTCCGAGCATGATGGGGACCAGCGCCAGGGCGATATAGAAGGCGAACGAGAGGCCCCAGATGATCGTGCCGAGGACCGCGCACAGGAGGAAAAGCGCGGTTATGGCCGTGATGATGTTTGCCTGTGCCCATTCGGGGATGACGCGCCAAAGCACGGGCGCGTAGGGCAGGGCGGCCATCGCCAGGGCGCCGAGCACCGCGACCCAGGGCCCGAGCGTCAGCGCGCCGATCACGCCGGCCATGGCCGAGTTCATGATCGCCAGCGTCATGCGCGCGCGCTTGCGCTGGGGCGTTTCCTCGTGGGCGGCAGACTTAGCGTCGCTCATTTGTCTCAGTCTCCAAGGGCTCGTCGTCGAAAAGGATGCGGGCGGCTGCGCCGTCGAGGTCGTCGTATTGGCCGTTGCGCAGCGTCCACAGGAAGGCCACGAGATAGAAGCCGCCGAGGGCGAGGGCGATCGGGATCAGGAGAAGGAGGCTGTCCATGGCTTGACCCGCTCTTCACTTCGGCTCGACGAAAATCTCGCGCTTGCGCTCGATGCTCGCCCCGTCACCTTCGATCTGGATGCGCAAGAACCAGCGCCCGGGCGCATCGACCGAAAGCGTGCCTTCGGCACTGCCGCTTTCAAGGCCGCCGAATGCAATCGGAACCGGCGTTTTGCCGCCCTGCTCAGCCGTACCTTTGATGCGCACGCCGCCGAGCTCGGCTCCGGTCGCATCGCGCGCGGCGACCTTCACCACGCCTCTCAGATCACCTGCCGGCTCGAACTCCACCGCTATGCGCCAGCCGAGATCGCGATCCTTCTGCCGCGCTGCGATCGCCTCGTTGTAGGCAAGCCCGCGCCGGTAAGGATCGGCTTCCGAGAGGCCGGTGAAGCTCTTCACCGATAGCGTGATGAGGACGATCTCGACGCCGGTGAGGAAGATGAAGAAGGCGACGAACGAGGCCGGTATCCAGCGGTCGTTGCGGAAGAGGTAGGTGAGCGAGCCAATCATCGCCCGCCTCCCGGACCCCAGAAGTAGGTCTCGAAGCGGGCGAGCGGCGCGTTCGTCGTGGTGTCCGTCAGCACCAGCGTCACCGGCACGCGTCCCTGCGGAGCCGTGCTCTTCGGCACCGTGATCAGCACGCGCTCCGACGTGGACTTGCGATGGCAGGTGAATGCAGGCTCCGGAAGATCGCTTGTCGACAGCCGGATGGCAGCACCCGGGAGGCCCTCGACGCTGACGCCCACGCTGGCGATGTCGCCGCCGCGGTGGGCAAAGCGCAGCGTGTAGTCATTGCGGATGCTGCCGTCGGAGAGCTTCACGAACGGCGGCTGCCGCTGGTGCTCGAGGGCGGCGTCGACGTTGCTGCGGTTCGCGAGCGCCCAGGCCATCGCCGAGCCTGACACGAGCATAACCGACGCGAAGAGCAGCGGCTTGAGCCGGAAAAAACGTGGCGCGGTCTGCTGGCTCGGAGGCACCAGTGCGGATTCATCCGTGCTGATCTTGATGAGGCCGTGCGGGCGCCCGATGCGGTCCATCACCGTGTTGCACGCGTCGATGCACAGGCCGCAGCCGATGCATCCTAGCTGCAACCCGTCGCGGATGTCGATCCGCGTCGGGCACGAGCTCACGCACTTGCCGCAATCGACGCAGTCGCCGCGGAAAGCGACGTTCTCCTCGAGGTAGGAGCGCGACGGCGCCGGGCCCTCGCTGAAGAGGTCGACGAGCGCTGGGCGCAGTGGCACGCGCGCACGGGCACGCGGCTCGCCGCGCCAGTTCTGGTACGTGACGACGAGACTGTCGGGATCGAGCAGCGCACTCTGGAAGCGCGGCCACGGGCACATGTGCAGGCAGATGTTCTCGCGCGTGTGCGCGGCGAACATGTAGGTGGTGAAGCTGAGCACGCCGACCGTCACGTACGCCGCCACTGGCGCCTCGCCGGCGATAAGCTGCGGCCCGAGCATCGTGATGTCGTTGAAGAGGCCGGCGAAGGTGAAGGCGGTAAAGAGGGCGACGAGCAGGTGCAGCGCCGATTTGATCCACTGTCCGGTCGCGCTGTCACGCCCGAAGCGTTGATCGATGCGGCGGTCGATGGCGAAGAACATGTCCGTCCACACCGTCTGCGGGCACGTGAACCCGCACCAGACGCGCCCGAAGAGTGCGGTGACGAAGAACAGCGCCGCAGCCGAGAAGATCAGCAGCCCCAGGAGCAGCGGCATGTCCGGCGGCCAGAACTCGAGCCCGAACAGGTAGAAGCGCCGCGCGGGGATATCGAGGATGACCGCCTGGGCCGTTTCGCCGCCGCGCGTCCAGCGCAGCCACGGCGTGATGAAGTAGAGCCCGAGGAGGAAGGTTGTCAGCGCAGTCTTGGTAAGGCGGAACTTGCCCGACGCTGCGTGCGGCGCTCCCTGCCGGGCGCTGCGTTGCGTCGATTGAAGGACCGCCTCCGAGTGCATCACTTCTCTCCGCCGCCGAGCGAGTGGACGTAGACCGCGAGCATCTTCACCGCGTCATCGCCGAGCCGCGGCTTCCACGCCGGCATCGAGCCCATGCGTGGCTTCGTGACCTGACGGATGATCGCCTCTTTCGCATCGCCATAGAGCCAGATCTGGTCGGCGAGGCGCGGCGCGCCCATCTCGCGCATGCCTTCACCCGCCGCACCGTGGCAGCCGGCGCAGTTCGCTTCGAAGATCGCAGCACCCGGCAGCGCCTTGCGGCTCTCCTCCGCACCCTTGTCCGAGAGCGTCAGCACGTAGTCGGCGACGGCAGCGATTTCGTCCGCGCTCAGCATCTCGCCGAACGGCGGCATTTCCGACTGGCGGCTCTCGCCATCCTCGTTGCGGATGCCGTGCGCGATGGTCTGGTAGATGTCGTCGATCTTGCCGCCCCACAGCCAGTCGTCGTCGATCAGCGCCGGGAACTGCCCCTGCTGGCCGCCGGCGCCGAGGCCGTGGCAGGCAGCGCAGTTCTGGTTGAACAGCGAGCGCCCGCCGGTGATGGCGAAGGTGCGCAGCTCTTCGGACTGCTCGATCTCCGCCACCGGCTTGGCCGCGATCTGATCCCGCCACTGCGCCTGCGCCGTGCGCGCGGCATCCTGCTCCGCCTTGAGCTCGCCGGCGCTCGTCCATCCGAGCAGGCCCTCGAATGCGAAGCGCGTCGTCGGCCAGCCCGGATAGAGCAGCGCATAGACGATGGCGATGACGAAGGTGATGAGCAGCGTGATGACCCACCAGCGCGGCAGCGGCGTGTAGAGCTCCTCGATGCCGTCCCACTCGTGGCCGGTCGTGTACTGCCCCGTGACGGGGTCGTAGCGATGCTCAGCCATTCGTGTCGTCCTTCGTATCGAAAGGTATTTGCGCGTCGCGCTCGTACTCGGCCTTCGCACCCGGCCGCAGCACGACCCAGACGATCATGCCGAACAGGCCGATGCCGACGATCGGCCAGATCGCCATGAGATGTTGCGTCAGAACCTCGGCGCTCATCGTGTCCTCACTTCGCGGGCGTCGAGCCGGCGGCGTCCGGCTCGGAGAAGTCGACGAGCGAGCCCAGCACCTGCAGGTAGGCGATGAGCGCATCCATCTCGGTGACGCGGGCGGGATCGCCGTCGAAGTCGCCGAGCTTGGCCTTCGGGTAACGCTTCAGAAGCTCGCCCGTCTCGCCCTGGCCGCCGGCCTGCGCCTCGACGTCGGCCTTGGCGTTCGCCAGCATCTCCTCGCTGTAGGGCACGCCGACGGTCCGCAGCGCGCCAAGGTGCAGGTCGAGATCGTCGAGATAGAGCGGCTTGTCCTTGAGGAAGGCGTAGGACGGCATGATCGACTCCGGCACCACGCTGCGGGGATCGATCATGTGCGCGAGCTGCCAGGCGTTCGAATACTTGCCGCCTACGCGCGCAAGGTCCGGCCCTGTGCGCTTCGAGCCCCACAGGAACGGATGGTCGTACATGCTCTCGGCGGGGATCGAGTAGTGGCCGTAGCGCTCGACCTCGTCGCGGAACGGACGGATCATCTGGCTATGGCAGGTGTAGCAGCCCTCGCGCGTGTAGATGTTGCGGCCGAGCTGCTCGAGCGGCGTATAGGGCCGCATGCCTTCGACCGGCGTCACCGTCGTGTCGATCTTGAACAGCGGCACGATCTGAACGAGGCCGCCGATCGAGATGACGATGAACGTCAGCATGAACAGCAGTGCTGCGGACTTCTCTACGAGTGCGTGATTCATTATGTGCCTCACTCCGCAGGCGTGAGCTGGGCGCTGAGCTCAGCACCCGACCGGCGGCGCGAGGGAGCGCCGTAGATGGTCATGAAGATGTTGACGGCGAACAGGATGCCGCCGGCGAGGAAGAAGATGCCCCCGAGCGCGCGCACCACGTAGTAGGGGTGCAGCATGGCGACGCTGTCGGTGAACGAGTACTGCAGGAAGCCGAACTCGTCGTAGGCCTTCCACATCAGGCCCTGGGTGATGCCCGACACCCACATCGCGGTGATGTAGAGAACGATGCCGATGGCGGCGAGCCAGAAGTGCACCTCGACCAGCTTGATCGACCACAGCGACCTGTTCCAGAGCTTCGGAACCATGTGGTAGAGCGAGCCGAACGCCATCAGCGCCACCCAGCCGAGTGCACCCGAATGCACGTGTCCGACGGTCCAGTCGGTGTAGTGCGAGAGCGCGTTGACCGGCTTCAGCGCCATCAGCGGACCCTCGAACGTCGACATGCCGTAGAAGGCGACGGCGACGACGAGAAAGCGCAGGATCGGATCGGTGCGCAGTTTCCCCCACGCACCCGACAGCGTCATGATGCCGTTGATCATGCCGCCCCACGACGGCATCCACAGCATGATCGAGAACGCCGCGCCGAGTGTCTGCGTCCAGTCGGGCAGCGCCGTGTAGTGCAGGTGGTGCGGGCCGGCCCAGATGTAGAGGAACACCAGCGCCCAGAAGTGCACGATCGACAGGCGATAGGAGTAGATCGGGCGGTCGGCCTGCTTCGGCACGAAGTAGTACATCATGCCGATGAAGCCGGCGGTGAGCCAGAAGCCCACCATGTTGTGCCCGTACCACCACTGGATCATGGCGCTCTGCACGCCGGCATAGAGCGTGTAGCTCTTCGTCGACGTGATCGAGATCGGCACCGCCAGGTTGTTGACGATGTGCAGCACCGAGACCGTGAGGATGAAGGCGAGGAAGAACCAGTTGGCGACGTAGATGTGCGGCTCGCGACGAATGGCGAGCGTGCCGACGAAGATGCCGAGGTAGGTGACCCAGACGATCGTCAGCCAGATGTCGAAGAACCACTCTGGCTCGGCATACTCCTGCGACTGCGTCATCCCGAGCGGGTAGCTGACGAGCGCGGCAAGAAGAAACGCGTTGTAGCCCCAGAAGAGGAAGCTCGCGAGCTTCGGCCCGCCCCACAGCCCCGTCCGGCAGGTGCGCTGCACCACGTACAGCGACGTCGCCAGCAGCGCGTTGCCGCCGAAGCCGAGGATGACGGCGGACGTGTGCACCGGGCGCAGCCGCCCGAACGTCAAGAACTCGCCGAGGTTGAGATGCGGAAATGCCAGCAGCAGGGCCACCCAGACGCCTGCCGCGAGGCCGATGAGCGCCCAGATCACCGTGGCGATCGCGAACGCGCGCACGACGTCCTCGTTGTACCCCACGATCGTCTGCTGACCGTGGCTCTCGTGCGCGTAGGGAATGGTGCTGGCAGCGGCAGTCATCGGCCGGATGCTCTCCTGGGTAGCGGGAAGAGGAGGAGCGCATGCCACAGGCGGCGGACGATGCGCGATCGGACCCGGCAGCCTGGAGAGAGCGCCGGGCGCTTTACGAGACGAGAGAGACAGCGCCAGGCGGGGCGCGCGAGCGCACGTTGTCGGGAACGTTCGCTGGACCCCGCGCATCCCCAGGGATCGTCATCGATGCGGCCAGGATGGCGACCGGAGAGGGGCGGTGGTCATCGCACTTGGCGGCTTGCGAA
Source organism: Pseudomonadota bacterium (assembly GCA_023405815.1). Taxonomy (GTDB): domain Bacteria; phylum Pseudomonadota; class Alphaproteobacteria; order Rhizobiales; family Hyphomicrobiaceae; genus Hyphomicrobium_A. Next base: position 9,968 of record JAEXXM010000037.1, on the reverse strand, counting down.
TCCTGCGAGACGGCGCACGTCTCGCACACCTTGCACCCGCGATCGTGCGAGCCGCCTTCGCTGTCAGACTTGCCAGCACACAGCGCCGGAGCCTCTCCGCCGGGGAGCGCGAACGCAGCGAGGTCGATGTGGTTAATCGGCTGCTCAGGGCGCAGGCAGCGCTGCGCAAAAACAAGGCTGATTGCCACTAGCGCATAGAGCGCCAGTAACAAACCTCTAGCATTGCTTCTACGAGCCCACCTCATTGCTCCAGAGGTCAATGATGTGGCTCAACCGTCAACGAACAAAGTCGTCGCATCAAAGTTGACTTCGGCCGCTTCTGCTAAGGCGCGTCGCAATTCGCGCAGTATCGCGACGCAGAACAATTCGTCGCACGCAAGTTGACTTGGGACTCTTTGGCAAAGACGTGGTCGAGTTCGAACCAATTCGCACTTCAACGAGATGATGGGCGAATCCTCGCATCGAGATGGCAGCGCGAATGCGGCCGCGACTTGGTGGCTCATTCGCCTAAGGGCAATTGACCATTGAAGATTCTGCTGGCTAGCATGATTGAATGCGAAGCCCGAGCCGCCAGCCATATGCGAGGCTATTTATCGCGGCCCTCTATGGGCTCGCGATGTTGCTCATGCCGCTCGCGCATCGGCCCGTGCGGCAGGCGACGCCCGATCTGTCGGCTTATGCTCTTCCCGATGGTTCCGTTCCGCCCCTGTGCGCGCCGGGATTGGATAGAGGCCGTTCCCCGAACAGCCGATCAATCGCCGTCTGCGATGCATGCCTGCTGACCGCCGCGCCCGGCCTCGTTGTGGCCGGGTTGAGCCTCACGCCGCCGAGCACCTTGCCTCCGGCCCGCTTGGGCACGGCCCACGAGGCGAAGCGCTTCGAGCAGCGGTACGTGACCGCAGCACGACCGCGCGCGCCTCCGTCACAGCTCGCCTGATCATTCCGAAACACTGACTTCCATCAGCGCCCCTGCACCGGAGTGCGGACGTGGGCCCTTGGCGAGATGCACGATGACGACAATTGAGAACGCCCTCGATCGCACTGCCGGCGACGAAGGGTTACACGATGGGGCCGACGGCGGCACCGCTACCATTGTCGATGGCGCGTCTGCGCTCCCTGCCGCGGCCAGCGGCCGGCGCCAGCGAGGACCGTTGACCGGCCCGACGAGCACGGCGATCTACGCCACGCGCCACACCGTGTTCGAGGCCCATCATCCGGCCGACGCGATCTACCAGGTCATCTCCGGTGCCGTCATTCTGACCCGCCCGGTCAATGGCGGACAGCGGCAGGTGATCGAGGTGGTGGGACCTGGCGGACTTCTCGGCGTCGTCTCCGGCACCCATTACGGCTGCCGCGCCGAGACGATGACGCGAACGATCCTGCGCCGCATCACCCGGCGAACCATCGAGCGCTCGACGGCACTGCAGCGGGTCATCGGCCAGGCGCTGACGCGCAAGCTCGAGCGCCTGCACGAGGAGACCAGCATGCGCACGCGCATGTCTGCGACAGAGTGCGTTGCCGCGCTCATACTGTCGCTGCCGCGGGCAGAGGTCGAGGCGCCGCCCGCAGACGCGGCCTGCGGCGACTATCGCCTCGCGCTGCCGCAGTCGGATATGGCGAGCTACCTCGGCCTCGCGATCGAGACCGTCTGCCGGGCGATGAAGAACTTGAAGCGCATGGGTGCCATCCGCACCTCAGGACGCGAGTGGATCGCCATTCTCGACGAGAAGGCCCTGGCGCGGCTCGCCGCATCCGAGCCGGCATCCGCTGCGAGCAATTGATCGCGCACTTGAAGATCGCAGAGCGCAGTGGTGCAACCCGCACCGCTGCCGTTGTCGTGCCCGTTAGACGAGCTTGCGGCACTCCTCGGCGCACTTTCCGCACGCTTCCCCGCACGCTTTGCACGCCGCGTGGTGGTCCTGGTGCTTCTTGCACTCGGCCTGGCAGTCGGCGCAGATGTATCCGCACACCTTGGCGAGCTCCTTGAGCCGGGGGGCATCGAGCGCCGCGACGCGGGCAAGCGCCTCGCAGGACGGCAGCATCGTCAGCACCGAGCGCAGGCAATCCTTGAGCGAGGTGTCGCCCTGGCCGAGCAGGCTGATGCAGTGGCTGATGCAGACCTCGCCGCGCTTCACGCAGTCGAGCGCCGCCTCGATCAGTGCCTGATGCTTCGCACCCTCTCCGCTCGCGTGGCCGTCGTGCCCACCGTGATGGTGCTCGTGCCCGTCCTGCGCCTGCACACCACCGGCCGTCAGCGCCGCGCCCGAGGCCGCGAGCGTGGCGAGCACCGTCCGACGATCGATGCCCGGAGATTGAACGCCGCTGTTCTTGTCGGAAGTGGTCATGGTTCCTCCGCTGCCGCCTGGAAGCATTGAGTACGTCGATTCCCTCAACGCTCGCTTACCAAAAGGGCGGATGAGAAGGGGTGCGTTACGCCCACAGGTGGCCGGCAGCCCGTCTTCAGCGGCAACTAGGCGAGTTCGCGTGCCGGGCCCGTCTCGATGGGGAGGCCGTTGTCCGCACCCCACTCAGCCCAGCTGCCATCGTAGACCGCCGCGTTGGTCTGACCGAGCACTGCCAGCGCCAGCGACAGGATCGAGGCAGTGACGCCCGAGCCGCAGGTGGTGACGACCGGCTGCTTCGGATCGATGCCGGCGTCGGCGAAGATCTTGGCGAGCTCGGCCTCGGATTTGAGCGTTCCGTCGGCGTTGATCAGCATCTGCGAGGGAACGTTGCGCGCACCGGGGAGATGCCCCGCCCGGAGACCGGGACGCGGTTCCGCCTCCGTGCCTTCGAAGCGGCCAGGCGGGCGCGCGTCGACGATCTGCGCCGAGCGCTTGGCGATGACCTTCTTTACGTCGTCCATGTCGCGGATCAGCGAGGCATTGAGCAGGGGCGTGAAGTGACGCTCGGTGCGCTTGATCGGCGGACCGTCATCGAGCGGGCGCCCCTCGGACTTCCATTTCTTGAGACCGCCGTTGAGCACCGCGACGTCCTCGTGCCCCATGGCGCGGAAGGTCCACCAGGCGCGCGCGGCCGAGAACAGTCCGAGCGTGTCGTAGACGACGATGCGCATGCCGTCGCCGACGCCCATCTTCTTCATGCGCGAGGCGAACTTCACCGTGGACGGCAGCATGTGCGGCAGCGACGACTTCTCGTCCGTCAGGTCATCGATGTCGAAGAACAGCGCTCCGGGGATGTGCTCTTGCAGGTATTCGGCTTTGGGGTCGCGGCCTGCCGTGGGCAGGTGCCAGCTTGCGTCGAAGATGACGAGGTCGGGCGCGTCGAGATGCGAAGCGAGCCAGCTCGTCTCGACGATCCACTTTTTGGCGCTCTCCAGCACGTTTCCCTCTCTTACAGTGTCGTGAACTCTCTGTGCGCGGCTCATGCGGCCACGCTTGCTAGCGACATAGGCAAAAGCGGCGAGGCCCGCAAGGATTGCGATCGCCAGTCCCGCACGATGTCGCGCCCAAACCGCGCTACTGCGATGCAAAAACCTCTGGAAGCGCAGATTTTCCCGGCTTCAGCCACGCCGGCACGGGAAGCGATTTGCTTTCCAGAAACGCAGGGTTGAAGAGCCGCGACTGATAGCGCGTGCCACTGTCGCACAGGATCGTCACGATGGTGTGACCGGGGCCGAGCTCGCGCGCGAGCCGCACCGCTCCGGCGACGTTGATGCCGCTCGATGCCCCGACGCACAGGCCCTCCTCTCGTGTCAGTGCGAACACGGTCTCGACCGCGTCAACGTCTGAGATGCGATAGGCGGTATCGATCGGCGCGCCTTCGAGGTTCTTCGTGATGCGGCCCTGGCCGATGCCCTCGGTGATCGAGGAGCCCTCGGCCTTCAGTTCGCCCGTCGTATAGTAAGAATAGAGTGCCGACCCGAACGGATCGGCAAGCGCGGTGCGGATGCTCTCCCGCTTGCCCTTGAGGCCGCGCGAGACGCCGCCGAGCGTGCCGCCCGATCCGACGGCGCAGACGAAGCCATCGATGCGCCCCTCGGTCTCGGCCCAGATCTCTTCCGCCGTCGTCGTCATGTGGATGTCGCGGTTGGCGACGTTGTCGAACTGGTTCGCCCACACCGCGCCGCCGGGCTCCCTCGCGGCCAGCGCTTCCGCGAGGCGCTGGGAGTAGCGCACGTAGTTGTTGGGGTCCTTGTAGGGAACCGCCGGCACCTCGACGATCTCCGCCCCGAGCAGGCGAAGGGTGTCCTTCTTCTCCTGCGACTGCGTATTGGGAATGACGATCACGGTCCTGAGGCCGAGCGCGTTGCCGAGCACCGTGAGCCCGATGCCGGTGTTGCCGGCCGTGCCTTCGACCACCGTTCCGCCCGGCTTCAGTCGCCCGCTTTGCATCGCCTCGGTGAGGATCCCGAGGGCAGCGCGGTCCTTCACCGAGGCGCCGGGATTCATGAACTCGGCCTTGCCGAGGATGGTGCAGCCGGTCTCCTCGGAGGCGCGCCGTAGCCGGATGAGAGGTGTGCGGCCGACGGCGGCGACAACGCTCGATCGCGAGGTCAAGGGGGTGCTCCATTAAGGAAGGAGATGGACCCTAGCCCTAGCCACGGCAGCCCGCAACGTGTTGCCAGAACTCAAATTCGCCCTGGCAGCCCCTTGTTTGCTGGACTTTACGAGGCTACGCCTGAATTCGATCTGGCAAAGGGCGTTGCCTTTTGCCGGCCGCGCCAGATATACCTTCGCTCCGATCGATCCCGACAGCCGCAGCGACTTGCCTCAAGGCGAGATGAATGGCTCTGGCCGGCCTGAAGGCGGGGGCGACGCGCGGGCGTGGCGGAATTGGTAGACGCACTGGTTTTAGGTACCAGCGCCTCACGGCATGGGGGTTCGAGTCCCTCCGCCCGCACCACGCCTAAAGGGAAGCAACGGGGCTTATCGGCTTTACGAGCAGGTTGGAGAGAGATGCAGATTACCGAAACCAGCAGCGAAGGTCTGAAGCGGACGCTGCAAGTCGTTGTTCCCGCCGGTGAGCTCGGCAAGCGCTTCGACGATCGCCTCGACGAGATCAAGGACCGCGTTCAGCTCAAGGGCTTCCGCAAGGGCAAGGTGCCGGTGCCGCATCTGAAGAAGATGTACGGCCGCTCGCTCATGGTCGAGGTGCTGCAGGAGACGGTGCGGGAGACCTCCAACCAGGCGCTCGCCGATCGCAAGCTGCGCCCCGCCATGCAGCCGAGCGTCTCGCTTCCCGAGGACGAGGCCGAGATCGAGCGCGTGCTCTCCGGCCAGGCCGATCTCTCCTATTCGATGACATTCGAGGTGCTGCCAGCCATCGAGCTTGCCGATTTCGCCAAGCTGAAGCTCGAGCGCCTGGTCGCCGATGTCGACGATGCGGCGATGAGCGAGGCGATCGAGCAGCTCGTGCAGCGCAGCGTCACCTACACTCCCGCCGAGGATCGCGCCGCCGAGAAGGGCGATCGCGTGACCATCGACTTCGTCGGCAAGATCGACGGCGAGGCGTTCGAGGGCGGTAGCGCCGAGGGCGCTCCGATCGTGCTCGGCGAGGGCAACTTCATCCCCGGCTTCGAGGACGGCCTCGCCGGCGCCAAGGCGGGCGATGAGCGCGACGTGACCGCGACCTTCCCGGCCGACTACCCCGTCGCCACGCTCGCCGGCAAGGAAGCCGTCTTCGCCGTGAAGGTGAAGGAGGTCGCTTCCCCGGCCCGTCCCGCGGTCGACGACGAGTTCGCCAAGACCCTCGGGGCGGAGGACGTCGAGCAGCTCAAGAAGCTCGTGAGGGAGCAGATCGCCCGCGAGTACGCCAACGTTTCTCGCAATAAGCTGAAGCGCCAGCTTCTCGACGAGCTCGAGAAGGCGCACGCCTTCGACCTGCCGCCGTCGCTGGTCGACAACGAGTTCGCCGGCATCTGGCAGCAGCTCGAGCAGAACCTGCAGCGCGCCGGCAAGACCTTCGCCGACGAGGGCAAGAGCGAGGAGGAGGTGCGCGAGGAATATCGCCGCATCGCCGAGCGTCGCGTGCGCCTCGGCCTCGTGATCGGCGAGATCGCCGAGAGGAACGAGCTGAAGATCACTCAGGACGAGATGCGCAAGGCTCTGATCGAGCAGGCCCGGCGCTTCCCCGGCCAGGAGAAGGCGGTCTACGAGTACTACGAGAAGAACCCCGGTGCGCTGGCCGAGCTTCGAGCCCCGATCTTCGAGGACAAGGTCGTCGACTTCGTCCTCGAAAAGGCCAAGCCGGCCGACAAGACCGTCACCAAGGACGAGCTGTTCCAGAAGCCGGAGGAGGGGGAGGCGTAAAAGCGCTTGCGGCTCCCTATATTGCTCCGCTGACGCCCCGCGGGGGGCTTGCACCCGCGGGCGGCACTGCCCAAGAAAGATGATGCCGCGCGGCGCGATTCGAGCGCCGTGCCTCCCCGAACGAAGCAAAGGAAGAAGACCATGCGCGACCCGGTCAGCACCTTGACGAACACCTTCTGGCCGATGGTGGTCGAGCAGACGAACCGCGGCGAGCGCGGCTATGACCTGCCCTCGCGCCTCCTGAAGGAGCGCATCATCTTCGTGACAGGGCCGATCGAGGACCACATGGCGGCCTCGATCTGCATGCAGCTCCTGTTCCTCGAGGCGGAGAACCCGAAAAAAGAAATCTCTATGTATATCAACTCGCCAGGCGGCGTCGTCACGGCCGGCATGGCGATCTACGACACCATGCAGTTCATCCGCCCGCAGATTGCCACGTTGTGCATCGGCCAGGCCGCCTCGATGGGCTCGCTGCTCCTCTGTGCCGGCTCTGAGGGCCTGCGCTATGCGCTTCCCAACGCCCGCATCATGGTTCACCAGCCCTCCGGCGGCTTCTCCGGTCAGGCCTCCGACATCGAGCGCCACGCCGAGGATATCATCAAGATGAAGCGCCGGCTCAACGAAGTGTACGTCAAGCATACCGGCCAGCCCTACGATGTCATTGAACGCACGCTCGACCGTGATTACTTCATGACTGCAGACCAGGCCAAAGACTTCAGGCTAATCGATAGGGTTCTGTCCAGCCGTGAAGAGGTCGACTTCGGGCCCGTCGAGGCCAAGTCCGCGTCCTGAGACGCAAGGCATTTAAGCCGAAAGGCCGCAGCCCCCGACGGGGTGCTTGCCTCCCCCTCCCGGGGAGGTCATGCTGCCCTGGCTGCGGTCGGTGTGGCACCCTTGGAAAGCTGCTGTTACGGCTAACCGCGGGATCGCCATAAAACTGTGGTAATCAGGCCGCTTTGGTGTCGGGCGGGCGGATATCCGTTAATCCAATCTTGATCTGGAGAACGCTAGCGTGCTCAGATCACTGTAATGGACTCGGACCCGTGTTCCGCAAGGGCGGCCTGAGGTAGGAATTCTTCCAAGGCGAGCGCCGGCGCATCGGCGCACAGCAGCCCTAGGAGGGGTAAGAAATCCGAGATGGCTCAAGAGAAAAACACTCTCTATTGCTCGTTTTGCGGCAAGAGCCAGCATGAGGTGCGCAAGCTGATTGCCGGCCCGACTGTGTTCATCTGCGATGAATGCGTCGAGCTGTGCATGGACATCATCCGGGAAGAGAACAAGAACACCCTGGTGAAGTCGCGCGACGGCGTGCCCACGCCGCAGGAGATCTGCGCGGTTCTCGATTCCTATGTCATCGGCCAGGATCACGCCAAGCGCGTGCTCTCCGTCGCCGTCCACAATCACTACAAGCGGCTCAACCACGCGTCGAAGAACAACGACGTGGAGCTGGCGAAGTCGAACATCCTGCTCGTCGGTCCGACGGGATCGGGCAAGACGCTGCTCGCTCAGACCCTGGCGCGCATGCTTGACGTGCCGTTCACCATGGCCGATGCGACGACGCTCACCGAAGCCGGCTATGTCGGCGAGGACGTCGAGAACATCATCCTGAAGCTGCTGCAGAACGCCGACTACAATGTCGAGCGCGCTCAGCGCGGCATCGTCTACATCGACGAGGTCGACAAGATCTCGCGCAAGTCCGACAACCCGTCGATCACCCGCGACGTGTCGGGTGAGGGCGTGCAGCAGGCGCTTCTGAAGATCATGGAAGGCACGGTCGCCTCCGTGCCTCCGCAGGGTGGCCGCAAGCATCCCCAGCAGGAGTTCCTGCAGGTCGATACGACGAACATCCTCTTCATCTGCGGCGGCGCCTTCGCGGGCCTCGAGAAGATCATCTCCCGCCGCGGCAAGGGCACCTCGATCGGCTTTGCGGCGAAGGTCGTCGGCGTCGACGAGCGTCGCACGGGCGAGGTGTTGCGCGGCGTCGAGCCGGAGGACCTGCTGAAGTTCGGGCTCATCCCCGAGTTCATCGGCCGTCTTCCCGTCATCGCCACGCTCGAGGACCTCGACGAGGACGCCTTGGTGCAGATCCTGACCGAGCCGAAGAACGCGCTCGTCAAGCAGTACCAGCGCCTGTTCGAGATGGAGGACGTCAAGCTGACGATCACCAACGATGCGCTGAAGGCGATTGCCCGCAAGGCGATCGAGCGCAAGACGGGTGCTCGCGGCCTGCGCTCCATCATGGAAGGAATACTGCTCGACACCATGTTCGACCTGCCCGCCCTGAAGGGCGTGGAGGAGGTCGTCATTGGTCCGGAGGTGGTGGAGGGAGGCGCGCGCCCGCTGCGCATCTACTCCGACCGGGCGGATGAAAAGGGCTCGAGCGCCTCTTGATCATCAGGGCCGCCCGAGGGAAGGCGGCTCACTCCACAAGGAAAGCTGCCGCGGCGGTATCCCTCGCGCGGACAGCTCTTGATCCGGCGGCAGTCAGCCCCATTTCACAAAGGGCGTTGCTTCTGCGATCCTGTGCGAATGTCGGTTGAGGCGGTGGACGAATTCGGTCCGCTAGCGGCGTCCGCCTCAAAAGTGCCAGGGCATGCTTCTCTGATGTCCTGGATCGGCGCCGGATAGGCTATGCTTCGGCACGGCCTCACGGCGAGAACGGCAGGCGACCACGATAGGTAGCGAGATGGGCGAAGACACCAAAACCAAAGACAAGACCGCAGGCAAGGGGCTCTACCCGGTCCTGCCGCTGCGCGACATCGTGGTGTTCCCTTACATGATCGTCCCGCTGTTCGTCGGGCGCGACAAATCCATTAACGCGCTGGAAGAGGTGATGCGCTCGGACAAGCACATCCTGCTTGCCGCGCAGAAGAACGCCGGCGACGACGACCCTGCGACCGACGCAATCTATCCCGTCGGCACGCTCGCCTCCGTGCTGCAGCTCCTGAAGCTGCCCGACGGCACCGTGAAGGTGCTCGTCGAGGGCACGACGCGCGCCAAGATTCAGCGCTACACCGACAACCCGAACTACTTCGAGGCCGAGGTCGAGCCGGTGCCGGAGAGCATCGGCGCGAAGGAGGAGATCGAGGCGCTGGCCCGCTCCGCCGTGGCGCAGTTCGAGAGCTACGTGAAGCTGAACAAGAAGATCTCGCCTGAGGTTCTCGGCAACGTCGCGCAGATCGAGGACTACTCCAAGCTCGCCGACACCATCGCCTCGCACCTGGCGATCAAGATCGCCGACAAGCAGGAGATCCTCGAGACCTCGACCATCTCCGAGCGCCTGGAGCGCGTCTACACGCTCATGGAGAGCGAGATCTCCGTGCTGCAGGTGGAGCGCAAGATCCGCTCGCGCGTGAAGCGCCAGATGGAGAAGACGCAGCGCGAGTACTATCTCAACGAGCAGATGAAGGCGATCCAGAAGGAGCTCGGCGACAGCGACGAGCGCGACGACATCGCCGAGTTCGAGGAGAAGATCGAGAACACCAAGCTGTCGAAGGAAGCCCGCGACAAGGCTCTCGCCGAGCTGAAGAAGCTCAAGCAGATGAGCCCGATGTCGGCAGAAGCGACCGTCGTGCGCAACTATCTCGACTGGCTCCTGTCGATCCCGTGGGGGATCAAGGGCAAGGTCAAGAAGGACCTCGACGAGGCGCAGCAGACGCTCGATGCCGAGCACTACGGCCTCGAGAAGGTCAAGGA
>JAEXXM010000051.1 GCA_023405815.1 Pseudomonadota bacterium | reverse complement strand
CCGCAGAAGAGATCGTGCTCGGCGACGTCGTCAGGGACACCGAGCCGGATTTCGCGCTCGTCGAGTGTTTTGCCCCGGACAATCAGTGCGTCATCACTCGATGCTGCAGTTTACAGGGCGTTCTCCGCGAGGCGCTCGACCAGTTTATGTCGTTGCTCGACCGCCATACCCTATCGAGCATAGCGCTTCGTCAGAAGGATTTCCGTGGACTCTTGCTGCCCGCGTGATCCCCGAAATGCGCCTCGCCACAAAGAGGCCTCCCACCGCGAAGGAACGCGGCGAGAGACATGCAGGCAAGACGCACCGCCCCAGCTAGACCCCACTTCTACTTCAGGGGCCGGTGCAGGCTCGTCGCGACCGAAGCGCACCACCAGCGCGCCGCGGATGGACGTCGAAGTCCGCATTCGTGCTGTAGTACTTCGTGATCTCTTTCGTCTCATGATAGTCGCAGTAGAGGCTACACCCGACCCGGATAGCGCCCAAAGCCCCTCGATTTTCCCGAAAGACTCCGCCACGCCGCCGGAAGCGCGTTCTTCGCTAAAGCAGAGCCCACTGCTGAACGGCGACGGCCCAACAGAAGATCACGGCATTCGATGCCATATGCGCGGCGATGGGATCGGAAAGGCTTTTGCTCCGGTACATCAGCAGCGCATAAACAGCGCCCGCGAGCATGGCCGCCAACCACCGTTGATGGATGAGGCCGAATGCGACCGTCGATCCGATGAATGACAAGACCGTGAACGCCCCGACCGGCACGCTCTCGAACCGCGATGAGATCAGCGCTCGGGCAAGGTAGCCCCGGAATGCCAGCTCCTCGGCGATCGGAACGAGGATCACGGTCCCGATGCCGCGCAGCAGCAGCCAACCGGCGACGATCCACACTGGCAAAGTCGCGAGCCACGCGCCAAGCGCCGGCGCGCCTTCACCCGGCGGCTCTGTTGCGATCCAGAGAACGCCCACCGCGACGCCGGCGACGACTGAAACGAGCGTTGCCCCCGAGAGCAGCGACCGGTAGGCATCACGGTACCACCAGCACACCCCGCCAATCGCCAGCACCTTGAGCGGATAAAGCGCCTGGTCGTGCGGGGCGAACGCCGAGCAGACGATACTGGCAGCCATCAGTGCCATGAACGGCGCGAGGTACTGCAACGTCACGCGCGCGCCGGAACCATCGGCGCGCGCCACCGGGGCACGGCCCGCTTCCTGCGCATCAACCCCTGAGCTCTTCGAGAAGAACGCGATTTTTTGCGAGACGGCGATCACGCCCAGACTGACGAGCAGGAAGCAGATCCAACCGGCCTTCGAATGAAAACCCTGCACCGCGACTGTCGGTGAAACGTACGCGCCAAGAAGCACCAGCGCCGCAATGCGCAGCGAGTTCATCACCCAGATGGTGGCAATGCCTATGGGCAGCAGCAGCAGCGCATTGGGAAAGCGCAAATCGCGCCGGAAGACCCAAAGATAGGTCGAAACGAACGCGACGATGAGCGCTATGCCTTCATACCCAGAGCACTCGTCGTTGACCTGCACCCCGAACTTGCCGACGCCGACAATGCGCTCCTTCACGTCGAGGTAGACGTCCGGCTCGACCAAGCTCAGGAACGAATGCGTAAGCGCCAGCGTGGCGCCCGACAACGCCGCCCAGCTTCCCTGCAGCACGTAGCCCAGAAGCACGCCGACACTCGCACCCGCCGCGGACACGGCGATCTCGACCGGCAAAAGCGCAACCAGCCGGCGCCAGAACTCCAGCGGCGCGGCAACCAGTGCCAGTGAAGCGCCCGTTGCTAGCAGTAACGCCGCGTAAGCGATCAGCGCAGCAAGCGGCGGCGTGCCCGTGTTGGACAGGCTGACACCAGCCGCGAGCAGAGCCGCAAAGAGGAGGATGTTGATGCTAAGCCCGACAGCCATCCCTGACGTGGCTTCGGCCTTGAGAATGTCGATGATCTCGCGCCGACGCGGCCAGCTGACGGCCACGAAAAGCATAAAACCGGCGACGGCGATGAACGCCAGCGTGTTCGCCCAGGGGACCGGATTGTACCAGGGAGAGAGCCCCTCCCGCCGGGGAATCTCGATAACGTATGTGGCGAGCAGAAATTCGCCGACTGTCAGAAATACGAAAAGCAAACTACGCCAGGCGAGCGCACCACGTTTAGGCTCGGCACGCCTGGCGGCAGTCGACGATGGCAACATGATAAACCCACGATCCCCCGCGACCGATACGCTCGGTCAGCGAAGAGATCACCGGTCGGCGGAGCGACGCAGCAGCACCGCGCCGATGCTCATCAGGAGGCCGATCGCGGCAATGCTGCCCGATCCGTCGAACTCCGGAACGGGCGGGCACCACCAGAACGGGCGCGCCATGACCTGCTCGACGGAAAGGAGGCTCAGAACGAGCGCCAGTGCGCCAACTTCGAATTTCTTGCCCACGGATGGTACTCCCTACAAAGCCTGACCCGACCAAGATTAGTTGAAGCCTCAACAACTAGCCAGATCTTATTTACGCATCGTTCATTATCCCTAATCCGCTCAGGAATGCCATCAGGATTTATGGCACAAGTCATTGAACGAAAACAGAAATATAGAATGATGCGCGCGCCGGGCGCGCCACCCTGGAACGACGAAAAAGCCATCCGGGACAGGCGTCTCGGATGGCTTTTTCAATTCGGCTGAGATGTCGCGCTAGCGCCCGCCTCTATTTCAGGGGCACGACCTCTTCGCGATGCCCGAACTTGTAGCTCACACCAATCCGCGCGACCCAGAACTCATCGTCCCATTTGGTGATCGCGGTACAAGTTAAGCACGGAGTCGGCTGGACGTAGGTGATTGTCTCGCTGCCAAGGTCGACGTAGAACGCCTCGGCGCGCACCAGCCAGTTGCTGCCATGCAGAAGCTCGCCGCCGCCGCCGAGCGTCCACCCCGTCGTGGTGTTGGAGTTCGACTGCGAGAACGGTCCTGCAGGGGCGCCAGAATCGCTGAAGGTGTGATCGACGTTGGCGTAGGCAAGACCGCCGGTCGCGTAGAGCAACAGCGAGTCATGCACCACGAAGCCAGCGCGCGCGCGCAGCGTCCCGTACCAGTCCGTCTGACTATTCAACGCAAAACCGTTTACCGTCGCCGTCGGCGACGTGTCGATGTAGTTGAAGTCGGTCTCGGCGCCGAGCAGGAAGCGGTCGCACTGCCAGTTGTATCCGACATAGCCGCCGAACGTCACCGACCCGTCTCTATCCTTGAAGCTGCCGCCAAATATCTCGTCCGTAGCCTCAACTCGCTGGTTTGCGTACCCGACCGCCGCGCCGATGTAGGGGCCAGAGAACGGTCCGGCGCCACAGCGCGAAGGAGCGGCCGAGTAAGTTGCCGGCATTCCATCTGCCCACGCACTCGTTCCGACGAGGCAGAGCAGAGCAGCCGAAATGAGTGTCGATCGACGTGTCATTGATGCTCCCATCAGCCATTGTCCCCTGCTTATGCACGCCTCACGGCAGGGCCTTGCTATTGGGATCAACCGAAAACTGATTCGCCCACCCGCGTACAATCGGAAATGCGAGCGGAGCGCTTTGCCTGCGCGGCTGATGCGCGTTTCACACAAAAACGCGCCACGAATCACATCAGCGGAACGACACAAGGGCGAGCAGCGCTAGGCGCGGGCACCCGCCGAGAGCATGCCCCGCGGGCGCATGGCCCCGCACGATGTTCAATCTTATCAACAGGCGCCCGTGAACAACCGCTCAGCGTTCCCGGAACGAGCGGGCGAGCTGGTCCTCGAGCGGCTTCATGAGATAGGAGAGCACCGTCCGGCTGCCGGTCTGTACCTGCACCTCCGCCGGCATTCCTGGCATCAGCGCCAGCGCGGACTTCGTCATCACCCGCCGCGCCTCCTCGTTCAGCGTGACACGTGCCACATAGGAGCTCTGCCCGGTCGTCGCGTCCTTTAGGAGATCCGCCGAGACGTGGGTGACCGTACCTTTGAACTCCGGCGTCGTCTGCATGTTGAAGCTCGGGAAGCGCACGTTGACGTCGGCGCCCGGACGGACCTGATCGATATCGCGGGGGGCAATGCTTGCTTCAATGACCAGCTTGTCGCCGCCGGGAACGATGAGCATGAGCTGCTCGCCGCGCTCGACGACGCCGCCGACGGTATGCACCGACAGCTCGTGCACGATGCCCGACTGCGGTGCACGCAAGTCGATGCGCCGTAGCTGATCGTCAGCGGCAACCTTGCGCTCGGCGAGCTCGGAGCGCTTCGATTGCACCTCGCGCAGCTCCTTGAGAATCTCAGCACGCCGCTCCTGCAGGTGACCGATGTTCTGCAGCTCCGTCTCGGCGATCTTGCCCCGCAGTTCCGCCACCTGGGCGACGAGTTGTCCATGCTCGCCTTGCAGGCGCACCGCCTCTCGGCGCAGTGAGTTGATCCTGGTCGTCGTCACGAGCTGCTTCGACTCGAGCTCTTGCAGTCCCGCCAGCTCCTTCTCGATGTACTTGAGCTCGCCTTCCTTGGCGCCGATCTGCGCTGTGACTCCCACCACCTGGTTGGAAAGCTGTGCCACCCGCTCGCTGAATTGCTTCTTCTGACCGTCGCAGGTGGCCCGGCGTGCGGCTAGAATGATCCGCTCTGTTTCCAAGAGCGACTGCACGTTGACGTCGCCGGCGCGGTCCTTGAGCACGCTTGGCAGCGCCAGCGACGGATTTTCGTCCAGGTCGGCACGCAGCCGCGCCTCACGCAAGATCAGCTCGTCCAATTGCGTGGCGACGATCTGCAGATTGGCGCGCGTCGTCGTCTCATCGAGACGGAGGACGACTTGGCCCGCCATCACGTGGTCGCCGTCCTTGACCTTGATCTCGCCGACGATCCCGCCGGTCGGATGCTGGACCTTCTTGGCGCTCGTCTCGACGACCACCACCCCTGGCGCAATCACCGCACCGGCGAGCACCGTCGTCGCCGCCCAGCCGCCCATGCCCGCGGTCATCACCGCCACAGTTACGATGCCCGCGAGGATGTAGCCGTGCGCGCTCTCCGATTGGAGCGAAACGGTGCTGCGCAGCGAGCGAAACAATTTCGACATGGGTTCCTCGTCTACGCGCCGAGCTTGACGACCTTCAAGGCCCCTGGCCGCTCGGGCTGGTTGGCCGTCTTTGTCGGCGCCTTCTTGGGACCGGCGCCCGTCACCTTCTGCAGCACCTCGTCCTTGGGTCCGAGCGCCTGCACCTGGCCCTTGCTCAGCGCCAACAGCGTGTCGACGCTGGCGATCGCCGCCGCCCGGTGCGCAATCACCACGACGATGCCGCCCCGCTCGCGAACCGACGAGATGGCTGCTGCCAACGCCTGCTCGCCGCGGGCATCGAGATTGGAGTTGGGCTCGTCGAGCACGACGAGGAACGGGTCGCCGTAGAGAGCTCGCGCCAGGGCGATCCGCTGCCGCAGTCCGCCCGAGATTCTGACGCCGCCGCTGCCGAGCCGTGTGGCATAGCCGTTGGGCGTGCCGACGATATCGTCGTGCGCCCCCGCCAGCTTCGCTGCCTTGATGATGTCCTCGCTCGAAGCAGCCGTCTGGAAGCGCGCGATATTCTCGGCGATCGTCCCGTCGAGCAGCTCGATGTCTTGCGACAGATACCCGATGTGCGGCCCGAGTGACTCTGCGGTCCATTGGCCGATGGCCGCTCCGTCGAGTCGCACGCTATGCTCTGCCTTCGACGGCTGCCAGATACCGACGAGAGCTCGCGCCAGCGTCGACTTGCCCGAGCCGCTGGGACCTATGACGCCAAGGCCCTGCCCAGCCTTCAACTGAAAGCTGACACCGCGCAATATGGGTTCGCTGCTGCCCGGAGCGGCCAGCGTCAGATTTTGCGCCGCGACAGAGCGCGATGGCGCACCGAGCTGCACCGAGGGCACGACGCGTTGCTGCTCGGACCGGAACAGCTCCTGCAAACGCGCATAGCTCTGGCGCGCCGCAACGAACCCGCGCCAATGACTGAGGCCCGTCTCGATCGGCGCCAGTGCGCGCGATGTCATGATCGAGGCCGCGATGATGGCGCCTCCCGACATCTGCTCGATGATCACGAGATATGCACCGAGCCCGAGAACGCACGACTGGAGCAGCATTCGGAAGACGCGCGATGTGGTCGTGGAGCCGGTCGCTGCATCGGTAGCACGCAACTGGTCACGCACGTGATCGGCACTGAGCGTAGACCAGCGCTTGCCCATCCGCTCGCCCATACCCAGCGCCTGGATGGACTCCGCGCCGGCCCGCAGCGCCTCCCCCATGGCCATCCGCTTGGCACCGCTTGCCGCCGCCTCTTGCGAGGGAGCTCGCGTCTTCATGTCGGTGACAAGCGCCAGCGCGATGAGGGCGAACGCGCCCGCGAGCGCCAGCAACCCGAGCCAGGGATGCAGCAGCGACACGCAGACGAGGAAGATTGGAATCCACGGAATGTCGAGCAGCGCCGTCGGCCCGAGGCCCGACATGAACGAGCGCATCTGATCCAGATCGCGCACCGGCTGCATCGCGTCAGAGGGCGCGTTGCTCGTCAACGGCCGCAGCCGGGCAATCTCGAACACGCGGTCGCGGAGCTGCCGGTCGATGCCAAGTCCGATGCGCGACATGGCCCGCGTCCGCAGGAAGTCCAATAGGCCGTAGCCGACGAACAACGCCACCATGAGAATGGAGATGCCGACGAGCGTCGGGATGCTCTTCGACGGAATGGCCCGGTCGTAGACCTGCAGCATGTAGATCGAGCCGGTCAGCGCCAGGATGTTGAGCACGCCGGAAAAAAGCCCTACCGCCACCAGCGGGCCGCGAGCATCGCGGAATGCGGTCCAAACTGGATCGTCGGGCCTCGAACGCAGACTCATCAGGTACGCCTCGACGAACTCAGACGATGAAATCGTTTGCCGTTAGGTTGGTGACGTTGCCTGCCGCCGTATTCTCGACGAACAAGACGTCGCCATTGCCGAAGTTAAATACTGAGGTTGCTCCATCGCCGATTGCGTGCGTCAGCACCTCGATCGCCGACATTCCGAATGCGCTGAAGTCGATCAGGTCGATGTTGCCCGCCAAGCCGTCGCCGAAGTCCTTGATCGTGTCGTATCCGAACCCAGGCGCGAACACGAACGTGTCGCTTCCCGTGCCACCCGTGAGGATGTCGTTGCCGATGCCGCCTGACACCGTGTCGCTGCCGGCGTCGCCGTTGATCACATCGTCGCCGCCCATGCCCAGCAACAGATCCGCACCGACCGTCCCGTTCATGACGTTCGAGCCGTCATCGCCGATGATCGGGTTGAGCCCGCCTCCGGCAGGGACGCCCACCAGACCCAGCGCCTCGCCGGTCTCGCTGGTCGCCTCGAGGCTGACGAAGCGCACCTGCCCGTCGTTGCTCAAGCCGCCGGTTGAGCCCGTGACGCCGAAATAGGCGTAATCGGAGCCGCCGAGCAGCGCCGCGAGATCACCCGTGTACGTGCCGGCTTCCACACCGTCGAATGTATAGGAGAGCGTGTTGCCATCCCAGGTCAGCGACACCGTGTGCCAGTTGCCGTCCTCGATATTGCCGAGGTCTGTGACGGGCGAGAGCACCTCCTCGGTGCCCGTGGAGATGAAGCTCGTATGGTCGTTGGCAATATCGTCAGCGTCGGCTTCGTTCTGGTAGGTGTCGAGCTGAATGGCGATGCCGTTCTGGATGTTGAGCGCACCCATGGCGCCGCCGAGACCGCCCAGCGCCTGGTTGCCGAGCGGATCGTTGTGCAGCACGAAGCCCATGCCGTCCGCGCCGTCGGCGTCCTTGGCACCGAGATAGATTTGGAACGTGATGGCAAACGCGCTGGCGATGGAGATTCGCTCGGCCGACATCACGCTGCCGTGCGAGAGCATCTCGTCGGGAACGACTTGATACGCGTGGGTGGCTGTATCGATGGCAGCGGCGTCCCCGTTTGCAACGAACGAGATCGCCCGTGCCTCGCCGCCGACGACGTTGATGGTCACCTTGCCTTCGCAGCAGGCCCAGCGGTCCTCGATGCAATAGTAGAAGCTGTCGACGCCCACGAACCCGGCATTGGGGGTGTAGGTGAAGCTGCCGTCCGCATTCATCACCACGGTGCCGTTGCGGGGAGCGAGTAGTACTTCGTGGTGTGCTTCACGCGGCTCGTCGCAAACGCTGAGGCTGTTGCCATCCGGATCGCTGTCGTTGGCGAGCACGCCGTTGGCCGCGCTTATGAGAAGCGTTCCGCCCGCCGCCACCGAGTAGGTGTCATCCACGGCCACCGGGGGCGAATTGGGTCCGAGGATGTGCAGCGTCGATCCGTCCTCGGCTACGGCATCGAGGTTGTCGATGCGTACCTGTGCGAGCTGCGACATGCCGCCGGTCGATGCGGTGACGCCGACGTAGGCGAAGTTCGAGCCGCCAAGCATCTCGGTAACTGTTTCGGCCGGGACGCGGCCCATGAACGCGCCATCGAGCGTGTAGGCGAGAGACTCGCCATCCCAGAACAGCCTGATGGTGTGCCAGTCGCCGTCCTCGATGTTGCCGACGTCCACGACCGGCGAGAGCACCTCCTCGGTGCCCGTGGAGATGAAGCTCGTGTGATCGTTGGCGATGTCGTTGACGTCACCCTCGTTCTGGTAGGTGTCGAGCTGGATGGCGAGGCCGTTCTGGATGTTGAGCGCGCCCATGGCACCGCCCAGCCCGCCCAGCGCCTGGTTGCCGAGCGGATCGTTGTGCAGAACGAAGGCCATGCCGTCGGCGCCGTCCGCATCCTTGTCGCCGAGATTGAACGAGAAGGTGAGCGTGAACGCACTCGATAGGTCGATGCGCTCCTCGGTCATGACGCCGCCGTGCTGCAGCTGCTCGTCAGGCGTCAGGATGAACTTGTTGAGCGTCTCGTCATAGGTTGCATCGCCGCTGGTGACGAATGTCGGCGGCCGCGGAAGATCGGCGCGATCAGCCGAGATGATCTCGCCGCCCTGCAGGGTTGCGTCGAGTGTGACGACGCGCGCCTTGTGCAGCGCGTAAGCACCGCCGGTTCCACCCGAAAAACCGAAATAGGCGAACTGCGAGCCGCCGAGTAGCCCGTTGACCTCTGCCGCGTCGAGCGACGCGACGACGACGCCGCCCATCGAATAGGTCAGCGCGGTTCCGTCCCAGTTGACGGTAACCCGATGCCAGGCCCCATCCTCGATGTTGCCGAGGTCGGTGCGCGCCGACAGCTCGGCGCCGCTCCCCGTGTTCAGGAAGAAGGTGTTGTCGTTGGCGATGTCGGTGGGATTGTCAGCGTTGTAGTACGTGTCGAACGCAATCGCAATTCCATTAGCGATGCCCAGCGCACCGTAGGCCGAGCCGGCAAAGCCGATGGCATCCGCGCCCC
Source organism: Pseudomonadota bacterium (assembly GCA_023405815.1). Classification (GTDB taxonomy): domain Bacteria; phylum Pseudomonadota; class Alphaproteobacteria; order Rhizobiales; family Hyphomicrobiaceae; genus Hyphomicrobium_A. Next base: position 39,494 of record JAEXXM010000051.1, on the reverse strand, counting down.
GCGCGTCGTTGTGCAACACGAAGGCAAGGCCATCGGCGGCATTCTCGTCAGCGCCCGCGTTGATCTCGAAGCTGATCGTGAATGCCTGCGAAAGATCGATCATCTTCTCCGACATGGCCGCGCCGGCCTTGACGGCAGCATTCGGGGTCACGGCAAAGCTGTCGTCGTAGAGATCGTAGGCAGCAGCTCCGGTGGTCTTGAACTCCACCCCGAGGTCGAGCGGCAACTGGCTCGGCATGTCGAACGGAACTTCAGACTCAATCTTGATCGTCGGTGCGACCGAAATGGAGCCACCCGAATCGATGGCAAACAGCATCCAGTACCCCGAGGTCAGGACGTTCGGATTGTCCGGCAGCTCCACGTTAAGCTTGCCATCCGGACCGACCGTGAACGCGAGCTCGATGCGCTGCGAGGTCACATCGAACGAGTGGGTGACCGACCCGAACTTCATCAGCGCGAGCTTGGTGATCGGAAGGTCGCCCGTAATCTCGATCTGGAAGTCGTCACCGACCTGCAGCACGTCCGGAGCGTCGACGATCACCGGGCGATCCGCCTCGACGCCGCCGGGATCGAACAGGTATTCCGGCGAATAGAGCTCGCCATTGAGATTGGCAACCGGACCCGGAGAACCGCCGGCAAGCGTCAAGACCTGGCCTGTCGAGAGAAGAATAGCCGCGGAATGGTACAGCCGCGGCATCGCAGCGTCCGCCTCGACGCTCCACTCGCCTGTCGTAGGATCCCAGATTTTCACCGTCGTCGCGACGTCGACGAGCTGATTGTCGACGGCGCTGCCGCCGCTGATCATGACGCGGCCGTCCGGCAGAACCGTGAGGTTAGCCCACTTCCGGTTGGCTCCGACGTCGTCCGTCTGCTCCCACACCGGTACGTCGCCGCTGAGGTCCATGATCCAGGCGGTGCCGTTGTCGCTGACCATCAGCACCTTGTCCGGCGCGTACATCACGGCCGGCATCACCCATGACATCGGCGCTGGTAGACCGCCGAGGTGCTCGACGCTGCCGCTGCCTTCCGTATTGATCGAGTAGACCTGCCCCGTGCCTTCGGTGATCGTCCAGATCTCACCCTTGGAGTTCATCCATGAGCGCGGGTAGAGCGCCGCCGCGTTGAGATCGTCGATGTACGCGCCAGTTAGAGTGCGGAATCCATATCCTGGTGTGTAGATCTCTGGATACGGGCTGTTCTTGAAGTCCGGTGGCGGCGAGCCATCGCGGCCGCCGATCAACACGATCTGCCCCGATCCCGTCTGCACCGCGGTCGCGTACCACCGCGCGAACGCCATCGAGCCCGTCGGATTGTGATCGAGACTCTGATCCCGGTAGTCGAAGATGTTTACGTCGGCGATACCGGCATTATATGCATCAAGCGGCCGCGCATCGCCGCCCGCGATCAGCACCTCTCCTGTTGTCGGGTCGATGATCGCGACCGCACAGAAGATGTCCGAGTTGGTGGTGTGCGTGAGCGTTGTGTGCTCGCCCGTCTGCGGGTCCCACACGTCATAAATATGTAAGCCGGTTTGCTGGCCAACAAGATCGGTACCGAACGTCAGGAGCTTTCCGTCCGGCGTCATTGCCACATGAAGGCCGATGATGGGCCAGGAAATCAGATCGCCAAAAGAGCCGATCTCATCCGCATTCTCTGCGACGGGCATCGTCCAACTCCCCACTCACGCTAGACGCACGATAGATGCGCGCATCCGCCCCAATTTCCTTAAGCAATATTCTACGCGCTGTATCAAATCACTACAACATTCGCCTCATGCCGATCTGAGTTCCACCGCCGCCGAGTTGCTCTCGAGCACGCATCAAAACCAAGCTCCTTCATGCATTTCGACGCTCGCCACTCCTGCTGCGAAAGTCATCTTAACCTTGACGTGAGATCGGCCCTCGCGCGTGCCCCTTTTTTGCAGGCACCCAGCCTCCGCCGCAGGACCGGATTTTGCATCGCTTGTTCCGTCGCCAACGATGCTGTTCGTCGCTCCGACAACTGACAATTGCTGCACCTGCGACCTTACGTCGGCACTGCAACATTTTCATTGCGTTAAGGTAATGACCGAGTAAAGTGGGTTTACTGGTTGATAATGTGCGATTTATTTTGGGACTACGACCTCCCAACCTAGCGGGCTTACGGACATGCGCGGATCAGCGAGAAGCGCTTCCGATCAGCAAAGACATGCAACGGCAAAGCCGGCACGTAGCTTGATCAAGCGGGCAATCGACATCACGGGGAGCGCCGTTACGCTCTTCTTTATAGCTCCACTCCTCCTGCTCACTGCCTTGGTCATCCGCCTCCATGATGGCGGTCCCGTCTTCTACGGACATCGTCGCCTCGGCCTCGCCGGGGCCGAGTTCACCTGCTGGAAGTTCCGCACCATGGCGGTCAACTCCGAGCAGCTCCTCGCCGACTATATCGCTCGCGACGAGAGCGCCCGGCGCGAATGGGAAGCGTGCAGAAAGCTGAAGAAAGATCCGCGTGTTACCCCCGTCGGGCGTCTGCTCCGCGCGACGAGCCTCGACGAACTGCCTCAGCTCTGGAACGTCTTGCGCGGCGACATGAGCCTCGTCGGACCGCGCCCCATCGTCAGCGAGGAAATCAGCCGCTACGGCGCCGACTACGAGCACTACATCTCGTTGCGCCCCGGCATAACAGGTCTTTGGCAGGTGTCGGGACGAAGCGACACCAGCTATCGCGACCGCATTTCACTGGATCGGGACTACGCCATGCGCTGGTCGCTGACACGCGACCTCAGCATCCTCATGCTGACGATCCCGGCCGTATTCTTCCAGCGTGGCAGCTACTGATCTGCGCCGCGCTCAGCATCGCGGCCGAGCGATCGGCCTCAGCATTCACTCCATGCCAGCAGGCGGCACGCGTAGCATGAGATGGAGGGGCCTCGGATGAAGATTCTTCACGTAGCCCAGTCCCTGAAGGGTGGCTCGGCCACCTACTTCAACGAAATGCTCCCCGATCACATCCACGCCTTCGGGGGTAGCAACGTTGGCCTCGTCGTCCCGGCGACGGATGCAGAATACCTGCGCCGGGAGATTGGCCAGTGCCGCCAATTTTGGTTCAAGAGCCGGGGTCGCAGCATTCCGCTGCTGCTGAATTTCGTGATGACGGTCGCGAGTGCGTGCTGGCGCTTCAAGCCCGACGTGCTTCACTTGCACGGTATCTACGCTGGCACTGCCGGGCGGCTTGTAGCACCCATCCTGTCGCCCAAAACCAAGATAGTCTACTGCGCTCACGGCTGGGCGCTGGAGCGCGAAACGAGTTGGCTGGTCAAGAAGCTCACCCTCCTCGTCGAGAAATCGCTCGCTCCGACAACCGACGTCATCGTCAACATCTCGCACGCCGATGCCAACTGCGCCGCCGCCGCGGGCATTGCGGCTCGCGAGAATGTCGTTGTCTACAATGGCGTCGAGGACGTCTCGCCGCCCGGCCAAGCGATGCGGCGTGCCCTTGCGCGCGAGCGCGGCTTGTCACCGGATAAGATCAACGTCGTGTTCGCCGGGCGCCTCGATCATCAGAAGGGCCACGAGATAGCCGAGGGTGCATTCCGTGACCTTCCGGCCGACAAGTACCATCTCTACGTACTCGGCGACTCGGTGCTCTCCGCGCACGCTGAACCACAGGAGCTCCCCGTCAACGTCACACGGCTCGGCTGGCAATCGCGCGCCGAGGTCTGCCGCTATATGCAGGTTGCCGACGTCCTCATCATGCCGTCCAAGTGGGAAGGCTTCGGACTAACGGCAATCGAGGCAATGCGCGCCGGCACGGCGGTGCTGTGCTCGAAGGTCGGAGGTCTGCCCGAAGTCGTCGACCACGACGTGACCGGCATCGTCGTCGATACCAACGAGCCAGGCTCCTACCGCGACGTGCTGTTGCGCATGTCCAAGGATGAGTGGCACTCGCTGGGCGCCGCCGGTCGCCGCCGCTTCGAGTCTCTGTTTACCAGCGCGCTCTTCACCGCACGCCTGCGGGAAGTCTACCGGCGTTTCGATGCGACCTCCCCGCGCCTCGAGACTGGCTCGATCTCAGCGCAACGCCCGGCGGCCGTGCGCTCGGGGAGCTGAACCCGGCGCGATCAGCCGTGGCATGCTTGTTGCTCGGCTTGGGGCCTGCGCCGACCCTGAACGCTGCAGCAACGTGAGACTCATCTGATGGATTGTCCGCCGACCAGCCTCGCGTCCCATTTTGACGCTGACGAGCCGGCCGGCGCCCTCCCGCTCATGGTGAACGCCCGCTTCACCACGCGCCCGTTGACGGGCGTCGATCGCGTCGCTGCCGAGACGATCCGCGCCCTCGCGCGCGTGAGCCCGGACGGCATGCTCGGCGCCACCCCCAACCGCGATCCCATCACCCCCATCGACGCGATGAAGTTGCGCCGCGGGCGTCTCAACGGTCATCTTTGGGAGCAGATCGAGCTCCCGACGCAGGTCGGGCGGCGATGGCTCTACAGCCCGTGCAACACCGGACCTGTCTCGCTCAGTCGCCAGATCGTCGTCATCCACGACGCGCAATTCCTCACCATCGGCCAGACCTATTCGCCGCTGTTCCGCACTTGGTACCGCCTGCTGCTCCCCACCTTGGCGCGGCGCGCGCGCATCGTGGTAACGGTCTCGGACTTCTCAAAGCGCGAGCTCGAGAGCTACGGCGTCGTCCCCCGCGGCAAGGCCAAGGTGATCCACAACGGCGCCGATCACATCCTGCGCACGTCGCACGACGATGCCGTGCTCACGCGCCACGGCTTGCGCAGCAACGGCTACATCCTCGCTATGGCCCACCTTGGCGTCCACAAGAACGTGCCGATGCTGCTGCGCGCCGCCGCCAAGCGCGGCCCCGACGCTCTGCCCATCGTCGTTGCGGGCGGAGTCGGCAATGCCAAGGTCTTTGCTGACGGCTCGCCCATCGACGTTGAAGGCGTGCGCATGATCGGCCGCGTCACTGATGCAGAGTTGCGGTCGCTCTACACGCACGCCACCGCGCTGGCGTTTCCCTCACGCACCGAGGGCTTCGGCCTGCCGCCCGTGGAGGCAATGCTGTGCGGCTGCCCCGTAATCGCATCGACCGGCGGCGCATTGCCGGAAGTCTGCGGATCGGCGGCCCTCCTTCTGTCGCCCGACGACGAGGAGGGCTGGACGAACGCGATGATCCGCATCGAATCCGATGACGCGCTTCGCTCGTCGCTCGCCGAGGCCGGACGTCGCCACGCCGCGAAATTCACCTGGGACCGCGCTGCCGGACAGCTCGTGCAGATACTGCAGGAAGAGATCCTTCGCGAGCGTCAGGTTCAGCCAGCATTGAAGGGCATCCGTGCGCATTCTCTACATAAGTAGTCTCTACCCCACGCCGCTCCACCCCAAGATCGTCGGTGGCGCCGAGCGGGCCGCGCGCGCGCTCGCCGAGCGGATGGTCGAGGCCGGCTTCGAGGTCGAGGTCATCCGCGGCATTGCCCCGGATGATGAGCCGACCGTCGAGACCGTGAATGGCGTCAAAGTCTATGGCGCGCCGATCCACAACATCTATTGGCCATTTGACGGCGAGAAACCCAATCCGCTGCAGCGCCTCGCCTGGCACTTGAAAGACGACATCGGAAGCGCACCTGATCTCGTACGCGAGCGGCTCGACGCCTTCCGTCCTCACATCGTCCATTCGCACACGCTGGCCGGCCTCACCACCGAGGTATGGAAGCTTGCGAAGGCGCATGGCGCACGCGTCGTTCATACGATGCATGACTACTATCTGCTTTGCCCGCGCTCGACGCTGTACGCACACGGCCGCCCTCGCGAGAGCATCTCTCCACTCAGCAGGTTCTTGACGAGGGTGCGGCGCGCCCGTACGCGCAATGTCGACGCGATTGTCGGCGTGAGCGGGGCCAACCTCGACCTTCACCGGCGCCACGGCCTCTTCACCAATGTTGCACGCAGTGCCGTCATCGGTCCCTCCGTCATCGCCACGCCAAATCCTCTGCCGCCCCGCGATCGAGGTAGCGATAAGAGGCTGGCGTTCGGCTATATCGGGCGCATGACGGAGGAGAAGGGCGTCTTCGACTTGGCCCGCGCCCTCTCCAGCCTCCCGCAAGATCGGGTCGTGCTGCGGATGGCCGGAAATGCAGACGCGTCGCTGCGCGACGAGCTGCAATCGCTTGCCGGCATGCCCATCGACTTTCTGGGATTTGTGGACCCAGTCAAATTCTTCAGCGACATCGACGTGACCGTCGTGCCCTCCCGCTGGCACGAACCGGCCGCGCTCGCCGTCACCGATTCACTGCTCTATGGCCGGCCCGTGCTCGGCGCGCGCCGCGGGGGCATCCCCGAATACATGGGCACGCCCCCTTACGGCTGGACCTATGATCCCGCCGACGCGGACGCGCTCGCGCGAACCATGCAGCAAATCCTTCGTGAGGGTATCCCTGAATTGAGCCTACCCGTCCTGGCGGACAACCCGGCGAAGTATCTGGCGCTCTACAATGAAACCGACGTCTGAAGGCACCTATATCGCGCTCGCGCTGCTGGCGTTGAACGCCATCTGGGCATCGTTTGCGCCCACCACGTTCAATGCCGCTTTCGCTCTTCTGGCATTTCTCGCACTCGTGCCTTCGGTGCTGCGTTCCGCGCCGGCCTACGTCGTCGCAATGTCGCCGCTTCTCTTTTACTGGACGACCGAATTGCTGTCCGGCATTGCCATAGAAGGCGGCGCCTTCATGGTCGAGACGGATGCCACCGGCAGTCCGACCGGTGCGTTTGCACGCCTTGCCCTCATCTACGCCGCCCTCTTCCTCGCCGGACGTCAGGTGTGGCGCACCGATCCGTTGCAAAGCGTCGCCATCCCGCAAACGAAGGGATTTATGGGCGAGGGTGTCATCATTTTTGCCAGCTTCGCCCTCATCGGCAGCTTCTTCCTGTTCGGGGCGCTCAACGGCTTCCCCCTGCTCGAGGGTATCGATCGCTATGCTTACAGACGCGGCATCGGCTCAGATGCGCTAACGAGCTTTCTCGACAACAAGACGATCTACTTCACCCTGATCGGCATGGCGGCAGCGAGTGGACGCCACAGGCGCGCCGCCGCGGCGCTTTTCGTTCTCGGCATCTCCATCTCGTTGCTCTACGGCGAGAAGTTCACGACCATCGTCGAAGGCTTCCTCTTCTTCTTCATCCCCGTCATCCTCCAGCGCTTTGCGGTAGCGAACCCGCTACCCCTGCGCCAGCTCGCATACGGCGGTGCCGCCGCGATTGCCGTCACCGTGCCTGCCATCTTGATCAACTACGGCGCGCTCTACGATTTCGAGACCGCGATCTACCAGCTCGCCGCGCGCGCCTCGCTGCAGGGCCAGCTCTGGTTTCTCGTCGATCGCGACTACGGACACCTCTTCGCTCTCAACGCTGAATCGATCGCCGCGGCCGTACGCTCCCTCTATACGCTGTCCGAGCAATCGCAATTCGTCGCCGGCACCAGCCACGGCATGTACTTCGTCATGGAGCCCTACACCGATGTAGAGAAACTCTACTGGACCATGTACGCAGGCGGCGGCTTCATATTCGCGCACTTCCCATATTGGCTCATGGTGAGCGGCTATGCGGGGATGCTGCTCGTCGGCCTCCTCACCGTCTTGACCCTTTCGTGGGTCACGAAGCGCACTGTACTCGCCTTGCGCCACACCGATCCCATCTCACTCGTCATCTGGCTGAAGGTTCTGGTGTGGATCTACGCCGGCTTCGTGCTCGGCAATTTCTGGTTCTTCTATGGCGTCAAGACGCTGGTGCTCATCCTCGCCGCGTGTCTGTGGGATGCGCTGGCAGCCGCCATGCGCCAGCGGAACGCCCCTGAGGTCGAAGGAACGAGCACGAGGGCGCCAAAGCTCATTCGGCGCGTTGCCTGACGTCTCACGCGTCGCGCATCGGCGAGTGCCAGCGCAAGCGCAGTCCCTGGCTGAAGATAATCGTCGTCACTGCCGCACATACGCCAGCGAGCAAGAGCCCCGCCGAATGCACGTCGAGGACCGCGCCTGCAATCAGAAGCGCGCCGCTCGTCGTCAGAAAATCCGCCGCCGCAATCAGCGCCAAGGCCCCGCTTCGCTTCGCGAGGTGGAACGGTGTCGCGACTATGGCGGTGAGCACAATGCGTAATGCCATCAACACGGTCGTCAACGGCAACGCGGCGAAAAATGCCGCGCGCAGACTGGCGCCTGCCACATAATCGCTGATGAGCCCGCTGAAGCCGATCAACAATGTGCTGAGGAAGATGATGCTCCCAAACTCCAGCCCGTAGAGGGCCAGCAAGGCGGCACGCTCACCACCCTTATCTCCGCGATCATGTGCGGCGACGACGGAAGGATAAATGACGTCGTGCAGCGCTGCCACCCCAAGCGCGAACGGCCGCTGCACGAGATCGATGGCAAGAAGCATCCCGGGAACGGCCGCCGGCGAGGCGAATATGGAGACGGCATATCTCAAGACCACGGCAGATCCCAGATGCACGACGGACGCGCCAGCAGCGGGAAAGCCGTAGCGGAGGTAGTCGCGCAGCGACACGGACGATGCCGAGTTGAAATCGGTTTCACGCAGCATACGATCGGTGAGCAGCACGAAAGCGATGGTCGCCCCATAGCCGGCGATGACGCCCGCCATCGCTCCGAGCGCGGAGCCGGTCAGCAGCGCGCCGCCGATGCCGCCGATGCTCAGCGCGCTCGCCCGCACGAACTGCGTAGACGCAAAGAGCGCGAACCCGCCGCGACAGCGGGACATCGTCAACTGCAGATCCGTCCCACCCTGACCGGCAGCGATGATCGCGCCGGCGACTGTAATCTCCACCGAGACGCCGAACGCCAGAAAGACGAGGGCGGCTAGCAACCCCATTCCGGCCATGGCGAGAAACGAGGCCGCGAGCGTCGCCTTCTCCCGGCGCTCGGCGTCTTCCCCGATCCCCGGGTAGAACCGCGTGGCGGCAAAGCGCACCCAGTCGAAGGCCCCCAGCGCTGCAAGCTGCGCCGTCGCTATCACCAGCGAATAGGTGGCGTACTCGCCCGGAGGCAGCAGCCGGCTCACGACCAATATGAGCACGAGAGCCGCAACCGCCTGGTAACCATAGGCGGAAAGTGCGGCGAGGCGCGCCTTGTGCAAGAGCAGCCAATTAATGCGTAATAAGCTTAAAAGCGAGTTCAACGCGCCCTCTCCAAGCCCTTGGGGTATCCCCGCCTTGGACCGCGAATGCAGGAAACAGGCCGGCATACCGTTTGCAAGCAACGGATCGGGCGGCGCTCGATGACCGCCGGCGTTCACGGCCGAGTACGCAAATGGCGCTGAAGACCAACGTTCCGGCTCTCCCCTCGCGCAGAGCGGTTCTGCAGGCCCTCCTCGCATTCGCGGAGGCCGGCGTGCTGACCGCCATGGTGTCCACCACAAGGTTTAGTCGCGCCAGCGCCGCCGGTCGAGCGGTCAGCCTGTCGCTCGATACGCGCGCACTGGTGCTCGATGGCAGGCGCCTCGTTTTGGAGATCGCTGGTGACTGAAATCGACATTCGAGCTCCAGGCGAATCCAGAGAGCAGCTGGCGAAGGCGCTCGGCGACCTCGTTATCCCCCAGCTCGGCGCCTGCTACCCCGAGACGTTTGGCGCCGTCGGCGACGGCGTCGCCGACGATCAGCGTGCGCTCGAGGCGGCGGCTGCGGAGGCCGCCAAGACCGGGCGCCCCATAGCGCTCAAGGGCGGAGCCACATACGCGCATTCGGGTGTCTGGGAGCTCGACGGCGTGACCGTTTATGGACCCACCGGAGCGGCAACCCTCCTGGCAACCGACGCGCACTCCACACACCCGCAACACGCGATCCGGCTGACGGGAAACGGTGCCAAGCTGGTCGGCGTCAAGGTTACTACGACCTGGTCGGGCTCTCGCCAGGACAATCCGCAATCCGCTTCCGTCGTGATCGAAAACGCGACGAACTTCGTCGTCCGTGGCTGCAGCGTCTCAAATTCTGCCAGCGTCGGCATCTTTACCAGACTGGGATCGAGCCGCGGCTCCATCCAGTCCAACTATGTGAGCGACACTCGCGCGGACGGCATCCATACCGTCGACGGCTCTCGCCACATCCTTATCGCCATGAACACGGTCTGGGACACCGGCGATGACTGCATCTCCGTCGTTTCTTACCTCGCCAACGGCGCGCCCGTGGAAGCCGTCCAGATCTCCCTCAACCAGGTGAGCGGGGGAATGGCCCGCGGCATCGCCGTCGTCGGTGGCACGAATGTTGCGATCAACCATAACCAGGTCTTCTCGTCACGGATGACCGGCATTTACGTGGTGTCCGAGGACTCCTTTCGGACGCACGGCGTCGATGGCGCATTCGTGGATCAGAATTTGATCGTCGACTGCGCCAGGGACGACGACTGGAAGGCGCTCAACGCGCAGGGACGAGCTGGACATTTGATCTTCCGGCCAAGGATTACGAACAACGTGGTCAGATTTACCGGGACAAAGGGCAAGGCATACTTCGGCGCCATCATCGTATGGCGTGACGTTGTCGACGCGCTGGTGCAAGGCAACCAGGTCGTCAACTCGCCCGGTCGCGGCTTCACCTTTAACTGCCGCGGCCTCGTCGCGTCGGGCAACACCGTCGATGGCGCCGCACTCGATGGCATCCACCTCGACCCGGACTCGGCCGGCATCATCCGCATCAGCAGCAACAGGCTGAGCGCATGTCAGAGTTACGGCATCGCGAGCGAACCCATCCGGCTCGGCGCCGAGCCGGATGCCTGCAATGGCCTTATCATCGAGGGCAACGACATCGCCGCCCTGCGAAATCTCGGCAAGGCCATCGACATTCACGCAAGCGGCGAACGCCTGCACGTGCGCAACAACACGCTGGACGGTTTGGAGCTGGCATGAGTCACACCCGCAAACACACCGGTGCACTGGCAAAGCACACATCCGAGGTCCCCGACCTACGCATGGCCGACGTGGCCCGCAACCGGGCCATGAGGATCGAGCCCTTGGCACAGTCGAAACGGCGGACAGGCTACCCAAGCCCCAAGCCCGCCCCGCGCAGCCTGCGTCTTCGCGAGCTCGAGCCGGTCGCCATTCTGCTGCGCCATCGCGGATTGATCACCCGCTGCGTACTGATAGCCGGATTGCTGGGCGCCCTCGTCGCTTGGTTCCTGCCGCTGAGCTACACCGCGAGAACGTCAGTTATCGTCGGCGGTGGCCTCGGCCAGGTCGCGACGATCAGTGCCAGAGGCGACGCCCAGAACTATTCGGAGAGAACGCAGGAACTGCAGGCGCGCAACGCACGTCTGATGGCAGAGATCAACGGCTCTTCCGAATTGCGCTTCCCTGCCGAACTCGAGCAGAACAAGGACCGGCCCGCACTCGCAAAGATTCTCGAGGGCGAGAGGATGCTGTTCGTCTCGCGCAGGCAGTCGCTGCTGGAGAACATCGATCAGCTCAAAGCCGAGCACACGCTACTCGAGGACAGGGGTAAGCTCCTCACCAAGCAAGTTGACCTGATTGCCAAGCAGCGCGAGATCTCCGACAAGGAGGTCTCTGAGACACAGGCACTAGTGGATCGCAAGCTGGCGCCGGTGCCCCGCCTGCGCGAAGCCCAACGCGCCAGCGCTCTGTTGGCAAGCCGCAATGTCGAGGTCGAAACCGAGTTGCTGAGGACCCGGCAAAACCTCAACGAGGTCAACCAGAAGATCACCGCCGAAAAGACCAAGTACCGCACCGAGGCGATCGATGAGCAGGCCAAGGTCCAGGCCGAAATCCGCGAGATGTCGACCAAGAGCAATATCTCGCGCTCCATCGCCGAGACTTCCGGCAGCGATTCCCGCGCCGACGCCGGCTTCATCGCCAATCAGGCAGACGTCATCACCTCCGACCAGCTCGTGCGCGAGACCGTGAAGCGTCTGGGACTGGAGTTCGATACTACGTTCATCACCAAGGCCGCCGAGGAAGGCTTGCCCTTGAAGACCGCGGAGGAGAAGCTCAACGCCGTCGTGAGCGTGGTCCAGCAGTCGCTGACGGCCGGCCGCGTTGGCCCCGGCTCCCGCATCGACATCCGGTTCACGTGGGCCAAGCCAGCCAAGGCCGTGGATGTCACCAACACCCTCGCCCGCGTCTACGTCGAGAACCAAGCCCAAGCGGAATATCTGCCCAGCGTCTCGGTGCTGCGCGCAGCCTCGCTGCCGTTGAAGCCGGACATCGGGCGCGCGATGATCATCGCGGGGGCACTGCTCGCTGGACTTATAGCCGGCTTCGCGCTCGCCTTGCTGTTGGATCGGTGAGGTGATCGCGCGACGCCGCTCTTAGCGGGATCGCAACGTCACCAGGCCGACCATCACCCCGCAGAAGAGCCCGATCAGCGATCCGATGACGATCGATGTGCTGAACGACATGCCCGTCAGCGGCGACAGGAGCATCAGCACCGCTCCCCAGAACGACCCTATGAACACGGCCACCGACAAAAGCCCGACAACCCGCGCCACCCCAACGCGCCGCTGGGATGAATTCGATCTCTCGATCTTCGTCTCGATCGCCGTCTGCACTTCTGCCCCTATCATCTAGGGCCGTCGTCCTGGCGCGATAGCCAAATTGCCAAACGCCATAGCCGATCCATCTTGCGTTTCCGTGCCGCTTGATGACCCGCCTATCCCGGCCGGTCGAAGCACCAGACTTCTGGTGATTCTGCAGCGCCCGCAACCAGCATGCGCTCGATACTCGATCCGCGCCGTGAAGAATCTCGGTTAACGCGGTGCCCCAACAAAACACACAAGCCGATGGGCAATTTTATGTTTTGCCCCAATATGAAACATGTGTTAGTTGCTGAAGCACCTTCGTTTCGGGTGAGTCACGGGTGAGTCAGATGTTCCCAGTCGCCCTTCTTCGAAATGGCCCGCGGACCGCCGCTGTGGCCCCGTGGGGTGAAGGGCTGATCGACCAGTCGGTGTCGGACTGGTGGTATCCGGTAACCTGGGACACTGTAGCCCCCGACGAACTCGTTGTCCTCAATCCTTCGCTCGCCGCCCAGCCGTTGTGCACCGGCAAAGGTGCGGAGCCGTTTCTGCGCCGCGCACTTTCGCGCCGGCTTGCCTTCTCTGTGCACGTGTTCAATGCATCGGTTCCTGAATTCCATTTACTCGCCGCACACGCAGCAATGTGCGACCCGACGGCGATCGGAGTCGATCCTGCCGCCGACACGGAAAGCGCCGCGACCGATCCTTACTTCGGCTGGCTCGACGCGTCGCAGAAGCGGCTCACGGGAGCATCCGCTCAAGAGCTGGTGGCATTCGAGTTGGCAGCGATCCGCTCCATCGCGCTCCTGAGCAGTGCGGCCAATTCCTCCGAAGATCCGCACTTCGACGGCATCGATCTCGACCAAACGCTCGTAGCCTCGATCCACAGCGGACTGAACGGCGCCTACGTTTGCCCATCCCTCGCCTTCGCGCACGAGCTTCTGGCCGTCGGCACCTGGCTCGGCCACGTCCTGCGCGGCCGCCCCGCGCTGATGCCGTCCTTCATTGCCGACGCCTGCGCGGACTGGCTTTCTCCTCGCGCCAGCGGTGACCAATGCACCGCGATCCTGCAGATGCATGCCGAGATCGCCGTTGGGCAGCATGAGCTGCTCAAGGCGGCACGCCGCGTTCGATCAAAGGGATACCCCGTCAAAGTCCTGCCGAGGCGAAGCGTTGCCGACGTCGCTCCGCTCGTTTGGAACCGGCATCTGTTCAACTCCCTTCTTTGATTTGACGCTCGGAATTCGCCGATCGACACCTCTCTTCTCTTTCAACTCTGCATGACCTGAGCAGCTCGGCTGAACGACGACAGGACAGGCGAGCTGCCGGCGTCCTATTTCTTTCGCGGGTCGTCTTCGGGATTGATGTAGACGAGATCGAAGGGTCCGACGGCGGCCACTTGGATGGTTGTCTCTTCGTCGGCCGTCCAGACATAGTGCGCGTGATTGGCCGGCAGCGCGAGCATGCCTCCAGCCTTCAGCATCTTGCCCTTCGTCAAATCGGCCTTTTTACCCATGCCGCTACCCATCGCACCGCTCAACACGGTGACCGTCTCGAACCCCGGATGGGTGTGGGGAGGAACGACGTAGTTGGGTGGGAACTTGATGCGAAGGATGAACAGTCCAGGCTTCGTCGGGTCACCGTGCAGCAGCGCTGTCTGGCCGCCGTTCGGAAACGCTGGATCGTCGCGGAAGACGATCTCCTCCGGCGCCAGCTCCTTCGCACCGTCCGACGGTGCAGCGTCGTGCGCGAATGCCGAAACGCAACCGGCGATCGCCAACATGCCAGCGGCAACGAGTGCCTTCCCCATTATTTCCTCCTTGCATCATACTGAATGGATGAAGTGTTTGCGGATTTTCCGCATCGGCTGCTCGCCAGTAGAGCCTCGATTTCACCCACGCTGCCCTCGACGACCCCTCTGGCGAGGGCGAGCTGTAAGCCGATGCCGGCAATGACCAGCGAACCTGCGACCGCGACCGCGAGAATCAAAAGCAGAGCGCCCTTTGCGGGGCCAAATCCCCGGCGGTACCAGCCGATCATGAGGTGATGAAGCTCTTCGCTCGGGGCCGAAGCATCGTGAAGCCTCCGCGGTCCAACAGTCAGGCAAAGCATCCGCCGTCCCACTGAAGGGGTCCATGGCGATTCCCATGCCGTGTCTTAGGCAAATTTCCTGAGGATGGACCTCACCCCCTTCACAGCCCATCGGCCTCCCCCTAGCGTGCGAGCAGCGGCATCGGACGAGGTGGCCTCATGGACCTGAAGTGGCTGCTGGTAAGAAGGATAGCGCTGGTCGCTTTGGCGTGCTTCGCCGTGGGCGCGGTAGTCGCCATCTACCAGACGGCACGCGAGGCAAAGCGGCAGAATACCGATCTCGTCGAGATGGTCGGCCGCCAGCTCGACCTCCAGCTCTCTCGCATCAGCAGGTCGACGGACCTTCCCGAGCGCTTTCCGGATTGGGACCTTGTCGCAAGCCTGTCGCTGCAGCCCGGCCAATGTCTGGAGTTCCGCCGCGCCGATGGCTCGCTGCAGCGCTCGAGCTGCGCCGGTGTTGATGCCGCATCGGGCGGCGCACCTTCATGGTTCGTGGCGGCCTATGGGTCGTACGTCAACCACGCGCTGTCCGCCGCCCGCCCACTCGCCTACCGCGGCACACCGCAAGGTTACGTTCGCGCCGAGTTCGACCCCGCCGCGACCGCCGCACGCGCCTGGGCCACGATCGCACCGCTGCTCGGGTTCTCCGCCGGCCTGATCGCGGTGTTGTGCTTCGTCGCCTACTTCGTCATCAGCCGCGCCCTGCTTCCGGCAAGAGATATCGTTTCAGGCTTGAACCTCCTCGCTCGCGGCGACCTCGCCTATCGCCTGCCTGCCTTCCGCTTGAGCGAGTTCAACCGCATCAGCGAGGTCTTCAACACACTCTCCGAGGATCTCAGCAAGGCGACGGCCGAGCGCGCCGAGCTGGCGCGGCGTCTCGTCGACGCGCAAGAGCACGAGCGCCGTCACATCGCCCGCGAGTTGCACGACGAGATTGCGCAGAAGCTGAGCGCGCTCAGCGCGCATGCAGCGTGCCTCAGAACCCGCGCCCAGCACGAGGCACCCCGATGCGTCGAGGAGGCTCGCGAGCTCGAGCACATGGCTTCCGGATTGATGGTGTCGTTGCGCCGGACGCTGACTTATCTGCGGCCGCAGGAGATCGATGACCTGGGCCTGATCCCCAGCCTCGAGGCTCTCGTCGCACGCCACAACGAGGGCGCGCGCGGACGCACGAGCTATTCCATCGAAACGGCCGGAGGCGTGGCGAACCTCGAGGCCTAGACCGGCGCCCACGTCTACCGCATCATCCAGGAGGCGCTCACCAATGCATCCAAGCACGCCAACGCCCGCAATGTTCAGATCCTGCTGAGCCAGCGCGCCGATAGAGATCGACAAACCATCCGTCTCTCCGTAATCGACGACGGCATCGGCGCGCCCCCGAGCCACAAACCAACGAGCGCGTCCGGATCGGGGATGATCGGCATGCGCGAGCGAGTTGTCGCCTTGAGTGGAACATTCGCCGCCGGACCTCTTCCCAACGGAGGCTTCGGCCTCGAGGTGGAATTTCCGACGTTGCAGGAGGGTGCCCGATGAGCTCCAGTATTCGTGTCCTGCTGGTCGACGATCATGCCGTCGTACGTCAAGGATATCGCCGACTGATCGAGATGCACCCCGATATCGAGGTCGTCGCCGAGGCGGCGGATGCCGCGTCCGGATACCAAGCCTACAAGAATAGCCTGCCGGATGTCGTCGTCCTCGATATCTCCATGCCGGGACGTGGCGGGATCGACCTCGTCCGCCAGATCCGCCAGCGCAATTCCGCCGCGCGCATCCTCATCTTCACCATGCACGCGAGCGCAACGTACGCGCAGCAGGCTTTCAACGCCGGTGCGCGCGGCTACGTCACCAAGAGCAGCCCGCCCGATGTGCTTGTCAGCGCGATCCGCAGCGTCTTTGCCGGTCGCCCTGCGCTTTGTGCAGAGATAAATGAGGTCATTGCCACCAGCCGACTGTGCGATGACGTTTCCGCGGTCGACGAGCTTTCTCCGCGGGAATTCGAAATCCTGCGCATGATCCTCAATGCCAAGTCGACGGACGAGATCGCCTCCGCCTTCAACCTCAGCCCGAAGACGGTGGCGAACTATCACTACGAGATAAAGTCCAAGCTCGGCGTCCGCTCCGACATCGAGCTCGTGTACCTTTGCATGCGGCAGGGCCTGGTCGAACCGGAGCTGCCGGCCGGCATCCTCTAGGCACCCGCGATCTCGCGACGCGATCGGCCCGCCGCGGGCGGCTCGCTCACCGCTCGGAGAACGCGACGTCGAAGCCGCGGAAAATCGGCTTCAGCAGGTACCGCAACAGGGACTTGCTGCCCGAGATGATGTCGGCGTCCACCGTCATACCCGGCTGCAGCCGCGAGAATGGCTGAAACGTGGCTGCGTCAGCCGGATCGAGCCTGATCACGGCCTTGTAGTAGAGCTGATGGTCCTCGCTCTCGAACGTCGTCGGCGAGATCGACGACACCTCGCCCTTCAGCTTGCCGTAGCGCGTGAAATCGAAGGCGCTCACCTTGATGTTGGCCGCATCTCCCAAGTTCACGTCGGCAATGTCCTCGGGCCGCACGTGAACCTCGGCAACGAGATCACCCCCGACCGGGACCACGCGCAGAATGCTCGCCCCGGCCGGAACGACTTCGCCGGGCGAGCGCTGGATGAGGTTCTGAACCCTGCCGCGAATTGGCGAGCGCACCTCGAGCCTATCCACGCGATCAGCCTGCTTGCGGATGGCCTCCTGGACCTCGGCGAGCTCGCTCGAAGCTTTCGCCAGCTCCTCGCTCCAAAGCTTCCGCGCCTGAGCGTCCGCTTCATTCAGCGCCGCTTCGGCCTCCGGCAGCCCCTCCTCTGCCATCGCAAGCTTGCGCTCGCTCTCGCGCAACTGGATGCGGGCCTGCTCGTAGAGGGTCTCGACCTCCAGCACCTGCTTCTTCGACATCGCGCCCTGCTTGAACAGTTGCTGGCGACCGTCAAGCCGCTCCTTCTGCATCTCCACCAGGCGTTGCTGCATGGGAATCTGTGCCTTGAGCCCCGCGATTTCCGCCTTGCGTTGGGCGATGCGCGTCAACAGCAGCTCGCGCTCCTTCGTCCGTTGCATGACACGCAGTCGATGCACCTGAAGGTGATCCGTCGCCAGATCGACGTTGATCCCCTCGAGCATGCGGGGATCCACCTCGCGGCCCGCGAGCAACGCTTCGGCGCGCGCCTTCTCGAGCTTCAGGTTGTCCGCACGCACCCGTAGCCCTGCAAGTTCCGACTCCGTCCCCACCGGCTGCAGTCGCATGAGCGGCTGCCCCTTCTCGACGAGTTGGCCCTCCGAGGCAACGATCTCATCGACGATCCCGCCCTCCAAATGCTGCACCGGACGCACCTCGAATAGCGGTACGAGCTGACCTTGGGCTTTCGAGTGCTCCCGGATCGGTGCCAGCGCGGCCCAGGCCAGCCCCATGGCAACGATGACGACGACGAGGTGCATCGTGCGCCGGCGCATCCGGATCGATGCCTCATCTTCGAACTCGATTGGCGTCGTGAGCCAGTCGGGAGTATCGGATGGAAGAATTGTCACGGCATTCGATGTGGACATGACGACGTGCTCTTTCGCGCTAGGCCGCGTCTACTTGTAGGCTTTCCATGACCTTCGGCAGAATGGCATCGGGCTTGCCGTTTGCGGTGATGATGCCCCCGTTCATCACCAGGATGCGGTCAGCAATGCGCATGTGGCTCGGCCGTGCCGTGGCCAGCAGTACGGTCTGCTTGCCCCGCATCGCGCTCAGATGCGCGAGCAACGCCGCATCCCCGATTTGATCGAGGCCATTGTGCGCGTCGTCGAGGAGCAGGATCGGCGCCTTCTTGACGAAGGCGCGGGCAAGCGAAAGTCGGCACAGCATCCCCTGCGAGAACGATCGGCACGCGGTCGCGCTGATCCGCGTCTCTATGCCCTGAGGCAAGTCCGGATGCGGCAGCTGTATGCCAGCTGCCGCCAAGGCCTCGATGATGTCGTGGTCGGTTGCGTCGGGAAGGGCAAAACGGAGATTTCCGGCGACTGTCCCATAGAAGAAAGTCGGGGCGTCAGGCGCGTAGCCGACGGTGGCCCGCAACTCAGCGGGATCGAGCTGACGCATGTCGAGGCCGCCGATGCGGACCGTACCGAGATATTGCGGATAAAGCCCGAGCAGAACCTTGAGAAGAGTGGATTTGCCGCTGCCGTTTGGCCCCATGATGGCGACGATCTCACCGGGCGCGATGTCCAGATTGACTCCCCTGAGCTGCGGCTCCTGTCGCGTGCCGAGATTGAGATAGAGGCCGGCCGTGCTGATGCTGCCGCGCAACCGCCGGAAGACCAGCGGCACGGCCTCCTCACGCTCCGGCAGCATCCGCATCAAATCGTCGATTTGCCGTATGGTCGACCTGATCTGCCGCAAGCGCGGCAGGTTGAGCGAAACAACTTGTATCGGCAGCAGCATCCGCCAGACGATGAGCATGCACGCCACGAGACCGCCCAGCGACAACGCGCCGTCGATAACACGCTCCGCGCCGATGCCAAGGGTGGCGATGCCGGCGAGCACCACCATGGCATTGGAGATGATGCGAAGCAGCGAGCTGACCCGTAAACTGTCGAAACGCGCCCGCTCGTATCTGGCGAGCTTACGGCCATACCGCGCGAGCCACTTCGTCTGCGCCAAGGTGCTCCTCAACGTCGCCAGCTTACCCGTGAGCTCGAGCAGCATTGCGTCCGACTTCAGCTTGTTGCCGGCGACTCGCGACGTGTGAGCAATCGAAGTCGGAACGAAGAGCGCCGCGATCGCTACCATGACGCATGCGATCCCGAGCGGCACAAACCCGAGGGTACCCCCCAGAACGAACAGCATCGCGAGGGAGAGCAGCGTAAACGGGAGATCAAGCAACGCCGATGCGAGATTTCCGGCGAAAATATCCCGCCCTACCTCGAACTGGCGAAAACGCGAAAGCTGCGAGGAAAGCGGAGCGCGCTCGATCAGCGCGAGCGGCAGGTTGAGGACCGTAGTGATTGAGCGCACACAGATGATGGCATCGACGCGCGCGGCCATATAGGCGATCAGCCTCGACCGGCGCGCATAGAGGTAGCACTCAAACCCGATCGCGAAGAGGGCCCCCGCCGCGAGAAACGCCAACGTGTCCTGCGAGCCCGTCGCGACTACCAGGTCATACACTAGAAGCACGTAGAGCGAGAGCGCGATGCCGATCGCGCTGATCGCCGCCGAGTATGCGGCGAGGCGCAGGATCGGCTTTCTCAGCACCCTCAGCACCGCGCCGACGAATCCGTCGACAGTTCCGCCCACGACGTCCTCGCCGCCATCTGTCTTCAGCAGATAGACGACCCCGCGAAGCGACCCGACATCGGTTCTCGTCGAGCGCGTGGCAACATCGTAAGCCTGCGGCTGCCCCGCGACCGGCCTGATCAGCCAGCACTGGCTTTCTCCCGCGACGACGAGACAAGGCAGTTCCCTCAGCGAAAGTTCACCGTTGTGGCGCGACACGCGCGTGAGGGCGATACCGAGCCTGTCGAGCACGGTGCGAAGCATCGTGAACGACGCCAGAGGCTGCATATGCGGCAGGGCCTCGAACAGGCGACGGTGCTCCCCGCGCCATCCGACCGCGGCCAGTATCTCGAGCAGCAGTTGATCGAATGCACTGGCCCCTTCTGAAAGCGCAATCGAGCGATGCTGAGCATCCTCGGCGCTGGCAACGTGATCGACATACTCGAACGCATGGTAGGCCACCCCCTCTGCCTCGTCGGGTGGCAATTCGCTCGCCTGGCTCAACCTCGTCATGCGATCGCCTTTTCTGAATCGCCGATGGGTTGAACCACGCTTGCCCCCTGTGCGAGTTGCAGGAGCTTCCCTCTGGCGATCGTCACGACCCGGTCTGCAACAGCTGCAAGCGACGGCCGGTTCGAGATCAGGATTATGGTGATCTTCCCCTTGAGCGAGAGAAGCGCGCGCCCCAGCAGCCGGTCGGCGCGATAGTCGAATGCGCTGTTGGCTTCGTCGAGGATGAGCAGACGGGGTTGGCTGGCAATGGCACGCGCAAGAGCGATGCGCTGCAACAGGCCGGCCGGCAGCGGTTCTGCGGCAGCCTCTCCGATCCGCGTCTCATATCCACGTGGAAGGGCATGGATATCGTCTTCGAGGCCCAGGAGGCGCGCGACGGACTGCGCAGCGTCAGCTCTTTCGCCACCGCCGTGCATCGTGAGATTTTGAAGAATGGTACCCCGTATGAATGCCGTTTCTCGATCGACAACCGCTAGGTTTCCGCAGGCGCCCGTTGGAGCCAGAATGGTCAGCACGTCGTCGATCGCCACTACGCCAGATTGGGGCACGAGCTTTCCCAGCGCCAGCTGCGCCAGGGTCGATCGGCCGCTGCCGTTCGGGCCAACCAGGGCAATGATCTCGCCCGGCGACACGCTGAGGCTTGCATCCACCAGCACGGGCGCGGCACTTCCTTCGTGCGCGAACGTCACGCCTTCGAATGTGAGCCGCGCCGGCCTGGACGGATCGCTCACCTTGAGCGCGGGCGTGACCTGAGGCAGCTCGAAGACTGGCTTGGCAGTCTCCGAAGCAACCATTACCGAATGTATCTCGTTCCAGGACGACAAGAGCTTCATCAACGGCTGCATCGCGCGGCCCGAGAGCATCGTGGCGCATGCCAGTGCGCCGACCGTCAATTCGCCGTTGATCGCAAGCACGGCGCCGAGCGTTACCGTCACCAACTGCGTCAGTGTCACGGCCAGAGAGCTGATGCTCTGTGCGTTATCCGTTAGCCGAATGAGATTGTAGGTGCGCCCGGAAGACCGCTCCGCAAGTCGCTCGAACCGGCGCAGGAGCTGTTGCTCCATGGCAAGCGCCTTGACAGTGACGACCCCGCTCAGCGCCTCGACGAGGAATTCCCGAATTTTGGCTTCGGAAGCCGCGAGGTCCGAGGTTGCGGCTTTGAACCCCTCCCCTTGCACGATCGCAACAAAGCCAAAGAGCCCGAACAGCGCCAGTGGAATGGCGGCGAGGAAACCGCTGATCGCGAACAGGAAGCCAAGGAAGATCACGACGAACGGCAAGTCCATCATCATCAGGATCGCCGGGCTGAGTTGGAAGTCGGAGGTCGTCCCTATGGCCTGAAGCCGCTGCATCCAGCGCACCGCCGACACCCTGTCGACCAGCCGCGCCGGCGCCAGGGCGATCCGTGAGGCAGCGTCGACGCTGGTCCTCCATGCCTCCTGCATTGCTCGCCACGCAACCACCTCGCTGCGCACGACGCGCAAAATCGCTTCGAGCAGCAGTGCCAGGCAGACGCACAGGATGAGGAACGTCAGCGTCGAAATCGCTGCACGGGGGATGATCCGATCGTAGACCTGGAGAATCGCGAGCGGAACGGCGAGGTCCAGGATGTTGATGGCGATCGAGGCAGCGATGACGTCCGCCGGCAAACGGGACAAAGTTCGCGTGAATAGCCGGACATACTCAAGGCCTGCGCTGGCATGCTCCCGCAACCTCTGCAACAAGGTGGAGCCATGTCCGGCAACAGGGGAATTGCGCCCTCCATGCTGGCCGTATAGACCGCGAGCAGACGTCATCTCAAAAGTCTCAAAGAAAGATCCGCAGTATCGCTGGATGATAGAGGACAACCCCTAACCCGAGCTTGCTGATCCGTTGACTAACGTTCAGCCGTCGTCATGCAGCGCGACACGAAAGAAGAACGCATCAAACCTGGATTCCCGCCACCGGACATTCATCACACCGGCGAACTTTTGCGGTGATCGTCAGTAAAAAGACGATCTCCCCGCCTAGATTACCGACCGCAGGGTGCGGAGGGACGCACGCTCGCATCCAATTCACCTGAGCAGGTCTCTGATGTCCGTCAGCCCGGAACTCTCCATGCAGTCGGTCAATTCCGCTGAGGCGGAGTTGGACGGATTTCTGAAGTCGCTGCAAAAGGCGGGCGACGCCGCCCCACCCCCCCAGCAGCCGCAGCATACGGGCTCGTCCCTCTCCAATACGCATCAGGGACAGGCGGCACCACCCGCCACAGGCGAGAGCCAGCACTTCGCAACACTCGTTCAGGAGCCGTCGGTTCACGCGGCTACGAGTGGCGGCGAAGTCGACGCCAAGCAACGCGGCGGCGGTGCAAATCCAACGGAGGAAGCTCCCAGCGATCTTCCCGCAGCGGAGGAACTGATCAGCACGCGCCAGCGCACTCCGCTGTCTGGAGGAGAGAGCGAAGTCGACCTTGCCGCGACCGAGTCCTCTGTCCGATATCCGAGCTCGAGCCCCGTTGCGCTCGGCGCCATACTGGAGCGCCAGTCTGACGAGTTGCAGCCCGCAGCCGGGGATGGCGTTGTGCCCGTCCCGGCCGCTCAGACGTCGGTCACCGGAAGCGTAGCTCAGGTCGCGGATACCACAACCACCAACGTTCTACTCGTGGCGGCGGACGTCAACGACGCACCCTCCGACATCACGGTCGACGGCGGGTCGGTGGAGGAGAACGCAGCCGCCGGCACGGTGGTCGCAACGCTCGGCGCCGTCGACCCCGACTCCGGGTCGACATTCATGTTCGCGCTCGCCGACGATCCCTCTGGGATGTTCGAGATCGTCGGCAATCAGATCCGTGTGAAAGCAGGCGCCGCTATCGACTACGAAAGTGCCACCTCACACGACCTCGTCGTAAGCGTGACCGACGATGGCGGCCTCACCTACAGCAAGACCGTGACCATTGAGGTTGTGAATCAATCCGGAGCCATCGTCGGCACCGCTGGCGACGATATCCTCGCTGGCACCAGCGAGGAGGATACGATCTCGGGCCTGGAGGGCAATGATACCCTCGATGGAGGCACCGGCAACGATGTCTTGGTCGGCGGGCCAGGCAACGACACCTACATCGTCGAGGAGAGCGATACGGTATCCGAGACCGCCAGCCAGGGCACCGACACGGTCTATGCAGACTTCAGCTACGCACTCGGCGCTAACGTCGAGAACCTGACGCTGACCGGCACGGCCGACATCAACGGCACTGGCAACACGCTCGCTAACACTCTGACTGGCAACGGTGGCGACAACATTCTCACCGGCGGCGCGGGCAACGACATCCTCGACGGCGGCGCCGGCGACGACACCATGAGCGGCGGTGCCGGCGACGACACTTACGTGGTCGACTCCGCCGGCGACACCGTGACGGAGAGCTCCAACCAGGGCACCGACACTGTGCACTCTGGCGTCAACTTCGCCCTCGGCTCCAACGTCGAGAACCTGACCCTGACCGGCACCGGCGACATCAACGCCACCGGCAACACCCTCGCCAACACGCTGATCGGCAATGCCGGCGCCAACATCCTCGACGGCGGCTCCGGAAGCGACACCATGAGCGGCGGAGCCGGCAATGATACCTACGTCGTCAACGCAACCGGCGACACCGTGATCGAGGCAGCCAACGAAGGTACCGATACCGTTCAGTCCAGCGTCACCTACACGTTGAGCGACAACGTCGAGAACCTCACTCTCGTCGGCAATAGCAATAGCAACATCAACGCCACCGGAAACGACCTCGACAACACGCTCACCGGAAACTCCCGCAACAATGTGCTCGATGGCGGAGCGGGCAACGACACGATCAGCGGCGGTTCCGGAAATGACACCCTCGTCGGCGGAACCGGCAACGACTCGCTTGACGGCGGCAGCGGCAGCGACGCCATGACCGGCGGAGCCGGCGATGACACCTACATCGTCAACTCGACCAGCGATACCGTCACCGAGGTGGAAAACGAGGGAGCCGACGCAGTGCGGTCCAGCGTCACCTATACGCTCGCCGCCAATGTCGAGAACCTGACCCTCACCGGCAGCGGCAACATCAACGCCACCGGTAATGCCCTCGACAACGTGCTCATTGGAAATTCTGGCAACAATACCTTGAATGGAGGGGCCGGCGAAGACACCATGATCGGCGGCGCCGGCAACGACACCTATGTCGTGGACTCTCTGGGCGACACGGTGACGGAGCAAAGCGGCGAAGGCACGGACACGGTGCAGTCGACCGTGAGCTGGACGCTGGGTGTCAACGTCGAGAACCTGACTCTGACCGGAACCGACGGCATCAACGCCACGGGCAATGAACTGAGCAACACTCTTACCGGCAACAACGACGCCAACGTCCTCGATGGCGGCGCCGGCGACGATACCATGCGAGGCGGCAGAGGCAACGATACCTATATCGTCGACTCCGCCGGCGACACCGTGACGGAGAATTCCAACCAGGGCACCGACACTGTGCTCTCCGGCGTCAGCTTCTCTCTCGGCTCCAACGTCGAGAACCTGACCCTCACCGGCACGGGCGACATCAACGCCACCGGCAACACCCTCGCCAACATCCTGATCGGCAACGCCGGCGCCAACGTCCTCGACGGCGGCTCCGGAAACGACACCATGAGCGGCGGTGACGGCGATGATAGCTACGTCGTCAACGCCGCCGGCGACACCGTGATCGAGGCCGCCAACGAAGGCACCGATACCGTTCAGTCCAGCGTCACCTACACGCTGGGCAACAATGTCGAAAACCTTACCCTCACCGGTAATAGCAGCATCAACGGCACCGGCAACGACCTCGACAACACCCTCACCGGCAACACTCGCAACAACGTGCTCACCGGCGGCGCGGGAAACGATACGCTCGCAGGTGGACTTGGGACCGACACTCTGTCCGGCGGCGCCGGTGACGACACTTTCGTCTATCTGAGAGGGGATGGCTCCGACAGCATTCTCGGCGGACAAAGCTGGCTCGACACGGTGCAGTTCGATCAGTCGGCAGGAGCAATGGAATACGGCACGGACTGGACGCTCACTCTGGCAACCGGAAGCATCGTCAGTCAGACCGCCGGTGAGCTGATCTTGTCGACTGACGCTGCCGGCATCATCAGTGTCACCGACGGCGCGCAGATTTCCGTAACGGACATAGAGCGCATCCACTGGTGAGCCGGCAAGACAGTAACACTCCGGTAACCAAAAGCGCCGATTTCACTCGGCGAGCGACGCCGATCAAAGCGGATGTCGACGATCGCTCGGTATCAATGGGCGTCTGGCCAATTGAGACCGCAAAATGTCCCGGATTCTCGATAACATTCGCTCTGCCGTAACCGCGCGCCGCATCCGCATAGGATTGGCGCTGTTGCTGATTGGCGCGAGCGTCTGGGCCTTCGCGCCCTATGTCGCCTACCGCGTCTCATCCTCGGCATTCATCAACGCCGAGATGATGCGCGTGACCGCGCCGATCTCCGGCTATCTGGCCCAGGAAATCCCCCACAAGGGCAAGTTCATCGATCAACCTGCGAAGCTCACGCTGATCGAATCCTACACGGCAGACCGCCGGCGACTGCTGGAGCTCGAAGGTCGGCAAACCTTGGCAAAAGAGCGCGCGCAACTTGCCGAGAAGCAGCTCGCGGACATCAAGACCCTCGATAGCGAGCTCGAGAAGCGCATGCAGGCGTACCGGGACGGTATGGTCAAGCGGCTGACGCACGAGATCGAGGAGGCCCAGGTCGAAAAGAAAGGTTGTCTCGCGGAGGTGGGCCATCGCCGCGACATCGGCAAGCGCATGCAGGGCTTGGCTGAGACAGGCGCCACCTCCCAAATCCGGTCGGCAGAGGCACTCGCAAAGCAGGAAGAGACCGCCACCCGATGCGATATGGCGGCGGCGCGCGTGGAGCGGCTTACGACCGAGTTGGCATCGCTGCGGGCAGGCGTCCTGCTAAGGGACGCAGCCAACGACGTGCCCTACTCCCAGCAGCAGCGCGAACGCCTGTTCCTTCGCCGACAGGAGCTGGAAACCGAGGCAGGCCAGCAGAGCGCGATTGCCGCCGAGCTCGCACCCGAAATCGAAGAGGAGCGCCGGCGCGTGGATCGCCTCGGGCATTTCGATCTCACGCTGCCCCCCGATCACGTCGTATGGTCGGTGCCGGCGAGCCCCGGCTCCATCGTCAGCGAGGGCCAGACGGTCATCGACCTTGCCGATTGCGATCATCGATTTGTTGCCGTGGAGCTCCCCGAGCGTGAGTTCGAGAACATAAGGCCGGGCGACCCGGCCTCCGTCCGTCTCATCGGCAGCACCGAATGGCGTGACGGCTACGTCAGGCAGGTGCGCGGATCGGCAGCGCGCGCCGACGATCGGCTTCTGGCGGCGCAGGTGCCCCAGGCCGCACGCGGCTACATCACGGTCGAAGTCAGCCTTCCGGATGACGGCACGCATGCAGCACAAAGCAGCTACTGCGACATCGGCCGCCTTGCCGACGTGCGCTTCCAGCGCCGCCCCCCAGCGTTCGTCGAAAGCGCCAGCCGGTTCTTTCGGTCGATTGTCGACATGTTGAGACCGACGGAAAAGCTGGCGAGGCAGTGACGTGGAGTTCGATGCGCCGGTGCTGCAGGTTCTGGCGCCGCTCATGTTCGTCGTGGGCGCGCTCTATCTGCTCGGGCCGACATTGCCGATCGCGCGCAAATGGGTCCGCGTCCTCGTCTTCGTCACTGTATGGGCGCTCGTCGCACGCTATCTCAACTGGCGCATCTTCACGACTGTGCTCCCCGCCGACGGCGAATGGTACGAGGTCGGCTGGGTGTATTTCTGCTTCGCCGTCGAAATGCTCGCGTTCGGCGATGCTCTCATCCTCTATCTCGCCTTCCTGCGGACCACCGACCGGCGTGCCGAGGCCGATGCGCACGAGGCGCGCCTGAGGGCACTTCCGCCGGAGAGCCTGCCTTCCGTCGACGTCTACATCGCGACGTACAACGAGCCGCTCGATGTCCTGGAAAAGACCATCACCGGCGCCCTCTGCCTCGACTACCCAAACTTCAAGGTGTGGGTGCTCGACGACGGTCGCCGCCCCTGGCTCAAGGCCTTCTGCGCGGCAAAGGGCGCCGGATACATCACCCGGCCCGACAACGCCCATGCCAAGGCGGGGAATATAAATCACGCGCTGACCAAGACCAGCGCCGACTTCGTTGCCCTGTTCGACGCCGATTTCATCGTCCAGCGCAACTTTCTCATGCGCACGATCGGATTTTTCGTCGATCCGAGGATCGGCATCGTGCAGATCCCGCATACATTCTACAACCCCGACCCGATGCAGACCAATCTTGCCGTGCGCAAGACGCTGCCGGACGACCAGCGCTTCTTCTTTGAAGCGATCATGCCGAGCCGGGATGCGTGGGATGCCGCCTTCTGCTGTGGCTCGAATTCGGTGACGCGACGCGAGGCGCTGCGCGCGATCGGCGATAAGCTCCCCACAGAATCCATCACTGAGGATCAACTGCTCAGCTTGAACCTGCTGCGCAAAGGCTACATCACGCGCTACCTTTGCGAGAGGCTCGCATTCGGTCTGGCGCCCGAAGGCCTTCAGGCCTTCTTCATCCAGCGGCGACGGTGGGCCCGGGGCGCCATGCAAATTCTCTACCTGGCGGCCGGACCGTTGGGCAAGGATCTCACGCTGATGCAGCGGCTGCTCTTCCTGCCGACGCACTGGCTGTCGCAAAGCCTGACCTTCTTCCTGGCGCCGCTCATACCATTGGTCTTCCTCTGGTCCGGTCTGCTGCCCATGGTCAACGTGACGCTGGAAGGCGTCATCAGCTACATCCTGCCGGTGATCCTGGCGATGGTGGGAGGCATCTGTCTTTACGCGCCGAAGCAGTATTTTCCGCTGGCGATGCAGGTCCTGGGAATGTTCCAGAGCTTCAAGCTCCTGCCCAGCATATTGCTCACCTTGATCAAGCCGTTCGGGCATGTCTTCAAGGTGACGCCGAAAGGCAGTGAAGCACGCGCCGATCGCTACGACAGGGAGGTCTTCTGGACCGCGGCATCGCTGATCGCGCTGACGGTGCTCGGCATCGCCATCAACCTCATCCCTGAATGGCGGATCATCACTCAGGGCGCCTTGATCCCGGTAGTTGCCGGATGGGCGGCCTACAATGTCGTTGTTCTGTTCCTCGTCTGCATGATGGCGCTCCAGGGCACCACTCACCGCAGCGAAGAGCGCTTCATATACGACGAGCCGGTATTGATCATCGGCCCCGGGAGCGCCCGCACGCTCGCCCAGCTCAAGGATCTGTCGCTCTCAGGTGCCGGCGTCACGGTCACGCAGGGCCGCGCGTTCCGAGTGCACAGCGGCGAGCCGCTGAAAATTCTGATCTCCGAGGTGGGCTTCATTCCCGGCCGCATCGTTCGTCATAGCGGCCACTTGGTCGGCATCGCCTTTGATCTTGTCCCCAGCATCGAGCGTGATCTCTTGATCCGCAAGCTCTTCACGTCCGGGAAGGTCACCGAGCCGGTGACCGCATCGGCCTGGTCGGCGACCCTGGCCGTATTACAGAGCATCTGGACCGCACCGACGGCTGAGCCGGAGGTCATGGCAGGCGACCAAGCCATTGGCGACGAGGCCAACCGACCAGCCAAGTTGCCCCCGGAAAGTCTTGTCGTGTTCCCGCACGCCGAACAGCATGATTGGGCTGATCTGGTGGAGCAGCGAAGGGCAGTAGCGTAATCTCGCGTAGAGCCATGAGCGGCACCGAGAATTGCCTGCGCGCGTCCCGTGCGAGCCGGCAAACATTTTCTTCACCCGCCGGCCCATCGCGTATTCGAGCGCGCACTCATTCCCGACGCTCCGCCATCGCTTTTGACCCATAGGCAGGGACTTGTTCCCACATCGATATGCCACATCATCATCTATACGTCCTGCCACGAGTGGCAACTTGTCGACAGCGCGCCAATCACGGCGCGGTCGCCGGATGAGCCAGAAACCTCGACGCCCGCACACGCCGATGTGATCGTTGCACAATTGTCTAGCCGAATTCGGGAATGAGCCGGCAGGCGCAGTAAAACATTCTTCCCCGGCGAGGAAGTCTGCCGCTGGCTTGGTTACCTGCCCTTCCCTACGGTCCGCATGCCACGACTTCGCAGCCAGGCATCGGCACTCGCGCTTCCTCCAGATTACGCTCCGGTGCTTGGCAGCAGTTTCCTGAACACAAAGGAGAGCTGGCCTCAGGGTGGTTCGTCTGCAGGGCAATCCCGTTGGGTTCATGCTGCAGACGCAAAGCACTCGAGCCAAATCAATCGGTACGCCTAAGGATGATACCGGCAGGGGGACGTGGCACATGCACAAGAGGAGAGGAAACCAACATGATACGTAGTTCGGTTCTCCTGCTTTCCGGCCTGTTGCTGGCCGGAAGCGTAGGAATGCCAAACCTCGCCGTCGCCGAAACGGCGTCCGAGGAAATCGACCAGCGTGCCAAGAATCCCGACTGGTGGCCGGCGCCCGGCCGCGACAACAAGCTGACGCGCCACAGCGATCTGAAGGACATCTCGACCGAGAACATCGGCAAGCTCAAGTACGTCTGGTCTCAGTCGACCGGCGCGCTGCGCGGCCACGAAGGCCAGCCCGTTGTCGTCGAGCATGACGGCAAGCCGATGATGTATTTCTCATCGGGTTGCCCCAACATGGCTCAGTGCAACATCGTGCAGGCCCTGGACCTCACGGACCCCGACAATCCGGTGCAGGTCTGGAACTACGTCAAGAAGACCGATCGCGATGAATCGGCCGTGCCGCGCGCCTGCTGCGACACCGTCCATCGCGGCGTCAACTACGCCAAGAACAAGGTCATCTACCACACGCTCGACGGTTACGTGATCGCGCTCGACGCCTCGACGGGTAAGGAAGTCTGGGTCGTCAAGCACGCCTACCCGGAAAAGGGTGAGACCATCACCGGCCCGACGCTGATCGCCGAGAACGTCGTGATCGCCGGCTTCGGCGGTGACGAGTTCGCCGCACGCGGCCGACTGACGGCGTACGACATCGAAACCGGCAAGGTCGTGTGGAACTGCCACTCGACAGGCCCGGACGCCGATGTCTGCATGACGCCGGATACCAACAAGGCCAACCCGCACTACGGCACCGCCGGCAAGGACATCGGCGTCACGACGTACCCGGAGACCAACGGCGGCGAGTGGAAGATCGGCGGCGGCTCCTATTGGGCGTGGGGTAGCTACGATCCGGAGCTGAAGCTCGTCTTCTGGTCCACCGGCAACCCGGGCCACTGGAGCCCCAGCTACCGCTGCGGCGACAAGACCCACGACGAGTGCAATACCGGCAAGTGGGACAACAAGTGGTCGATGACCATTTTCGCCCGCAAGGTCGACACCGGCGAGGTCGCTTGGGCCTATCAGATGACGCCCTTCGACCAGTGGGACTACGACGGCGTCAACGAGAACATTCTTACCGACATGGACATCGACGGTAAGAAGGTGAAGGCGCTGACGCACTTCGACCGCAACGGCTTCGCCTACGTCCTCGACCGCACGAACGGCACGCTGCTGCGTGCCAGCAAGTTCGTGACCGTGGACTGGGCCGAGAAGGTCGACCTGAAGACCGGGCGTCCGATCAAGGTGCGCGAGCACTCCCCGTTCGAAGTCGGCCGCAACACGCCAGCTTGCCCCTCAGCCATGGGTGGCAAGGACCAGCAGCCGTGCTCCGTCGATCCCAAGGAGCCGAACAAGTTCTACTGCCCCACCAACAACTGGTGCATGGAGGACGAGCCGCAGGAGCGCACGCACACCCAACAGGGAACGGTCTACGTGTTCGCCAACGTGTACATGTATCCTGAGAAGCCCGGCATCGCCGGCAAGCTGAAGAAGTTCGACGTCTTGACCGGCAAGGCCGACTGGGAGATCCCGGATCCGTATCCGAACTGGGGCGGCACCATGGTCACCGACGGCGGCCTCGTGTTCTACGGCTCCAACAACGGCGACTTCCGCGCCGTGGACCGCAAATCGGGCAAGGTGCTGTGGCAGCAGCGGCTGGGCTCGGGCATCATCGGCAACCCCATCACCTATAAGGTGAAGGGCAAGCAGTACGTGTCGATCTTCGCCGGTCTCGGCGGCTGGATCGGCATCCCCGTCACCGCCGGCCTCGACATGGACGACAAGTTCGGGGCCATCGGCGCAACGGCAATGGCGAAGGCCACCGGGCTCGACAAGATCCCGCAGGCCGGCATGCTCTACACCTTCCGTCTCGGTGAGTGAGCTCCGTCCTAGATGACAGCAGAGGCGCCCGGAGCCGGAATGGCACCGGGCGCCATTCCCATTGATGCTCTTGAACATCGGTAGCGTTATTCGATGCCACTCTCCTCGCGCGCTTCCCTTCTCGCTTCGCTCCTCATCGCACCCCTCATCATTGCTGCCACAGGCGCCGCCGCCGCCGAGCGCTCAGGCGGGCGGCGCGAATACATGCTTTCGACGCCCTATGAGGAGATGACGCCGGCCCAAATCGGTGCGGCCAAGGCGGCTGCCAAGACACGCAAGGTGGCAAGGCTGTCCGTATGCGCCGATCCCGGCAACATGCCCCTGTCGGACAATCAGCGTCAGGGTTTCCAGAACAAGATCATCGAGGCAGTTGCCGAGCACATCGGCGCGCGGGTGGAGTACTTCTGGCGCCCCTATCTCGAGCGAGGTTTGACGCGCGAGACGTTCGCCAACAACGAGTGCGACATCCTCCTCGACATGCCGACGGATACGTCCGCGGTGCTCACCACCATTCCGATCTACCGCTCGACGTACGTGCTCTCCTACCTCTCCGACAAGCACTATGATTTCAAGAGTCTCGATGATCCGCGCCTCAAGACGCTGAAGATCGGTACTTATCAGCATTCGGCGCTTCGCATCGTGCTCGCCAAGCACGGCATCAAGAATCTTCAGTCGCTCGCCATCGTTACCTCGGACGCGGATCTGCGCCCCGAGAACCAGCCATGGCGGCAGATGGAGAAGCTCATCAATGGCGAGCTCGACGTGGTCGGCGTGTGGGGTCCGTTCGCCGGCTGGTTCCAGAAGGACAAGGGCGCACCGATCACGCTGCAGCCAGTCAATCTGCTGGAGGACGACATCCCTCTCGAGTTCAGCTTGTCGATCGGCGTGCAGAACACCGATGTCGTCCTGAAATTCGTGCTCGACACCGCGCTCATGGCGAAAAAGGACGAGATCGAGCGCATTCTCGCCGACTACGGGGTCCCGCTCGTGCAGTGCAGCGATTGCGTCGCCGCGGGCTCGATCCCCTCGCACGGCTCCTACGAAAAGGCCCTCGCCAAGAAGTACGAGGAGCGCTACCTGAAGTCGGCCACCTCGCGCCCGGCGACCAGCGCCGCATCCGAGGATCAGATCGTCTCCCAGAAGCGCCTTGAGGACTGGCTCGCCGCGGGCGCCGACGTCAACGCCGAGCTCAACAATGCAGTCATCGCCTTCGATCCACAGCGCGTGGAATTCCTTTTGAGCAAAGGCGCAGACGTCAACAAGCTGAACGACAATGGTTATGCACCCCTGCACACGGCGGCGCGCAGCCGGAACTCCGACCTCGTGACGCTGCTGCTGGAGCACAAGGCCGATCCCAACCTTCCGGATAACGACGGCGTGACCCCGCTCGTGCACGCCATCATGCGCAACCACGTTCCCTCGATCGAGGCCTTGATCGCCGCCGGCGCCGACGTCGAGCGCGAGACCAGGCAGGGCTACACGCCCCTCGAGGTCGCGATCGGAGAGGATCAGTTGTTCGCCGCGCGTGCCCTGATCAACGGCGGCGCGAAAGTGGACGCCGCGAGCGGCAAGCAAAAGATCACGCCGCTGATGCTTATCGCCTCCCAGCTCAGCCCCCAGGCGCGCGCCACGCATCTTGCCGCCGGCCCGACGCCAATCGACATCGCCGAGTTGTTGATCGACCGCGGCGCTGCGGTCGATGCCAAGTCGGCAGCCGGCGTCACGGCCCTCATGGTCGCCGCCGGCCACAACAACGCGCCCATGATCGGACTTCTCCTGGGCAAAGGTGCCAATCCGACGCTTAAGAATAACGTTGGCAAGACGGCCCTCGACATCGCACGTGATGCTCGCAACGAGGTGGCGGTCAGCGCCCTCCAGCTGCTTGCCACCCCGCCTCCGAACTGACGATGTCAAGCGAACGTCGGCGCGTTCCCGACCGGACAGGAAACGAACGAAATGCGTAAAGCCTCGGGCTTCGCCGTCGCGCTGGTGCTGCTCACCGCAACTCCCGCCGATGCCTACCAGCTCTTCATCAGCAACGAGAAGGACAACACGGTCACCGTCCTCGACAGCACGACCATGCAGCCGCTGAAAGTCATCAAGACCGGACAGCGGCCGCGCGGCATCCGCATCACGCCCGACTTCAAGGAGGTCCTCGTCTGCGCCGGCGACGACGACGCCATCGACGTGATCGACACGGAAAAGCTAGAGGTCGTCCGCTCGATACCGACGCTCGCGGACCCCGAGTATCTCGAGGTCGAGCCGGATGGCAAGCGCATGTTCATCGCCAACGAGGACGATGCGATGGTCTCGGTCGTCGTCATCGCCGACGGCAAGGTCGACGCAGAGATTCCCGTAGGCATCGAGCCCGAAGGCATGGCCTTCAGCCCCGATGGGAAGCATGCGGTTGCCACCTCGGAATCGACGAGCATGGCGCACGTCATCGACACGACGACCTTCAAGCTGATCGCCAATGTCCTCGTCGATACGCGCCCACGCGCCGCCCTTTATGAAAACGACGGTGCACACTTCTGGGTGACGTCGGAGGTCGGCGGCACGCTGTCAGTCATCGACGCCAAAACCTACAAGATCGTCAAAAAGATCGGATTTGCCATCGAGGGCGTGCGCGACGAGCTTATCCAGCCGCTCGGCATCCGCTTCTCAAAGGACGGAAAGCGCGGCTTCGTCGCCCTCGGCCGCGCCAACCGCATCGCCGTCATCGACGTCGAGAAACTCGAGGTGACGGGCTACATCCTCGTCGGCCAACGCCCTTGGCACATGGAGATATCGCCGGACGGCTCGAAGCTCTACAGCGCCAATGGTCTCACCAACGATCTGACCATCATCGACCTCGCCACGCTGCGAGCGGAGAAGTCAGTGCCGGTCGGCCGCCTGCCTTGGGGCATTGCCATCAAACCGTAGGTGGAGACGCTCTATGCGGCGACCGGTATCCAAGCCTCGAGCGAGGTCCCTCCGGCCATGCGATTGGAAAGCTTCAGCTCCCCGCCCATCGCCCAGACCCGCTCGCTCATGCCGGCGATGCCGTAGCCCGGCGTCAGCTCGTCCGGAAGACCCTTGCCGTCGTCGGCCACCGTAACCCGCACCACTCCCTGCGACCGCTCGCGCATCGAATCTGGAATGTTCGGGCTTTCGACGGGCTCCACGATCACGTCGATAGCGGTGGCCCCCGAATGCTTCAATGCATTCGTCAGACCCTCCTGCACAAGGCGATAGATCGTGAGATTGGTTGTCTCATCGCAGTCGGGCAGGTCGTCGGGCACGGTCAGGTTGATGGCGATGTCGGAATGACTCTGGCGCAGAAGTGCGACGAGAGAGGCGAGCTTTGCCTTTATGCCGAACTCGTCGAGGCCAAGCGGCCGAAGCTTCAGAAGCACCCGACGATTGACGCGCTGGATCGTTTCCAGGCTGGCAAACAAGGTTGCACCGGCCTCGATCAGCTTCTCCTGATCGCTGCCGCCCCGCTTGATCTCGGTGTCGATCACCGTAACGGCCGCCCTGATGGCAAAGAGGTATGGACCGAGCTCGTCGTGCAGCTCCCGCGCAAGCTCTCGACGCTCCTCGTCCTGCACGCTGATCACCCGCTCGGCGAGCCGCCGGTTCTCGGAAATCGTCCGCTGCAGCTTTGCCGCGAACCGGTTGAGCTTGCGGCATATGTCGGAGATCTCGGGCGGGCCGCTCTCGGGAACGGCGACGTCGTACCGCCCCGCATCGAGCACCATCAGCGCCTCGCCGACCTTCTTAATCGGGCGCAACAGGTGCGCGATCATGATGCTCATGAAGAGCAGCGTTGCCGTACCGAGCCCTAAGCCGACCACGGTGAAGGTCAGGATCGAGTCCCATATCTCTGCAGCTTCATGATCTGCTCGCGGGGAAACCACTAGCTTGCCGAAGCTCTGCCCGTTGACGACGACCGGGATCTCCAGGTCTGCAATCGGCGCGCCAAGATTGACGAGCCATTGGGGCGCATCTCCGTCCTCCCCCTTCCGCACCACCTCCGGCGCGCCGTCCCCCGCGCGGTAGATGCTCACGTGCCGCAGCTCCTTCAGCCCACCGAGAAGGATCTTCAGGTGCTGCTCCGGATCGGCAGTACCCTGGAGGCTGTCGATCGTCGTCTCGACGAACTCCTTGGCGAGCCGCATGATGCTCTCGTTCTCGGCGCGAATGCGTGGCCCGGCACTGACGACCATCGCGATGACGAACGAGATGAGGGCGACCGACAGCAGCCCTACGATAAGCGCATTGAGGCGCACGCTGATAGACATCCCGTCGCTCCACCAAGATCGGGAAGAAATCCCTGTTTCGACAGGGAATAAACGTGCTGCTACGTTATACAATTGCGTGCAATAAAACGAGCCATGAAGGTCCTAATCGTCGACGATCATCCGCTCGTGCTGTCCGGCTGCCGAGCCCTGCTCAAAGACACCGACGACATGGAAATGGTCTCGGCGGGCGATGCTACGACCGCGCAAAGCCTGTACATCGCCGAGCGGCCCGACGTCGCCGTCATCGACATCAATCTCCCCGACATCTCGGGGTTCGAGCTGGCGCGCCGGATACTACGCGCCGATCCCGCCGCACGCATCATGATGTTCAGCATGAACGATGACTCCATGTTCGCCGCTCAAGCCATCGAGACCGGGGCCAAGGGCTACTTCAGCAAGTCCGACCACCCGCAGGAATTCCTCGATGCGATCCGGGCGGTGTACCGCGGTGGCCATTCATTGGCACCCGAGATGGCCCAGAAGATCGCATTCTTGCGCATCGGCGCGGGAGAAGGCGGGGCAGCACTGACGCTGCGCGAGCGCGAGGTCCTGAGGCTGCTGGCCAAGGGTAAGAGCATGTCCGAGATCGCCGCCTTGATAAACGTGTCCTACAAGACAGTGGCAGTCATATGCTCTTCGCTGCGCACGCGGTTCGGCGCGCGCACGGCCATGGAACTCATCCGCATCGCCGTCGAGCAGAAGATTGTTTGACTTGGCCGGACCTCGGGAAACCAAGGCAATCACCGCGGAACCATGTGCACTGGCGCGGGCTCGTCGATCGGAGTAACCCCAAACGTGTAGCCGTCCGAGGGATTAGCCGCGTGACACAGCAGGCATATGACACTTCCGATCGGACAATCAGCGATCCCGTGAGACCCATCGAGGCTGCTCCCCACGGCCGCTTGCTGGGTATCAAAGTCCCCGCCCTCGCGGGATTCCGCAACCGTTGGCATGCGCTGCCTGTGCGCTGGCAGCTCATGGTCTCCATCGCCGTCATCAGCGTTGGCGCCGTGCTGCTCTCGATCGCGCTGGCGGTCCTTGATGCACGCGGCCGTGTCGAGGTCGAGGTGAGCTCATCTATGGAGGTCGCGCATCGGCTGGTGAATGACGCCATTAGCCGCGCGAGGAACGACCGACCTGCGGCGGGTCTCTTGGACATCCTCCCCGAGCAACTGACGTACGTGCGCCATGCCCGTGTCCTCGTCTCCGACAAGCATGGCGACCTGGTCCAGATCGCACCCGACGAGCGCAACGCGGGCCTCCTCCCCCATCCCGAGCACGCCCCCCAATGGTTTGCCGATCTCGTCGGCCCCAGCGTCGGCACGCGCCAGATCCGCGTCATGCTCGGCGATTCCCGCATCGGAGAGGTCATCATTGTCGGCGAGCCGCGCGACGAGCTGGGCGAGGTTTGGGAGGAAGTGTCCCGCCGCGCGATCATCTGGCTCGGCATAACCGCACTCATGCTGGCGCTGCTCTATTTCGTTCTGGGGCGCCTGCTCAATCCACTTGTCGAACTGGCAGCCGGGATGCACAAGCTCGAGGACGGCAACTACGGCGCGCGCGTCGCCGAACCGAAAGTGCGCGAGCTCGCCGCGCTCGCGGGTGAGTTCAACACGCTCGCCGAAGCGCTTGAAAAGGCCCGCGCCGAGAACAGCCGCCTCTACAGCAATCTCATAGCCCTCCAGGAGGACGAGCGGCGCCGAATTGCCAACGATCTGCACGATGAGGCCGGTCCCTGCCTGTTCGGGATAACGGCGAACGCTGCCTCGATTGCCCGCCTCGCGTCGTTGGAGCCAAACGCTCAGACTGCTCCCATCAACACGCGTGTCGGTGAAATCCACACCATCACTGAGCGTCTCAAGGCGATAAATCGCGACCTCCTGCGCAATCTCCGACCGGTGGAGATCGGCCGCATCCCCCTCTCCGAGCTGATCGGCAGCCTGGTTGCGGGATTCGAGCGGCGACATCCCGAATGCACGTTCGCGCTTTCATTTGGCGAGGTTGCCCGCGGCTACGGCGAGGAAGCTGATATTGCTGTCTTCCGCTGCGTGCAGGAGAGTCTCACGAACGTCATCAAGCATGCCAAGGCTACGCGGGCGAGCGTCTATATCGGAGAGCGGAGCGCCACGAGCACGCTCCGCGTGAGGATCGAGGACAACGGGGTCGGAATCCCCGCGGGGGCCAATTCGGGCATCGGCTTTACCGCCATGCGCGAGCGCATCCGCAGCCTCGACGGAACGAGCTCCATCGACAGCTCGCCGAACGGAACCACGATTTCCATCGACCTCCCTCTGCGGGCTAAGGTCGCCGGCAAGCCTCCCGACCAGCTCGCAGATCCCTCGCGGCCCTCCCAGTCGGATGACCGCAAACCGGCCTGAACCGGGGCCCGCTCTAAGCTTGCCGCGCCCCTCCTGCACTCAAATCATGCCAAACTTGACTGTTTTTCCGGCTTGAGCCGCTCGCGACTCGCGCCTAGGCTTGTGAAAAATTAGAAAGCCAAAGCGGGAAATGCTCCTGGTGGAACTGTCCACGTTTGTGGAATGAACTTCAGCATGAAGGAGTTCACGCATGTCCCGCCTGCTTCGCCTCGCATCTTTGGCTGCCCTCGGCTCGGCCGTATTTGCGCCGCATGCCGTGCAGTCCGGCGACCAAAACAACGTTATCGTCCAATGCATGTCGTCTGAGGACGACTGCCGCACGCGCATTGTCCGGTTGCCTGATGGCCAGCCGGGGCAAGTGCTCAAATTCGAATACTGCCGCGAAGGCGATTGCGACCGCGCCCACCGCGAGCGCTGGATGACGCACTTCCTAGTGCCGCCGCCGGGCGAGGTTTGCCGCAACACCGATATCAACGAGGCCCTGAATTGGCTCGAGCAGAACCGCAAAGGC
The DNA here is from genome assembly GCA_023405815.1 of Pseudomonadota bacterium. Lineage (GTDB taxonomy): Bacteria > Pseudomonadota > Alphaproteobacteria > Rhizobiales > Hyphomicrobiaceae > Hyphomicrobium_A. The sequence goes on along the minus strand of JAEXXM010000051.1, from coordinate 645 downwards.
TGGCTGCTCGCCGGATGGGGCTGCGTCTCCAAGGCGCAACTGCCGATCTGATGCGCTGACGGGAAGAACTCCCAACCGAGCGGAATTCTTCTCCGCCCTCAGCGGTGAACTTTGCTCTAGCGAGCAGCCTTCATCTCCCGTCTTCATGGGTGCCATCACGGCCAATGCAGACGGAGAGAATACCTTGGGGTGGAGGATCATCGCGGTTACTTTTGGCGTCGTCACGATCGCATGGGCTCAGTCGGCGCATGCCGACGAGCAGTGTCTCTCTCAGAGCGAGCTGCGGGACGTCGCGCGCATGGGGACCGTTATGGGCCTAGGCGGCGCTCTGAGGCGCTGCGGCACATGCCTTGACGATCGATATCAGACAGCAGTCGACAAGTACGAGGCGAGCGGCATGCTCGTCGAGTTTCGCCGCGCTGAGGCAGCTATCCAAACCAGCCGCCCCAAGTACGAATACGCGGACGGCCTCGTCCGTGTAGCAGCTCGCAAGTATGCCGGCCATCTGAGCGCCGACTGCAACGCCTGCACGCAGGCGGCGGCCGCTGTCGGCCGGCTTTCCTCGGCCGCCGCGCGCGCTCAGCTCTATGAAGCCGAAGCCGAGAGGATCAAGAAGCTGCCGGGGTTCAAAGGCTGCCCCTAAAG